>CAIVZZ010000017.1 GCA_903910555.1 uncultured Gemmatimonadota bacterium | reverse complement strand
CGGCCGCACTCGAGCCTCGCGGATCAAACGCCGGACGAAGCATACTTCACGCCACTCTCAATTCGGAGAGCGGCCTGACCCCGCCCGTGAATCCACTTATCTCAAGCTGAAAAGCTGTACAGAAAAGCGGAGCCACTTCTGCTGACGGTTTTTGGCTTTGGGAATGAAACGGCGACGGGACCGATCGTGATAAACACGATTCGGTCCCGTCGCTTTTTTTCCAGAGCCAACCACCGTCAGCCTCAAACACACAGCCTTGGTCCGAGAGCGCAAAACTCACGACAGTTGTTAGCAGTTGGGTATCACTCCCACGACATAAACTCGCAGAAAGTGACATTCATCACACAGGATATGACTACACCGTGCGTACGTCAGTGTACATCTCAATGCAGTACGCTGTGATGTGTTAACAACCGCGTTACCACGGAGTCGCATCATCATGACCGCTCCGACTCGCCGCTCAATACTGAAAGCCGGTGCCGCACTCGCCGCCGGAATGTTTGCGCCGATCATCGCCCGTGCGCAGGGAATCGGCAGACTGCCCGTCGGTCCACCGATCCGGCGCCCAACCACACCACCGACACTGATCTCGCGTCCGCCGGGTATCGATCCCGCCGCGTCATGGGTCAGCCCCGAACTTCGCCTCGCGCGCCGTCTCTCATTCGGCTTGAACGCAACAGAAGCCGCGCGCGCAACATCGATGGGCTATTCCGAATATCTCGAATATCAGCTCGCGCCGGATTCCATTGATGACAGCGCCTCAGAGGGATTCGTCGCCGCGAACTTCCCCGTAATCTCCGAAGATCTCCCCACGTTGTTCGCGGCAGATGCGACAACGGTCCAGAATCAGCTCACCTACGCCACAATTTATCGAAGCGCGTTCTCCACTCAGCAGCTCCACCAGCGCCTCGTCGAGTTCTGGAGCGACCACTTCAATATCTCGATGGAGAAGGTCGGCTATCTGAAAGTCGTCGACGACAGCAGCGTGATCCGGCAGTACGCCATGACCACCTTCCCGCAGCTGCTCAAAGCGAGCGCGCACAGTCCCGCGATGCTGCTGTATCTCGATCAGACCATGAGTCAGAAGGCGGCGCCGAACCAGAATTACGCGCGCGAAATTATGGAATTGCATACGCTCGGCGTGAATGGCGGATACACGCAAACGGATGTCGCCGAGCTGTCGCGCGTACTGACGGGATGGACGATCGCGGGGAAGGGCACGTTCAACTTTAATTCTTCGCTGCACGATTTTGGATCGAAGACCGTGCTTGGCGTGACGATTCCCGCAGCGTCGCCGGCGACCGGCGCGGCCGCGCAGGCCGAGGGCGAGGGAATGTTGAATGTGCTCGCGGTGCATCCGAGCACGGCGACATTCATTTCGACCAAGATGTTGCAGTACTTCCTCTGCTATCAACCGTCGGCAGCGCAGATCACGGCGGTCGCGCAGGTGTATGCGAACACCGGCGGCGACATCAAGTCGATGCTGCGCGAGATCTTGTCGCAGGACAACCTGATGGCGGCGCCGGCAAAGTTCAAACGTCCGTACCATCTCGTTATGGCGGGACTGCGCGCGCTCGCGCCAACGGTGACCGTCACGGGTGTGGCGTCGTTGTCTGGTCAGGTGACGACCGTCGGCCAGCAGCCCTTCACCTGGCTCACCCCGGACGGATTTCCCGACACGGTCGAATACTGGTCCGGCAACATGCTGACGCGCTGGAACTACGCGACGTTCGTTTCAAATGCGAACACGGCGGCAACAGTGCAGTTCAACGTCACACCGTTCATGACTCCGGCCACGCCGGCGGCGATCGTGAGTGCGATCAACAAAGCCGTATTTGCGGGTGAGATGCCGCCGCGGCTCGCCGGCGAACTCACGAACTATGTGTCGACTAATCCGACCAGTGCGGCACTCGTGCGCGAGACAATCGGACTCGCACTGTCGAGTTCGGCGTTTCAGTACTTCTAAAAAATTCCAGGCACACCGCAACAAAAACAGAGGGGGCGGGACATGAGCGCATACGACGAGCACGCGAACTGCGGCTGTCAGGAATACAATGATCTCTCGCGCCGCAACTTCATCGTGAAGGCGGCGGGCGCTGCGGTTTTTGCCGGAGCGGTGCCGGAATGGGTTCCAAAAGTGGTGATGGCGAGCAGTGCGAACGGCGCGCGCGATGTGATCGTGAACATCTTCATGCGCGGCGGTGCGGACGGTCTGTCGCTCTGCGCACCGTTTGCCGATCCCAACTATTACACAGCGCGTCCGACGCTCGCGATTCCGCGGCCCGATAGCGGCAGTGTGAACAAGGGCACCGCGCTCGACAACTATTGGATGTTTCCGAAAGCGATGACCGGCTTGGTGCCGGCATTTCTCGGCGGAGAGTTGCTCGTCGTGCACGGCGCGGGACTGACCTTCAGTTCGCGTTCCCATTTTGACGCGCAGCATTTCATCGAGGTCGGATCCGCGACTGACGACACGGTTTCTACCGGATGGCTCGGCCGCCATCTCGCGACTTCGTGGCCGCTCAATCCCGCTGCACCGCTCCGTGCGCTCGCAATCGCGAACGGACTTCCGCTGACACTCGACGGCGCGCCGCTCACGATTCCGATGCCGTCGCCGCCGACCTTCGCGATTGGCGGCAGCGCGGCAACACAAACCGCGCGCAGCGCATGGCTCGCGAACGAGTTCTATCTCGATCAAGATCCCGCGCGCGCAGCTGCGCTCGATGTCGTGAGCACCCTGTCACTGCTCAAGGCGATCAACTTCCCGGGTTATAAACCGTCGAATGCCGCAGCGTACCCGACCAGCTCGTTCGGAACCGGGCTCCGTTCGGCCGCCGCGCTCATCAAGGCGGGGATTGGTGTCGAGGCGATTCAGATAGATATCGGAGGCTGGGACACGCACGTCGCCGAGGGACCGCTGACGGGATCGCTGTTCAACACGATGAGCGACTTCTCGAATTCGATCGGCGCATTCTGGGCCGACGTGCTTCAGGGGAACGGCACGTACAACGTGACGCTGGTGGCGATGAGCGAGTTTGGGCGCAACGTTCGCGAGAACGGCAATCAGGGAACCGATCACGGCCGCGGCGGCGCGATGTTCGTGATGGGCCATCACATCGCAGGCGGAAAGGTTCTCACGAAGAATTTCCTTCCGCTCGCGACGCCGAATCTCCAGGACGGTCAGGACGTGAAGGTCACGATCGATCACCGCGATGTGCTTGCGGAGATCGTGGCGAACCGGCTGCAGAATCCGGTGCAGATCTGGCCGGGGTACACGCCGACCTTCCAAGGGGTCACCAAGTAACAAACTGCCCAACAGTTTTGGGTACTCGCAACGAAAGGTATGCGTTAACGGTCGTTGGGCATTGGTTTCGAACTAACGGCGACGGGACAGGTCGAGCATGGGCCGACCTGTCCCGTCGTCGTTAGTTCAATACCAATAAATTAACGACCGTTAACGCACACCTTTTGTTGCGATTACTCAAAACCAAAAACAGTCGTAAGTTTCAAATTATGAAACGCACACACTTGATCTGCCTCGCGCTGGCCCTCGTCGCCCCCCCCCCGCTCGCCGCACAGAAGTCGCCGGTTCCGACGCCGGCCTCGATCCTCGGCTACGAGCCGGGCGCCGACCGGCACCTGCCGTCGTGGAAGCAGATCACCGACTACTTTCGCGCCGTCGAGAAAACGAGCCCGCGCGTTCAGGTTCACACACTCGGAAAAACGACGCTTGGCCGCCCGTTCCTCGCGGTCTTCATTTCGGATTCGGCTACGCTCAAGCATCTCGATCGCTATCAGATGATTCAGCGCAAGCTCATGAACCCGCTCGTGCGCGGGAAAGACGAGCTCGAGTCACTGCTCGCCGCCGGCAAGAACGTCATTCTGATCACCTCCGCGATTCACTCGACGGAATCCGGCGGATTCACCACGCCGCTCGTGCTCACGGACCGGCTCGCCCGCGGCGACACGCCCGAAGCGAAAGCGATCCTCGCGAACACGATCATCATTCTTGTTCCATCGCAGAATCCAGACGGCGTCGACATCGTCGGCGACTGGTATCGTGCAACGCTCGGCACGAAAGCCGAGGGCACATCGCCGCCGGAGCTTTACCACAAGTACACCGGCCACGACGACAATCGTGATTGGTACGCGTTCACGCAGCCCGAAACGCGTTACACGGTGGACTCGCTCTACACGCCGTGGGATCCGCAAATTGTCAACGACATTCACCAGCAGGGTTCGAATGCCGGAAGAATTTTTCTTCCGCCTTACATGGACCCGCTCGATCCGAACATCGACCCGATTCTTACCGCGGGTACGAACTCGATGGGAATGGCGATCGGCTGGAGAATGATCGCCGAAGGAAAAACGGGAATTGCGTACAACGCCGCGTACGACCAGTGGTCGCCGGCGCGTCAGTATTCGCTGTATCATCGCGGCGTGCGCATCCTCACGGAGACGGCGAGCGCTGCGCTCGCGACGCCCATCGACATTCCGTTCAACCAGCTCGGCGCGGCGCGCGGCTACGAAGCCAAAACAGTTACCTGGAATTTCCCCGCGCTTTGGCCGGGTGGGCACTGGACGTATGGCGACATCGTCGCGTATCAGGTGAGCGCGAGTTGGGCCATGCTGAATGAAGCCGCGCGCGATCGTCGCGCGTGGCTCGAGAGTTATGCCGCGCTGGGCGATCGTGCGATCGCCGCTGACCATCCGTGGACGCATGACACCGTGCCGGCCGCGTTCATCATTCCGCGCACGCAGCGCGACACGCAGGCCGTTCAGCGGATTATTTGGACGCTGCAGCACGGGCAGGTTGAAGTGCGGACCAGCACGGTGGCGGTCACTGCGAACGGCACGACGTATCCGAGCGGATCGTATGTGGTGCTGACGTCGCAGCCAATGGGTGGCTATGCGAAGTCGATGCTCGAGCGGCAGAAGTATCCGAACCTGCATGAGTACCCGGGCGGCCCGCCGATCCGTCCGTACGACGTGACCGCGCAGACGCTGCCGCTGTTGTTCGGCGTGGACATCGCGAGTGTGTCAGTGGCGCCAGTCTCGAGTGCCGCGCCGATCATGCCGATGGAAGAGCCGAAGTTCACGGTGGCCGGGCTTAGCGACCGCAACGCAAAGCGCGTCGGCATCTACCGCAGCTACAACGCACCGATGGACGAAGGCTGGACGCGCTGGATGTTCGATGTGAACCGCGTGCCGTTCACGTCGCTTGTCGATCGCGATATACGCGCCGGAAATCTCAACGCGAAGTTCGACGTGATCGTGCTCCCCGACCAGAACGCCGGGCAGATGACGCGCGGCCTGCGCGATACGTATCCGGATTCGCTCGTTGGCGGTCTCGGCACAGCAGGCGCTGCTGCGCTCGTCGCTTTTGTAGAGAACGGCGGGACGGTGCTCGCGTTCAACGAAGCGAGCAACTACGCGATCGAAACGCTCAAGCTCCCGGTGAAAAATGTTCTCGCCGGCGTACGGAACGCTGATTTCTATGCGCCCGGTTCGATTCTCGCGGTCGACATCAATCGTGCGAGCCCGCTCGCGTCGCGGATGACGGCACCGGTTCCTGCGATCTGGTTTGAGAATGGGCCGGCGTTCGAGATCACCGATCCCGCTCGCGCGACCGTTGTGGCGTCTTATCCGGCGACCGGTGAAGTGCTGCTCTCAGGCTGGCTGCTCGGCGGCGCGAAGCTCAACGGCAAAGCCGCGATGGTCGATGTCAGCGTCGGGAAGGGACACGCGGTGCTCTACGGGTTCCGTCCGCAGTATCGCGGGCAGTCGAAGGCGAGCGAGCCGCTGATTTGGGGAGCGATAGCGCGGTAACTCCGCGCGTGTGCTTAGTGAACGACGATAGTCCCGTTCATACCGGGGTGGATCGTGCAGTTGTAGCCGAAACTGCCGCGCGTGTTGAACGTGCGCGAGACGGTTTGATTCGACACCTCGCCGGGAATATCTAGCGGTGCTCCGGCGGGGACGGATCCGAAGAAGACGTTGTGGCCAAGTGATGGAAAGACGAATTGCACTGTGGCACCAACGGCAACGTCTGTTGCGCCCGGCGAATACGCGGCCGGCAGCATGTACACCGCCGCGCTTGTTGGATATGCACCTGTTATGACGGTGATCAGCGTGCTGTCTTTGAACGCGCCCGCTGTTGCGAACATGTATGCCTGACCGCCCGCGACGGCGCTGACGAGTCCGGTCGCGCTGATCGTTGCGACAAAGTTGCTTCCAGAATTCCACGTGACTGTCGCGGCATACGTCGCGCCATTCTGGTCTTTCGGCGTCGCGCTGAGCTGCATCGTGCCGTTGAGCGCGAGCGTATTGCCCGGTGCGCTGAGATCCAGCGACGTGAGCACGGCCGTGCTTCCGCCGGGTTGCGTGGTCGCTTTATCACCGCTGCCGCACGCGGCAACGCCGAGCGCGGTGAGTACGAGTGCGAATCTCATACATCTGTATCTAACGGGTGCGCTTGAAAACGAGCGTGACGCGGCGCACATCTCCGGCAGGGTCACGTCACGGCGGGACTCCTGAATACGAAGTACACCGCGCCGAGCAGACAGCATCCGGCCCACAAGTAGTCGAGTTTCGGCGGCTGCTTCATGTAGTAAATCGCGAACGGTACGAACACGCCGATCGAAATCACTTCCTGCAGCATCTTGAGCTGTCCGAGCGTGAGAACCGTGTAGCCAATGCGATTCGCGGGTACCTGAAGCATGTACTCGAAGAGCGCGATTCCCCAGCTCGCGAGCGCAGCGACGTACCAGGCTCGCGTGCTCAGATTCTTGAGATGCGCGTACCACGCAAAAGTCATGAACAGGTTCGAAAGGACGAGCAGTCCGGCGGTTCGCAGAATGATCGGCATTATTGGCCTCGATGGGTCGGCGCTTCGCGCCACATTGTGGTCTGAGTGAGCATATTCTTCGTGCGGTGCGAGTCCAACGCAACTTCTTACCCCGGAAATGTCCGCAATGACGAGACGTTTTTTCCTGGCACTCATCTGCTTGATCGTCGCAGACGCTCAGCTTTCCGCGCAGACGAAACCGATCATCGTCATCCTCGTCCGCCATGGCGAAAAGGCCGCCGCACCCGCGGCCGATCCGCCGCTTACCGAAGCGGGAATGGTGCGGGCGAAAGCACTCGCAGCGGCTCTCGCGAACACAGCGGTGCAGGCCGCGATCACCACCGAACTCACGCGAACGCGCGAAACCGCGCAGCCCACGGTCGACGCACAGCATCTCACGCCTGAAATTGTTCATACCGGCCCCGTTGTCGCGCACGCGAAAGCCGTCGCCGACGCCGTCCGCGCGCACGCGGGACAAACGGTTCTCGTCGTCGGGCACAGCAACACGGTCCCCGCGATCATCGCCGCACTTGGCGGCCCGAAACTCCCCGACATCTGCGATTCGCAGTACTCGAACTTCTATGTGCTCATCCTGCACGACAACAAAGCCGATCTCGTGGCGTCGACGTACGGCGCGCCGTCGGCTGACCCGGCGACAACCTGTCCCAACTCGATGAAGTGATGCGTATGCGCGCGCGGCGGCTGCTGATCGGATGCGCGCTCGCCGCCGTGCGCGCGCTGCCGGCGCAGCAGGACGTGCCGGCGGACAAAGCACATCTCGCCGATGCGGTGCGCGCGGATCTCTCGAAGCTCACCGATCTCGAGCGCGGCTATTTCAACGCGAACAAGCGCTACACCACCGACATCAAGACGCTGCAGTTCGTACCAAAGAGCGGTGCATTGATCGCCGTGAGCTACGCGTCCGCGCGCACGTTCTCAGCCAGCGCGTCAGACGCGCGGCTCGCGCCTTTTCTCTGCTTCGTGATCGTGTCGTCGACCGGCGCGTCATCGCCGGCGGAAAAGCCATTCTGTACCGATTCGCGGTACGGTACTGCCGCCACCGCGCTCGCCCACGCAGGCAGCGAAACTGACGCGCCGCCGCCTGCTACCGCGCCCGCGAAACCCACGCAAAAAAGTGTGATTCCGGTCACGGTCGGAGTGACCGACCGTGTAGTCCCGAATACGGTCGAGCGTGAGGCTCCGCCGTCCATTTTGACGCCTGCTGCGTTCGCCGAACGCCTGCGTGCCGCGGTCGATTCGCCACGAGACTCAACGATTGTCATCGTGCAATTCGCCGTGAAAGAGGCAAGGTACGATCCGAGCCGGGGAGTGCTCGAGGTCGCCGTGGACGGGCTCATCAGGCCTCAGGTGGGCGATACGGCCAGCGCTCGTCTCGCCCTCACCTGCTTCACGCGACCCGCGTTTATTTGCGGGGCATCCGGGCTGTCGTACATCGCGCGCGATCTGTTCCATGTGCCTCCGTCGAAAGCGCCCGATCCTGACTCAATGCGCTCCGGACTCAGCCTCCAGGCACGTTTCGCGGTTGGACGCCGCGACGGCACCACCGGGCCAGCGCTGACCTTGCTGGCCCTGGTCTTGCACTCCAAGGGTGCGGCGGTGGCCAGCTGGGATGCCTCCGCTGCTCGGTAACGACTCGCGCTAACTCCTTCGAATAGATGGAGATGGCACTCAGTAAGCTGTCGTTATTTTATACACTTCGATCCTTTACCGGCCTCTGGACGGGGAGTAGTTTTACACCCGTCGAGAACCCTTTGCGCTCTATAGTAACCTGATAGAAACGCGTGCCTTCGTTTTCAGGAGCTTTCGCACCGGATGACTGCTGCCGCTTCGACTGTTGCACCGACGCTGGTTTCGCTCGACGACTTCCGCAACGCGGCTGCCGCGCTGCGCGGCGTCGCCGTGCGGACACCGCTGCTCCCGTCGGAAGCGCTGCACGACCAGTTCGGCGTTCCGATTTTTCTGAAGCCGGAAATGCTTCAGCGAGGCGGCGCGTTCAAGTTCCGCGGCGCGTACTGGTTCGTTTCACAGCTCACTCCGGCGCAGCGCGCGAAAGGGCTTGTCGCGCCGTCATCTGGAAATCATGGACAAGCCGTCGCGCTCGCCGCAAAACTTTTCGGCGTGCCGTCGACCGTGGTCATGCCGACCACCGCGCCGCGCGCGAAGCGTGAGGGCGCGGAGCGTCTTGGCGCGCGTGTGATTCTCGAAGGCACGACGACTGCCGAGCGCATGGCGAAGGCCGTGGAGATTTGTGAACGCGAGGGCGCAACGCTTGTGCCGCCGTTCGATGATCCGACAATTATCGCAGGTCAGGGCACGATCGGTTTGGAAATCGCCGAGGACATGCCCGACGTGCAGCTCGTGCTGGTTCCCGTTGGCGGCGGTGGATTGAGTTCTGGTGTGGCGGCCGCATTGAAACGCGCTGCGCCTGCCGTACGCGTGATTGGTGTTGAGCCAGCGGGATCACCGAAGCTCACGCGCGCGCGCGAGGCGGGCGCGCCGGTGACGATCGCGGCGAATCCGGGGGGACTCGCTGATGGATTGCTCGCGGTCCGCATCGGCAGCATCAATTACGCGCACCATCACGCATTTCTCGATGACGTCGTCACCGTTCCGGACAGCGCGCTGCCGAACGCGATGCGCTTTTTGCTCGACCGGCATAAGCTCGTCGCCGAGCCGAGTGGTGCGATCACCGTTGCGGCTCTGCTGGAAGGGATCGTGAAGCCGGCGGCGCGTACGGTTTGCATTCTCTCCGGCGGAAATGTCGAGTGGGACGGACTGCTCGCGTTGTTGGGGAAGAGCGCATGACCCGCTCGCGCATCCTGGTGGTCGATGACGATCCGAGCGTACTCGAGTCGCTGAGCGGCGTGTTGCGCGATTCGGGCTTCGACGTGTCATCGGCTACGGGGCGCGACACGCTCTTTTCATAACTGCAGAAAGCGCTCCCGGATTTGCTGCTGCTCGATGTGATCATGCCCGGCACCGACGGCGTGCAGCTGCTGCAGGAGCTCAAGGCGGACGCACGCTGGCGCGACATTCCGGTGCTGATGGTTTCGTCACTCTCGCCCGACGAGATGACGGAGAAAACATTCGGGCTTGGCGCCGCGGATTTCATTCGCAAGCCGTTCCGTCCGCGCGAGCTCATTGCGCGGGTGCAGGCGCAGCTGCGAATGCGGCGCGAACTGGCCACCACGCAGCTCGCACTTCGGTCTGCTGAAGAAGAGCTCCTGCGCGCACGTGAGGACGCCGAGAGCCGCCGGAAGGTCGTCGATATTCTGCACGAGGTCACCGGCGATCTCTCAAGTGACGAGATCTATCACATTCTCGCGCGGCGCGTGGCACGTGCGCTCAGCCTTTCGCGCTGCTCGGTGATTCTCGCGAAGCCAGGCGATAAAGTTGGCGTCGTGGCGACCGCGTTCGACAATCCGGCGCTCCGAAATTTCGAAATTCATCTCGACCGCTATCCGGAAATCCGCAGCGCGCTCGAACACGGTCATCCGGTGCTCGTCGAGGATCTGCAGAGCAATCCACTGTACGCTGATATTCGAAAAGAGTGGCAGGCGAACGGCACGCTCGTCCCGATCCGCTCCGTGATCGCGTTGCCGTTTACGCTTGGCAAGACGCAGGCGGGTGTGTTCTTCCTGCGCCGCATGGCGAACGAGCCGCCGCTTACAAATGAGGACGTCGAGTTTGCGGACGCGGTCATCAAGGCGGCTGTCGCTGCGATTCACCGCGCGCAGCTGATTGAAACGACCAAGGCCGACAACGCACGTCTGGAAGTGCTCGCGCATACGGACCCGCTGACGCAGGTTTTGAACCGGCGCGCGCTGACGGTGCGGTTGAGTTCGGAAATGGAGCGTGCAAAGCGCTACGATTCGGTGATCACGCTGCTGATGCTCGACCTCGATCACTTCAAGGGAATCAACGATACGTCGGGACATCTCGTCGGCGACGATGTGCTGCGTGAAGTGGCGGCGCTGCTTCAGGAATCGATTCGAAGCGTCGATATCGTCGCGCGGTACGGCGGGGAAGAGTTTGTGGTCGTGCTGCCGGAAACCGGGCAGATCGGCGCCGTGAAATTTGCCGAACGTACGCGGGAGCGCGTCGAGCGCACGGCGTTCACGCCGGCGCACGGTGGTGTGCGACTGACTGCGAGCATTGGAGTGGCGAGTTATCCCGCGCCGGATGTGGCGGGCGTTGACGATCTCTTTGCCCGTGCCGACGAGGCGCTGTATCGCGCCAAGGCCGCCGGGCGGAACAAGGTGTGCACGTGAGAAAACCATAAGAAAGCCATGAGAAAGCCATGAGCACTCGATGCCCGACCTGCGGCACGGTCTATGCCGATGACGCCAAGTTTTGCACGAAGGACGGCGGACGGCTGATCGCGTTCGAGCCAGGTGCTCCGCGTCAAACGTCGCCGAGGCAGAACACGCCCGAGATCGCGATGAAAAAGGTCGTCAACCACGCGAATCTCGCGGGACAGGTGCTCGACGGCCGGTATGCGATCGTGAAGAAAGTCGGCGAGGGCGGCATGTCGTATGTGTACCTCGCGCACGACGTTTCCACGAACGAGCGCTACGCGATCAAGATTCTCTCGCCGAATCTTTCGAAAGACGAAAACGCGATGGCGCGACTGCGCCGCGAAGCCGCGCTCGGCATTCGCCTCGCGCATCCGAACGTGTGCCACATCGTGCGCATGGGCGAGACCGAAGACGGGCTCGTGTACGTGGTGATGCCCTATGTTGAGGGAGAAATCCTCGCGGACCGCAACAACCGCATGGGCGTCATTCCAGTTCCGATGACGGTGCAGTTCATCTCGGAAATTGCGGCCGGCCTGCACGTCGCGCACGAACTTAAAATTATTCATCGCGACTTGAAGCCCGAGAACATCATGGTCTGCAAGCGGGCCGACGGCACCGATTATGCCGTGGTGATGGACTTCGGCCTCGCGAAAGAGCGCAAAGCGGGCGGCGAGCTCGAGAAGCTCACGGCAACAGGCATCATTCTCGGCACGCCGGAGTTCATGAGCCCCGAGCAGCTGCGCGGCAAGCCGCTCGACGCGCGCACGGATGTGTACTCGCTCGCGCTGATGGCGTACGAGATGCTCACCGGAAAACTTCCGTTCGAAGGGCGCACGCAGCAGGAGATGATGATCGCGCGGCTGCGCAACGATCCGATCCCGCTTAGGCAGCGACGGGCGGGAATGGATTTTCCGGAAGCAATGGAGCAGGTGCTGCTGAAAGGGATGGCGCGGAATGCGGATGACCGGTATCCGTCGACACCAGAATTCGGTGAGGCACTGCGGGCTTCGGCGAGTGGGCGTGGCGGGACACCACCGGGTGGGAGCGGCGTGCTGGGGAAACTGTTCGGCAGATAAGGCAAAAACGAGTTAACTGTTTTCTGTGCGTCGGTTAACCAAAGTTCTCCGTCCGAACATCGAAGTGCGTCGACGCGGTCAACGGCCCGGACTGATTCTCTTACAGAACACCGAACAACAAAAAACAGTTCACGCTGTCTCGACCTTGGCGGCCTGGTACACGATGAAAAAGCGCTCTGCATTTTCCCTCGCACTGATGCTCGCGACTGCCCCGCTCGGCGCGCAACAGTCCGCCTTCCACATCTCCAACTACAACCTGACGCTCGATCTTCCTGAAACCGGGAAGACCATCGAGGGCAAAGCGGAACTGACCGTCGTGCGAAAAGCGCGCGCGGATACGCTGGTGCTAGATCTACTCGACCTGAAAGTGAAGAGCGTCTTGCTTGGCGGACGCCCGGCGACGTTCACGCAGGATGCGGAACACATTCGCATTCCTATGGTCGGTGCGCGTGGCGATACGCTGGCAGTCGTCGTGGAATACGCGGGCGCCGTCACCGACGGCCTGATCATCGGCACCGACAGCGCCGGCCGCTGGATGGCCTTCGGCGACAACTGGCCGAACCGCGCGCGCCATTGGATTCCCTCGATCGATCACCCGAGTGATAAGGCGACTGTCACGTTCAATGTGCGTGCGCCGTCGGTGCTGAAGGTGGTCGCGAACGGAACGCTCCTCGAGGAAACGAAAATTCCGCTCGCAGCCGATCCCGACGGCTCGTTCGGACGCGGCGTGCAGCGCACACTCACCCGCTGGCGCGAATCGCATCCGATCCCGGTCTATCTGTTCACGATCGCCGCGGCGCCGCTCGTGCGCTACGATTTAGCCGCCTCCGCGTGCGGATTTGCACGCGACGGGAAGTGCGTGAGCCAGATGGTGTACACGGCACCCGAGCAGGCCGCATCGATGCCGGCGAATTTCAAATATTCGCCGGATATTATGGATTTCTTCACGCATCTGGTCGCGCCCTTCCCGTACGAAAAGCTCGCGCATCTGCAGAGCAGCACGCGCTTCGGCGGGATGGAAAACTCGAGTGCGATTTTCTACGCGGACGGCGGATTCAGAAAGGGCGGGACTGCCGCCGGCACCATCGCGCACGAAACCGCCCACCAATGGTTCGGCGATGCCGTAACCGAGCGCGAATGGGGCCATCTCTGGCTCTCCGAAGGATTCGCGACCTATTTCGAAGAATTCTGGACGCGTCACGCCTTTGGTGACAGCGCGTTCAAAGCCGAGATGGTGCGAACACGCGCACAGATCCTTCGCGATCCGGTTGTGGCATCACGCCCGGTGATCGACACGACGCAGACCGATCTGATGAAGCTGCTCGACGCGAACAGCTATCAGAAAGGCGGCTGGACACTGCATATGCTGCGCACGCTCGTTGGCGACACGGCGTTCTTCCGCGGAATCCGCGATTACTACGCGGCGCATGTGGACGGCAACGCGCTCACCGACGATCTCATGCATGCCATCGAGAACCGGTCCGGCGTCAAACTCGGCTGGTTCTTTGATCAGTGGCTGCGCCGGCCGGGGTTCGCGTCGCTGACGACGAGCTGGCGATATGACGCCGCGACGCATCGCGTCGTCCTCGATGTAGAGCAGGGAGCGAGGTTCGCTCCGTATCGCCTGACGCTTTCAGCAGATGTGACTGACGCAGCCGGCGCCGTGCATCGCGTACACGTTGAGATACCGGCTGAGAAGTCTGCGAGGGTCACGTTCCCACTCGATCTTGCCGCGCCGCCGCGGGGTATCACATTCGATCCCGATGTGGAACTCTTGGCGGAGATTCACGGCAAATGATTTTCCCCGACATCGCACGGTACTCGCGTCGCAGTACGCTGTTTGCAGCGCTGCTGGCCGTGCCGCTCGCCGCACAAAAATCACCGGGGCCGAGTCCGGCGTTCGCGCCCGGAGCTGAGGCTGCGATAGCAAAGGGGCGATTCGCCGTTGCGGAATCGCTCTTGTATGCGGCGAGTGAACGCGCACCGCACGACGCTGCGCTGCGGGCCGGACTTGGGATGTATCTCGCGTCGAGAGGACACATCAAGATTGGCGCCGTACTGCTCGAGGAGGCGCGAAAGTTTGGCGCGAATGCCGCCGTAGTCGACGCGCATCTCGCGCAGATGTATCCGTGGATCGGCGACTGGAGCTCGCGCGCAGCTCTTGGACGCAGCGCGCTTTCGGCGCCGGAGCGTGCGCAGGCCAAGTGGCTCGCGGCGCACGCGCCGGGAACGTTCGGTCCGGATTCTGTCGTCGTCGCAATGGACCCGGTTCCGGCCGATCCGAACGCCGCAACGGTCATCGGCCGCATCGCGATCGTCATTGGAGGGACGACGATTCTTGCCGACATTGACCCGAATATCGATGGCCTCGTGTTGCCGCCAGAGGCAAAGCAGATGCGCGAGGCGCAGCTGTTCGGCAAACAACGTATTGGTCCCGAAATCAACGCACGACACGACAGCCTCACCGTTGCCGCAGTGCACTCAGTGAGCATCGGTGCGCTGAGCCTCTCGAACGTCGCGACGAATTTCTCGGCCGGCGAGCCCCCCGCGATCGGTCTCGACCTCCTCGCGCCGTTCCAGCCGACCTTCGACCCTGCCCACCACCGTCTCACATTGCACAAACATCCCGTCGCGATCCGTGGCGATGAAGTACCATTCATGGTCATGTTCCCCGGACTCATGATCGCGCCGCGCATCGGTGAGACGCCGACGAATTGGGATGCTCCGCCGGCTCGCTCGGCGCTGAACGGACTCCGCTGGACGCTTGACCTCAAACGCGGAATGATCGTTACGTCGAAGTAGCCCTGTCTTTAGAGGTACGTTCATGCGGATGTTAGTTCTCGGCGCCGGCCTTCAAGGCTCGGCCTGTGCATACGATTTGCTGCAGAATCCGGACGTGGAAGAAGTGCGCCTCGCCGACCGCGATGCGGCGCCGCTCCCTGCGTTTCTCTCGCGCTACGCGAGTGATCCGCGTCTCGTGCGCGTCGCACTCGACGCAAAGGACTCCGCCGCGATTGCCGCTGCGATGACCGGCGTGACCGCCGCGATGTGTGCACTGCCGTACTACTTCAATCTCGAAATGACCCGCCTCGCAATAGATGCGGGCGTGCACTTCTGCGATCTTGGCGGCAACACGCAGATCGTTTTGCAGCAGAAAGCGCTGGATTCGGCGGCGCGCGCCAAAGGGATCACGGTGATTCCCGACTGCGGCCTTGCTCCCGGCATGGTGAACATCCTCGCCCAACTCGGTATTTCCCGCTGCGACAAAGTCTCGCGCGTAAAAATATTCGTCGGCGGTTTGCCGCAGCAGCCCGAGGGACCGCTCAAGTATCAGATTGTGTATTCGCTCGAGGGCGTGCTCGACTATTACACGACGCTTTCGTGGGTGCTGCGCGACGGCCGGCGCGCGCAGGTCAAAGCGCTCTCGGAACGCGAGTCCGTACGATTCGCTGAACCTGTTGGTGAGCTGGAGGCGTTTCACACCGCGGGCGGCCTCTCGACCCTCGCGATGCGCTACGAAGGGCAGATCCCGACGATGGAGTACAAAACGCTCCGCTATCCGGGCCATGCGCACATCATGGAGGCGATTCGCGATCTCGGGTTGCTCGATCTCGAGCCGATCGACGTGAAGGGAGTCAAAGTCTCACCGCGCGACGTGGCGATCGCTGCGATGGGGCCGCACTTGAAAAAGCCTGCGGGGCGCGATCTCGTCGCTATGCGCGTGACGGTCGAAGGCACGAAGAGCGGCACACCGGTGACGCACACGTTCGAGCTGATAGACCATCACGATGAAGCGCACGGTATCAGCGCGATGGAGCGCACGACTGGATTTTCGCTTGCGATCACCGGACAGCTGCAAGCCGAAGGCGCGATCAAACCCGGCGGCGTTCACACGCCCGACGAGTGTGTTCCCGGTGAGCGCTACATCGCGGAACTCGCGAAGCGCGGCATTGTGATCCACGACACCACAAGTCGAGTGCACTAATACGCGCGGCGCAGGAACAATCCGCTCTGGCGCGCGTACGATTGAATGGGAGCCGATGCAGTTGTGACGGCGCCCGATCTCGCTGATGGGAGGCTGTATGAAAAACACTCTTCGTCTGACTACACTCGCGATCACCGCTGCTGCATTTGTCGCTTCTGCCGGAGTACTTGGCGCCCAGCAGCGCAATAACGGTCATGCCGCTCCGAGGGCTCAGGCGCCTCGCGGTCATACGGAATCCCGCGCTCGTCAGGATGCCCGCCCGCGGAACTATGTGCAGGCCCGTCCGGAAGTTCGCGGCCGCAACGATTTCAACGCGCGTGCGGAAGTTCGTGGACGCAATGATTTCGGTGCACGCGCGGAAGTTCGCGGGCGTGAAGATTTCCGCGGACGCGATGACTTCCGTGGCCGCGATTCACGCGTGGTACCGGTCGCTGCGCATGGCCGTCCGCTGATCACCAGAGGCGCATACGGTCGTCCGGCATTTGTTGGCGGGATTCGCTACGGCGCAGGGTTCAATCGCTTCGGCGGTCGCCTCGCACTTCCGTTTGGTTGGGAGAGCAGAGTCTTCGTGCGCGGCTTCTTCCCGGTCTCGTACATGAGCTATTGCGAGCCGGTACCTGTGGACTACGAGTACATGCTTCCCCAGATGCAGCCGAACTACGATTCGTGCCTCTTTGGTGACCGTGTGGTCGTGATGGATCGCTACTCGCGCGGCATCGTGTTCGCGGCTGCGATTCAATAGAGATTTCGTTTCCAGATTGCCCGAATCGCCGCCCCCAGCTTTCTTAGCTGGGGGCGGCGTTTTGTAATTCAGACGGCGTACGGCAGTTCAACCACGGAAACCATGAATCGATCATTCGGTCGTGCTCTGCTTGCGGCGGCGTTCCTTATGTCGGCCTTCGCATCGATCGCCAGCGCGCAGGCAACGTTGGTGAAGCATTTGCTCCCTCCCGAAGACGGTCAGCGCCTCACTCTCTGGGAGAAGCGCACAGCGAATCCCAAAGCCACGATCCTTCTGCTGCACGGCCGCACCTGGAGTTCGCTCCCCGATTTCGACCTGCAGGTTCCCGGCGAGCATCACTCGCTGATGGACGCGCTCGTCGCCAAAGGCTACGCGGTATACGCGCTCGATCTCCGCGGCTACGGCGCCACGCCGCGCGATGCGAGCGGCTGGGACACACCAGATCGATCCGCCGAAGATCTCTCGGCCGCGCTCGTCTGGATCGCGAAGAACTCCGGCGTCGCCGGCAAGCCCGCGGTGCTCGGCTGGTCGAATGGCTCGACCGTTTCGATTCTCTGCGCTCAGCGCCACCCCGATCAAATGTCGGCGCTGATTCTCACAGGATTTTGGAAGCACCCTGATTCAGTGATTGTTGCCGAGGCGGAACCGGGCAAACCTCCCCGCGAGAAAACGACCGCAGAGGCCGCCGCGAGCGATTTTATTGCGCCCGGCGCGATATCGAAGAAGGCCGTTGATGCGTACGTGGCCGCCGCGCTCAAGGCCGATCCTGTTCGTACAGACTGGCGCCACCTCGAGCAGTGGAACGCGATCGACCCGAAAAAGGTCAAGGTTCCGACGCTGCTGATTCAGGGCGAGCTCGATCCGATCGCACCAACCGAAACGCAAGCAGCCTTTTTCTCACGTCTCGGAACGGCAGATCGCGCGTGGGTCGTGATGGCCGGCGGCGATCACGCGTCGCTCATGGAGAACATGCAGCCCGCTTTCGTTTCAGCAGTCGTCGGCTTTCTTGAAAGGCCGATCTGGCGTCACTAGCGCGAGAAGCTCGCGAGCGTTGAGCCCATCGCGTCCATCGCCTCTTTCGCACGCCACCGGTCCTTCCCGTTGTAGATGAACGAGAACACCAGCTGCTCGCCATTCTTCGCCGTCACGTAGCCGCCGAGCGACGCGACGTCGTTCGTGGTTCCGGTCTTCGCGTGGAGATTCCCCATCGCGGGCGTCGCGCGCATGCGATGCCTGAGTGTTTCTGTTTCGCCGGCCACCGGCAGCGACTGCTCGAGCACCGGTCCCCAAGGGGCTTTGCGCACGTAGCCGAGCAGCTGCACCATCGCGCGCGGTGTTACGCGGTCGAGCGTGGAGAGCCCGCTGCCGTCGGCCGCGAATACCGAAGTAGGCGCGACAGCAGCCTTCTCGTACAGAAAACGCCGCAGGAGAATATTGCCGTTCTCTGCCGAGCCCGGCGCGCCAACGCTGCTCGCCGCGTCACGGAACAACAGCTCGGCGAAATGGTTGTTGCTCTCGCCATTCATCTGCGTGACGATCTTTTCGAGCGACGGGGAATCAAACTTCGCGAGCGCGACGGCGTCCGTTGGCGTTGCACCAACGCGCACCGGGCCGTCGACCGTGACACCCTGCGCGACGAGCGCCGCGCGGAGCGCGCCCGCTGCAAAGAGCTCCGGTCCCTCGACCATCACCTGATAATCGCGCTGTGCGCTCTGCGCGCCGATCCAGCCGCTGATTACCAAACGCCCCGTGCTGTCCTGGCGAACGCCGATGTGCGATCCCTTGCTCGACGGTGTGATCTTCACGTCGTTCACGACCGGCATGCCGCTCACAGCAGGCTGAAACGAGAGGTCAGCGTGACCGCCATTGGCGCGCACGATGATCGTCATCTTGTTCTCGTTGAACGACAGCGCGGACACGCGCGCGGCATAAGACGCCTGCAAATAGCGCGTGCGCCAGCCGTCGGGAACGTGACCGTCGAGGAATGCCGATGCATCGCCGACGACTCCGCCAGTCACATGCTTCACGCCGGCCGCCGCGATTTGTCGCGCCAGCGCCTCCATCGGCGCGTCGCCGCCGGGTTCGAACGCTTTTCCATTGAGAGTCGGATCTCCTGCGCCGCGCAGCATGAGATCGCCGTGCAATGTTCCGCCGGAACTGAGCGAACCGGCGCGCAGCACGACCGTAACAAATTTTCCTTCTGCGCCGAAGCGGTCGAGCGCGAGCGAGCTCGTGAAGAGCTTCATCGTCGACGCCGGGAGCAGCTGCTGATCGGCGTTGCGCTCGAACAGTGTGTCGCCGTTGGAAAGCGAAACGATCAGCACGCCCCATTTGCCGGATTTTGCGCGCGCGAGCATCGACGAGAGATCGTCGGAAAGATCAATGCGGCCTTTCGGCGTGGTCCAATGAATCGCGCCCGCCGATGCCGGCGCAGTCTTTGACGGCGCGAGCTTGGCGTTCTGAACGGATTTCGTGCCCTGCACGCGACTGTGCGTTGCGACTCTCTTCTTCGGCCCCAGAGCCTTCTTCTTGGGTGTCTCCGCCGCGGAATGCAATGCGACCGAAGCGGCGAGCAGGAGCTGGAAGATCACTGAGTCACACCTTGAAAATAATGTTCTTGCGGGCGAGCGCCCACAAAATCAGATACCAAAAGAGCACAAAGCAGAGCGCGAACGCGAGTGACGCGTTGCGCGGTGCGAGCCACGGCCTGAACACTGTTTCATACACCACGGACTGCACCGGAGTCGGAATTCCGTGGAAGTCGACCTTCCAGACCGTGTAGATCATTCGCGCCATCATCCCCGATCCAACAAATGCGATGATCGGGTTGATACCATATATGACGACTGGACGGGTCCACCACGTCACGCGTTTTACGTCGATAATCCAGCTGATTGTCGCGATCGACACGCAGGCCATTCCCGCGGTGAAGATCACGTAGGAACTGGTCCAGAGACTCTTGTTGATTGGGAACGACCAATTCCACATGAGTCCGACCATCATTCCGAGCGCGCCACCGGCAAAGAGGCCGTTGAGACGCTCATCGAGCGGGCGCTTTTCACCGATCCAGCGTCCCGCGAGAATACCGAGCATGGCGGTGCCGATCGCGGGGATCGTCGAGAGTGGTCCCTCGGGATCCCACGTCACCGAGTTGATCCACAAATGGCCGCCGAGCAGGAAGCGGTCGGTCCAGGCGGCGAGCGTGCGCGCCGGCGCCATGTTCAGCGTGGCCCCGATTCCACCCATCGCGCCCGGCACGGGAACCAGCGTGATCACGAACCAGTAGCCGAGTAGCAGCGACGCGATAATCGCGACCTGCTGCTTGAGCGTCGTGCGCAGCGAGATGAGCGCCGCGATCGTGTAGCAGACGCCGATCCGCTGGAGCACGCCGGGGATTCGTATGTGTATGAACCGCTCGACTGGGAAAAACGGAAAGACGGCCATCAAAAGGCCGAAACCCACGATGAACGCCCCGCGCCGGATGATCTGCTTCGCGAGGGCCGAGTCGCCGGCGCCCTCCGCGCGTCGCGCGGTGAGCGAGAGATGCGTCGTCACGCCGGCGATAAACAGAAAGAACGGAAAGATCACGTCCGTCGGCGTCCAGCCGTTCCACTCGGCGTGCTCGAGCGGCGGATAAATCGCGCTCCACGTGCCGGGATCGTTCACCAAGAGCATCCCCGCGACCGTCAGGCCGCGGAAAACATCGAGAGCGAGAAGTCGCGGGCGCTTGGTTGTCGCTGGCGTCGGCTCGCTCATTCAATCACCGGCGATTGAGGTTCGGTGAGGCCGCCGGCGTCCAGTTCACCTGCGCGCCGGCCGAATCGTCTGAATCCGCGCCCACCCACTTGAAGAACACGACCGAGAGCACGATAAGGAAAAAGAGCGTCCCCGGAACCCACATGATCAGACCGCCCGCAGATTGATCGACCATCGGTGTGATCCCCCAAATGCGCGGCGCGGCCGCGTACGCGGGATAGAGCATGTGATCGGCCAGTGTGATGCAGAACGCGACAACCGACATCGGAATCGTCATGATGAAGCAGTAGAGCATCTGACCCGGATACGGGAGTCGCGGGAGTTCAGGCATCTGGCTCGTGAGCGGCCACCACATCAGAGTCGCGCTCACCATGAACATGAGATGTTCAAAGATGTGCACGTCGTGATTGGCCATCGCCAGGTTGTACAGTGGCGGCAGATGCCAGCCGGCGAGGACGATATTGAAGATCATGAATGCAGTCTTCGCGCCGGTCAGGCGATGGGCCCAGCGGTTCACCCAAGCTGTTTTCAGCGCGGGGCGCAGCATCCAGCCCGGCGTCCCCAGAATCAGCAGCGGCGGGATGACCAGCGTCAGCGCGAGGTGCTGCACCATGTGTGCGCTGAACAGGTAATAGTCGCTGAGGTCATGCAGCGGGCCGTTCAGCGAGAGAAACATCACCAGCAGGCCGCTGATGAAAAGCGTGTGCTGACCGCGTGTTGGTCCTGCCGCTTCTTCCGGCGTCGCCGCTTCAGCGCGATGCGCTCGCGCCCGCCATTCGTACAAAGCCCACAATGCCGCGATTCCGGCGACCGTGCTCCAGTGCACGGAGAAATACTGCCAGCCGATGCGGGCGGCGGGATGCAGGAGGTGTAGGAGGGCGGGGAAGTGTGGGAACATCTCCTGCAATCTAACGGTCTCTGAACATGAGGGGACCGCCGGCTCCCCCGTTTGTGCGATGACGTCCGCCGGTGAGTCGCGGTATGGTACGAGCTGGTGCTGGGTCAGTACTGGTTTACTACTGGGTTAGTCCTGGCGACCCCCTGCAGGAGGAGTTCGATGGCTATTCAGGCGAAGACTTTGAGGGATGGTATCACCGCCGGATTGCTCGGCGCCGCCGGCGTTGCGGTCTGGTTTCTGGCGGTGGATATGATTGCCGGACAGCCGTTCTCTACGCCGGATTTTCTTGGGCGGGCGTTGCTGCGCGGCCTCGGACGCGGGATTGAAAATCACGATCTGACTTATTTTGTCGTGGCGTACACCCTGTTTCACATCGTGGCGTTCGTCGCGCTCGGCTGCGTCGCCAGCGTATTGATTACCGCGTCGCGCAAAGCGCCGCAGTTCACGGCGGGGATGGCGCTCTTTTTTGCGGTGTTCGAAGTGGGATTCTACTTTCTCACTTTGATGCTATCGTCCGGCAATGTGCTCGGGTCGCTTGCCTGGTATCAGATTGGAGCGGCGAATCTCGTGGCTTCGGCACTGATGGGTGGATATTTGCTCAAGCGGCATCCGGAGTTTGCGGGGAATCTTACGCATGCGCTGGATGGGTCTAGCTAGAGCGGCGCACAGCGTTTTGCGGTTGTGGGTAATCGCAACAAAGGGGATGCGTTAACAGTCGTTGGCAGCGGATTAATGAACAAAAAGCGACGGGACAGTTCGTGTTTAACACGAACTGTCCCGTCGCCGTTAGTTCAATACCCGTCAATCAACGACCGTTAACGCATCCCCTTTGTTGTCAAAACCGACAACCAGCGGCGGCGGTAGTGGTGATTCTATTGCGGAATCGCCCGATGCGAGAACAACGCAAACAGCGCGAGCAGCGTGCAAACCGCAATGATGAGCGGCCCCGTAAACAGCGCCTTGAACAGTTTGTGATCGTACTTGAGATGCATATAAAACAGCACCACGATCGCAAACTTCGTCGCTGACAACACCAGCAGGAGCGGGATGTAATACGGCGTCTCTTTGAACGGCGTATAGTAAATCCAGACTTCGAATACCGTGATCAGCGTCAACCAGAGCGCGACCCATTTGTACTGCTTCCAGGTCGGATGCTCGTGCGCGTGATCGGCGTGCGGCGCGTGATCGTTCATGATCGATGAATCCTACTTGATAAGATAGACGAGCGTGAAGATCGCGATCCAAACCACGTCGACGAAATGCCAGTACAGCGCGCAGATATCAACGAGCAGCGCATCCTTCGGCGTCAGCCCGCGCTTGATATCGATCGACAACAGCGTCAGCAGCCAGAGCACGCCGGCCGTGACGTGCGCGCCGTGGAAACCGGTCAGCGTGAAGAACGACGAACCGAACAGATTCGTGTGGATCGTCAGCCCTTCGTGCACGAACGAGGTGAACTCGTACGCCTGGTAACCGAGGAAGGTCGCGCCGAGCGCGGCTGTCGCAGCGAGCCAGAGCTTCGAGTTGCCGAGCAGCGTGCCCTGGTAACCCGGCTTGCCGCGATTCTCGACCGCGGCCAGCGCGAGCACCATCACGAGCGACGACATCAGCAGCACAAACGTCGACTGCGACGTCACTGGAATGTTCAGAATCGGCTTGAAGACATGGCCGCTCGGATCGGTCCATGCTTCGTGCGGGAACGGGCCCACAATCGACTTGCCCTTGTAAATCAGGTAGGTCGAAATGAGCGACATGAAAAGCATGCACTCCGATCCAATAAATGCCCAGATCGCGACCTTCCGGTTGTCGAGACCGGTGGTCGTGTAGTGCGTGTGCTCGTGAACTTCTGCGACGGCGGATGCCAAGGAAGTCGTCTCCGTTCTATTCGAGAGGGCTGGTCAGCCAGGCGTAGAGCGTCCCGACGAACAGGGAAGCACTGCCAATGGTAATCGTCATTGCGACGGCGAACTGATTGGTGTGCATGAACAGCAGACCGCCGAACATCGCCACCAGCGCCGCCGCGGCGATCAGCGGCTTCACCGTGTTGAACGGCATCGGAATGCCGAGCTCGGCTGCGGTCTTGTGTCCCATCTCTTCGTGCACAGGCGTCGCATGCGCGTCCGTGATCGTCATGACGTCCGGCGCGGAATGGGCGATGCCACTCGTGCGCTCCGGATGCTTGAGATCCCACAGCGGATAGCGCGACGTAACAAACGGGATTTCTGCGAAGTTGTAATCCGGCGGCGGCGACGGAATCGTCCACTCGAGCGTGCCCGCGCCCCATGCATCGCCCGGTGCGACTTCGCCGCTCTTCCGGCTCTTCAAGAAGTTCACGACAAAGATCAGCGTCGAGAGAATCAGCAATCCGGTGCCGATCGACGAGATCAGGTTGAACGTGTCCCAGCCCTGACCCGCGTCGTAGGTGTAAATGCGGCGCGGCATGCCGAGCATTCCGCTGAAGTGCATCGGGAAGAACGTGAGGTTCATCGCGATGAACGTGCACCAGAAGTGCCACGTGCCGAGCACCTCGCTCATGTAGCGGCCCGTGATCTTCGGATAGTAGAAGTAGATGCCGCCGAAGATGCCCATGATCGAGCCGCCGAAGAGCACGTAGTGAAAGTGCGCGACGACGAAGTACGTATCTGTCTGCTGCAAGTCCGCCGGCGGTGACGAGTGCATCACACCCGAGATGCCGCCGATCGTAAACAGCGCGATCAGGCCGATCGCAAACTTCATCGCGGCCGTGAAGCGGATCTGGCCGCCCCACATCGTCGCGATCCAGTTGAAAATCTTCACGCCCGTCGGGATGCCGATGAGCATCGTCGTCAGAGCGAAGATCGTGTCGGCCGTCGCGCCCATGCCGACCGCGAACATATGGTGCGCCCACACGCCGAAGCCGAGGAATCCGATCATGATGCCGGAATACACGACGACGTTGTAGCCGAACAACGGCTTGCGTGAGAATGTCGGCAAAATCTCGGAGACGAGTCCGAACGCCGGCAGAATCAGGATGTACACCTCGGGATGTCCGAACACCCAGAAGAGGTGCTGCCAGAGAAGCGGATCAGCGCCCGCCGCGATCTCGTAGAAGTTCGTGCCGAAGAAACGATCGAACAGCAGGAACACGAGCGCGATCGTGATCACCGGGAAGGCGAGCACGAGGAGGAACTGCACGACGAACGACATCCAGGTGAACACCGGCATGCGCATGAGCGTCATGCCCGGTGCGCGCATGTTGATGATCGTCGTGATGAAGTTGAACGCCGCCGCGAGCGAGCTGATACCGAGGATCTGGAGGCCCATCACCCAGAAGTCGATGTTCAGCCCCGACGAAAACGGGAGCGTCGTCAGCGGCGCGTAGCCAAACCAGCCGCCGTTCGGTGCGGTGTTGAAGAAGATCGGCAGCGTCATGAACGTGCCGCCGAGCACGTACACCCAGTAGCTGAACGCGTTGAGCCGTGGGAACGCGACGTCACGCGCGCCGATCTGGAGTGGAATCAAAAAGTTGAAGAAGGCAGCAGACAACGGCATGACCGCGAGAAAGATCATGGTCGTGCCGTGCATCGTGAACAGCTGATTGTAGAGCTCAGCCGAGACGATGTGCTGGTTCGGCTGCGCGAGCTGCCAGCGGATCACGCCGGCCTCGAGTCCGCCGAACATGAAGAAGAACAGTGCGGTGTAGAGATACAGCGCGCCGATCCGCTTGTGATCGACCGTTGTAATCCAACTCCAAATTCCCGTTTGCTCGTACGACGGGGTGGCGGCGGTGGTGGCCATTTATGCGTCTCCCCGGACTACTTGAGTGACAACAGGTACGCGACGATATCGGCAATCTGCCGGTCGTCGAGTCCCGTCGTGCGTTTCGATTTCATGGACGGCGCGTATTCGCCGTTTCCGAGCGTCGTCATCAACGAACCCGGCTTCATGTGCTCGGCGTTCTTAACCCAGCGCGCGAGCATCGCGGGTGTCGCCGGGTAGATGCCGCCGGCGAACGTATGACGCGTTGCGAAGTGCGTGAGGTTCGGCGCCTTCGCGTTGTCGTCGGTGAACATCTGCTTGCCGGCGACCATGTACTCACCCTTGATGATGTGGCAGGTGAGGCAGGGCACATCGCCCATGTGGGCCATGTTGGACACGAGCTCGTGTCCGCGTGCCGCGTCGCCACCGGCGAGCAGCGACTCGTCGAACTTCACCTCGCGGTCGCCCACCGGGAACGGTGTCTGCGGGAGCGTGTGCGGCGGCATCTTGGCGAGCGGGAAGACGTAACCCTCGGAAGCCGGCATCGCAGCGACCGGTGCCGCAGGCTTCGTTGCAGCCGGCGCCGCAGGCTTCGTGGCTGCCGACGCGACCTTCACTGCGGCGGCCGGCGTCGCGGGTGCTGCCGGCGCCGGTGCCACAATCGGCGACATCGCCGCGTTCTCTTTCTGGTGCGCGGCCCAGCTGTCGAAGTCAGCCGGTGAAACGGCGTAGACGTGGAAGCGCATGTTCGCGTGCGACGATCCGCAGTACTCGGTGCAGAAGCCGTTGAACACGCTGCCGGCGAGGCTCGAATCCGGTGTGTACCAGATGTAGTTCGTGCGGTTCGCGATCACGTCGCGCTTTCCGCCGAGCTGCGGCGTCCAGAACGAGTGGATGACGTCGCGCGAGTTGAGCTGGAAATTCACCGTGCGGCCGGCGGGCAGGTACAGCTCGTTGGCCGTCGTGAAGCCGTACTGCGGATAGCGGAACTCCCACCACCACTGGTGACCGATCACCTGCACCTGGATCGAGCTGTCCGAGGCCTTGGCCTCGGTCTTCCAGATCGCGTCGACCGTCGGGACGGCGATCAGGACCAGGATCAGCGCCGGAATGATCGTCCAGGTGATCTCGAGGGTCGTGTTACCGTGCGTCTGCTTGGGATCGGGTGCACCCTCGCGACGCCGGAACTTGATGATCGTGAAGATCAGGAGCGTCTCGACGAACACGAACACGATCGTTCCAAGCAGCAACAGCCGGTTCCACAGGCCGTCGATGATCGTGTTGAAGTCAGTCAGATGCGTGAACGTGGAGTTCGGGTACTTCTCTCCACAGGCGGCAACCACCAACGCGCCTGCCATCAAAATCAGGGCGGAGGAGAGCCGGCGCGAACGCTTACGGGGCATTACTGGGAATCCTGTCGTTTCTGTGAGAAGCGAGAGCAGGGGAGGGGGGCAAAACAGTCAAAAAACGTCAACGGCAAAAGCTATTCGGCAGAGCGGGAGCGGGCAACAGCAAAACGCTCGCAAAAACTACGAAAAAACACTCTCAGTCGTCTGCCATCACGATGTCAACCGAGTGGTCTTTCTTGACCTTGCTCGCGGCCATGTCGAGCGCGGTGCGAATCTGGGCAACCTGCTCGCGCAGGGTGCGAATGCGGACGATCTCGCTTCCGCCGCGGCCCGCCGCGAGAATCATCGCCGCGAACATGTCGGCGATCATGCCGAACTGACCCTTGAGCTGTCCCTGGAGCGTGCCGGCGCTGCGTTTGATCTGGTTCGGCAGGATGCCAACCGACGCGTTGTTCTTCACTTCTATAGCCATACGTTCGACCATGCCGTGGATGGACTGAAGCGACATGTGCGCTTCGTCGAGCGTTTTCATCTTCTGCGTGCCGGCACCGTCCAGTTTTGTAGCGGCCATCAAACCTCCTCAAGAGTCCTGCGGTATTCACTGCTAATATTAAAGGTACCGTGCTGAGCACTAACGCGCTGTTTCTCCCCGATGCGCAAATCGAGGCTGGCCGTCTCGATTTGTCGCATTTGTCGCTCCCGCCGGTGCTCCGGCCTGCCGCGACCCGCTCGATTCTCGATATCACCGAGTTTTATGGCGAGACGACCGGGGGCATACGCACCTACCTCCGCGAAAAGGCGAAGTACGTCGAGGCGCGGCCGAAGCTGCGGCAGGTTCTGGTGCTTCCGGGGCCCCGAGACGCGCTTTCACAGAGTGACGGCGTGCGCTGCTACCGCTTGGAGGGACCGCGCGTCCCCACGCAGGATCCATATCGCTTCATGCTCGCGACGCGTACCAACCGGCGGATCGCGGTCCACGAACGCCCGGATGTGATAGAGGTGGGCAGCCCGGGGTTTGTCCCCTGGATCGTGCGTCTTGCGGCGCGCGGACTGGATATCCCGGTGGTCGCGTTCTACCACAGCAACTTCCCGCGAGTCTTCGCGCCCTTTCCCGAGCGCGCCAATGGGTTCCGGCGCGCGATGTTCGACCTCGGCTGGCGCTATGCGCGTGAGATCGACCGGCATTTTGCGCATACGATCGTTTGCTCGGATTTCGTCGCGAATGATCTGCGTGCGGCTGGAATCGATCGCGTGACGAAGATCCCGCTCGGCGTCGATCTCGCGCTGTACAATCCGGCGCGCGCTGCGCGGCGGCGTGAGGTGCGGGTGCGATACGGGCTTCCGGAGGGACCAGTCGCGGCGTTCGTCGGCCGGTTCGCCGCTGAGAAAGAGCTGGATGTACTGCTCGATGCCTGGCGCGAGGTTCATCGGCGGACGGGCGCGCAACTCGCGCTTGTAGGCGATGGTCCAATGCGCGCGCAGCTCGTGGCACAAGCAGACGGCGCACCGTGGGTGCGTTTTCTCCCGTATGAGCGGGATCGCGACAGGGTCGCAGATCTGATGGCTTCGATTGATTTGTTTGTCGCGCCGAGCTCGAACGAGACGTTTGGTCTCGCGCCGCTGGAGGCGCTCGCGAGCGGGACGCCGGTGCTGTCGGCGGACCGCGGCGGGATCAGCGAGCAGGTCGCGACGAGCGGTGCGGGCACGCGGTTCATTTCGGGTGAATCGCGGTCGCTTGCCGACGAAGCGGTGAAGCTGCTGCAGTCGGATCTGGTTTCACTCGGCGTTAAGGGTCGGGCGTACGCGGAAAAAGACCATTCATGGGATTCCGTGTTCGACCGGATTTTTGCGCTGTACGACACGATCGCGAACGGACGAGCACGGTGAACGAACTGCTCATAACGATTCACGATGTCACGCCGCCGAACGCGGCGCGGGTCGAGGCATTGTGGCAGTTGTGCAGATCGCGCGGCGTGGTGCCCGGGCTGTTGGTCGTGCCCGACTGGCACGGCGAGGCCGCGATGGAGAGCGATGCCGCGTTCGGTGATTGGGTTCGCGGGCGGGCGTCGGACGGGGCGGAAATATTTTTGCACGGCGAGCGGCATGATGAAGTCGGGCTGCCGCGATCGTTCGGCGATGAACTGCGCGCGTTCGGAAAGACGAATAAGGAGGGAGAGTTTCTCACCCTCGATTACGACGCGGCGCGCGCGCGGATTGATCGCGGAATTGCGAGGCTGCGTGCGATGGGGTTGGAGCCGGTGGGTTTTGTGCCGCCGGCGTGGCTGGCGAAGCCGGCGACGCATGCGGCGGTGCGTGACGCCGGATTGAGCGTGAGTGAGGATGATGGGGCGGTGTACGTTCGCGGACGCGTGGTGCAGTCGCCGGTGGTGCGTTGGAGCGGACGAGGTGCGGTGCGCGCGTACGGATCGGTGTTGTTCGAGCGGCTGCGCTGGTGGAGTCAGCGTGGCGAGCGAGTGATGAGGATTGCGCTGCACCCCGGTGATCTTGGTCATCCGGCGACGGCGGCATCGGTTGAGCGGGGACTGGATGCGTGGTTGTCCGCGCGGCGTCAGACTTTTTATAGAGCGTTGAGCTGAGAAATTTCTTAGCCGCGGGTTTTCGCGGGTTGACGCTGGTCACATCACATGGCACTTCCCTCGGCGTGCGCGCGGGCGCCGACCCGCGGGTACCCGCGCAAACCCGCGGCAAAGGCTGTTCGGCTGTCTATCCCGATGCCACACTCGGCACTAGAATGTGAAGTCCACTCCAGTCGGAGCACCGCATGGATTCCCGCCGAACCTTCATCGAAAAATCCGCAACATTGGCCGCTTTGGGCTTTCTTCCGCGCCAGATCAGCGCCGAAGAATGGCTTGCCGATCGCGATCGATCACGTGCGGCGATCCCGAAAAATTTCAAAGGAAAGGCGTGCGTTATCAGCGCGGCCAACGGCTATCTCGATAAAGGGATGGGCATCAAAGTCGCCTACGACAAAATCGTGTCGGGCACTGATACGCTCGACGCGATCATCGCCGGAGTGAACTGCGTTGAACTCGATCCCGACGACCAGTCGGTTGGACTCGGTGGATTGCCGAACTCAGAGGGTGTTGTGCAACTCGACGCGAGTTGCATGCACGGACCGTCCAAGCGCGCCGGATCAGTGGCCTGTCTCGAGGGAATCGCGACGCCATCGAACGTCGCGAAAGCAGTGATGGACTACACCGACCACGTCATGCTCGTCGGTCAGGATGCGAAACGTTTCGCGCTCGCGATGGGATTCAAAGAACAGAATCTCCTGACCGAAAAATCAAAAGCCGATTGGGAAAAGTGGAAAGCCACGCGAAAATACGAACCGTGGACCGATCCCAAGGCAAAAGCCGACTGGATGCGCTACAACGCAGCGAAGGGAAATAAAGCCGAGCTGCCCGAGATGGAATACGACGGCGAAGTGAACTGGACGCACGGCACGATCAACATGGACGCCGTGAATGCGGCGGGCGATGTGAGTTCGGTGACGACGACGAGCGGAATTTCGTGGAAGCTTCCCGGACGCATCGGCGATTCGCCGATCATCGGCGCGGGTCAGTACACCGATAACTCAGTCGGTTCCGCCGGCTCAACCGGCCGCGGTGAATCGAACATCATGGTCTGCGGCGCATTTCTCGCCGTGGAGTTCATGCGTCAGGGAATGGCACCGCAGGCCGCATTGATGAAAACCATGGAGCGCGTGATCGCGCATTCAGAGAAGCGGCTGCTGGCACCGAACGGCCGTCCTCTCTTTGGCCTCACCTTCTACGCGCTTACGAAGGACGGCCGTTACGCAGGAGCGGCGGCGTACGAAGGAACGAAGTTCGCCGTGTGCGACGAAAAGGGACCGCGCCTCGAAGAGTGCGCCTACCTGTACAAGGCGTCCGAAGATCCCAGCCGGAAGAAATGAGCGCGTTTTGACACCCCGCGGTGAGAACGAGCTAAGAGTCCTTCAGCGCCGCGTTGCGTTCGCGGCGCTGTTGCTGCTCACGGTGTTTATCGTGGGCGTCGTCGGCTATCGCATCATTGGCGCGCCGAACCACGGCTGGCTCGATGCCGTGTACATGACGATGATGCTGCTCACGACCACGCCGCTGCGCGAGGCGGTGCCGACGTTTTCGAAAGCCAGCGAAATTTTCACGACACTGTTGCTGCTGTTCGGCGCCACCGCCGCCGTGTACACACTCTCAATGATCACTGCCTTCATCGTTGAAGGCGACATGACGCACGGATTCAGGAGACGTCGCATGCAGAAGCGAATCGACGCGATGCGGGGTCACTTTATCGTTTGCGGCGCGGGGCAGACCGGCACGTCGGTGATTCGCGAACTGGTGAGCACGGAGCGCGATTGTGTCACCATCGAGCACAACGCACAGCACATTGCGAATATCACCGAGGCATTTCCGGACGTCGCGTACATACAGGGCGATTGCTCCGACGACGAAACACTGACACTCGCCGGCGTTCAGCACGCGGCGGGGATCATTGTGTGCACGGATGACGACAAAAACGTCCTCGTCACCACTGTGCTCGCGCGTCAGCTCAATCCAAAAATCCGTGTGGTTGCCCGCGCGACCACCGAGCGCGCCGCGGCGCGTCTGCGTCAGGCGGGCGCCGACGGCGCGGTCTCACCAGCGCAGATCGGCGGCATGCGCCTCGCGAGCGAGATGATTCGGCCGAGCGTGGTAAGTTTTCTGGATCAGATGCTGCGCGACACGAACCGCAATCTTCGCATCGAGGACGTTCCCGTCACGGCCGGGAGCGCGCTCGCCGGGAAGAATGTCGCGTCGCTCAAACTGCACGAGTATGGCACCGGATTGTTGCTGCTCGCGGTGCGGACCGTTGCGGGAGAACATCTGTTCAATCCGCCGGCCGAAACGCGCGTGACACCGGGATGCTCGCTGATCGCGATGGGCGATCCGGCATCGGTGCAGCGCCTCAGGGCCGTGGCGGCGCCGGTGAAGGCGTAGGCGTTCCGCGGCGCGGCGAGTGATCGAGTTGCCAGAACGCGCGTGATACAAGTCGCGCGACCGAGTCGGCGGCCGCGGCTGAATTGATCGGAACCGGCCCCGTGTTGATCTGCTCGGAGCGAAGCTGCGATGTGGGATCGAACACCGTGATCATCCAGCGCACCGAATCGCTTGCCGACACCGGTACGGCGCGAATAGCGACGTTCATATCCGCCGTGAGCACGTGCATCACCGAATCGCGGTTTCTCGTTCGCAGCAGCACCGCGGCAACCGAATCGTGATTCACGACCACATAGCGCGGCACTGATGCGAGCTGCTTTCGCAGCGCATCCATCACCTGCGTTCCGGCCGCTTGCAGCTCAGCGTGCCGCGAATCCGGCGGCGGATCCGCGACGATCACGCGCCGCGGCGGTCCCATGTTGGCCATGCGCGCTTCGAATTGCGCTGCGTCGGCGCTATTCCGCGGTCCGGTGAAATTCCCCGGCCCACCGCGGCCATTCACGTTGCGCCCGAGGTCGATGGCCGCGCGCGTCGAGCGGACAATCGAGTCGATATGCGCCTGTGTCATACCGGAAAAGTCCGCACCACGTCCGTTGAATCGCTGGCCACCCTGCGAGCCCGGCGGCGGTTCCGGCGGCGCCATCTTCTTGAGCGAGTCGAGCACCGACGACTCCACCTCCGACCGGATGAGCGCCAGTGTTGCGCTGTCGATTTTTGCGGTGGTCGGTGCCGTCGCCGTGCGATTCGCCATGCGGCGCTCAACGGCGCTTGCGATGGCAAGTGAATCCGCATGCGTGAGCGACGGTGTCGCGGCCGGCTTTGGCGTGACGACAGAATCAGTCTTCGCCGCAGGTGCGCCGGTCGTCGGCGCGCCTGCGCGCACCGCAATTGTGACCAGGACGGTCGCTGCAAAAACCGCTGCCGCAATGCCCCAGCGCCGCATCGGCGTCGCACCAGTCCTCGGCACAAAATCCCCCGAACCGATCGCCATCGCATCGAGCTCTACCACCAGCTCCTGCGCAGTTTGCGGGCGGCGCTCCGGCATTTTCGCGAGGCACTTCATCACAAGCGCCGCGAGCGCCGGCGGCACGTCCGCGCGTTTTTTGCTCACCAGTTCCGGATCGCGCGTCATCTGCGCGGCCAGCGTCGCCTGCGGCGACGTCTCGTTGAACGGCGCTTCGCCGGTGAGAATTTCGTACGCCAGCAATCCAACGGCGTAGATATCAATCCGATGGTCGGCTGCGGGATCGCCGGCCAACTGTTCAGGCGCCATGTACGCCGGCGTGCCGATGGCCATTCCGCTCGTGGTCATCCCCACCGCGGGCATCGCGGCGGATATTGCCTTCGCCACTCCGAAATCCGTGACGACGGCATGCGATCCGCTGCGCAGCACATTTCCCGGTTTAATGTCGCGGTGGATCACGCCGCGCGCGTGCGCGTAGGCGAGCGCGTCGGACACATCGTGCAGGATTCGCACGACTTCGCGCAGCGTGAACGGCTTCTTGGTGCCGTGCTCGTGAATCGCATGCTTCAGCGATTCACCCTCGATGAACGGCATCGTGTAGTACAGCAGGTCGCCATGCTCGCCCGCTGCGTACAGCGGCACGATATGTGGATGCTGCAACTGCGCGGCGAGCTGGATCTCACGGCGAAAGCGCTCGCGGTTCACGCCCGCGGCAAGTTCCGGCGGAAGCACTTTGATCACAACTTTGCGATTGAGCGCGCGCTCTGTCGCAAGGAAAACGCGGCTCATTCCGCCGCCGGTCAGCTCACGCTCGAGCACGTACGCGGCGTCGAACGCTTCGCGAAGCTTCGCGTCGAACGCGTCTGATTCGTCCGCGGTCATGTCCGGAATGAGCGCGAGGCTTTCGCGACGCGCTCGGCGGCGAGTGTCAGATGTGCGGCCGCCGCGGCAATTTGTTCGGTGCTGGCACTCTGTTGTTGGCTGGCAGCCGCGACGTCCTGCATCGCGTTCGCGAACGACTGTGTGCCTTCGGTGATCGAATCGAGCCGCGACGTGATCTCCGCGGCGAGCGCGCTGCCGGCGCTCGCCGATTGAGCGATCGCTGTGGTCCACGATTCGGCGTCGGCAACACCCGTCTCCACCTGCGTAAAGCTCGCGCGACCGTGCTCCGTTGCCGTGTGCACGCTCTCGACTGCGGCGAGCGCGCGCGTACTCGCTTCGCGCGCCGCTACCATGTTGCCGAGCACTTCTTTCATGAGCGCGTCAGTGTGCTCCGCAGCCTCGGCGGCCGTCGCGGCGAGACGGCGCACCTCGTTCGCGACCACGGCGAAACCCTCGCCCTGCTCGCCGGCGCGCGCTGCTTCCATCGCCGCGTTCAATGCCAGCAGCTTCGACTGGCGCGCAATTTTCTGCACGAGCGTCACGAACTGCCGCACCTGATCCGTGGCGCTCGCCAGTGATTCAGTCGCGCTCGCACTCTCGCGAACGTCATTCGCGAGATGCCCGAGGCGGCGCGCGCTCTCGTCGAGACGCTCATGATTCTCTAAAGCCAGCGCACGCAGGTTTGTGTTGCGCGCGATTCCCTCCTGCGCGCCGGCGGTAACGGTGCGGGCGTGTTCGTTGAGCCGCGTCGCTTCAATCGTGAGATGGTGGATCGTCCCGGCCATTCCCTGCGCCTGCTCGCTCAGCTGCGCTGCGGTGTCGGCTATTCCGGACGCCGCCTGCGCCATGTGCTCCGTGCCGTGCGTGATCTCGGCGGAGAGCCCGGATGTTTCGGCGGAGGTCGAGGTGAGCAGCGCGGAGAGATCGCGGAGCTCGTGCGTCATCGCGACCATGGCGCGGGCGAGCCGGCCGAGCTGTCCGCCTTGGCGCGCTGCGTCCGGTGTTTTCGAAAGGTTTCCGGCCGCCACCGCCTCGGCGACTTCGGCGAGATCGCGAAGCTGATTGCCGATCGCAGGTGAGACGACGAAGATGATGACGAGCGCACCCGAGAGCACCGCGAGCGACACGGCGAGCGCGACGAGGAGCCAGGTTCCACCGCCGGCGACGATTCGGCCCAGCGACTCGCGGCCTACACCGAGCAAGGCAAGAAATGCGAGGGCTGAAATGACGGCGAGCCACTTCGTCACACGGTCGATGACGTGCGACCGCAACTCGCCCATCTCGGCGATGCGCTGCGCGCTTGTTCGTCCCGTCGTCGCGGCTAGATTGCTCTGAATCGTCTCGCCCATCCCCGCCGAAATCTCATAGATGACTGAGTCCCTACCGGTAGACACCCCGGGCGCGCCGGAGGGTTTCGAGCCGGCCGGTTACGAACCTGGCGCCGTCGAACGCAAATGGCGCGAGCGCTGGGCGGCACGCGCCGCCAATCAGCCGGACATCGCCGGAGCCAAACGGCCGTTCTACGCGCTGATGATGTTCCCGTACCCTTCCGCAGAGGGATTGCACGTCGGCAATCTCTTCGCGTTCACTGGGAATGATATCTATGCGCGGTTCCAGCGGCTACAAGGATTCGATGTCTTTCAGCCGATAGGGTTTGACGCATTCGGGATTCACTCCGAGAATCACGCGCTGAAGGCCGGGCTGCACCCGATGGAGCTGATTCCGGCAAACATCGCGAACTTCACGCGCCAGCTCGAGCGCGCGGGGCTGATGGTGGATTGGTCGCGCGTCATCGACACGACTCATCCCTCGTACTACAAGTGGACGCAGTGGGTTTTCCTGAAGCTTCTGGAGCGCGGGCTCGCGTTCAAGAAGAAAGCAGCGGTGAACTGGTGTCCGAACGACAAAACCGTGCTCGCCAACGAGCAGGTTGAGAACGGCCGCTGCGAACGGTGCGGCGCGCTCGTCGAGCAGCGCCTGCTCGAGCAGTGGTTCTTCCGGATCACCGATTATTCCGAGCGTCTGCTCGACGGAATCGACGGGCTCGACTGGTCGCACACGACGACCACCGCGCAGCGCTCATGGATTGGGCGGAGCGAAGGCGCGGAAATACGGTTTAAAGTTTTGAATCCTCTGGAGGACGCGGGGAGCGCGGCCGTTCATGTAACCGCCGAGGTCGGCAGCGGCGCGCATGAGATCAAGGTGTTCACGACGCGCCCCGATACGATTTTTGGCGCGACGTATGTGGTCGTTGCCCCCGAGCATCCGCTGCTCGACGCGATCACGTCGTACGAACAGCGCGCGGCTGTTGCAGAGTATCGCACGGTGGCGGCGCGGCAGGATTTGATCGCGCGCAAGACGAACAAAGAAAAGAGCGGCGTGTTCACCGGATCCTACGCGGTGAATCCCGCGACGGGCGACATGATGCCGGTGTGGACGTCGGACTATGTGCTGATGGATTACGGCACGGGCGCGATCATGGCAGTGCCCGGTCACGACGAGCGCGACTTCGAGTTCGCCACGAAATTCGGACTTCCGATCGAGCGCGTCGTGGTCGCGCGCGACGGATCGGCGCGCGCGCCGCTCAGTGAAGCGTACGTCGACGACGCCGACGGCGGCGTGCTCTGCAACAGCGAGCAGTTCAACGGCACGCCGGTTGGTGAAGCCAAACGGATTCTGACCGACTGGCTTGAATCGAAGCACGCGGCGAAAGGGGTCGTGAACTACCGGCTCCACGACTGGTGCATTTCACGGCAGCGCTATTGGGGCCCGCCGATTCCGGTGATCTACTGCGACGCATGCGGCATGGTGCCCGTACCGGAGAAAGATCTGCCTGTGCTGCTGCCGAACATTCCGGATTTCAAACCAGACGATTCGGGCGTCTCGCCGCTCGCGCGTCACGAAGAGTGGTATCGCGTGCCGTGCCCGAAGTGCGGCAAGAGCGCGCGGCGTGAAACGGACGTGAGCGACACCTTCCTCGACAGCGGCTGGTATTTCCTCCGCTATCCGAGCGTGGGACTCGATGACGTTCCTTTCGACCCAGCACTCACAAAAAAGTGGCTGCCGGTGAATTCGTATATCGGCGGGAATGAGCACGCCGTGCTGCACCTGATGTATTCGCGCTTTCTCACGATGGTGCTGCACGAGGCGGGCTACGTCGATTTTGACGAACCGTTCACGAAATTCCGCGCGCATGGCATGATCATTCGCGATGGTGCCAAGATGTCGAAGTCGAAGGGGAATGTCGTGAATCCCGACGATTACTTCGACGGCTGGGGCGCGGACACCTTCCGCACGTACTTGATGTTCCTCGGACCGTTCGAAGAAGGCGGCGATTTCCGCGACGGCGGCATCAGCGGAGTGCGCAGCTTCCTCGGCCGCCTCTGGATTTCCGCGCGCGGGTCGCACACGAACGGCGAGCCGGAGCTCGACGTGATGCGTAAACTGCATCAGACGATTCGCAAAGTCGGCGAGGATATTCCGAAGCTTTCGTATAACACGGCGATCGCGGCGATGATGGAGTATCTCAACACCGTGCGCCGTGGCGAACGGACCGCGCACCGTGCCGAGGTCGAGCCGCTCGTGCAGCTCGTCGCGCCGTTCGCGCCGCACATTGCGGAGGAACTTTGGGAGTCGTTCGGGCATGTGAAGAGCGTGTTCGACTCCGGATGGCCCGCGTTCGACAGCGCGCTCGTGACGCAGTCGACGGCGACGATCGCCGTGCAGGTCGGCGGCAAGACGCGCGGAACGGTGACGGTTTCGCCGGACGCAGTGGAGGCGGACGTGTTCGCAGCGGCGATGGCGGATCCCGCCATCGCGAAGTTCATCACCGGCACGCCGAAGAAAGTGATTTTCGTGCCGAAGCGTTTGCTCAACGTGGTACTGTAGCAGGCGTCAATTCAACGGAGCGGCCGATGAAAAGAACCTTCGATATCAGCGCAGTATTGATCGCGAGTGTGCTTTTTTCGTCGGCCGTTGCGGCGCAGCAGAGCATGAGTGACTGGCCGCAGCATTCGCGTGAGCGGCCTGTCGCCCCGATCGTCACCCCGGGTGCTCCGGCGCTTCCTGTGCCCCCGCCGTCAGACGCGATCGTGCTGTTCGACGGCACGAGTCTCGCGAAGTGGGAAGACAGCAAAGGCGCTCCTGCGAAATGGAAGCTGATCGGCGGCGGTGCGATGGAGGTTGCACCGGGCACCGGCCGAATCCAGACACACGATGGATTTGGTGACGCGCAGCTGCATGTCGAGTGGATGTCGCCGAATCCGCCGAAAGGGAAAGATCAGGACCGCGGAAACAGCGGTGTCTTTCTCATGGGGAAGTTCGAGGTGCAGGTGCTCGATTCCTACGACAACATCACGTACGCGGACGGACAGGCTGCGTCGATCTACGGGCAGTATCCGCCGCTCGTGAATGTGAGCCGCAAGCCGGGAGAGTGGCAGAGCTACGATATCGTTTTTCATCGTCCGCATTTTGACGCAGCGGGAAAGCTGACGAAGCCCGCGCGCTTCACCGTTTTTCACAACGGTGTCCTGGTGCAGGACGATGTGGAACCGGTCGGGCCGACGGCGAACATGCGCCGGCCACCGTATGAGGCCGGGCCGGACCGGTTGCCTTTGGGCCTACAGGATCACGAGCATCCGGTGCGGTTCCGGAATATCTGGATTCGGGATTTAGAGAAACACTAAATCATCCGGGCCACCCACTCGCCGACATAGTACCCGACCACCGCCACGCCTACGCCGACGACGAACATATCGAGGCCGGAGCGGAAAACGCTCCGTCCGGTGAACACGCTTCGCGCCGCGCCAACGAGGAAGTGGCTCGCCATCGCGAGACCGAACGACAGCCACATCGCCGTCGGGCCGCTCCAGATGAAAAACGGAAACACTGGAATCAGCGCGCCGATCGCCGTTGCCGAACCGGTAATCCACCCCTCCCGCAGCGGCGACTCTTCGTGGCCGCCGATCTTCAGCTCCTCCTGCACCTGCTCTTTGAGCATCCGCTCCGGATCGGCCATCACTTCGGTCGCGAGCGCGTGCGCGGCGTCGCGATGCATTCCTTTCACTTCGTAAATCAGCGCGAGCTCGTCACGTTCGACTTCCGGCATGAGCGCGATCTCGTCTTTCTCCATCGCGATTTCATGCGCGTACACTTCCTGCTCACTTTTCGCGGCCAGATATCCGCTGGCCCCCATAGAAAGCGCGTCTGCAATTAACCCGGCCACGCCGGCCACGATGATCGCGCGATCCTGCCCGAGCGCCGTCGCGCCAATGACGCCGGCAACCAATCCGAAATTCGCGGTGAGTCCGTCATTAAATCCGTAGATCACGTTGCGCAACAGGCCGCCGGCGCCCGTCGAATGCCAGGGTTCGCCCGTCCGGCCTGACAAGCCCGCAATGGTCGCGGCGTGCTCTTTCGATTCGCGTGCGAGCACCAGCGCCTCTTCACCGCCCGCAGCGCCCTTCGGCGTCTCGCGGTGCAGATCGAGGTAGCTCTTCACTTCGCGCCCTTCTTCGGCGAGCAGCATCGGCAGCAGAAACCCCGGACCAAATCGGCGGCCGAGCCACGCGAGCAGCCGCGTGCGTGCAGCCGGTGAAAACTTGCCGACGCGCCCGCCGTTCTTCGTGATCACTTCTTCCCAAATCGTGACGTGGCGGTCTTCGACTTCGGCGAGCCGCTGGAAGACATCGCGCTTTGTTGCATCGGGTTCGACGGACGCGAGTACGCGGTACAGATACGCGGCGTCCGCTTCGTCCTGCCAGTGATGCTCGAACGTGTGGAGGTCGGGCCTGTCGGCTGTCGCTGTCATAGAAGGAAATATGGCGAAAAGTGAACGGCGCGCACACCGAGGAAACCATTTCAAACCACGGATGTGTCGTATAGCCGGAACACCGAAGACCGAAACCAACAACAGCACCGAGGTCTATATGCGTCGCTTCATGCTCCCCACAGTCCTGCTCGCCGCGTCCGCGCCATTTGCGGCAGCCCAAACGACCGGAACTGTTGAACCGCGCGCCCGCGCGTTCACCTACACGAACGCCGACGAGCGGGACCGCGCGATGCTCGGCGTATCCACCGGCTCCAGCGGCAAGCGCGACACGCTCGGTCTGCTCATCGAGTCGGTCACGCACGGCAGCCCGGCGGAAAAGGCGGGGCTCGAGGAAGGGAACCGCATCGCGTCGGTAAACGGTGTCAGCCTCAAGCTCGCTCGCGAAGACGCGGGCGAATCCGACATGTCGAGCACGATGACGAACCGCCTCGTGCGCGAAATGCGAAAGGTCAAAGCCGGCGACGACGTAACACTCGAAGTGTGGACCAGCGGCGCGCGTACGAAAACGGTGAAAGTGAAAACCGTCGCTGCCGAAGAGCTGACGGAGCGCCGGATGTCGCGCGCCGACATCGAGGATCGCCCCGCGCTCGGCATTTCGCTCGGAGAGAGCGGAAGCAAGCGCGACACGCTCGGCGTGTTCGTTTCAGATGTGAGCGAAGGCGGACCGGCGGATAAGGCCGGCATCCTGGAGGGAAGCCGGATCGCGAGCGTAAACGGCGTCGACCTGCGGGTGCCGAAAGAGGATCTCGGCGACTGGTCCGTCTCGAACGCACGCGTAGCGAGACTCCAGCGCGAAATCGGAAAGCTGAAGCCCGGGCAGACTGTTGACCTGTCGGTGGTCGACGGCGGTCACGCGCGCACGGTGAAAGTCACGCTCGGCCGCGCGGCCGATCTCGAAAAGAACTCGTTCCACTTTTCGACCGGCGACGGCGGATCGTTCATGATGATGCCGCGCACGCCGATGGCTCCGATGAGCCCGATGGAGCCAATGGCTCCCATGCCGCCCATGCCGCCGTCAGCACCGCGCGCACGCGTCCGCATCTACAACGACGGCGATCAGGAGATGAACTTTGACAGTCTCCGCGAAACGCTGCGCGACCTTGGACCGCGTATTCGCGAGGATATCAATCGCGAAATGCCCCGTATTCGCGAGGACTTGGATCGCGAGCTGCCGCGCGTGATGGATGACGTTCGCAGCGAAATGGGCCGCCTCCGCCTCGAGATGCCGATGATTCGCGCGCGTTTCGGACGCGGCGTAATCATCTAGTCCGGCAGGGATCCTGGCAGCGTCGCGGCACACAAGACAGTGTGCCGCGACGCGCGTCAGAACTCTATTTGCGTCCCGATCTCGACAACTCTGTTGGGCGGCAGCTGGAAGAATTCCGCGGCGCTTCTCCCGTTGCGGGACATCACGGCGAACAGGCGCTTGCGCCACATGTTCATCGAGAGTCCGCCGCGCTTCCACGCTTTTCGCATCGGAATGAGCTGCTCGCGGCCGAGATAATAGCTCGTGTCGAGCGGCTTCGACCGCACGCCGACGCGCCGAAGGAGCTCCATCACTTCCTTCACGTCCGGCGATTCCATGAATCCGAAATGCGCGACAACGCGGACGAACCCGTGTTCGAGCCGCTCAACCGTGAGGCGGTCGTCGTTCTTCACCTCGGGCACGCCTGCGGTCATCACCGAGAGCAGGATCATCTTCTCATGGAGCACCTTGTTGTGCTTGAGATGGTGCAGCAGCACGACCGGCGCGCCTCCCGAATCCGACGTCATGAACACCGCGGTGCCCGGCACGCGCGGGATGGTGCTGTGGCCCACGCTCGTGAGGAATGTGTCGAGCGGCATCGTGATTTCGGTCAGGCGTTCGCGGAGTATCGCGCGGCCGTGCTTCCATGTCGTCATCAGCGTGAACAGCACGATCGCAATCGCCAGCGGAACCCAGCCGCCGTGCAGAATCTTCAGTGCATTCGCTGAGAGAAACGCGAGGTCGACCACCAGAAATGCGCTCGCGAGCGACAGCGCCTGCCACCGCGGCCAGTTCCAGCGTCGCGCCGCGACGACGACAAATAGCACGGTCGTGATCGCCATCGTTCCGGTGACGGCGATTCCATACGCAGCGCCGAGCGCCGTCGAGCTTCCGAAGCCGATCACGACAAGGAGGCAACTGACCATCAGCGCGGTGTTGACCTCGGGGATGTAGATCTGCCCCGCTTCACGCGCCGATGTGTGCACGATCGTCACGCGCGGACTGTAGCCGAGTTGCACGCACTGCTGCGTCAGTGAGAACGCACCGGAAATCAGCGCCTGGCTCGCGATCACCGCGGCCGCCGTGGCGAGCGCGATCAACGGATAGAGCATCACGCGCGGCGCCAGCAGGTAAAATGGATTCGCCGCCGCCGCAGGATCGCGCAGCACCAACGCGCCTTGACCGAAGTAGTTCAGCAGCAGGCAGGGAAACACGAGCCAGAACCAGGCGAGCCTGATCGGCTTTTTGCCGAAGTGTCCCATATCGGCGTAGAGCGCCTCGGCGCCAGTCACTGCAAGAACGACCGCACCGAGCAGCACGAACGCGGCTGAGCCGCGGTCGCGGAAAAAATTCACGGCGTACATCGGATTGATCGCGAGTAAAATGCGCGGCGCGCGCATCACCTCCACAAGGCCGAGCGTCGCGATGGTGAGGAACCAGACGACCATGATCGGGCCGAATGTCCCGCCCACTCGCGCCGTGCCAAAACGCTGAACCAAAAAAAGTCCGACGAGCACGACGAGCGTCAGCGGAATCACGAGGTGCGCAAATGTCCCCGACACAACATTCAGCCCTTCCATCGCACCGAGCACGGAGATCGCCGGCGTGATGACGCCATCTCCGTAGAGGAGCGCCGCACCAAAGAGCCCGAGCGCGACGAGGACCGCGCGCCGCCGCGTGTGTGTTGTTGTCTTGCCGATGATCAGCGCGAGCATCGCGAGAATTCCTCCCTCGCCGTGATTGTCCGCGCGCATCACGTAGACGATGTATTTCACGCTCACCACCACCGTGAGCGACCAGACGATCAGTGAAAGAATGCCGTAGACGTTCGTGGACGACGGAGCCATCCCATATTCCGGCTTGAAGCACTCGCGCAGCGCGTAGAGCGGGCTGGTGCCGATGTCGCCGTAGACGACGCCGAGCGCAGTGATCGTGAGAACCGCCAGGCGCTTACCGGTCGGATTCGTCTCTACAGAGAGACGTTCCGGCGGTATCGGACGCACAGCCGTGGCGCCTACTGCCGGCGTGTTCGCGGCGTCGCTCAACTCGGTTGGGTGTGCTTCGTCAGCCGGCATGATTCACGAAAAAACGGGCCGCGGATTGTCCGCGACCCGTCCTCGCAAGTTAGCGCGGAGTCTCCCCGCGTCCAGCAAATGCCAAAAAGCGGTTAGGGCGCGGCGGTCAACGCCTCGAGTTCCGCCGACGCGCGCTTCAGAATTTCCACCACCCGCGCGACGTACTGCGGATCGGCGGTGCGGTGCATTGTGACATGCGCATAACTGCGGGCGAGCGACCCCATGGCTTCGTGCGCAGAGCGCATCTGCTCGCCGAAGATCGACGCACCGACCTGCGCGAGCCTGTCGATCACGTCATCGACGGCGCTTTTGTTCTCGGTGAGGTGCTGCCGGCCGGCGTCGGTGATCGAGTAGACCTTTTTCCCGCCCTCCTCGACCGCAGCGCTGGCGAAACCCATCTCCTCGAGCATCGTGAGCGTCGGATAGACAGTGCCCGGGCTCGGCGTGTAGCGGCCACCTGAACGCTCTTCGAGCTCCTTGATGATCTCGTAGCCGTGGCGCGGTTTTTCGTCGAGCAGACGGAGGATGACGAACTTCAAACCGCCCTGCTCAAACATCCGGCCTCCACGCCACGGTCCGCCGCGACGATGGCCGCCTCCGAAAAAGAACGCTCCGAAATTCGGATCGGACCGCCAATCCCACCCGCGTCCCGCGCCTTCGCGATCGCGAGGCCCACAATCCCGATGGAACATGATGAAACCTCCTAGTTCGATATAGCGATGATAGTACGTTAGATATATCTAAATAAGAGTTCCGAATCCCGCAACACCGTGAGTGATGTTCTATATGATCAGTCATTATTACCTGAGTTGATAAGCAGATGACATAAACTGTCACATTATGATACTAAATGTACAAATGCCCTATTGCGGAGATTTTTGACATACAGATATTAGACATAACAACGCTGCGCTGATCATTTCGTCCCCCGCCCGCGCGTTACAACTGTCGAGGTTTTGGATGTCTCGCTCGCGCGCTGAACGTCGTTTCAAAAACATTTTCGCTGTGGCGCTGGTCGCCACGGTCGGCGCGCGCGCAGGCGCGCAGCAGTCGCGCGATGCGCGGCTCAACGTCAGCGTGACGGTTCTCGCGTCCGCGACGCGCATCGAACACGCCGAAGTAAACGCGATGAACTCGAGAGCGACTGGCGTGCTCGAGCGCGAAGTCTCCGCACTCGTTACCGCGAGTTCCTCGGGCGAGAGCTTCCTCTCCATCGTCCCGCGGCTCGGCGGCGTCACAGTCGAGATCATCGGCGCAGACGGTCGGGCAACGCCGGTCGGTGCCGCCGGCATTCGCGTGGCGCGTACCGCCGCCGGCAAAGAGCTGAGCACACCCGTGCTGCTCCGCATCCGGTCCGACAGCCAGACGCTGCTCGACGAAGCCGCGACTGCGCCGGTATCGCTTCTGGTGGAGTCCGCAGTCCGCTAACGCAGGGTGCTCGCGCGTTGTTCCTGCTAGCATTGCGGAGCGGGCCGCTATTGATTGATTCACAGATCAAGTAACGGCCCCACTCCGCTACCCGATTGCCGCAGGTTGTCATGCTAGATGTACTGCTTGAGTCGCGCGGAGTACGCACGCCGCGCCCGCTGCTTGAGGCGACCCTCAGCGCGCTCGCACATGGCGCGCTGATCGTGGCGGCGATCGCCGGCCCGTCGCTCGGCAACCGCTTCGTCGATGACAAGCCGGAGCCGGAGACGACAGAAGCGCTGTACATGGTGCCGCCCGATCGCTCCGGCCCGCGACAGCAGGAGCACCTACAGTTCGTCTCGGTCGGCGAGAAAGGCTCCTCGACCAATGAAGTGACGAACGGATCGCAGCCGGCAAACCCGTCATCCGCCGCGAAGAACGATGAAAGGAACCTGATCTCGGTTCCGCGCACGATGTCGGACGACGATGCCTACAGCATACTCGACGTCGACTCCGCTGCCGTGCGCGATCCGTCCAGCGCCGCGCCTGCGTATCCGCCCGCGATGATGAGTCTCTCGATCGAAGGAACAGAAGTGGCTCCGCTTTTCTGTACAGCTTTTCAGCTTGAGATAAGTGGATTCACGGGCGGGGTCAGGCCGCTCTCCGAATTGAGAGTGGCGTGAAGTATGCTTCGTCCGGCGTTTGATCCGCGAGGCTCGAGTGCGG
>CAIVZZ010000016.1 GCA_903910555.1 uncultured Gemmatimonadota bacterium | reverse complement strand
TCCGCTACATCGAGACCTGGTACAATCGGAAACGTCGGCATTCCACGCTGGGCTACGTCAGCCCCGTCGCGTACGAAACGCAGTTGCAGGACGCGGCCTAGTTCTTATCACTCACGCGTCCATTAAATCGGGGCAAGCTCAAGGGAGACCGTAACCGCGCCCGCTGCGCTGACATCAGTCGAAGTGAATGTTGCCGGGCCACCCCGATAGGTAGTGTCGCCCGTCGCGTCGACGGCGGCGAGGGTCACCTAATACGTCACGCCAGCACCCTGGATCGGGAACCCGACGGTCACAGATCCGGCAGTGGAATCCGTTTCGTTCCCCGACCCGTTGCTGCCGCCAACGGTGTCGGCCTCGATGACGACGTTCGCGAGCACGCGGGTCGTGCCGGATCCTCCCGCGGTGGCGGACGCCGTCACGGCTGAAATGACGACGCGGACGAAGCTCACGTCGTCGCCGCCTGAAGTGTTCGTTGATGTCGTCTGGAACGCCTTGGTGCTGAGGCGGACAGAGCCGCGCGTCATAGGCGCGCTATCGGTCACGTCACGGCCGCACGAAGCGGCAAAAATCAGCGCCATTGCGGCGAGCGAACCGATCGCGCTGGCGGCGCGCGATGTACGATGGGGCGACACCGGCACTGGTGGACCTCGGTCGAAAGGGATTTCGGACGCGCTATATAGTGGGATTCGGCGCGCGGGACGGCAAGTCGAAAATCCCCCGGCGCACCTGTCGCGCACCTGTCGCGAACATGTCGCTAACGGCCCGCGCGCTCGGTGCGTAGCTTATGGGCGCCACGACATTCCTCGATGGAACTGTTCCGAACCCGAACTATCGTCTGCAATGCGAATAGCAGTTCCGCGGGAACGAGCGCCGCGCGAGTCGCGTGTCGCGCTGGTCCCCGAAAGCGTCGCAAAACTGATCAAGAGCGGCTCTTCGGTGACCGTCGAGCATGACGCAGGGCTCGCCGCCGGATTTCCCGATACGCAGTACACAACGGCCGGCGCGACCATCGCCGCCGATTTCGCCGCGACCGTCTCCGGAGCTGACCTCGTCTGTCAGGTTCAGCCGCCTGAATCGCACGAGGTAGCGGCGATCCCTCAAGGCGGCGCGATCGTCGGCTATTGGCAGCCCGGCGGCGCGCCCGAGGTCCTCACCGCACTCGGCGCGCGCGGCGTCCGCATGGTGGCGCTCGAGCGGGTGCCGCGAATCACGCGCGCCCAGTCCATGGACGTGCTCTCGTCGCAGGCGACGGTCGCCGGCTACAAGGCGGTGCTGCTCGGCGCGTCGGCGCTCCCCAAGATGCTGCCGATGCTCACGACCGCCGCGGGCACGCTCGCGCCGGCGAAAGTATTCGTGATCGGCGCGGGTGTCGCGGGACTTCAAGCGATCGCTACCGCGAAGCGGCTCGGCGCAGTGGTCAGCGGCTTCGACGTGCGCGTTGCCGCGCAGGAACAGATTCAATCGCTCGGCGCGACTCCGCTGAAAATTGATTTAGGCGGCGACGCCGAGGGTGGCGGTGGATATGCGAAGGCACAGAGCGACGACCAGGCGCGACTCACGCAGGAAGGAATTGCGAAGCACATCGCCGGCGTCGATCTCGTGATCACGACTGCGGCGATTCCCGGAAAGCGCGCGCCGATTCTGATTACGGAGAACGCCGTGCGCGGAATGAAAACGGGTTCGGTGATTGTCGATCTCGCTGCTGAAACCGGGGGCAACTGCGAATTCACCAAGGCCGGCGAAACGGTCGATGTTGGCGGCGTGCAGGTCATCGGCCCGCTTGGGCTCGCAAGCACCGCGCCGTTTCATGCATCGCAAATGCTGAGCCGCAACATTCTCACGTTCATCACGCACGTCACGAAGGACAACGCGCTGAACCTCGACGCGTCCGACGAAATCACCGGAGCCATGTTGGTGAAGCCCGAGGTTACGCGATGATACAGATCTTCCAATTGTACGTCTTCATTCTCGCCGGCTTTGTCGGCTTCATCATCATCCAGCGTGTGCCGCCGCTGCTGCACACGCCGCTGATGTCGGCAACCAATGCGATCTCGGGGATCTCGCTGGTGGGCGCGATCGTTGCGGCCGGTGGGCAGTACGGGCGCGTGTCGACGATCCTGGGCTTCTTCGCGGTGGTCTGCGCTGCGACGAACGTGACGGCGGGATTTCTGATCACCGACCGTATGCTCGCGATGTTCAAAGGGCAGCTCAAGCCGGGCCAGAGTAAAGACGCCGCCGCGAAAACGGAGCCAGCCAAGTGAACGAGCTCGGCTCGCGTGACCTGATCATTCAGGCGTCGTATCTCGCCGCGTCGGTGCTGTTCGTGCTCGGCCTGCGGTCGCTCACGCGGCCAACGCAGGCGCGGCTCGGCATGCAGCAGGCGGCGATGGGCATGCTGTTCGCGGTTGTCGGGACGCTGCTCAACGCAGAGATCCTGACGTATTCGTGGATCATGATCGGATTGGTCGTCGGAGCGATGATCGGCTACCCGATGGCGATGAAGATCAAGATGACGGCGATGCCGCAGTTCATCGCGTTCTCGCACGCGTTCGGCGCGATCGCGGCGACGCTGGTCGGTGTGGTTGAATATCGTGTGCGCAGTGGCGAGTCGGGCGACGCGGGACTCTCGCATGGTCTCGCAGCGGCGCTCGGACTTGAAGTGCTGTTCGGCGCGCTGACGGTGACGGGATCATTCATGGCGTTCGGCAAGCTTCAGGAACTGATCACCGGCAGACCGATCACGTTCAAAGGGCAGAACGCGGTCAACATGCTGGCGATTATCGTCGCGTTCGGCGCGCTCGGTTTGTTGATCTACGATCCAATGAACGGCGCCGCCTTCTACACGGTGCTCGCGCTCGCGTTCGTGCTCGGCATTTCGATGGTGCTGCCGATTGGCGGCGGCGACATGCCGGTCGTGATTTCACTGCTCAACTCGTATGCGGGCCTTGCGGCGAGTGCGACGGGCTTCGCGATTGGAAATAACGTTTTGATCATTGCCGGCGCGCTCGAAGGCGCGGGCGGATTCATTCTGTCGCTGATGATGTCGAAAGCGATGAACCGGTCGTTTGCGAATATTATTTTCGGCGCGTTCGGTGCGCCGCCGGCGGCGGCATCGGGCGCGAAGGGCGAGGCGAAAGAACCGAAGAGCATCACGCCGGAGGACGCGGCGGTGCAGCTCGCCTATGCAAGCTCGGTCGTGATCATTCCGGGCTACGGCATGGCGGTCGCGCAGGCACAGCATGTGTGCCGCGAGCTGATGGAGCTGATCGAGAAGAAGGGCGGCGAAGTGAAGTACGCGATTCACCCGGTGGCCGGGCGCATGCCGGGACACTTGAATGTGATTTTGTCGGAAGCCGGCATCGATTACGGCGCGCTGCTCACCGACGTGGATGACGCAAACCGCGTGATCGCGGCGGCGGATGTCGCGATTATCATCGGCGCGAACGACATCGTGAATCCTGATGCGGAAGAGGACAAATCAAGTCCGCTGTATGGCATGCCGATCTTCCGGCCGTGGACGGCGAAGTCGGTGTTCGTAATCAAGCGTGGCAAAGGAACAGGGTTCTCCGGTGTTGAGAATCCGCTGTTTACGCGGGACAACACGTTGATGCTCTACGGCGACGCGAAGGGTGTGCTGGGGTCGCTCGTGAAAGAGATCAAGGCGTTGGACGAGGGGCACTAACTGCAACTGCTTTCCCACCCCGCTCCCGCGCCTCCGCCTCCGTAATCGCACCAGAGTTCACCGCGCGCTCGAAGTAGTTCACAAGCCCCCGGCCGGTGGCGGCGTCATCGAACGCGGAGCCGACTCGAGTTGCCTGTTCTTGCTTCGCGGCGAAATTTTTCAGTCGCGCGCCGGCGGCGTCCAGGCCCTCTCTGAAAAACGCGAACGTCGCGGCGTAGCGGCTTATGAGCTGCGCGGGGTGTAAGTCCCAGCCCTGATAAAATCCATTTGTCATCGCGTGACGGATGTTGCCGCAGTGGAGCGTCCACGCGGCGTGAACACTCGCCGTGTTTTCCTCTCGCTGCGCGGGGGTGAGACCGGCGCGCGGCGTGGGTGTGTGCAATGGCACCGGCAGCGTGGCCGTTGCGCCATCCGACAGCTGCACGTGCGATCCAGCGAACGCGGTGAGCATCATATTGCGCGCGAAGTCGCATGATGCGTGCCGCAGTGATTGATGCGCGGCCGTGATGCCGAGTGATGCGGTGAAGTCGTAGGCGCCAAAGATCGCGCCGGTGAGACGCTCGCCGCCGGCTTCGGCAAGCAGCGACAGCGGCGAGCGACCATCGGCACCGAGCACAATCTGCGGCGACTCGATCATGATCTCGGATCGAATCGCGCCCTCATCCAGCGCGAGGCCATTCTCGAAGGTCTCGAGCGCAGCGGTGAACCCTTCCACCTCTTCGACGGTGGATACTTTCGGGAGATTCACCACGAAGTTCCGCGGGAGGCGTCCGGCCTCGCCGACCAATGTCGACAGAAACAGCCCGAGCGTACGCAAGCTGCGATCACGCTCAGACGGCAGAAACGATTTGACGCGGATGCCCGTGCGCCACGGGAGCACGTCGGCTGCCATCGCCGCGGCGACTTCCTTCGCCGCAGCAACCGCATGACCGTCCTCCTCGGCGTCGGCGCGAATGCCGTAACCGTCTTCAAAATCGATGCGATAGTCTTCGATCGGCTCGCGCACGAGCTTTTCGTGCACACGCGAATACACCGCGTCAGCGAGCGCGCCGGGCTCGATTCCGGCGATACGCCCGAGCGTCGCCGCGTCGGGCGCATACGTCGCGAACGACTCCAGCGCGAGCGTCCGAAAGCGTTCGACCACGCCGGAGCGGAAGAGATGCGCGCCGCCGAAAACGGTGTGAACCGGTTGACGCATTGCCGTCATACGGATTTGCAGGTCAGGAAGGTTTCGACAGCGGGACTTGGAAAGCTACATCACCCAGGCGGGCGGCGGTTCAAACCGTTCGGGGCACCCGCTCTGTCGAAGTTCTGTCACCACTTTGCGTGACCGAATACAGAACCACCCGGAAAGGCACAGAAACGGCTTCCCTTCACCACGAAAAACATGACCATGTCAAAGATGCTGCGCGCGGGCCTCGTTCTCGCCGTCACCGCTGCGGCCGCGCACACGGCATCAGCGCAGACTGAGCGCCGTTCGCTCTCAGGTTCGTCGATCGCGATCTACGATCTCGTCGGCCGCGTGTCGGTCGAGCAAGGAACGGGAAGCGAGGTCGTGGTCGAGATCACGCGCGGCGGGCACGACGCAAAGAAGCTTTCGATCGACGTGGGCGACATTCGCGGCCGCAACGCACTGCGCGTTCGCTTTCCGGACGACGACATCGTCTACCCGGACATCGGCCACTGGTCGAACTCCGATTTCCGAATCAACAGCGACGGAACCTGGGGCGGCAATGATGATCGCGACGACCGCTGGGGCGGCCACCGCATCCGCATTAAGGGGAGCGGCAGCGGCACAGAGGCTTGGGCCGACCTGAAAATTCTCGTGCCAGCGGGCAAAGACGTTGCCGTTTACATCGGCGTCGGTGAACTCGGCGCAACGAAAGTCACGGCAGATCTGCGGCTCAGCGCCGCATCAGCGCGCGTCACCGTCACCGGCACGAAAGGCAATCTCATCGCGAGCGCAGGCTCCGGTGGACTCGAAGCCCGCGGCGTCAGCGGGGACGAAGTGAAGCTTCAGACAGGCTCCGGCGGTATCACGGCGAATGACATTTCCGGCAAACTGCTGCGAATCGGAACAGGCTCAGGCGGCGTCACCGCTTCCGGCCTTACCTCAGACGATCTCGACATCAGCGCCGGCTCCGGCAGCATTCATGTGGATGATGCCCGCGCCCCCCGCGCGCGCCTGAACGCAGGGAGTGGCGGAATCCGCGTCGGATTCGCAGCGCCGCTCAAATCGCTCGACGCGTCAACCGGCTCGGGCGGCGTCACAATCACGATGCCGGGTGCAGTGAACGCGGAGCTCGACGTTCAGACCGGCAGCGGCCGCATCGAGAGCGACTTCCCGGTGCAGGTCCGCCGCGTCGAGCGCAATCAGCTGCGCGGCCAGATCGGCGACGGCAGCGGGCACATCCGGATTCGCACCGGCTCCGGCAGCGTGAACCTGCGTAAGCTGTAGCCTGCTGTAGCGCTACAGTCCCGCGCGTTCCGCTACGCCTTTGCGATCGTTTGATCGATCATGAAGGCGTAGCGGAACGCGATTTCTTTAAGCCGCTCGTAACGGCCGGTCGCGCCGCCGTGTCCCGCGCCCATGTTCATTTTTAGCAGGAGCGGGTTGGTGTCGGTCTTTTCGATTCGAAGTTTCGCAACCCACTTGGCGGGTTCCCAGTACGCGACACGTGAATCGTTCACGCCGCTCGTGACGAGCATCCGCGGATACGCGCCGTGCCGCACGTTGTCGTACGGCGAATATTTTCGCATGTACGCATAGGCGTCGGCTTCAGCGGGATTTCCCCACTGCTCCCATTCCTGTGCGGTGAGCGGGATCGAAGCGTCGAGCATCGTGTTGATCACATCGACGAACGGGACGTCCGCGACGATCGCATGAAAGCGATCGCCGCCGAGGTTTGCGATCGCGCCCATCAGCAGGCCGCCCGCGCTGCCGCCGTGGGCGACCATGCGATCGCCCGCCGTGTAGCGCTCGTTGACAACGAAGTTGGCACAGTCGAGGAAATCGTAGACCGTGTTCAGCTTGCCGAACATTTTTCCGTCGTCGTACCACGCGCGGCCCATGTCCTGGCCGCCGCGAACGTGCGCTATTGCGTACACAAATCCGCGATCCAGCAGTGACAGTCTCGTTGAACTGAACGTCGGCTCGATGATATGACCGTACGCACCGTAGGCGTACAGGATCAGCGGTCGCGTGCCATCGCGCACGAGCGGCGCTTTGTACACGAGTGAGACCGGCACGAGCGCGCCATCGCGCGCCGGGGCCATCAGCCGCTCGACGCGATACTGCGACGGATCGTAGCCGCCGAGCACATCGTCACGTTTGCGGAGCTCGCGTGTGCGGGTCGCAACATCGTAGTCGTAAACGGAATCGGGCGTGATCAACGACGAATAGGTGAACCGGATCGTCTGCGCCGCAAACTCCGGATTCTCCTCGAACGTCACGCCGTACGCCGCTTCGGGAAAATCCACGTAATGCGCGTCATCGTTCGTGAGGCTCGCGACGCGCAGGCGGCGCAGTCCGTCGCGGCGCTCGGAAACAACCGCGAAATCCTGGAAGAGATCTGCGCCTTCTACAAACACGCCCTCTCTCGCGGGGAGCCATTCCTGCCATGCTGACGGCTCGGCCACGCGCGCGCGCATCAGCTTGAAATCACGGACGCCGTCGCGGTTCGTGAGCAGGTAGAGCCAGGCGCCGCTGTGATCGACGTCGTACTCCACGTCGGCTGCGCGCGCGGCGACGAGCTTCGGCGCGCTCTCAGGTTTGTGTGCGTCGAGCAGCCAGCTTTCGGTACTCGTGAAACTCGAACTCGTGAGAACGACGAACGCGCCGCTGCGCGTGCGCCGCACGCCGACGTTGAACAGCGGATCGGGATCGAGATAAACCGAAACATCACGGGCGCGTGAATCGCCGAGGCGATGGCGCCAGACCTGATCGGCTCGTTTCGCGGAATCTGTCGTTTGATAGAACAGCGTCTGTCCATCGCTCGCCCACGCGAGGCCGAAGCCGAGGGCGTCAGCGGTGTCGGCCAGGAACGCTTCGGTCCGAAGATCCTTCACGCGCAAGACAAAGTCTTCATAGCCGTTGGTGTCTTCGAGAATCGCCAGATAGTTGTGATCGGGGCTGACCTCGAATCCGCCGAGCTGATAAAACGTGTGCCCTTCGGCGACGGCGTTCTGATCGAAAATGATCTGCTCGGACGACCCGGCCGCGTCCGCCCTCCGGCAATAAATCGGATACGCCTTTCCCTGCTCCGTTCGCGTGTAGTAGAGCCAGTCATCGCGACGCACGGGAACGTCGGTGTCGTCTTCTTTTATTCGGGCGAGCATTTCTTTGAACAGCTCCTCCTGCAACGGCTCCGTGTGGCGCATCACCGCCGCGGTGTACGCGTTCTCGGCTTCGAGATAAGCGATGACGGCCGGATTTTCGCGGTCGCGGAGCCAGGCGTAGTTGTCGGTGCGGACTTCGCCGTGGAGGGTGGCGGTGACCGTATGGATTTTTGCGATGGGAGGGGTGGGAGCTGACATGCCTGAAAGCTATTAGTCGTGCGGATGGGAGTGGGAGAGGGAGTTAGTGGGAGAGCGAGACAGTGTGAGAGCGAGTTGAGAATGAGAGTTGAGTTTGAGAGGGAGGGATGAGTTGGAGAACGTTCAGTGGGAGTTTGAGGGGCGAGAGTGAGATGGAGTGGGAGTGAAGTGGGAGTGAAGTGGGAGTGGGACGGCTCTCTCGTACTCGGTTCCCACTCAACGCGCACTCCCACTCAACGCGCACTCCCACTCAACTCATACTCATACTCACTCTCATCCCTCAAACTCCCACTTCGCCTACTCCAACTCATCCCTCCCACTCAAACTCAACTCTCATTCTCAACTCACTTCTCCCACTGCCTCGCTCTCCCTCTGCCCCCACCCTTTTCAACTACATTTGACCCATGGCCAACCCCACCTCCCCCGGCGCCCGTCTGCTGAACGCATGGCACACGCTCTCCCCGCTCCCCGGCGGACGGTGGATGTTCACGCAGCTCGTGAAGTGGATGATTCCGTATACCGGTTCAGTATCGCCGCGCGTGGAGATCCTCGAACCCGGCTACGCGAAAATCTCGATCACGCAGCGTCGCGCACTCGAACAGCACTTGGGTTCGATCCACGCGATCGCGCTCATGAACGTCGCCGAATTCGCCAGTGGTGCGGCGATGACCACCGCGCTGCCGCCGGGGTACCGCGGCATCGTGACAAAAATGTCGATCGAGTACTTCAAAAAGGCGCGCGGGACGGTAACGGCCGAGAGCCGGCCGAAGCTGCCCGATCTCACAGTCGAAGGGGAATACGATTTCACATCTGAGATCACAGACCAGAAAGGCGATCTCATCGCGCGCGCGGTCGTGAGATGGAAGCTCGGCCCCGTTCCGCCCAAGGACGCACCGAAATGACAAACGCGAGCAACGCGATGCAGGAGAAGTTCCTGAAGCAAACTGGAATCGAGATCCCGCTCATCTGCGGTCCGATGTATCCGTGCAGCAATCCGGAATTGGTTGCCGCGGTGAGTGATGCCGGCGGAATCGGCGTCGTGCAGCCTGTGTCGCTCACGTATGTCCACGGACACGAGTATCGCGAGGGGCTGCGTTTGATCCGCCGGCTCACGCCCAAACCAATCGGCTTCAACGCGCTCATCGAAGCGTCCTCGAAAATGTATTTCGAGCGAATGGTGAAGTGGATCGATATCGCCCTCGAAGAAAACGTGCGCTTCTTCATTACGTCGCTCGGCAACCCGAAATGGGTGTGCGAACGGGTACACGCCGTTGGCGGCGTGGTCTACCACGACGTCACCGAGCGAAAGTGGGCGCAGAAAGCGATCGACGGCGGCGTTGACGGGCTCATTGCCGTGAACAATCGCGCGGGCGGCCACGCGGGCGGATTGTCACCGGCGAAACTGTACGAGGAGCTCGCGTCATTCGGCGTGCCGCTCGTTTCGGCGGGCGGAGTTGGTGAGTCGCATGAGTTCACCGCAGATCTCGCGCTCGGCTACGCCGCTGCGCAGCTCGGCACGCGCTTCATTGCCAGCACCGAGTGCAAAGCAAGCGACGCGTACAAACAGGCGATCGTGAACGCAGATGAAAGCGACATCACGCTCACCGAGCGCCTCACCGGCGTACCCGTCGCGGTGATCAACAACGATTACATTCGCGGACTCGGGACGAAGGCCGGCCCGATCGCGCGCTGGATGCTGAAGGGACACAAGACCAAGCACTGGATGCGCACGATCTACGCGCTCAACTCAGTCTGGCGTTTGAAACGCGGCCTCACGAAGACCAGCGGCGACGGCGAATACTGGCAGGCGGGAAAAAGCGTCGCCGGCATCCACGATGTGCGGCCTGCCGGCGATATCGTGCGTGAGTTCGGCGCGGCGTGGCGCGCAGCGAGTGGCGCGTCGGCGTCGCGTTAGTTCGTGCTTATTTCATACTGAGCACGCGGACGTCGAACACGAGCGTCGCGTCGGGCGGAATCAACCCCGCCTTGTCCGACCCGTAACCGAGCGATGGCGGCACGATGAGCTGCCGCCGCCCGCCGACGCGCATACCGAGCAGCCCCTCGTCCCATCCCTTGAGAACGCGGCCGCGGCCGAACGGAACGGTGAGCGGCGGATCTTCAGACGAGTTGCCGTCGAACTTCACGCCGTTCGTCAGCCAGCCCGTGTAGTGCACTTTCAGGTCGACCTTTCCCCGGATGATCGGGCCGGTGCCCTCGTCGAGGTCGCGGTAGTACAGACCGCTCGGAGTTTTCGTCATCTTCGCGAGATCGATGTTCAGCGATGCCGCGAACGGAATGGACTCGATCGGGCGCGACGGAAGCGCCGAGCCGCCGCCGCTGGCGCAGGCGGTGAGAAACGCGACGAAAATGGCAGCGACAAATTTGACCGGGCGATGCATCGAGTCCTCTGAGCGAGAATGAAAGTCTGCTTCACATTCGCGCGACGCGCGGCACGAAGCAAGTGGACTCCACGGGCTTGTCTTCCTTCCCCGCCCGCCCAGCCCTAGCTTCCCGTAGCCTTCCGTTTGCCTCGCCCCCCGGAGCACAACGACGTGCCAGCGCGCCCCTCTCCGATCACGACCATACTCGCCGCCATCGTTCTGGCGGCCGCACTGTACGTCGGCTTCGTCCCGATCAAAACCGGACCTCCTCTCGGACCGTTTCTCGATCCGGCGCACGGTGTTTGGGCGGTAGCAACGCGCGCGAATCTTCCGGAGACGCAGGCCGCGAAAATTCCCGGGATGCGCGGCGCGGTGGATGTCCGCTACGACGACCGTGGCGTGCCGCATGTCTTCGCAACCAATCTGGAAGACGCATACCGTGCGATCGGCTGGGTGCACGCGCGTGACCGTCTGTTCGAGATGGAAATCCAAACGCGCGCCGTCGCGGGCACGCTCACCGAGCTCGTCGGCAAGCGCGCGCTCGAGCTCGATCGTGAAGCGCGCGCGATGGGACTCGCGTGGGGCGCGGAACGCACCTACCGCCTGACCGATTCGACATCCGCGAGCGCACGCGCCGTGCGCGCCTACGCCGATGGCGTCAACGCGTACATCGATCACATGTCCGCATCGGATCTTCCACTCGAATACCGGCTGCTCTCCGCGAAGCCAATGCACTGGAAGCCGCAGTACAGCGCGTATCTCCTTTCGCGCATGGGACTGACGCTCGCGTACTCCGACGGCGAGCTGCGCCGCGCGAAAGTGGAAGCGCTGATCGGCAAGGCGGCAACCGATGCGCTATTCCCTTCGAACTCGCCGATTCAGGAGCCGATCCAGCCAAACGGGCAGCGTGCGACACGATTCGATTTTGCGAAACTTCCACCACCACAGCCGGCCGATAGCAGCAAGCTCGCCGCCGCAGAGAATCTCGAACGCGCGTCGGCGAAATTCGCGTCTGCCACCGGCGGCGACGCAGAGTTCGCGCTCGGCAGCAACAACTGGGCGGTTTCACCCAAGCGCACCGCCGCGGGTCATGCGCTGCTCGAAGGCGATCCGCACCTGTCGCTTTCGATGCCGTCTGTTTGGTACGAAGAGCACATCATCGTGCCGGACACGATCGATGCGTACGGCGTTGGATTTGTCGGCGCGCCGTTCATCGCGATCGGATTCAATCGCGATGTTGCATGGACAGAAACGAATACCGCTGCCGATGTAGCCGACTATTACGTCGAGACCGTCGACAACGACTCGCATCCGTCGACCTACAAACTCGATGGCGCGTGGAAACCGCTCGAAGTGCGCATCGAGATTGTTCGTGATCGCGCGGGCGCCGCGCTCGCCACCGACACCATCTACCACACGCATCGCGGCCCCATGCTGCGCGCGGGGAAGCAATGGGTCTCGCGCCGCTGGACCGTACTCGAACCCAACGACGCGAGCGGAGTTTTCGCGCGCGCCGCGATGGCGCACAGCTCCGCCGAGATTTTCAGGGCATTCGATTCGTATGAAGTGCCGGCCCAGAACGTGCTCACGGCGGATCGCGGCGGCCACATCGCCATCCGCTCGACGGGGCACTACCCGATCCGCCCGAAATCCGCTCCGCGCGGCGATGTGCTCATCGATGGCAGCACGAGCGCGAACGACTGGCAGGGATGGTGGCCGCTCGCTGATTATCCGCAGGCGGTTGATCCGGCGCAGGGGTTTCTCGCGTCGAACAATCAACAGCCGAAGGATCCCAAGGTCGACCCACGCTATTTCGGCTGGGATTGGCCGGATGCGTGGCGCGCGATGCGCATCAACAAGTTGCTGCGCGCCGACTCTGCGGTCACACCGGACGCGATGCGCCGTTTTCAAACGGATCCGGTCAGCGAGCGCACACAAATCTTTTTGAATGCGTTCCTGCATGCGGTCGATTCCGAGCCCCCGCCGCACGATACGGCACTCGTGCACGCAGCGAAGATTCTCGCCGGATGGAATCAGGAGTTTGTCGCGAACAACACCGTGGCCGTGCTCTACACCGCCGCGCTCGACGAACTCACCCGCCGCACGTGGGATGAACTGCTCATCCCTGGCGCAACAGCGAACGATCGTCCGCGCGGCGCCGCGACGCCGAGTTCGACGATGCTCGCTGAGCTGCTCACCGATCCGAAAAGTCCGTGGTGGGACGACCGCTCCACCAAGAACGTTGTTGAAGATCGCGATATGATCCTGCGCGCGAGTCTTCTCGCTGCGTACCAGAAAACGATCAAGCAGTACGGTGTGCCCGGCGATGCATGGCGCTGGGGATACGTGCGTTACGCGAACATCAATCACCTGCTCCGCATCCCTGCGCTCTCGCGATTGAACATTCCGATGCAATCGGGCCCGGGCACGCTCAGCCCGTCCGGTGGCGACGGCACCGCAGGATCGAGCTGGCGGATGGTCGTCGAGCTCGGCGCCGAAGTGCGCGCGTGGGGCACCTACCCCGGCGGTCAATCGGGAAATCCGTCGAGCAAACGCTACGACGATCACCTCGCAAAATGGGAAGCGGGCGAACTCGACACGCTCCGCTTTCCGCAAAAGGCCACCGATCTCACCGGCCGCACGCTGCTGTCAACGCTCACAATCACGCCGGAGGGCAAACCATGATGCAGCTCTCGCGGCTCATACTGCTCGCGACGGCGTTCGCGATCGCGACGTTCGTCGTCGGCTGGTGGGCGGTCCCGATCGTCGCCGCTGTGTACGCAGCCATCAGTTCGGCTCAGCGCGGCAGCGCGATTCTCTCAGGCTTCGCTGCAATGCTCGGCTGGGCTGCGCTTCTCGCGATCACCGCTGCGCGCGGACCGGTTGGAACGCTCGCCGCTGAACTCGGTGGCGTGCTCAATCTCAAACCGATTGCTGTGATCGCTGTGACGATCGCGTTTCCGGGGCTGCTGGCGATCAGCGCGGCTGTCGTCGCCCGCGCACTCACCGCACGGGGAAATCAGGTCTGAGCTGATCCCTTGTAGTGCCAGTCGAGTGCGCCGCGAATTTCAGAAGGCGGCGCAATCTGGAATGCGAGCCGTTTGCGCGTCACGAAGCCGAGCTGCTGTTCGATTTCCAGCGAACTCGGATCGCTGATTGCCACGGTGAGATTCTTCGCGTCGCAGCTGAGCGGAATCGCGCCAAGCTTGCGGGCAACCCGCTCGGGGACCGACGCAAGCGCCTCCGCCGATACCTCGTCGAGGTTTGCGACGCCCAGCTTGAACGCCGACGCAACGTGCACCGCGAGCTCGCCTTCGGCCATGTCGTTACGGCGTGCGAGTCCGGCCCAGATTTCTTCGAGCGAAGGCGATGAACTCAGCTCGCGTGGATCGGGCGGCGAGAGCTGCGCACCCGTGGCAAGCTGCACGAGCCAGTGGCGCGCAAGCACGTCTGAGAGCTCGCGCTGCGCGCCCGTAAGCTCGGTAGCGGCTGGTTCCCTCACTGCGAGCGCCGGTGATCCGGTCGGCGACGTATACACCCGTCCTGCGCGACGATCGGGGAACCGCCCTTCGGTGATCACGCGGATAGATCCGGTGTCGCGCTTCACGACTTCTTTGTTCAACGGCAGCTGGATCGCCGGTATCTGCACCGAGGCTCGCGCTTCCGCCGGACCATCGGGTTCGAGGTCCATCGAATCGGCGTCGAACACCTTGGCATCGCGAATGACGCGGATCGCCATGCAATTTACGACGCAGTCGCCAATGGCTTCATTCGACGGACTGCGCGTGGCGTTGAGCACCGGAAGAAATTTTCCGCACGAGTGCAGGTAGTCGCTGAGCCGCTGCTTCTCGGATAAATGCAGTGTGCCGCGCACGTGCGATGCATCCTCGAGCGCGATGTCCACCTCGCGCACAGCCGCTCCGGCGGTCAATCCATACACCGGGATATCACCGTCGGTGGAGATTGCGATCAGGATATGATCGGCCTGGAGCACGGCGTGGTTGTGCGTTTCATTCTCGGCGAGCCAGGTGGCATTGATGATGTTCACCCATCCGCCCTTCCGGCTGCCGAGATACGGCGCGAGCGCCTGTCCCTCGTTGAGGTAGATCCCGCCCTCGACAACTTCGCCGTCGCGGAGCACGATGCGTGCATGTCGCGGACGGCTCTGGACGTTCGATTTCTGCGGCGGTAACGGAGAGACCATGTGCTGCACCTGCCTATGTACTTATGTACTTTTTACTTGTCCGCCTCGCTGAGCGTGCGACGAACGATATCCAGCAGATGAATCAGCGATCGTTGCTGCGCCATGGAGAGCCCGAGCGGGCCACTGTCCGCGGCTGCTTCGATCAGTGGATCCGCTTTCTTCAAAAGCGCGAGCCCTTCTTTCGTGATATAACAAATCACCTGGCGCCGGTCGGGTGTCGAACGTTCGCGCTTGAGCAACCCCGCGCGCTCCCGCTTGTTCACGAGTCTCGTGATTCCGGGCGCCTCGTCGATCAGCCGGTCGCGCACGACGAGCGTCGGAAGTCCGCCCGCCCCCGCCCCGCGCAGGATCCGCAGCACGTTGTACTGCGGCTGCGTGATTCCAAACGGTGCGACGGCCTTCGTCATCGCGCGGCGCATCAGTGATGCGGTGCGTACAACTCCGAGCGCCGTTTCCTCCGCAGGGGAGCGAAACGGCTTTCGTTGGACAATCTCCGACTGCAGTGCCGATCTGCGACTAGCCACCGATGCTACCTCTTCGCTCGCGGAAGTGTCTCGGGCATGTCCGCGACGATAAACGCGAGGACGGCGAGTGCGGCCACACATCGCTGCATTTCCATCGGATCGAGTTTGTCGACCGTGTCAGCATCGGTGTGGTGAAACCAGAAGTACTTCGATCCATCCACTTCGAGGCCGACGGCCGGCACGCCGAGCGCCATCATCGGCTCGATATCCGCGCCGCCGCCATTCGCGCCGATCGCGATCGGGCCGACGCCCTTGAGCAGCGTGCTGATCTGCTTCATGATCGCGCGCGCGGAATCCGAACCGGTGAATCCAAAGCTCTCCGGTGCGAACACACCGCCGTCGGACTCAACCACGAGCACGTGTTTGTCGGCGTCGGCTTTGTGCGCATCACGATATGCGAGCCCGCCGCGCCCCATTGTCTCTTCGTTCGTCCAGCCGACCACGCGAATCGTGCGCCGCGGCTTGAGCCCAAGCTTCTTGATGAGATTGAGCGCTTCCCAGCCGACGACGAGACCGCCGCCGTCATCCATCGCGCCGTTGCCAACGTCCCACGAATCGAGGTGGCCACTCAGCAGCACGACTTCGTCTGGCTTTTCCGTTCCGCGGATCTCGCCAATCGCATTGCGGCTCGGCACGTCCGGCAGTGTCTGCGCGTCCATCTCGAGCCGCACGACGACTTTCTCGCCGCGATTGATCATGCGATGAATCATCATCGCGTCTTCAACGGTGATTGCGGCATGCGGGATTTTCTTCACTGCCGAGTCATACGCCATCTGACCGGTGTGCGGCGTGCGCATCGAATATGGCGTGACCGAACGGATCAGACTCGCGACTGCGCCAGCCTTCGAGGCGGCAATCGCCCCTTCACGCCGATACGCAACTGTCTGCCCATATGACACAAAGGGCGCGTCGAACAGGACAATCTTTCCCTTTGCTTCCGCCGCACGCTTCGTGAGTTCGTCAAAGGTGGACACCACCATGACTTCGGCGGTGATCCCGCCCTTCGGCGTGCCGATGCTGCCGCCGAGCCCAAGCATCGGCAGCTTCGCGATACGCGGCTGCACAAGCGTAGCAGATTCAGCGCCGCGCACCCAGTGCGGAACCATCGCGGGCTCGCCGCGAACGTTGTCGAGCCCGTCTTTTTTCATTTCAGCCAGCACCCAGTCGATGCCGCGCTCGAGCGCCGCAGAACCGGTGAAGCGGTTTCCAGAATAGTCGGTGAAGCGCGCGAGCTTATTCCACGCCACGCCGCTGTCCGCGAGCGCCGCAGCGACGATACGCTGAGACGTTGCAGCGTAGCGGGCTGCAATTGCGTCCTGCGCGCGCGCGGTGGCAACGGCCAACGGAGCGAGCAACAGAGCACCTACGAGTAAACGTCGCGGCATTGCGATAGCGGATGGGGGGCGTGTGCTCGAAATGTTCCTAGAATGAGAACCGCGTGGTCAACAAAACGTTCCGCGTGGCAATAGGAAAGAAATATCGTGTCACGCCGTCCGTGTACCCTCCCGCATACGCATTCGTGTTCAAAATGTTGTTCACTTGCACGCGAAACTCCGCTTTGCCGGTTTTCCAGGCGAGCGTGCCGTTGAACAGCCATGACGACGGCACGACCAGCGCATCGTTGCCGTCGTTGGCGAGGTGCATCTGATCGACGTAGCGTCCTGTCGCAATCAGTGACAGTTCGCTCGCGAGCTGGAACTCCACCTGCTCGTTCGCGATCACCGGCGGGGTCATCAGCGGCGCGACGTTGTTGTAGCTGTTGCCGCTCGGCGCGTCGAAGTAATTTATAATCCGCGCGCTCATGAAGCTCAGGTTTGACGTGGCTTTTACACGGTCCGACAGGCGCCAGCTGCCGTCGAACTCGACTCCCCGACGGTAGCTCGCTGCAACATTTTCGGTCAGCGGACTGCCCGTAAGGCTCAGCTGACCGATCGCAGCGATCTCGTTGCGGAACTCCATCGCGAAAAAATTGACATTCAGCGAGAACTCTCCACGAGCCCATGTTCCGCCGGCCTCGTAGTCGTTCACGGTTTCCGGCTTGACCTGCGTGCTCGGGAGAATCGACGCGGCGTTACTCGAGTTCAGATCGTCGGCGCCGTCGAAAAGATCATTGCGCGCGGGCTCGCGGCTCGTGCGGCCGAAGGACGCGTAGAGCGTGAGGGGCGCGTTGCGCTCGTGCCAGGTGACGCCGGCCTTCGGATTCAGAAACTGCCAACTGACTGCTTGTCCACTCACCCCGGCGTTGGGATCCGGCTGATAGCGAAACTGCGCGTCACGAAACTGCAGATCGACGGAAAAGCGGAACGCGCCGCGATCGAGCGCGGCCTTCGCGAATGCGCTCTGTTCGTCCTTGAAGCCGATGTTCGTGTATTCGCGATCGACGAAATCCGGGCGCACCGCAAGCGCGTGCATGCGATGGTAGTTGCTCACGTGCGCGCCGAAATCGAGCGAGAGATCACCCGAGCGAATCGAGAACGCAGAGAGCAGTCCGTACCAGACGTGCGCGAGATAAAAGTTGTCCATCTCGGTGGGATCGACGAGCACATCGAACGCGCCGGCGGCAGAGTTGCGATACGCCGTCGTTGTGAACGTCGCGCCGTTCAGCAGCGCGTGTGTGTATGAGAGGCTGACCATTTCCTGATGGAAGCGGTCCCCTTCCGCGTTGCTCAGCGGATTTACACGACGATCGACGGCGAGGTCAGCTTCCGATGCCGCGTCGTATGCCTCGCGTGTTCCGGAGACGCCGTCAAAGCCCGTGAGTTTGACCGCATCGCGAACACCGAACCAGCCGCCACTCAGGAAGGCGGACTGCGAGTCATTTCCCGAGTGCTCGCGATAGCCGTCCGTATGCAGCTTGCTGATGCGCGCGTATGCTGCCCAGCCGCTTTCAGAAATTCCGGTGGCGTACTGCGCGCTGCCGTTCATCGTGCCGAACGATCCGCCGGTGAGCTCGACGTCGCCGCCGCGCGGCGTGGTCGCGAGCAGCACCGACTGAAAGTTCATCGAGCCCGCATACGAGGTCGTGCCGAAAGTGCTCGAGCCGACGCCGCGCTGGACCTGCACGGTCTGAATGCTGTTGAGGAAATCCGGGACGTTGGAAAAATAGAGGACCTGATCTTCCGGATCGTTCAGCGGCACGCCGTCGAGCGTGATGTTGATGTGCGTTTGATCGAGACCGCGGAGCCGGAGGTAGCTGTAGCCTGAGTAACCGCCCGCGTCGGAGTACGATGTCATCGACGGCATCGTGTTCAGATAGTTGGGCGCGTCCTGCCCGGTGAATGTCTTGGTGATGTCGTCGCGTGTGATCGTCGATTGCGCGGCGGGAGTGGAGAGCGTCGCGCGGACGGCTTTCACGACGACTGTCTCGAGTGAGTCGGCAGATTTTTTTGCCGAGTCGGGAGTCGCCGGCTTTTGAGCGCGCGCGACGCTGGTGATGGTGAGCGCGAGGAGTGCACTCGTTACTGTGCTGCGGATGAGACGAAGAACTGGCATTGCCGGGTCGCTCCAAAAGGGAGAGGTGGTGACGATCCGGAGTGCGCCTGTTCGTGTGGCGCAATAAAAAACGCGCCTCCCGAACAAGCGGGTGGCGCGCAATGGTGCAGAAAGGAGCTGCGCGACACGCCGCACTCCCTACGCCGGTTTCAACCGGGTCAGGTTCCAAGAGTGTTTCTCAACCCCGGTAAAGGGGTACCCCTGGCGGCTGTCTCCGAATGAATATCTGGATAGCGCAGTCAACGCCAGTGGCGAACCAACTACAAAATCCTTGACTTTCACTCCGAAAAAGCCGATTGTTGAGCTATGCGCAAGCTCCTCGCTGGCTCGCTGGCTTTGACTCTCGCGCTCGCAGCGCGACCAGCGTTCGCGCAGGGACCATCCGCGCCACACAGCTTTGTCGGCGACAATCTGCAGGCGCAGAGCAGCGCCGCTGTTGCACCGACAACCTCAGGCCACGACTGGCAGCAGAGCGCCGAGTCGAAGGCGCAGAACAAATGGAAGCGCGGACACTTCGGGAAGAAAAAGCCCGGCACTAAAAAAGGCGGCAATGCGAAATCGCATCATCCGCCGGTGAAGAAACCCGCCAAGAAGCCGTAGCATACAACCGCAGCAAGAAAAACCTCCAGAGCGTCTCTGGAGGTTTTTTATTTCGCGCCGCGCCGCCTGCGGTCGACCTCGACCGCCCACATCGCCCACTCGTACTCGATCGCGACCGTCAGCTCCGGCGTGACTTCGAGTGTCATCGTCGACTGACTCTTGTGGCGCGCGCCACCCCAGACGAGAAAGAGCGATGCGCCGCCGCTCCGCAGTGAATCGTTCGTCGCTTCTGGCGTCTCGATCGTATCGTCCGGCGGACCGCTCTCTTTGATCAACGCGTCGCGGAGCGTTTTGTACGCGCTGCGAGTGCCGGTGGAATCGACGATGAGCTCGATGCTGACTTTCGCGAGCACACCTTTTGCGATGCCAGCGTGGCCGACCGTCGGGTGGCCGAGCAGCGCGGCGCCCTGAAATTCGAGATCGCCGTCGGCGGTCTTGGTGATGCGCGAGTAGCCGAGCTTCGCGAGCGCGCGCGCAACCGATTCCACAGGCGTGCCCCACGGGATTCCGGCGAACGTAATTCCGCGATCCGCACCATCCGTGACCGGAAGCGGCCGCTCGACGCTATCCTCGGCGTCGTCCATAGCCGGGGTCGCATTCGAATCCGATCCGTGCGCGCCGGAGGATGCGCATGACGCGACGAATCCAGCGCCAATCAGCGCCGAGGCGATCGCGATCCGGCGCCGGAGAGATGACATAACGCTCAAGATGCCGGGTCGCTCGTAACTGCGGTAGCGCCGCGCACTGCTCAGAACACTTGCAAGTCGCGCGGCAGCACGACGGTGCCGTTGAACGTCGAGTGAACCTCCGCGAGCAAGCGGGCTTCAGATGCACCAAAGAAAAGCAGATGCGTGAGAATCAACGTCTTAGCGTTCGCCGTCGTCGCGATTGTCCCGAGTTGCTTTGCCGATGTGTGAGCCTGCGCGTGGTACGTCTGACGAATCGGCTTCAACGTGGCGAAACCGGAGTCGGAATACACTTCGTGGATCAACACGTCACAGCCGTTGCACGCGGCCGCGATTGCCGGACTCGGCCGCGTGTCGCCACTGATGACGATCGTGCGGTCCGGCGTTTCGATGCGATACCCAAAGGCGTATTTCCATGCGCTGTGCGGAACGGCAAAGGCGCGAATCGTCACCCGCGAGTCTTTGTACACAATTCCAGTCTCGATCTCATGAACGTTCGGCTTCCACCCGGTCGCCGCCGGTCCGCCGGACGAAGCGAGACGTTCACGGATGTCATCGTCGTTGCCGTCGATAATTCCGTTCACGAGGCGCTGTGTGCCGGGCGGACCGTATACCTCAAGCGGTACAGCGCGTCCCTGAATCCAGGGCGTGAAAATGAGATCGGCGAGGCCGAGCGTGTGATCCGAGTGGAGGTGCGTGAGAAAAACTCGCTGGAGCGACGCGAGTTCAAGTCCGCCAACTCCCGCGCGCGTCGCGGCAACAGTACGCCGCACGATTCCCGTCCCCGCATCGAAGATGTACGGCACACTGTCGACGATCACCGCGACCGACGGCCCCATCCGATCCGGATCCGGGATCGGCGTGCCCGTCCCCAGCATCACGATCTTCGTACGCGGCGACTGCGCGCCGAGCAACAACGGCGCGAGCAGAATCAGAATGGCTCGTTTCATATGATAAGAATGGTGGCCGATTCTGTTACACGCCATTTACACGCCCGTTACTGGCCGCGCTGAAAGAGTCCCTCCATACTCTCGTTAACCGCATTCCGGATCGCACGTTCCCGCATCTCGCATCCCAACCCCGAATCCCGGATTGAAATGTTTTTGGATCGAGAGCATTCCATCGCCCCCGCCGGTTTCAGCCGCTGGCGCGTCCCGCCCGCCGCCCTCGCAATCCACCTGGCGATCGGCCAAGCCTACGCCTTCAGCGTCTTCAATCTTCCGCTCTCGACTCTCGTCGGCATCGACAAACCCGCGCCGACTGACTGGAAGCTCACAACCATCGGCTGGATTTTCTCAACGGCGATCGTCGTTCTCGGCCTCTCCGCGTTCACATTCGGCTGCTGGTTGGAAGAAGTCGGCCCGCGCAAAGCGATGTTTTGCTCGGCGCTTTGTTTTGCCGGCGGATTTTTCGTCGCCGCACTCGGCGTGCAAACCCATCAGATCTGGATCATCTATCTCGGCTACGGCGTGATCGGCGGCATCGGACTCGGGCTCGGCTACATCTCGCCGGTATCTACGCTGATTAAATGGTTTCCCGACCGGCCCGGCATGGCGACGGGACTCGCGATTATGGGATTCGGTGGTGGCGCGATGATCGGGTCGCCGCTCGCCGTCGCACTAATGGCGCACTTCAAGACGCCGACATCGCTCGGCGTCGCAGAAACGTTCATGGCGATGGGTGCGGTGTATTTCGTGTTCATGATGTTCGGCGTCTTCACCGTGCGGCTGCCTGCGCCGGGGTGGAAGCCGGAGGGGTGGACACAAGCCGCGGTCACTGCGAAATCGGGAGCGGCGCATGCCGCACCTGCGCCGGACGTGCATGTAGACGAAGCAATCAAGACAAGACAGTTCTGGCTGCTCTGGGCCGTGCTCTGCCTCAACGTGACCGCTGGTATCGGCGTGCTCGGCCAGGCATCACCGATGATTCAAGAAATGTTTCCCGGCGTGATCGGCGCGGCCGCCGCGGCGGGCTTTGTGGGACTGCTCAGTCTGGCGAATATGATCGGCCGTTTTGTGTGGAGTTCGTGCTCGGATATCATCGGCCGTCGCACGACGTACATGATTTTCTTCGTGCTCGGTGCCGCGCTGTATGCGCTGATTCCGACGACCGGCCGGATGGGAAGCGTGACGTATTTCGTCGCGTTCTACGCAGTGATTCTCTCGATGTACGGCGGAGGGTTCGCGACAATCCCCGCGTATCTCCGCGATCTCTTCGGCGTGATGCATGTCGGCGCGATTCACGGACGGCTGCTCACTGCGTGGTCGGTCGCTGGAGTCGCAGGTCCGGTGCTGGTGAACTACATCCGCGAATACCAGATCGCAAACGGCGTCGCAAAGGCGAACGCGTATTCGGTGACGATGTACTTGATGGCCGGACTGCTCGTGGTTGGATTCATCGCGAACTTTCTGGTGAAGCCGGTTGATGCTTCACATCACTGGAAGGGGGGTTCCTCCAATGTCTGAGAAAATCAAAGTCGCGCTCGCTTGGGTGGTGGTGCTCATTCCGGCGGCGTGGGGAGTCGGGCAGGTCGTTTCCAAGTCGGCGGCGTTGTTCAAATAACTACAGGGACGGGCGAAGACCGAGGGGCGATTTGGCGAAGAGCGATGCGAGAGGAGCGTCGCTCTTCGCCAAATC
>CAIVZZ010000015.1 GCA_903910555.1 uncultured Gemmatimonadota bacterium | reverse complement strand
GACCGCTTCTGCTTTGAACTCCGCACTGAACTCGCGGCGCTCACGCCGCCCAGCTGGTCCGGCTTTCCCTTTCGATTTCATGTGCCACCTCCGCTCCGAACTTAGAGCGAGTAAGGCGTCCACGAAATCGGGTGAGGCTCACCTACAGGCGAACTACGTCGGACCTGGCGCGAACGCAGTACGCGTCGTCGCATCACCGCGCACGATCAATCTCGTTGCGAACAGCACATTGGGCTCGGGGCAGTTCACGGCGCAGGCCTACGACGCGTCAGGCAACGCGCTCCCGAAAGCGCTCTATCAATGGTCGTCTGCCGATCAGACCATCGCATCGGTCGATGGACAGTTGGGCACGGTGTTCGCGCAGGGGAAACGCGGCTCGACGACGATCACGGTCACCGCCGCCGGCGCTGTGAGGCCGACAGATGCGGTGACGGTGAACGTCTCGCTCCCGCCACAGTCACTCGTCCTCGTTTCGGGCGGCGGACAAAGCGGGCCGATCGGTAAGGCTCTCCCTAATCCCATTGTAGTGAAGGCCATCGCGGCTGACGGGCTCCCGGTCGGTGGCGCGACGATCACGTTCCAGGCGCAGGGATCAGGAATCGCGAGCCCGACGAGCGCTGTTACGAATTCCAGCGGCGTCGCTTCGACGACGTGGACGCTTGGCAGCGTCGTCGGCGTCCAGGGATTGAACATGGGGATCCCCAACTCTCCCGCCCAGCTCGGCGTTACGGCGACGGGAACTGGAACCACCGGCGGCACCACAGGTCCGGGCCTCAATCTGACGCTGCTCAGCAACAACGCGATTCAGCAGCAGCACGGCACCGGGGTTACCGGCATTACCGTCCTCGCGCAGAATGGCGGCGTACCGCAGTCAGGGATTCAGATTTCGTTCGCGCCCGGCTCGGGGTCGGTCAGTTCGCCGACAGTCGCGACTGACGCGTCTGGTCACGCGGTAGTGAACTGGACGCTGGGACCAAACACCGGAACGCAGACACTTCTTATCACCGCTTCCGGTTCGACGAACTCAATCACGCTGACCGTGAACGCCAGTGCGGCCGCTGCGGCTTCGGTCCGGCCTACTTCGCCTTAAATTTCGCGATCGCGTTTCGCGTAAAGTCTGACAGAACGAGCGTGCCGCTCATTGCGGCGCGCTCGTTCAGCAATTGGTCCCAGTGTTCCGTGCCGGCCCAGAAGTTTTTCTTGAGCGTGGCCATAGCCTCGGGATTCGACGCAGCGAGTGTCTGAGCGCGCGACGCAACGGCAGCGTCCATCGCGTTGACATCTTCGAAAATCTGCGAATACAGCCCGTGCCGCTCGCACCACTCGGCGTCGTGCCAGTCGGCGTCGACGGCCATCGCGCTGAATGCCGCGAGGCCGATTTTCTTCTCGATGCAGGGGCCGACTACAAATGGCCCGATTCCGATCGCAAGTTCGCTCAACCGTGCAGTCGCTGATTTCACGGCGAAACTGTAATCCGACGCGGCAACGAGGCCGACCGCGCCACCTGCGGCCTTTCCCTGAACGCGCACGAGCACGAACTGCGGCACGCGAATCATCGCGAGAATCACGTTCGAAAAGCCGCTGAAGAACTGCTTGCCGGCGGCCGGTGTTGATATCGCGACGAGTTCGTCAAACGATGCACCTGCACAGAATGGGCCGGTGCCTTCGCTGCGCAGCACGATCACTCGGGCATCGCGGTTCGTGCCGAGCGCGGTGATTTCGCGGGCGAGTCCGGCGAGCAGCGACCCCGGCAGCGAGTTCCCTTTGGGGTGGTGGAAGCTCACGGTCGCGATGCCGTCGGTTATATCGACAGAGACGCGGCCATCAGCCGCGTTGGGCGCATTGGGTGGAGTCGTCATCAGGGAAAGATAGCGCTCCGTCTGATTGTCCAATACGGTGGAGCTTTATATAGATTTACTCATGGAGCAGAAACCATCCAAAGCCGCCGCCACAGACGATCCGGCGCTCGTCGCCGCGTTTGAAGCGCGCATTGCCGCAGGCGAATCGATCGAGCCGAAAGACTGGATGCCGGATCGTTATCGGCGCCAGCTCACGCGCATGATGTCGCAGCATGCCCATTCGGAAATCGTGGGAATGCTGCCCGAGGGAAACTGGATCACGCGCGCGCCGAGTTTGCGGCGGAAGATGTGCCTGATCGCCAAGGTGCAGGATGAAGCCGGCCACGGTCTGTACATCTATTGCGGCACCGAGACGCTGGGGACCGATCGTCAGACGCTGGTGGAGCAGCTGCTCGACGGCACGGCGAAATATTCGAGCATTTTCAATTACCCGACGCTCACCTGGGCCGATATCGGTTGCATCGGCTGGCTCGTGGATGGCGCGGCGATCGTGAATCAGACCGTGCTAGCGAAGGCATCGTACGGGCCGTACGCGCGCGCGATGATTCGCATTTGCAAAGAGGAGAATTTCCACAAGCGGCAGGGCTATGAGATTGTCGCGACGCTCGCGACCGGTACGCCCGCGCAGAAGGCGATGGTGCAGGACGCGCTGAACCGCTGGTGGTGGCCGTCGCTGATGATGTTCGGGCCGAGCGATAAGGATTCGCCGAACTCCGCGGAGCTGCTGAAGTGGCGCGTGAAACGGAAGACGAACGATGAGCTGCGTCAGCGCTTCGTGAACCTCACCGTGCCGCAAGCGCAGGCGGTTGGTCTGACGTTTCCGGATCCGGATCTCAAGTACGACGAGGCATCGGAAGACTGGAAGTTCGGCGCGATCGATTGGGACGAGTTTTTTGAAGTGATCAAGGGAAACGGCCCGTGCAATCAGGATCGGATTGCGGCGCGCCGGAAGGCGCATGACGAAGGGCAGTGGGTGCGTGAAGCGTCTGCAGCGTACGCGGAGAAAAACGCGGCGCGATCAACCGAGGCGGCGTAATGGCGGATAGTCAGCTCCCTCTGTGGGAAGTGTTCACGCAGCCGGGTCATGGTGAGCCGCACGAGCACGCGGGAAGTGTGCACGCGGCCGACGCTGAACAGGCAATGCAGAACGCCCGTGACGTGTATGCGCGGCGCGGCGAGGCGGTGTCGCTCTGGGTTGTGGCGTCGGACGCGATCATCGCTTCTGCGCCGGGCGACGCCGGTCCGTTCTTCGATCCCGGCAACGACAAAGCGTATCGTCACCCGCAGTTTTATAAAGTGCCGCGCGGAGTGCGCGTCTTTTGACAGCGCCGTCGGTTGCGGGGAAGCGCGAAGAAATTATCGCCAACCCGCTTTTCGAATATCTCCTCAGGCTCGGTGACGACCGCCTCGTGCTCGGCCACCGCATGAGCGAGTGGTGCGGGCACGGTCCGATCCTCGAGGAAGACATCGCGATGGCGAACATCGCGCTCGATCTCGTGGGGCAGGGATCAGCGCTGCTGAAACTCGCCGGCGAGACCGAAGGCGCAGGGCGTGATGAAGACGCGCTCGCGTACTTCAGGAGTGAGCCCGAGTTTCGCAACGCGCAAATGCTGGAACTGCCGAAAGGCGATTTCGCGTTCACGATGGTGCGCCAGTTTCTCTTTGATGCGTTCAGCGTGCTCCAGTGGGATGCACTCGCGACGTGCACCTTCGCGCCGCTCGCGGGAATCGCGGCGAAGGCGCTGAAGGAAGACCGCTATCATCTGCGGCATAGCAGCGATTGGATGCTGCGGATGGGCGATGGCACCGAGGAGAGTCACGCGCGTGCACAAAAGGCGCTGAATCATCTGTGGCGTTTTACGGGCGAGCTGTTTGAGTCGGACGCCGTCGATGCCGCCGTTCACGCGCAGGGAATCGTTGTTGATCTCGCGGCGATTCAATCGCGCTGGCAGCAGACCGTGTTCGATGTTGTCGGACGCGCGACGCTTGCCGTGCCGCCGGCTGGAGCCACGTCGAGCGGCGGACGTCGCGGACGTCACACGGAATCACTCGGCCACATGCTCGCAGAAATGCAGATCGTTGCGCGGTCGCATCCTGGAGCGAAGTGGTAGCGAACCCGGCACCGACGCGCGAGCGGGTGCTTGAGATCCTCGAGTCGGTGAAAGACCCCGAGGTTCCGGTGGTGAGCGTCGTGGAGTTGGGGATCGTGCGGAACGTGGCAGTCGACGGCGCGCGCGTGTCGATCACGATCACCCCGACGTATTCGGGATGCCCCGCGATGCGCGAGATCGAGCAGGATATTCGCGCGGCGCTGACGGCTGAAGGAATCACCGACGTCGTGCTCGATACCGTGCATGCGCCCGCGTGGACGACTGATTGGATCGGCGCCGAGGCGCGTGAGAAACTGCGCCGCTATGGTATCGCGCCGCCGGGGCCGGCGGAGCAGGGCGGGCTGGTGATGCTGACGCGGCGACGCGCGGCGGTGGTGTGTCCGCACTGCGGGTCAAGCAACACCGAACTCAGATCTGAGTTCGGCTCAACCGCATGCAAGGCGATTCATGTTTGCAATGCGTGCCGGGAGCCGTTTGATGAGTTCAAGGCGTTTTAGCGCAGGCCCCGCGGGTTTCTCCGCCCTGCCTGCAGTCTAGACGCTCAGCAACGCGTCAATCCGCTCCACAATCGTCGTCACATTCGGCAGCACGGCGCTCAAGAGATTCTCGTGATACGGCATCGGCACATCCTCAACCGCCAGCCGATCCACCGGTGCATCCAGACTCCAGAACGTCTCCCGCGCAATTGTCGCCGCGATCTCCGCGCCGAATCCGGCCGTGAGTGTGTCCTCGTGCACAATCAACACGCGCCCCGTCTTCATCACTGACTCGAGCACCGCGTTCCTATCCCACGGCGCGATCGTGCGCAGGTCGATCAGTTCCACTTTGTCGCCAAACTGCTCCGCCGCCGGCACACAGCGATGCACCATCGCGCCCCAGGTTACCACGGTGATCTCGTTTCCCTCGCGCAGCGTCTTTGCTTTGCCGAACGGCACAATGAAGTCATCGCCCGGATAGCGCGCGCTGCCATCGCTCGTCATCAGCAACGAGCGGTGCTCGAAGAAGATCGAAGGATTCGAACTGCGCATTGCCGCGCGCAACAGACCAACGGCGTCCGCCGAGTTCGACGGCATCGCGACCTGCCAGCCGATCGCGTGCGCGAAAATCACTTCCGCGCTCAGCGAGTGCCACGGATCGCCAACATCTTTCCCGAATCCGCCCGGCATGCGCACCACGATCGGCGCGGCGAAGCGATTGGCCGTGCGCCAGCGCATCGTGCCGCAGTTGTTCAGCTGCTCGGTGGCTGGATCGGCGTATTTGCGAAACTGAATCTCCGTGACGGGCATCAAGCCGCCGATCGCCATGCCAACCGCGCGTCCAATAATTCCTTCCTCGGAAAGCGAAGTGTCGAACACGCGCTCGCGGCCGAATTTTTTCTGAAGTCCTTCAGTCACGAGATGTACGCCGCCCTTTACGCCCACATCTTCGCCGAACACGACAACCTTTGGGTTTCGCTCGAGCTCAGTGCGCAGCGCGCGACGCACGGCGTCTGCAAAGCGAAGCATTTCGCCTTCTTCGGTCGCCGTCTCGGTGCCGCCGAGTGCGGCGATCTCTTTCGCGCTCAGGCCGCCCATTGCGGTCGTGTCGCCGGCTTCCGGACTCTCCGCATACACAAATCGCTTGATCTTTTCCGCAGTCGGAGCAGGGCGCGCGCGAGCGCCCTGGAGCGCGACGCCCACATCACGCGCGACTTCGCCTTCGAGCGCCTTCCAGTCCTTTTCCGAAATAATTCCCGGCACGAGGTGCGCGCGAAGTTTCGGCAACGGGTCACGAGCGGCGTCTGCCGCGATCTCCGCGTCGGTGCGATACCCTTTCTGATTGTCCGGGCCGCTATGGCTCGAAAGCCGCGGCACGGTGAGCCTGATCAGCGCGGGGCCTGCGCCGCTGCGCACATGCTTCACAACTTCGCCGAGCAGCTTCTCGCTCTCGGCGGGATTGGTGCCGTCGCCGTTGCGCAAAAACAAATTTCCGAAACTCGCGAGATTCTTCGCGATGTCGGAGCCTGGCGTTTGCATGTCGCCCTTCACCGAAATTCCGAGCCCGTTGTCTTCGATGTAAAAGAGCATCGGGAGTTTCAGCGTGGTCGCCATCGTGAGCGCGGACCAGAAGCCGCTCGTTGCAACCGATGCGTCACCGCCGAGCGCCACGGCCATTGCGCCTTTATGCGTTGCGTCCTTGAGCGTGTCGCGATGATAGATGATCGACTGCGCCCAGCCCGCCGCCGGCGTGTACTGCGAGCCGACGTCGCCGGACATTGGCAAAACGGTCGGAGCGCTAACGCCGGGCAGGTTGCACACCACGCCGATATCGCGGCCGTCGCTGAATCCGCCGGTGCGGCCGAGCGGGCTGGCGAGCGCGTCTTCGATCGATAGGCCGACGGCAAGCAAAAGCGGGCGCGATCTGTAGTACGCGCCCGCTGCGTCGTGCGGTCCATTGATGAACGAACCGAGAATCGACTGCGCCACATCATGGCCGCGCGCCGAAAACTGATAGAGCACGAGATGCTCTCTCGGGACGGAATTACGGTTCCGGTTGGTCTCTTCTTCAACATCGTCCAGCGCGCGGGAAACGAGCGCGTTGTACGCGATTTTTCGCCAGTCAGTCATGGTACAAATCTGACTATCGTACGGGCAAAGAGGGAGGTGTCTTCAAAAGCTCATAGTTCAAGCTTGAAGCTTGCATGCTCAATGCTTGGCCGTGTCAGAGCTCCAGCTTTCAGCAGCTTTGAACTTGAGCTGTGACACATCCAAGCGGGGAGCCTGCGAGCCGGAAGCCTGAACTTTGAGCTTGCCTAAGCCCGCGCCACTCTGAGCACTTCGTCGAGCGTCGTGATCCCCTCGCGCACCAGCCGCAGTCCGTCGTCCTGCAGCGTGCGCATCCCCTTCGCTATCGCCATCGTGCGCAGTTCCTCTGACCCGCGCCGCTGCTGAACCTCCACCCGCAGCTCGTTGTCCATCACCAGCAGCTCATACACGCCCGTACGGCCGCGATACCCGGTCTCGCGGCACTGATCGCAGCCGCGACCTTTCCAGACCTTCGTGAGGCCAAGTGCGCTGATATTGAGCCTGCGTTCGGCGGCCTTGTCGGGAACTGTCTCTTCTTTGCAGTGCGGACAAATCACGCGCACAAGTCGCTGCGCGAGAACCGCGTCAACGGTGCTGGCCACGAGATACGCCGCAACATCCAGATCGAGCAATCTCGTCAACGCACTCGGCGCGTCGTTCGTGTGCAGTGTCGAAAGCACCAAGTGACCCGTCAGCGCCGCCTGAATCGCGATCTGTGCTGTTTCAGGATCGCGAATTTCACCGACGAGAATCACGTCCGGATCCTGGCGGAGCAGGGCACGCAGCGCGCTTGCAAACGACACGCCGACTTTTTCGTTCACAGGCACCTGCGGCACGCCGGGGAGTTCGTACTCGACCGGATCTTCAACGGTCAGGATTTTTTCTTTTCCCGTCCGCAGCATCTCGAGCGCCGCGTAGAGCGTGGTCGTCTTGCCGCTGCCCGTTGGACCTGTCGAGAGCACAATTCCGTGCGGCCGCGAGATCACCTCACGGAACAGCTCGAGCGTATCACCCGCCATGCCGAGCTCGGGAAGCGTGATGCGCCCCTTCTCTTTGTCCAGCAGACGCAGCACGACACTCTCGCCGCGCAGCGTCGGCACAGTCGACACGCGCACGTCCACCTGACGGTTCTGCAGACGCAGGCGGATGCGTCCGTCCTGCGGCAGGCGCCGTTCGGCGATGTCCAGCTCCGCCATGATCTTGATGCGGCTCACAATCGCCGCGGTGAGATGCGGCGGCGGCGATGGCGCCGCCTGCAGCACACCGTCGACGCGATAGCGCACCCGGAGTCCATCGGCGTAGCCCTCGAGATGGACGTCAGATGCACGCGCCTCGAGCCCTTCTATCAAGAGCAGATTGACGAGCCGCACGACCGGCGCCTCGTTCGCGAGGTGCATGAGATCGTCGAGCGGAATCTCATCTGCGTTCGCGCCGCGAGTCTCCCCGCCACTCAGCCCGGCGATTAATCCTTCAGCGGTCGTGGCTTCCGGCGCATACACGCGACGAATCGCACCCCGCAAATCATGCTCGCTGAATTTCTCGAGCTTCACCGGCACACCAAACGTGAGGCGCAAATCATCCAGCGCGAGCGGCTCGATCTTGTCGCTCCATGTACCGACAACAACGGCGTCGCCGGTCAGCTTCAGCGGCAACACCGCGTACTGCTCCAGCCACTCGGCGGTCAGCGCGCCCGTGAGCCGCTCGACCTCGAGCAACTCCGACGCCACATGCTCGTCGTGCTCGCCGTTTGCAGAGTTGCCGTTAGACGCCACGTGATTCACCGCAGTCATTAGCGCGTGCCTTCCGGACGCTTCTTCGCCGTCGAATCCGGCTTCACAGCCGGCTTCTTGATAGGATCGCCGATCTGGATCGTGTCGCCGTGCGGCACGATGCGCGCGCCGATGTTCTCGTCTTCGAGCAGCGAGCTCTGATTCTTTGTTGCCTCGCGCAGTCTGTCGATGTCTTCATCGCTCGAGACCACGTGCGGCGTCAGGAACAAATACAGCTCGTCAGCCGTGACGGTTTTCTGCGTGTTCCCGAACAGCAATCCGCCGATCCACGGAATCTTGCTCAGAATCGGAATGCCGGAAACCGTCGTGCTCGTCGTGTTGTCCGTCAGGCCGCCGATCACCGTCGTCTGGCCGTCCTTGATGAACACCTGCGTCGACGCCTGACGCTGCGAGATGATCGGCGCATTGAACTGCACGTCGTTCGTCGCGTTGTCGTCTGTCTGGCTCACCGTGAGGTTCACATAGCCGTCAGGATTGATGATCGGTGTGATCGTGAGCGTCGTGCCGACCGACTGATATTGAATCGTCTGCACGAGCCCCGTTCCGACGATCGCCGCTGACTGCGAAACCTGAATGAACGGCACATTCTGGCCGACGTTCAAAATCGCCTGCTTGTTGTTCTGTGCGATGATCACCGGGAGCGAGAGCACCTTCACATCGCCGCGCGACTGCAGCGCGTTGAGTGCGATGGAATAATTCACCGAGCCTTTGCCGCCGGTGAGCAGCGCGACGATATCGCTCGCGCCGGCCGCCGAGGGGAACGAAATCGTGGTATCGGTGCCGCCACTGCGATTCTGCTGCGCGTACCGCCCCGAGATGCCGAGGCTCAGGTCATGCGTGCGCTGAACCTGAATGATCCGCACTTCAATGAGAACCTGAAGCGGACGGAGATCGACCGACCCGAGCACCTGCTGCACGAGCGCCCAGTCCGCATCGGTCGCTCTCACGATCAGCGAGTTGGTCGCATCTTCCGCGACAATTCGCATCTGCGACGCTGCCGCAGTCAACGCGGCACCCCCGCCAAAGGCCTGTTGCAGCGCCTGCGCGATTCCGACGTTCGCAGCGCCGCCCGCTGCGCCCGGGACGTTGATGTTGAAGCCACCGCCGCCGCCGCCCGCGCCGCCACCGCCAGCCGCGCCACCGCGTCCACCGCCGGCACCGTTCGCTGCGCCGCCGCGCCCACCGCCACCAGCACCGCCCGCTCCCGGAACGCCGACCACGCCGTTACCAAAGACGTTCGCACCCTGTCCGCCCTGCACGGCACCGCCGCCCGTGCCGGTGAGCAGGCTCATCAAGACTGGCGCGAGCGTGACCGCGCTCGCGTGCTTCAGTCGATAGGTAAATAGTTTGAGCTGAGCTTGCTGCTGGAATTGCTGCTGCGCCTGCTGGGCGGTGACAGGACGCGTTCCCTCGATCCGGATTAGCGATGGCCCCTCGGTCACCTTCAGGCCGTTCACCTCGGATACACCGCGCAGCACGTCGAGCGCTTCGGCCTTCGTCACCTGCTGGCCCATGCGCAGCGTGACTTTCGTTGCCGGCAGATTCGCGAAGGTCACATTCAGTCCGCCCGCCTCTGCAATCGCGCTGAGCACGACCCGCAGCTCCTGCTCTTGAAAATCGAGCACGAAGCCTTCGGGCGTTTTGCGCACGAGGCTCGTGTCAATTTTGCCCTTGGCCGCGGGTGTCGTATCGACAGCCGTCTGTTGCGCGCGCCTCCCGCCGCGTTGCGCGCCGAGTGACGAAGTGACGGCGCACGCGAGGACGGCGACGCAAAGGACTCTCAGGGAGGTCGGTTTCATGGCTTGAGCTCTGGTATGTCGAGTTTTTTGCCGGACGGCGTCGTGAACACGACGTGCCCGCGCTCGATGGATTTCACTGTGTATTCGCCGATCTTGTCGCCGACATGCATGATCGTCGCGTGACTGTCTGCGAGTTGCACGGTCGCGAATCCGTGCGACGGATCCGAGACCGCTGTGCCCAGCACGACGGGCTCGACGGGCGGAGCTTTCGGCGTCGCGTCGTCACTCTCTTCGCCCGGCGCGCGGTACCGATTCGCCGGTGCCGATCTGTCCGCAGCAAACGGATCTGTCTCGACGGCCGCGCCGACGTCGACCGTCGCTGCCGCGGTGCTGACCGTCAGCGCGCCGCTGGCCGCAAACTGCGGCGCCGCAATTTCTGGAATCGGCGCGATGCGAATCGCATGCACGAGCGACCACAGCGCGATCACAATAGACGCGGCCAATGCGGCTATCGCGGCGCGACCGGCATTGCTCGAAGCCCACTCGCGATCGCTCACGGCGCCCCCTTCTGCGATGCAGCCGCGGTCGCCGGCGCCGGCTGATCGGGAATCGCGTATCCGACAATCGAAGCCGACAGCGCGAGCGTCTCCGTTCCCGGCTGATCCGACCGGCCGGGCTGCGTTGAGATATCGAGCCGCTGCACGCGAATAAATTTCGAACCGTTCTCGAGTGATTTCACGAACTCGAGGATCCCGCGCAAGTCAGACTCGCCGCGGAGCTCCACATGCAGCGCTCGCACGCCGCCGTCGAGCGCGGTGGCCGGCCGCGTCGACGCATCCTGCAGCCACACATGAGTCGATCGCGCAACTTCGCCGAGATACGACGCGACCTCGGCGCTCGCCATCACATCATCTCTGCCGGCGAACAGCCGCGGCGACATGGCTTGCATCGCTGAATCGGCAACGTGCTGCATCTGCGGATTTCGTTTCGCCGCAGAAACCGCCGCGCGCTCCCGCGCAAACGCATCGCTCTCGGTTGCGAGCTGCTGCTGAACGTCGACGAGCGCCGCGTGAAACGGTTTCACCGCAAATACGAAAAAGAGCGACGGCACCAATACGATCGCGCCGAGTGTGAGGGCGCGACGATCCGCCGGCGACATCGTCGAGAGTTTCATGGCGACACCTTCGCCGCAATCGTAAAGCGTTCAACCGCGGCAGCACCCTGCGGCGATTCCCGGCGGACGGGCGCTGCGGCGTGCACCCCGGACAGTCCGGGCATGCCCGCGAACGAGTCGAACGCCTTCGACGCGCGAACCGCGATCCCCTCAACCAGGAGCGAGTCATCGCGCCCGCGCATCGACGTGAGATACGCGTGATCGTCGAGATGCGTGCTCACGCCTGCGACAATCGCCGACCAATGGACAGCCGAGCGCTGCGCCGCGGCGAGTGACGAGAGCTGCCGAAACGCGGTCTCGACCGAAGTCCTGCCGACCAGCGTGGCCGATATCAGCGGCTTGATCGCGGCGCGCTCCGCCTGCACTGAGTGGAGTTGTCGCTTTGCACCCCAGAGCGTAAATCCGCCAGCGAGCAACAGGAGTACGACCGACGCGGCCGCCATCTGCTTGATCACGCGTGAAGCCTGTTCGCGCCGCGATGCAAGCGTCGCCTCGCTGCGCAGCAACGGCGCCGCGTTCGGTCCGGCGAACTCCGCCGCGAGCAGATCCGCATGATCCGCGCGCTCGGCCCATTCCGCAGGCGCTGATGAGACCGTCAGCCCCGCTGACGCCAACGCGCGCGCCAGCTCTTTTCTCTGCGCGCCCGCGCCGACCGCGGTGATGCGCGCGAGCCCCGGCGCTTTTTGCGAAGCAGACGCTGGTCCGATCGCGTCAGCCACCAGCGCTGCATCGGCCGCGCCCGCGCGAAACCGACGCACGGCCGAAAGTTTGCCTTGCTCCAGCTGCAGCAGCTCTGTGCGATCTTCGCTGCATACCAGCAGATGAGACGCGTGGCGCGCCGTAGCGGGCCAGAGCGCCGACGCAGCGGAGCACCACGCCCCCTCGGCCGGCGACACCGCGTCTACCGTCCAGCCGGCCTCGCGCGCCGCAATGTGCAGCGCCGCCACAAGCCGGAGCGGCACGGCGGCCGCGATCACGCCGCCCGCCGGGCCGGATTGCTGCTGCGGTGCCATCGTAGTTCCGATCAGCTGCGCGGAGCGCGCGCCCACAAAGTAGCGCGCCGCATTTCGGGAGAGCAGCAACCGAAGTTCGCTGTCACCCATCGGCGGCAAATCAAGCCGGCGGATTTCGGTGAGCGGCGGCATCAGCGCGACGTCGAGGCGCCCGCCGTTTACTCCGAGCGCGCGCGAAAGTTCGTTCAGCGCGCTCGTGAGCGCGGGCCATCCGGAGCCGTCGCCGTTGAGCGCTTGCAGCGGCATGCGCCACACGCCCGCCCGGCCGCCAGAACCTGCGCGCTGCACGATGCACAGTTCCGTCGCCGAAAGCGCGGCGCCGACCGTGATCTGTTTCCCGCCGGCGGCGGGGACGGGCCTCAAAACATTTACCACTGTTGCCATGAGATGGAGACGTTTCCGTTTGCGCGCGACACGATCGCTTGCAGCTCGGTCGGCTGCGATTGCGTGCCGGAGCGTGAGACGACGGTGAACAGCACTTCGTTGGATATGATTGCAGCGCGGGTTGAGAAAGTTTGCGTGGCCTGCGCTTGCTGGGCCTGCTGCGCGGGCGTCAACCGCCGCCCGCGGTTCGCAGCGCCCATCACTTCGGCGACCGACGTAATCCGCTGGCCCTGTGAACGGAGGCCCAGGATCGTCGTAAGCATTTGATCGGTCATCCCCGGCAGCGCCTTCAGCACCGGTGCCGGCGCAGTATTGAGGTTCACCAATCCGGCGCCGAGCGTGGTGAGATAGGGCGCGACCATGGCGTAAATGTCGGGCGTCATTCCTTTCACAAACTGCAGTTCGGTGATGTCGCGGAATGGCGCATAGGTCGGCAGCGCGAGCAATCCCGCTTTGATATAGTCGTCGCGCTTCGCCCCGTGGATGCGCGGCATATCGCCGACCTGCACCCAATCCATCACGCACTGCGCGAGGCCATCTGCGGCGACGTAATCGTTGAGGATGTAGCCGAAGAACGTTTTCAGTTCGTCTTCGCTGAGATCATTGATGTTCAGTTTCGCGCCGAGGTCAGTCGCTTTCACGTACACCGGCTGGCTGTCGACCTGATACACGCCCGAATAGAGTGAGTCGATGCCGAGCCAGGGATCCGACGCTTGCAGCATCGCCGTATTCCGTCCGGTCGGAACGGTACGCAGCGCGTAGTCGAGTTTTGCCTGCACGAGTTTCAGCGCGCCACCCGCGAGTGCGCGCTGCGCACCGCGGTCCGCCGCATTGAGGCCGAGCGCGCGCCGCTCTTTTGCATCCACGCTGAACTGCAGCGCGACGATCGCGATCGCAACGATCAGCCAGATCGCCGTGATCAGGGCGACACCGCGACGGTTGCCCGCGCGTCTCATCGTCCCACCAGCAGCGTGCCCATCGGGAAGATCAACGGCAGCTGCAAGATTCCAGGCAAGCGGCCGCCGTCATACGGCTGCATCGTCAGCTTCACCGCGATCGGCGTGATCGCGGCCGCCTGGGTCGATTCATACCACTGATTCGTGCGCTGATCGAGAAACTCCACCCTCAGCACACCAATCGACGGCTCGAGCTGCACGCGCTGCAGCGGCGTCGCCGTGCTCGCCTGATACTCGAGCGTGAGCCCCGTCTCCGGCGTGCTGGCGTCGCCGTCCACAAACAGCCGCATGCGCACACTCGGCGCGTCGGCGAGAGTAGGCGCGGTGGTCACGAACGTGATCTCGTCGCCGGCCGCAACTGCGGCGGTGATCCCATTCGTCGTGCTCGAGCTGCTTCCCGGCATTCCGGGGATTGTCGGCGTTGCGATGGTCAGGGTCTGAACAGCTGCGCCCGTGCGACCGAGGCCGCGCGTTGCGCCGCCGCTCACGATTTGCACCGTGCCGGCAAGCATCCAGGTGCGGATCTGATCGCGAAGTGCGCTCGCGCGCTCCAGCTCGCCGGTGGATGAACGAATGACGCGACGATGATCGATGATCGATCCAAGCGTCATCGTCCCCATCATCGCCATCATCCCCGTGATGACGAGGGCGACGACGAGCTCCATCAGCGTCATGCCGCTGCGCGAAGAGAACCGCATCTTCATTGTCCGCGCCCCGACGTCGCCAGCGGCGGACGACGATAGATGTACGAGTGAATCCCGTACGAATCGTCTTTTACTCCGTCCTTCCAGTCGACCTGAATTCGTATGTCGTAAATGCCGGCCTGCGTCGCGAGCGGCGTCGCCGTCGTGACCCACTTGTAGCTGTCGAGCGGCGCGTCAAACGTCCCTTTCGCGACGGAGTCCGGAAGATTCTGGAGCTGCTGGTCGCTCATCAGCGCGAGAAAATCGAGGCGTGATGTGGCGAGTGCTTCTACTTCGAGTGCTTTGCGTGCACGTGCCGCCGTGCGCATTTCGCCGGCAACCGCCGAGAGTGCCGAGACCGCAGTCACACCGACAATCGCCATCGCGGCGACAGCCTCGAACAGCGAGATCCCCTTTCTGACCCGGCTAGCGCGCAGTCGCATACGCAACTCCGTTCCAGGGGTCGACTGTCACCAGCGCCGCGGCACCGGTGCCTCGCACGAGTACCGAATCAGCAAACGCAGATCCGGTGGGATGAAACACATACACGAGGCGGGGAAGCTCAGTGACGAGAGTCTCCTGCGCGCCTAGCGTCATCGTCCCTTCGCCGAGTTCGCCGCTCCCCGCAACTCCGACCGTGTCTGCTCTGTATCTACCGGAGGTTGGATCGAGCCTGAGCGTGACGGTCTCGTTGCGCTGGATCGCGATCGTGCGCGCGTCTGTGAGCAGCTTGATCACGTCATCTCCAACGCCCGGCGGCTTACCCTGACCCATGCGCGAGAGCGCCGGCGCCACGAGCATCGCGCTCACCGCCATGATGGCGAGCACGATTCCCATTTCGAGCAGGGTGAATCCACGGCGCGCTCGCATGTTTCTTACTTGAACGAGTTCGCGTTGATGCCGTAAATCGCTTGGAGCAGAGACAGCGCAACAAACGCGACGATCGCACCGAACACCACAATCATCGCCGGCTCCGCGAGCGCCGCAAGTCGCTGGGTCGCGCGCTCCGTGCGTTCCTCGAAAATCTCGGCGGCTTTCAACAAAAACGTGCGCAGCTGCCCGGCATCTTCACCGACGCCGATCAGCTGGGAGAGCAGCGGCGGATAGACCGGGCTCTCGGCAACCGCCGCGCGCAGCGACACGCCCTCGCGCACACGCGTGCGAATGCGTTCGGCATCGTCTTTCGCGACCGGATCGCCGATCGAATCGATCGTATCATCAAGCGCGGCAAGCAAGGGAGCGCCGCCGCCGAGCAGCACGCCAACGAGCCGCGCGAATCGCGCCGCGAGTGCGTACTGCCGCAGCGTCTTCACCAGCGGAAGCGTCAGCAGCGTATTCGACAGCGCGCGGCGTCCTTCCACCGTGTTCTTTGCCCACGCAGCAAGCGCCGCGATCGCGAGCGGCACGAGGAAGAGCACCGGCCAGAACGTGTGCAGCCCGCTCGACACCGAGAGGAGCATGCGCGTTGAGGTCGGCAGCTTTGCGCCGCTCCCCGCGAGCAGCGTGACGAACCGCGGCAGCACGAAAAAGAGGAGCACGGTCACGGCGACCGTGCCCGCGGTCGCAAGCAGCAGCGGATAGATCGCCGCCGAGATGATCCGGCCGCGCAGTTCTTCGTCGCGCTCGAGCTGGTCCGACAGACGCGCGAAAGAATTGTCCACGTCGCCACTTCGCTCGCCCGCGCGGACGAGGCCGACATACAGCGGAGAAAAGAGCTGCGGGTATGCCGCGAGCGCCGCGGAAAGCGTCTCGCCGCGCTCAACGCGCGTGCGCACCTGCGTGAGCGCGTCGCGTACTTCGCCGCTCGTCACGCCGGACGCCGCATTGAGCGCCTGCGCGAGCGGCATTCCGACCGGCAGCAGCGCCGCCATCGCGCGCGTCACTTCGAGCACCTCGCGCCGGCGTCCGAATTTGAATCCGCGCGCGCCTGCCGCCGCGCCACTCGATTCGGCAACCTCGAGCACGAGCAGCCCGCGCTCCTCGAGCGAGCGCGACAGCGCGCCGGGCGTGGCTGCGTCCTCGAGGCCGCGCAGCCGCTTACCGGCGCCGTTGACGGCCTGATACGCGAATGTTGGCATGGCCTGTGGTGCTCTTCGGCGAACGCCTCGCGCCGCCGCCTACTTCCAGCTCAGGATATCGGCGTTCTCGCCGTCGCCGCCGGGCAGCCCGTCGGCCCCGTACGAAATGAGGTCGTAGCCGTTGGGATTCTGTTCGCCCGGAAAGACGTAGACATATGCGCGGTTCCAAGGATCGAGCGGAACAGCTTTGCGGAGATACGGCGCGCGCCAATTTGCCGGCGGATCGATCGACGGCTTTTCCCACAGAGCCAGCAGGCCCTGTTGAGTCGTCGGGTAGCTGCCATTGTCGAGGCGATACGCGTCGAGCGCTGCGCCGAGCATCTCGATCTGACTCTTGGCCGTCGCACTCTTGGCCGCGCCGACATTCGAGAAAATGTTCGGCGCGACGAGTGTGGCCAGAATGGCGATCACGACGATCACCACGAGGATTTCGATGAGCGTGAAACCGGAGCGGCGGCGGCGCCCAAGAACAAGCCGGTCAAGACGAGTGCGAATCATATCGGGGTCGCGAGAGATGTGGAGTTGGACACGCAAACAGACCGAACGGGTTTGCCGGCGGCCCGAACCCGGACACGGCCAACCCCATAAGTGATAGACACTTTCCTAGGGGACGGCGTTCGCCGAGCCAACGTTAATGTGCGCTCGGGTCTGGTGGATCGGTTAGATGCCTTTTAGAAACACATCAGGCGCTATCTTTGAGCGGCGTCCAGACACCCCGCAGCGTCCCTTTGAGGCCCGTTGATGGCGACCGATTCAATACTGAGCACGAAAGCCGACGGCATTTTGACGATCACTCTGAATCGTCCCGACGTCCTCAACAGCTTCAACGGCGAGATGGCGCGAGCCCTCCAGGCCGCACTAACCGCTGCGGCGGGTGATGAATCCGTGCGCGTGGTGCTCCTTACCGGCTCAGGCCGCGGTTTCTGTGCCGGTCAGGACCTCGCGGAAGCCATGCCGAAGGACGGCGTCATGCCAGACCTCGGCGACTTCGTCCGGACGACCTGGAATCCGATCATCCTCGGGATCAGGACACTCGAAAAGCCGGTGGTCTGTGCCGTCAACGGAACGGCCGCTGGAGCGGGCGCAAACCTCGCGTTCGCTTGCGACATCGTATTCGCCGGCTCCAATGCGAACTTCATTCAATCGTTCGCCAAGATCGGCGTGATACCTGATTGCGGCGGTACCTTCATTCTGCCGCGCCTCGTTGGACTCCAGCGCGCGACGGCAATGACGATGCTTTGCGAGAAAGTCAGCGCGGAGCAGGCGCTCGCCTGGGGGCTCGTGTATCAGGTGTGCGATCCGGCCGAGCTGATGGTCGCGGCGACGAACACAGCGAAATACCTCGCATCCCAGCCGACGCGCGCGCTCGGGCTCATCAAGCGCGGATTCAATCGATCGCTCGGCGTCGATCTTGCCGACCAGCTCAACTACGAAGAGCAGCTGCAGCGCGAGGCGGGGAAGACCGCCGATTATTCCGAGGGCGTCACGGCGTTTCTCGAGAAGCGCAAACCGAATTTTACGGGACGCTGATGACGACGGCGACGGGTGACTCGTGACTGGTGAATCGAACATGATCGTCGGCGTAGTCGGCGCCGGGGCAATGGGCGCGGGCATCGCGCAGGTCGCCGCAGCCGCGGGTCACAAGGTAGTGATCAGCGATTCCAAGGCCGGCGCGTCGGCTAAGGCACGTGAGACGATGACGGCCTCGCTCGCCAAACTTGCCGAAAAGGGAAAGCTCGATGCGGTCGCGCGCGATGCGCTGCTCGGCCGCATTTCGTTCGTGGACGCGCTGCTTGCCCGTGACCTCTCCATCTACAAAGAGTGCGGCATCGTGATCGAGGCAGTGGTGGAAGATCTCACCGTGAAGCGCACGCTGTTCACCGCGCTCGGCACGGTGTGCGCGCCGACCGCGATTCTCGCGACGAACACCTCGTCGCTCTCCGTGGCATCGATCGCGTCTGCGCCGGCGAATCCGGAGCGCGTGGTGGGAATTCACTTCTTCAACCCCGCGCCGGTGATGCCGCTTGTGGAAATCGTTTCCGCACTCTCGACCAGCGCCGACGTGGCCGCACAATCGCGCGCACTGGTGGATTCGTGGGGCAAGACGACGGTGGTTGCCGCCGACACGCCCGGCTTCATCGTGAATCGCATCGCGCGCCCGTTCTATGGCGAATCGCTGCGCATGCTCGAAGAGGGGCTCGCTGACTCGGCTACGATCGATTGGGCCATGCGTGAGCTCGGTGGTTTTCGGATGGGCCCGTTCGAGCTCATGGATTTTATTGGCAACGACGTGAACTACGCCGTGAGCAGCTCGGTGTTCGAGGGGATGTTCTACGATCCGCGCTATCGCCCCGCGCTCACGCAGCGTCGGTTGGTGGAGAGCGGACGCCTCGGGCGCAAAATGAAAATCGGTTACTACGACTATCGTGACGGCGCCGTGCTGCCGAAGCCAACGGAAGATCGCGCGCTCGGACAGCGCCTGTTCGATCGCGTGCTCGCGATGCTCATCAATGAAGCGGCTGAGGCGCTCTATCTGCGCATTGCTTCAGCGCCTGACATCGACGTCGCGATGACCAAAGGCGTCAACTATCCGAAAGGCCTGCTCGCGTGGTGCGATGAAATCGGCGCCGCGACGATACTCGCGCGGCTGGATGCATTGCAGGCCGAATACGGCGAGGACCGCTATCGCGCGAGTCCGCTGCTGCGGCGCGTGGCGAAGGCCGGCGCGAGGATCAGCGCGTGAGCGCAGACAAAACGAACGAGCAGCCGCTCGCCGAAGCCATCGTGAAGCAGATGATCGAGCGCGATCATTTTTCGCGCTGGCTCGGAATCGAAGTGGTGGAGATCGCACCAAGGCGTTCGACGTGCCGCATCACGATTCGCGCCGAGATGGTAAATGGCTTTGGCGTGTGCCACGGCGGTGTCACCTATTCGCTTGCCGACAGCGCACTCGCCTTTGCCTGCAACACGCACGGCCGCGTGACGATGGCGATCGAAAACAATATTGGATATCCGGCTGGTGTTGCGGTCGGTGACATCCTCACCGCCGTCGCGGTCGAAGACAGTGCGACCAACAGACTCGGATTTTACTCCGTGAAAGTGACCAACCAGGGCGGCATCGTCGTCGCGATGTTCCGCGGCACGGTCTACCGCACTCATATCGAACACACAACGAACCAATAGAACTGTGACTGACGCATTTATCATTGACGGCGTACGCACGCCGGTCGGAAATCTTGGCGGATCGCTCAGCGAAGTTCGTGCAGACGATCTCGCCGCACATGTGATCCGCGCCCTGGCCGCTCGAAATCCGAACGCGCCTCCGGCTGAGATCGCCGACGTGATCCTCGGCTGTGCGAATCAGGCGGGCGAGGACAATCGCAACGTCGCCCGGATGGCGCTGCTGCTCGCGGGGCTGCCGTCGAGTGTGCCCGGCGAGACGATCAACCGGCTCTGCGCCTCGGGACTGAGTGCCATCGCGAGTGCCGCGCGCGGAATCAAAATTGGCGAAGGCGATTTGTACGTTGCCGGCGGCGTCGAGAGCATGACGCGCGCGCCGTATGTGTTCTCGAAATCGTCGAAACCGTTCGGGCGCGATCTCGAGTTCTTCGATACGACGCTCGGCTGGCGGTTTGTGAATCCTGCGCTGAAGGCGAAGTACGGCACGGATTCAATGGGGCAGACGGCGGAGAACGTTGCCGAACAGTACGGCGTGACGCGTGACGATCAGGACGCGTTTGCGCTGCGCTCGCAGAAGAAGGCGGCGGCGGCGCGCGCGGCGGGCGTATTTGCGCCGGAAATCGTTGCCGTAGAAATCGCGCAGAAGAAAGGCGACCCCAAGCGCGTTGATCAGGACGAGTTCATCCGCCCGGATACGACGATCGAGGCGCTCGCGAAACTGAAGCCGGCATTCCGCACGGACGGCAAAGGCTCGGTTACCGCGGGGAATTCATCGGGGTTGAACGATGGCGCCGCCGCGATTCTTCTCGCGAGTGCCGCAGGCGTGAAGCAGTTCGGTCTGAAGCCAATCGCACGCGTGGTTGCGAGCGCCGCGGCAGGCGTTGAGCCGAGAATTATGGGAATGGGGCCGGTGCCGGCGACTCGCAGGGTGCTGAAGCTCGCCGGCCTCACGCTCGATCAGGTCGACGTGATCGAACTAAACGAAGCATTCGCCGCACAGGGACTCGCCTGTCTCCGCGAGCTGGGAATCGCAGACGACGACGCGCGCGTGAACCCGAACGGCGGCGCGATCGCAATCGGACATCCGCTGGGTATGTCTGGTGCACGTCTCGCGCTGACCGCGGTGCGCGAACTCGAGCGGACTCAGAAGCGTTACGCGCTGTGCACTATGTGCATCGGTGTCGGGCAGGGAATGGCAATGATCCTGGAGCGCGTCTGATGCCGCACACGAAATTGCAGAACTATGCGATGGGCGAATGGGTGAACGGCGCCGGAAAGTCCGCTGAACTGTTCAATGCCATAACGGGCGAAGTGATTGGCGAGGCTTCGAGCGGCGGATTGGATTTCGCGGCGATGGCGACGTACGCGCGTGCCGTTGGCGGACCTGCGCTCAGGAAGATGACGTTCCACGAGCGCGCGCTGATGCTGAAGGCGTTGGCAAAGTATTTGATGGAGCGGAAGGAAGAGTTTTACGCAGTTTCTGCGATGACGGGAGCCACGCGTGTAGACTCGTGGATTGATATCGAAGGCGGCATTGGCACGCTCTTTTCATTCTCGAGCCGCGGCCGCCGAGATCTGCCGAACGAAACGTTCTATGTGGATGGCGCGACGGAAGCGCTCTCGAAAGGCGGGACGTTTGTCGCGCGCCACATCTGCGTGCCGCTTGAAGGCGTCGCCGTTCATATCAATGCATTCAATTTCCCTTGCTGGGGAATGCTGGAAAAGCTGGCACCTGCGCTGCTCGCGGGCGTGCCGGCAATCGTAAAGCCGGCGACGGTCACATCGTATCTCACTGAGGCCATGGTGCGGGCGATGATCGACTCCAAGATCCTGCCCGCCGGCGCACTGCAACTCATCTGCGGCAGCGCGGGTGATCTGCTCTCGCATCTTGGCCTTCAGGACACCGTCGCATTCACCGGATCGGCCAAAACGGGCCGCATGCTCAAAGAGAGCCCGGCCGTGCTCGAGAATGCGATCCGATTCAACATGGAAGCGGACTCGCTCAACTGTTCGATCCTCGGCCCCGATGCCGTTCCGGGCACCGACGAGTTCGACCTGTTCGTGAAAGAGGTCGTCCGCGAGATGACCGTGAAGGCGGGGCAGAAGTGCACGGCCATCCGACGCACGATTGTCCCGGCCGGTACCGAAGAGGCCGTCATCAAGGCGATTACGAAGCGCCTGGAAGGGATCACGATCGGCGATCCAAGCGTCGAAGGCGTCAGGATGGGCCCGCTCGCGAGCCGCGCGCAGGTCCGCGATGTGGGCGAAAACGCGGCCAGGATTCGCGCGGCCGGAGAACTCGTATTCGGCGGCGGCGACTTCAATGTGATCGGTGCGGACCGTGAGAAGGGAGCGTTTTTCGCCCCGATGCTCCTCTCCTGCAACCAGCCGTTCACCTTCAGCGAGCCGCACGATATCGAGGCCTTCGGCCCGGTGAACACCGTGATGCCTTACGGCTCGCTCGACGAGGCGGTTGAACTTGCGAAGCTGGGGCGGGGAAGCCTGTGCGGGTCGCTCTTTACGGCGGATCCGAAGGTGGCGCGGCAGGTGGTTCTCGGCGTCGCCCCCTACCACGGCCGCATCATGGTGCTCGATCGCAGCAGCGCAAAGGAAAGCACCGGCCACGGCTCACCCCTACCCAACCTGGTCCACGGCGGCCCCGGCCGGGCGGGCGGAGGCGAAGAGCTCGGCGGGATCCGCGGCGTGCTCCACTACATGCAGCGGACCGCGCTTCAGGGCTCTCCAACCGTCCTGACCGGGATCGTCCGCGAGTACATGCAGGGGGCCACCCAGAAGACGGGCGGCCCGCACCCGTTCACGAAGTTTTTTGATGAGCTCGAGGTGGGTGACACGCTGCTTACCGGGACACGCGAAATCACCCTCGCGGATGTCGAGCGTTTTGCCGACCTGAGCGGCGACAAGTTCTATGCGCACATGGACGACGAGGCCGCTCGCGGGGGCATTTTTGAGCGCCGCGTGGCCCATGGCTACTTCGTCGTTTCGGCTGCGGCAGGGCTTTTTGTTGAGCCGGCGCCTGGCCCGGTTTTGGCGAATTACGGGATGGAAGGGCTGCGCTTCACCAAGCCGGTTTACCCCGGCGACTCGATCCACGTCCGCCTGACCTGCAAACAGAAGACTGCCAAAGAGACACCAGAGGGTGGGATCCCCCAAGGGGTCGTGGCTTGGGACGTCGAGGTCCAAAACCAGCTGAACGAGCCGGTGGCGGTCTACACGATTCTTACGTTGGTGAGGCGAAAGGCGGCGTAGGAGGGGACGGGCGAAGCATGAGGGGCGACTTGGCGAGGACCGACGTGCAATGGGTGCCGTCGGTCCTCTTCTGCACATAACTCATGTTTCTTGCGAGTTATCAATGTTGAAATGCGCATATGCATATAAATGCAATAAACAACATTAGATAACTGTTGATAACTTTATATCAACAGCAGTATTATATAATATGCATAATGTGATTTGTCATGCATTCAGTGCCCGGTGGATATTCAAAATATGCTGAATATCGGCGTTGGCAGCGGATCGCTGACGTCGCGATAATCACAAATCTACGAACGAATAAGATTTCCATAATTCTTCCGCGTCACGATGGCGGGCAACAAAAAGGCCGGCATCTCTGCCGGCCCTGGTTCATGTGCCGTGGTCGTCAATCGAATTGGTTCACCGAGCGACCGACAACAGAAAACAGTTCACTCGCCGTTAAGCTTTCCCAGCGGAGATCCCTGCCTTCTTGGCCATCATCGCATCCTGAACCCAAGTCAGCGGAATCAAAAACAGCGGCGTCAAAAACACGCCCAGCAGCATGTTGATCCAGATCAGCGCCGTATAGAATGCGCCGAGTCCAAGTCCAACGAGAAGCGTGCCGAAGGGACCGCCGAAGCTGTGTTCCATGATTTGGATCGACTCGGGAAAATGTCCGACTAATTCCTGCGCGACTGCTCTATCTTAACTGCATGCCACGAGCGAGGGAAGCCGGACGTTCCGAGGATTTTCCAAGCCGCGTTGCCGAGGCGATTCGTGCCCTGCCACCTGCGCGCTATTTGCTCGCCGTTTCAGGAGGCCGGGACTCGATGGTTTTGCTCGACGCCTTCGCACGTTTTCGGCTGGATGCCGTGGCTGTCGCGACCTTCGATCATGGCACCGGACCGGCCGCAACGAAGGCCGCGCGGCTCGTCGAACTGGAGGGGACGCGTCGCTCGATCCCCGTCGTCTCGGGCAGCCGCGCCGATACGTCCGCGACCGGTGAAGCCGCGTGGCGCGCCTCCCGCTGGGAGTTTCTCGCGGGCTGGGCGAAGGAGCTTTCCGCAACGGTGGTCACTGCGCATTCGCGCGACGACCAACTCGAGACGGTCGTGATGCGCGTGCTCCGTGACCCGCGAAACACATCCGCCCGTGGGCTCGCCGCGATGTACTCCCGGTCGCCGATCGCCAGGCCTATGCTGGATATTCGCCGCGAGGAGATCGGGGCGTACGCGGCCGCCTGCGAGGTCCGCTTTATCGACGATCCTTCGAATCTGGACCACGCGCACCTCCGCAACCGGGTTCGGCTCGACTTGCTCCCGGCCTTCGAACGGGCGCGCCCCGGCTTTGGCGACTCGATGATCAAACTCGCGAGGCGCGCGGGCGCGTGGCGCGAGTCCGTCGAACGCATCGTCGACACCCTTGGCATGACCCTTCTGCCGCCGCTCGTCGTGCCGGTCGGGCCGATCGTGAAGCTGCCGCCCGATGCGCTCGCCGTTCTCTGGCCCGCGATCGCCGCGCGAGCGGGGGTCGCGCTCGACTGGCGCGGCACCGAGCGCGTCGTCGAATTCACAAAATCGGCCAAACCAGGGCGGAAGATTCCGCTCTCCGGCGGCGCCGAGGTTTCGCGTACCGCGGCGACGTTTGTCGTACGTGTGCCGCCGCGCGCCGCCGCCAAGACTTCCGCGGTCGAGGACGCGCTATATTCATAGTATGAGCGGCACGAGCACTACCAACACTGCCCCTTTGGACGACACGGCGGCGCACGACGATCCGCGTCTGCTCGGGCGGGCGGTAAAGCGCATCGCATACAACGCGCCGCAAATCGCGCAGAGGGTAAATGAGCTGGGCGCGGAGATTACCGCGGCGTATCCGGACGGCGAGTTGCTCGTGCTCGGCTTGCTGAAGGGAAGTTTCGTCTTTTTGGCAGATCTGGTGCGACAGATTCGCCGTCCGTTGCAAGTCGATTTTCTCGTGGCGTCGAGCTATGGCGACGGCACGACCTCATCCGGGACCGTGCATCTGGTGTACGATCCAGAGACCGTTCTCGCGAACAAACACATCATCCTGGTCGAGGATATTGTCGACTCGGGGCGAACGCTTAGCAGGCTGGTGGATGTCTTACAGATGAGGGGTGCGAAGTCGATCGAGATTTGTGCGCTGTTGCATAAACACATCGCGACGGAGCTGCGGTACCCGACGCGATTCATCGGTTTCGACGCACCAAATGAGTTTTTAGTTGGCTATGGCTTGGATCATGCAGAGGACTTCAGGCATCTGCCATATGTGGCAAGTCTCGAATAGTGCCATTTTCAGTTCGGATGTTGTTGACCCGTTTCGCAGCGTAGCTGCATAGACCATGTCGAATCCTCCGCCGCCCAATAAGCCCGGTTCGTGGGGCCGCCTCTCGAAGACGCTGGCGTTCTGGCTGCTCGTCGTCCTCGTGCCGGTCGCATTCTTTCAGTTTCAGGGCCAGAAGAAGGATCCGGCGCCGCGTCTCGACGTGACGCAATACGAAGATCAGCTCGATCTCGGCAACATTTCGAAAGTCACCGTGACCGCCGGCAAGGATATCGTCGGCGAGTTCAAGACGGCGCAGCCGATCAACGGCGTTACCGCGAAGCATTTCACGGTGAAGCTCACGGGTCAGATCGGCGATCGCGATCTCGAGCGGCTTCGCGCGCAGAAGGTTCAGGTGTCGGCGGAAGATGCGCGCGCATCGATTGGCGCGCTCCTGCTGAATATCCTGCCGTGGGTCGTGATGATCGGCATCTGGATCTTCATCATTCGCCAGATGCAGGCAGGAGGCGCCAAGGCGTTCTCATTCGGAAAATCAAAGGCCAAGCTGCTTGCCGGTGATACGCCGAAGGTGACTTTTGCCGACGTCGCCGGCTGCGACGAAGCGAAAATCGAGCTCGAAGAAATTATTGAATTCCTCAAGGACCCGGCGAAGTTCACGAAGCTCGGCGGCCGCCTGCCGAAGGGCGCGCTGCTCGTCGGACCTCCGGGCACCGGCAAGACGCTGCTCGCGCGCGCTGTTGCGGGCGAAGCGGGGCGTCCGTTCTTCTCGATGTCCGGTTCGGACTTCGTCGAAATGTTCGTCGGCGTCGGCGCGAGCCGCGTCCGCGACTTGTTTGAACAGGGTAAAGCGCACGCTCCCTGCATCATTTTCATTGACGAAATCGATGCCGTGGGCCGTCACCGCGGCGCCGGACTCGGCGGCGGACACGATGAGCGCGAGCAGACGCTCAATCAGCTGCTCGTCGAGATGGACGGCTTCGAATCGAACGAAGGCGTCATCCTCATCGCGGCAACCAACCGTCCGGATGTGCTCGATCCCGCACTGCTGCGCCCGGGCCGCTTCGACAGACAGATCGTTGTCGACGCGCCGGATCTTCGCGGCCGCGAGGGAATTCTCCGCGTGCACGTTCGCAACAAACCAATCGCAGAAGACGTCGACATCACGTCGATCGCGAAGGGCACACCCGGCATGGCCGGTGCGGACATCGCGAATCTCGTGAACGAAGGCGCGCTGCTCGCCGCGCGCCGCAATCACGACAAGATCTACATGATCGATCTCGAAGACGCGAAAGACAAAGTGATGCTCGGCGCAGAACGGAAATCGCTCGTGATGCGTGAAGAAGAGCGCCGTCTCACCGCGTACCACGAGGGTGGCCACGCCGTGTGTGCGATGATGGTCAAAGGAAACGATCCGCTGCATAAGGTGACGATCGTCCCGCGCGGACGTGCGCTCGGGCTCGCGTTTACGCTCCCCGAAGACGACCGCGTGAGCGTCACGCGCGAGCAGATCGAGGCGCGTCTCGTGATGGCGTACGGCGGTCGCGCGGCTGAAGAAATTGTTTTCGGTCGTGACCGCGTGACGACCGGCGCAGCGAGCGACATCCAGATGGCAACGGGAATCGCGCGTCGCTACGTCTCGCAGTGGGGGCTGTCAGATACGATCGGGCCCGTGCTCGTCGGCGACAACGAACAGGAAGTTTTCCTCGGTCAGCAGCTCACGAGCCGTCGCACGGTTTCGGAGCGCACCGCGCAGCAGGTCGACGACGAAGTGGCGCGCGTGATCGACACCGCGTTCCAGCGCGCGAAGAAAGTGATCACGGACAATCGTGCGCTGCTCGACGAAATCGCGACGTCGCTGCTGGAGCGCGAGACGCTCACGCGCGAGGATTTCGCGATTCTCATCAAGGGCGACAAGCTGCCGCCGCGGCCGCCGTCGGCGGTTGCTCCGGTCACCGCCGCTGCGCCCGTCATCGCAGAACCGAAGCGCGTGCCGCCGTTGCTCGGTGGCCCGGAGCCGTCGCCGGCGTAGTCTCCGGCGTTGTCTACGGCGTGATCGTAAGCGTTCCGCAGCCGGAGGCGGTGGCAACGTCGGTGGCGGTGGCGCAAATCTTCACGCCGCCCGTCGCCACGATCGCCGACGCGAGTCCGGTCGTGGTGACCTGCGCCTTTGTCGCATCGCCCGTCGACCAGGTGACGGATTTTCCCCTGGCCGGGTTGCCGAGTGTTGTCGTTACGACAGCGGAGAACTGCTGTTGAGCGCCGACTTTCACTGTGGCCGTCGCCGGCGCGACCGTCACGGCATCTGATATGTTGCCGTCGACGGTGAGCGTAAGCTGAGCGTTCGCTGGCTGCGCGACGATGTTGATCTGAACCGTGCCCGCTCCGACCGCGGTGATCAGACCGGCCTGCGTGACGGTGGCGATGCTGGTGTTCGAACTCGAATAGGTGACCGGGACGGTAACCGGGTTGTCGTCGATGTCGACGGGGCTCGCGGTCACCTGGATTTGATCGCCGGCGAATACGCCCGCGGCGGTAATGTTTGTGCTGATAAAAATCGCCGCGGCGGTGCCAGGCGGAGTCTCGGTCCCACTGACGCAGGCGGTGGTGAATACCGCCAGGACCAGCCCGCCCAGAAAAAATCGCCGCATGTGGAGCTCTCCGTCGCGAAAAGGGGGTGAGTGATCAGTGTGAGACCTACGCGCGAGCCGCATGTTCCGTCGTACGCGCGAAAGTGTGACGAGTGTGATTGGCTGGCGTGAATATCAAACAATAATCAGGCCTTGCCCAGACACGGTAACCCCTGATAATTTCATGTGTTATGCCATTTTCGGACGTCAACGAACGGGTCGCCGAAATTCGGGAGATAATCGCCGGTGCGGCAGCGCGTGGCGGGCACGGCCAGGAAGTACGGATCGTGGCGGTTACGAAGACGCAAGGACCGGATGCCGTCGAAGCAGCGTGGCGCGCGGGTCTGCTTGATGTAGGCGAAAACAAAGTTCAGGAGGCGCTCGATAAACAGGACGCCGTGAACGCTTCGCAGCCCTGGGCTGCCGAAATGCGCTGGCATCTGATCGGGCACCTTCAGCGCAACAAGGCAAAGTTTCTCGGTCGGTTTTGGCTGCTGCACGCGCTCGACAGTTCGCGGCTCGCAGATGCCGTTCACGAAGTGGGAATGCGAAACGGGAAACCGATTGACGCGCTGCTCCAGGTCAACATCGCGGGAGAGGAAACGAAGGGCGGGTTCGAGGCGTCTCAGGTGGAAATGGAAGCCGGGCGGCTGCGATCGCTCAGCGGTGTGCGCCTGACTGGTGTGATGACGATGGCACCGTTCGACGCAGACGAAAGAGTTCTGAGGCGTGTGTTCGCCGGTGCGCGGGCCGCGCGTGAAATCTTGATCAAGGCCGGTCATCCGGCGCAGGAATTGTCGATGGGAATGTCGGGCGACTACGCGCTGGCGGTGGAAGAGGGCGCGACGATGGTTCGGTTGGGTACGGTCCTGTTCGGAGCGAGGGCGTAATGAACGACGAGGCCTTTCATCTGACACCGGTAGACGCGCGGCGCTTCGACTTCGGGTCGGCGCTGCGCGGCTACGACAAGACGCGCGTGGATCAGTTCCGCGATCAAGTCGCCGATGAACTCGAGCGGCTGAGTCGCGTGAACCAGGAACTCGAGGCCAAAGCCAAGGGTTTTCACGAGCAGCTGCGCGCATTTCGCGAGCGCGACAAAGCGCTGAACGATGCGCTGATTTCCGCGCAGCAGCTGCGCGCGGAAACGCGCGAGCAGGCCGATCGCGAAGCGCAGTTGATTCTGCGCGAGGCGCGCGCCGAGGGCGAGCGCTCGCTCGAGGAAGCGCGCGCGGAAGTGCGCCGGCTGCAGGTCGACATCGACGCGCTCGAACGCGCGCGCCGAAACTATCTCGCGCAGATGCGCTCGATGGCGGAGCGTCACCTCGCCGAGTTGCAGTCCGCCGAAACAGCGAGCGCGGCCCCCGCGCGCCCGAAGCCGGAAGAGGCCGAGGAAGAACATCCTCCGGTGAAGAGTCCTTCCTGGCTCGACGCAAACGTTCGGGCGGAGTAAATCGTGGAGGCAGTGCTGGAGCGAACGCACCCCGACGTGATCGAGGGGGCGGAGCACGCGCATCGCGCGGAGCACGTGCGCGCCGCTGCGGCCGCGATTCGTGCGCTCGCACCAGACGCCGCCGCGTGCGACGTCGCGATCGTGCTCGGCACAGGCCTCGGTGCCCTCGGCGAAGCGATCGAGATCAGCGCGTCCGTTGCATACGCAGACATCCCCGGTTTTCCGCTCTCAACAGTCGAGTCGCACACCGGTCGTCTCCTGCTCGGCACGCTCGGCGGACGCCGCGTCGCTGCGATGCAGGGGCGTTTTCATCGCTACGAGGGATATTCGCTTCAGCAGGTCACGTTTCCCGTGCGCGTGCTGCGCGAGCTCGGTGCGAAAACTCTTGTGGTGAGCAACGCGTGCGGCGGGATGCGCGCGGATTGGAGCGCCGGTGACGTGATGCTGATTGCAGATCACATCAATCTGCTCGGCGACAGTCCGCTGATCGGCGCGAACGATGACTCGCTCGGGCCGCGCTTTCCGGACATGAGCGAGCCGTACGATGCATCGCTGCGCGCGATCGCACGCGCGGTTGCAGCTGCACGCGGCATCACGCTGCGCGAAGGCGTGTACGTCGCGGTTGCCGGTCCGAACCTCGAGACGCGCGCCGAGTATCGCATGCTGCGCACGCTCGGCGCGGATGTGGTCGGCATGTCGACCGTACCGGAAGTGATCGTCGCGAAGCACGCGGGAATGCGTGTGCTTGGATTCTCGATGATCACGGACATGTGTCTGCCCGATGCGCTCGAACCCGCAACGCTCGACAAAATTCTTGCCGTCGCGCGCGCGGCAGAGCCGAATCTCACCGCGCTTGTGCGCGGCGTGATGGAGCGCATCTGATGTCGACGACCGCAGAAAAAGGCGCAGAAATCGCAATGCGGTATCGCCGGCTGCCGCCGGAGAGCGCAGCGCGTGAGATGGAGGAGGAACTTCTCGCCGGCTGGAATGAGGAGGATCTCTTTCGCCGGTCGGTGTCCGCGCGAGAGGGCGGCCCGGAGTTCGTGTTTTTCGAGGGGCCGCCGACGGCAAACGGACGTCCCGGAATTCATCACGTCTTCTCGCGCACGCTGAAGGATTTGTTTTGCCGTCATCGCGCGATGCGCGGATTTCATGTTTCGCGAAAGGCCGGCTGGGACACGCACGGCCTTCCGGTGGAGATCGAAGTCGAGAAGGCGCTCGGACTCACCGGCAAGCAGGACATCGAAAAATTCGGCGTAGAAGAATTCAACAAGCGGTGCCGCGAAAGTGTGTGGAAATATCGCGAAGAGTGGGAACGGCTCAGCGCGCGCATGGGCTACTGGCTCGATTACGCGAATCCGTACGTCACATATTCGAACGATTACGTCGAGAGCGTTTGGTGGGCGCTGAAGACGCTGTTCGACAAAAAACTGTTGTACCAGGGTCACAAGATTCTTCCGTATTGCCCGCGCTGCGGCACGTCGCTCTCATCGCACGAAGTCGCGCAGGGTTACGAAGACACGGAAGATCCCAGTATCTATCTCGCGCTTGATCTCGTGACGGGTGAGGGTGAAGGACGGCGGCGCATCGTCGTGTGGACGACAACTCCATGGACGCTGCTCTCGAATGCTGCGCTCGCCGTAAATCCCGAGCTCAACTACATCGAGGTCCGCAAAAACGGCCGCACGGACTGGACGCTGCTGCTTGCCGAGTCGCGCGCGATTGCGGTGCTCGGGCAGGAATGGCGCTCGAAGTGGGAGATTGTCGCAAACTTCACCGGCAATCAACTCGCCGGCATGCGTTACAAGCGGCCGCTCGACTGGGTCGCGTACGGTGAGGGCGCGCACGAAATAATCGTCGCCGAGGATTTTGTGTCCGCGGACGACGGGTCGGGCGTCGTGCACATGTCGCCTGCATTCGGCGCGGACGACTACAACGCCGGCAAGAAGCACGGCCTCGCATTTTTGCAGCCGGTGAACGCGCGCGGAGAATTCCCCGCGGACATTCCCGTCGTCGGCGGAATGAAAGTGAAGGACGCCGCGCCGCAGATCATCGAGGAACTCAAGAAGCGCGACGTGCTCTGGAAGGCCGGCACCGTGCACCATCCGTATCCGCACTGCTGGCGTTGCGGCACGCCCCTGCTGTACTACGCGCGCGCATCGTGGTTTGTGCGCACGACCGCGGTGAAGGATGAAATGATCGCGCGCAACGCGGCGATCAACTGGACTCCGCCCGATGTGGGCACGGGTCGCTTTGGCGTGTGGCTCGAGAACAACATCGATTGGGCGATTTCACGTGACCGCTACTGGGGAACGCCGCTCCCGGTGTGGGTCAACGATGAAGATCCGGCTGAAGTCGAGGCGATCGGCAGCTATGAAGAACTCGCTGCGCGCAGCGGCCGCACGCTTGCACCTGATTTCGATCCGCACAAACCGTTTATTGACGCGTATACCTGGCCCGCGAAATCGGGGAAGGGCACGATGCGTCGCGTGAACGAGGTGATCGATGCCTGGTTTGATTCGGGCTCGATGTCGTTCGCGCAGTGGCATTATCCGTTCGAGAACACGGCACAGTTCCAGCGTCACTTCCCGGCGGATTTTATCGCCGAGGGTGTGGATCAAACGCGTGGATGGTTTTATTCGCTGCTCGCCATTGCGACCGGGCTCGGCGACGCGCTCGGCGCGCACGCCGGTGCGGCCGGTGGCGCGAGCGCGGCTTCGAATCCGATGGCCACGCCGTATCGCAACGTCGTCGTGAACGATCTCGTGCTCGACGCGGCCGGCCAGAAAATGTCGAAGTCGAAGGGCAATACCGTCGAGCCGATGGCAGTGATGGAGCGCCATGGTGCCGATGCCGTGCGCCTCTTTCTCGTCACGGCGAGTCAGATCTGGAAGCCGCGCAGTTTCGACGAAGCGGTGATCCGCGGAACGGCGGGCCGTTTCCTCATCACGCTGAAGAATCTCTACAACGGCGTATTTGCCGAGTACGCGAATTTGGGATGGGCGCCATCACCGGCGGATCCGGGTCGTGAAAATCGTCCGGCGCTCGACCGGTGGGTGCTCTCGCGGCTCGCGTCAGTCGAAGCAGAAGCGAATCGTTTGCTCGACGAGTACGACGCGACGGGCGCTGCGCGCGTCGTGATGGAGTTCGTCGATGAAGACGTCTCGAAGTGGTACGTGCGCCGCTCGCGCGATCGCTTTTGGGATGTGCGCGGCGCTGACAATCGCGCGGCATTCGCGACGCTGCACGAAGTGCTCGTGGTGAGCTGCCGCTTGCTCGCGCCGTTCGCACCGTTCGTCACAGACTGGATGCATCGCGAGCTCACGGGTGAGTCGGTGCACATGGCGCCGTATCTGCGCCCTGAACCGTTCGCAGCGAAACCGGAATTGGAAGAAGCGATGCGCGAGATGCGCACGCTCGCGACGCTCGGCCGCGCGGCACGCGAAGCCGCCGGCGTGAATGTGCGCCAGCCGCTCGCGCGAATGGTGTGTGTACTGCCGAAGCACAGCGCCGCGGTTGATGCGATGGTGCACGAGCTCGTGCCGTTGCTCGCGGCAGAGCTCAATGTGAAGTCGGTTGAGTTCGCGTCGAGCGCCGATTCGCTTGTCTCACTCGAAGCGAAGCCGAATTTCCGCGCGCTTGGAACGCGCTGGGGAAAAGAGACTCCCAAAGCCGCGGCGGCCGTTGCCGCGCTGTCATCGGACATGCTGCGCGCGTTCGAGCGCGGCGAGCCGGTGATCATCGGCGTCGACGGCGTCGACCACGAACTCAAGGCGGACGAAGTCACCATCCATCGCCGCGCGAGCGGACCGCTGGAAGTGCAGGAAGACGGCGCGCGCTTCGCCGCGATTGACACAACTGTGACGCCGGAACTGCGCGCCGAGGGTATGGCACGTGAAATTGTGAGCCGTGTACAAAGGCTTCGGAAAGATACGGGGCTCGCCGTAAGCGACCGGATCCGGCTGCAGATTGCCGGGCCCGACGCATTGCGCGCGATCGCCGAGCAACACCGGCAGTGGATCGCCGGAGAAGTGCTGGCCCGCGAGATGATCGTCACGGATTCTCTCTCGGCAGATCCATCGGCTATTGCCCTCGAGCTCGACGGCATGACCGCACACATTGCTCTAACACGGGACGTCTGACGATGGCTTCACCTGCGGAAGGCGATAAGAAGTTCAAGCCGATGGCCAAAAAGCAGATCGCGCATTTTGAAAAGCGTCTGCTCGAAGAGCGCAAGCGCGTGCTCAAGGAACTCGGCCACTACGACGAGACATTCGGCTCGACGCCTCAGGGCGCCGACGGCGACCTGTCGTCGTACTCGTTCCACATGGCGGATCAAGGGACCGACGCCATGGAGCGCGAGAAGGCGTTTCTCTTCGCGAGCCAGGAAGGGCGCTTCCTCTGGCATATCGACGAAGCGCTGCGTCGTCTCTATCGCTCGCCGGAAACGTTCGGGCGCTGCCATCAGTGCGGCGGCGAAATCGGCTTCGACCGTCTCGACGCGCTGCCGCATGCGCGATTCTGTATCGCCTGCAAGCAACGCGAAGAAGATGGAAAGAAGTAATCCGAACCCGCGTCTCTTTTTCGGAGTGGCCGCGTCGGTCGTGCTGGTCGACGCGTTCACGAAGATCATGGCGGTCGACCGGCTCATGCCGTCGCGACTGCCACGCGAGGTGCTTGGTGAATCGCTGCGCCTCACGCTCGTCTTCAATCCCGGCGCGGCGTTCGGGTTGCACCTGGGCCCGTACTCGCGATGGATTTTCACGGCGCTGACCGTTGGCGCGCTCGTGCTCCTGTGGGAGCTCTATCGCACGACACGCGCCGGAGATTTTGTGCGCACCCTTGCACTCTCGCTCGTTTGCGGCGGCGCACTCGGCAATCTCCTCGACCGGCTCAAGTCAGGGCGGGGCGTTGTTGATTTCATCGATGTCGGCGTCGGCTCGATGCGCTGGCCGACGTTCAACGTGGCCGATATGGCCGTGAGCTGCGGTGCGGTGCTGCTCGCGATTGTACTCTGGAAAGAAGACGCCGCTGCGCAGGCTGCGGCAAAAGTGTCCGCACCGACTGTTGTGACGAGTGGATCGGACGCGGCGGTTCAAGGTTGAGGGGGACGACGCCGCGAGGTTGGATCTCCTCGTCGCGCGTCGTCTCGACCTCTCCCGTTCCCAGGCGGCGACGCTTATCGCGAACGGTGCCGTCCTAGTCGACGGGAAAAAAGAAAAAGCGAGTTTCCGTGCCGAAGACGGAAACGAAGTAGTCGTCGAGATGCCTGAAGTATCGGCGCGCACGGTCGACGGCGAGAATATTCCGCTCACGATCATGTACGAGGACGCCGAACTGCTCGTGGTCGACAAGCCCGCGGGAATGGTCGTGCACCCCGCGCCGGGAAACTGGACCGGCACGCTCGTCAACGCGCTGAAGGGGCGCGGTCAGGCGCTTGCCGAGGGATCGACAGAAGAACGCGCGGGCCTCGTGCATCGCCTCGACAAGGACACGTCGGGGCTGATTGTCGTCGCGAAGACCGATCGTACGCTGCGCGCATTGGGCAAGGCGATCACCGAGCGTCGCGTCGCGCGCAGGTACGCGACGCTGAGCTGGGGCCACATCGAGAAGAACATGATTGCGGTCGACCAGCCGATCGCGCGCGATCCCAACGACCGCAAACGGATGGCGGTTGCGCTCGGCGGCCGCGCCGCGCGCACCGACTTCTACAGGCTCGCGCGCTTTGAGCAGACGGATCTGCTGCGGGCGCACTTGCATTCCGGGCGGACGCATCAGATTCGCGTGCATCTGGCGTCGATCGGGCACCCGGTCGTCGGCGACGACACGTACGGCGGCGGAGGAGCCCGCCGGCTGATGGGATTGCCTCCAAAAAGGCATTTCCTCCATGCTGCTTGGCTCGTCTTCAAACACCCGGTGACGGGTGAGTTACTCGATTTCCGTTCGAAGTTGCCGGAGGACCTCCGGCAGTCGCTGATCGCAGCGTCGGAAATGGCAGATTTGATTGCCCACCCCGATCCGCTGGAGTACCTTGGCTTCTATAGAGTCGACGGCTGAATTACAGCTTCGCCGCTTCCTGCTGTTCAGGGTCGCGGATCGGCTGTGTGCGTGTGATTTGGAGGCAGTGCGCGAAATCGTTCCAGCGCGCGCGGCCACGAGGTTGCCCGGGGCACCTGATTGGGTGCGCGGCCTGATCAACCTGCGCGGCACGCTCGTCACAGTGGTCGATCTCGCGGTCCGGTTTGGCGCCGCCGAGGGGGCATTTGGATCGAAGTCGATCATCGGGTCGCGGCGCTCGTGCTGAGCGCTCAGGCACTCTCCGCACAGGAAACCGCGCAGGAACCCGTGCAGGCCCGCGCAGTCGAGCTCGACTCCGGCCGCTTCACCTTTGTCGCGTTTCCGCGCGATGCGGCGCTCGCGAAATCGCTGCTCGCTGAAGCGCTCGCGCACGACATCTTTCCCGGATTGCCGCGGCCGCGCGCGCATGCACGCATCCTGATCACGCCGGATGCGCTGCATTTTCGCGACGCGGTTGGTCGCGGGGCACCTGAGTGGGGCGCCGCGATTGCGACTCCCGCAGATGGCCGGATCGTGATGCAGGGAAGCCGCGCGAGTTCCGCAGCCGGCGATCCGCGCGAGACGCTGCGACACGAGCTCGCGCACCTCGCGCTGCATGAATCACTCGGCGATCTGCCGCCGCGCTGGTTCGACGAGGGGTATGCGTCGTACGCGGCGGGGGAGCTCGCGCGCGACGATGTGCTCGCAACGAACGTCGCATTGATATTCAGCGGAATTCCGCCGCTGGACTCGCTCGACGCACTCTTTCAGGGCGGTTCGGCGCGCGCGCAAACGGGATATGCGCTCGCACGGAGCGCCGTGGCCGCTATGGCGGGGCTCGACAACCGACGGGGTTTGTCACTTTTCTTTCAGTATTGGCGGCAAACCCGGTCGATCGATCAGGCGCTCAGGCAGGCCTACGGAGTGACCGAGTCGAGTTTCGAACTCCAGTGGAAGTTGAGCTCCCGCAGGCGTTACGGCGCACTCGCGCTCTTTGCGGATATCTCGGTGGCGATGCTCGTATTTCTCGCTGTGCTGGGGCCGCTTTGGGTGATTCGCAAGCAGCGCGACGGACGGCGGATGGCGCTTATGCGAGCCGCGGACGCGCTCCAGGAGCAGCGCGAGCGCGACGAGGTTACAGGCGCTACTTTACGGACAGGGCGGGCCGCCGCCGGACCCGGAACAGCTTGGAACAAAGCCGGGAAATGAGAATCTCATTAACTGATGACTCAGCGGCTCAAAGTTGCTTGACACTATATTACGCATGGTCTAAACTCAGCCGCCTATGGTAGATACAGAATCAGGGAGAAAAGGCACTTCGGCGCTTAAGTGGGGCATTGCGGCGGTCGTTCTGGCAGCCGGCTATGCGGATCTTGCGCGCGGCGGTGAGACTATCGCCCCGATCCTGCTCGTCGTCGGTTACGGGATCCTGATTCCAATCGCGATTGTCTCGTAGGCGTTGACGGGCGAATAGCTCAGTTGGTTAGAGCACCTGCCTTACACGCAGGGTGTCGGGGGTTCGAGTCCCTCTTCGCCCATTTTTGATGGACCGGCGAGCCGTCTGGCCTCGCGCCGGCAAGTGATAGGTCACCGATCGGGAGGATGACATAGTGATGGTTCGGCACCAGTTCCGCGTGATCGCGCCGTTGGCGATAGCGCTTCTCGGTGGATTCCCGGCTTACTCGGCAGCGCAGCTTACGCGTCCGCCGAATCCGAACGCTCCCATGCTCGTCGTTGTGACGTTCAAGAGCAACGACAAGAAGGTCGGCGTCGACTTCGCGGAGACTGTTCGTGATCGCATCACGGGCGATATCTCGTATCGCGATTTGCAGGTCCAATCCAAGGCGAACATCGACGCGACGCTGCAGGCCTCAGGCTACGACATGACGGCCGCGCTCACGCCGGGTGATGCAAACCTCCTCGCGAAGCAGCTTCGGGCAGACGAGTACATCGAAGGCACGATCGACAAGGCTACCACGGGCGCCGGCTTCACGGGCTCCGCGTGGCTGGTCCTTACGTTCGACCAGAATCAAATCCAGCCGCTCGGCACATTCGACGGCAAGAATCAGGGCGACGTCGCGAGCCAGATTTCAAAGGCGTATCAGGCCGCGCACAAAGTGTTCGACGAAACGAAGGCGTGCCGCGGTGATCGCCGCGAGAGCAAGTACAACGACGCGATGAGCGTGGCAGCGGCCGGCATCGCCAAGTATCCGAAGTCGACGCTCCTGCGCATTTGCCAGATGGCGACGATGGTTGACCTGAAGAAGCCGCCGGCAGACGTGATCAAGGTTGCGAACGATATTCTCGCGCTTGATCCCAAGAGCAAGGTTGCGCTGCAGGCAGAAGTCGACGCATACGATGCGCTCGGCGACAAGGACAACAAGATCAAGACGCTGTCAAATCTGCTCGCGGCCGACCCAACCAACATCAAGCTGCAGCAGACGGTCGTGTACGAGCTGGCGCAGTCCGGCAAGTATGACGTCGCCATCAAGATCATCAAGAAGGCCTACGATGATAACCCGGGGGACGCTGCGATCACGAAGCTGTACTGGCAGCTGCTGTACGCGACGAAAGACTTCAAGACGATGGAAAAGATCGGCGACGAGATGGCAAAGTTGGACACGGCCTTCTCTGATACGACGTATTTCGATCGCACGATTGATGCCTACAAGTCGGACAGTCAGTATGGAAAGGCGGCTGAAATCGCGGCGCATGCCACGCAGAAGTATCCGCGGCGCGCGGATTATTGGGTGCAGCGCGGTCAGCTTGAACTGCGCGCGGGACAGACGAAGGCGGCGGTTGTCTCCCTGAAGCGCGCGTTAGACATCGATCCGAAGACCGAGGGCGCGCGCCTGTTGATCGTTTCGTCACTCGTGGACGCGAACGAATACGACAGCGCGATGGTCGCGATGCACGAGGCGATCAAGGCCGGCGAAAATGCCGACCGCATCGGAGCTTTTGCGCTCGCGATGGCGAGCCGCTTGTTCAAGGTCGCCAACGATGCGAACCCGAAGACGATTCCGTTGTGGCAGAAGGTTATTCCGTACGCTTCGTACGCAGACAGCGTGAGCGCCGATCGCACTTCGAAGAACACGGCGAAATTTGAATTGGGTGTAAGCCACTACTACCTGGCCACACTCATGTACTCTGACGTTGTTGCGCAGAAGAGCTGCGACGGCGCAAAGCAGGTCCAGGACTACCTGCTTGATGCGTCCAGCGAACTCCCGGTCGGTGGGGCCACAAACCCGGCTGCTGTGAACCAGCTGATGCCGGCGATCACGCAGATGGCGAGCGCGGTCGACCAGGCGGTCAAAGTATTTTGCGCTCCGCCAAAGAAACCCGAAGACGTAAAAAAGAAACCGTAACATTGAAGTAGAACATTCCAAAGGCCCGCCGCTCACTCGAGCGGCGGGCCTTTGTCTTTCGCATCGGTCCTCGGTCTTCGGTCCTCGGTCGTTATCTTTCCAATGTGACCGACACCCGCTTCGACTCCGCGTACCACGCACCGGTGCTAGTCGCCGAGGTGCTCGACGCGCTGAAGCCAAAACCCGGCGCCAATATTCTCGACGGCACACTCGGCGGCGGCGGACATTCACTCGCACTTCTTGAAGCCGGCGCGACCGTCACCGGCCTCGATCAAGATCCCGAAGCGATCGCCACCGCCCGCGCCCGGCTCGCGTCGTTCGAATCAGCCGGCACCTTCCGCGCGTTCCAGTCGAACTTCGTCGACTTCGACCAAATCGCCGAACTCGACGGCATCCTGTTCGACGGCATCCTGCTCGACCTCGGCGTCTCGTCCCATCAGTTCGACGATGAGACGCGCGGCTTCTCGTTCAGGGAAGGTGCTCCGCTCGATATGCGCATGGACTTGAGACGGCAGACCGCGGACGGCGGACGGCAGCGGGACGGCGGAGGGCAGACGGCGGCGGAGCTGCTTAACGACGCTGACGAAGCCGAACTAAAAACCATCTTCAAAGACTTCGGCGACGAACCAAAAGCCGGCCGGCTCGCGCGCGAAGTCATCCGTCGCCGTGGCAATCGCCCGTTCGAAACGAGCGACGACTTTGTCGGTGCCATAAGAGCGGTTCTTGGACCGCGCTCCGGCCCCGGCGATTTTGCCCGGCTCTTTCAGGCGCTGCGCATCGCGGTCAATGGTGAACTTGACGCGCTCGCGCGCGCGCTCCCGGCAATGCGTGACCGTCTGGCCCCGGCGGGCGTCTTGGCGGTGATCGCCTATCACTCGGGGGAAGACCGGATTGCGAAGCACGCTTTCCGCGAGTGGAGCCTTTCCTGTATCTGCCCGCCAAAACAAATCATGTGCAGCTGTCGCGCCCACTCACTTGGTGCGCTCATCACCCGAAAGGCCGTGAACGCCGGCGCCGAAGAAACGGCGCGGAATCCGCGCGCCCGCAGCGCGCATCTCCGCGCGTGGCGGAAGGAAACGCAGGCGCCGTCTTCAGCCCGGAAGGCGTGACGTGCGCGGCCGCTCGGTCGTCGCTCTCGTTCTCGTCGGTTTCGTCCTCGTGGCCACGGGCGTCATATGGAGGCGGAGCTTCGGCAACGCACGCGCCCGCGAACAGCAGCGCCTCGAGCAGCAGCGGGGTGCGCTGGAAGCGGAGCGTGCGAAAATCGAGGGCGATATCCGTGATGCGTCGAGTCGCGCCACCTTGGCCACGGTGGCCGAGGAACGTCTCAACATGCACATCCCAAGCGACAGCCTAGTGATCTACCTGCAACGCCCGGCGAAGAAACGGAATCCGCGTGATTCGCGCTAGCCGCGTCGGGCTGACGCACGCGGCGTTTGCGCTCTTCGCGGTCGTCCTCGTCGGGCGCGCGGCGCAGGTGCAGCTTTTTCAGACCGCGGTCTGGCGCGCGAAGGCCCGCAATCAGCAGCTCGCCGCGTCGCCGTTGCCCGCGCCGCGCGGGATGATTCTCGATGAAAAAGGCGCGATGCTCGTCGAGAGCCGCCAGCTCGTGCGGCTCAACGTCGCGCCGCGCGAAGTGCTCGGCGACAGCAAGCGAAATCCTGTGGCCGCTCACCGCCGGCTCACCGCGCTCGCGAATGCGCTCGTGCACGCGGCGGTTCCGGCGGAGTGGGTCGCACGCGCGACCGACACGACGCGCGCCTGGGTGACGATCCCAGGCCGCTACCTGATGAGCGACATCGCGCCCGCAGTCACGATGCATGGCGTGCACTCCGAACCCGTGCTCGAGCGCGTGCCGCCGTCGAACGATGGTCTTCGCCGTCTTGTTGGCCGCGCGGACGACGCGGGTGATCCGGTGGACGGTCTCGAGAAAGCACTCGATCCGATCCTGCGCGGCGAGGCCGGGCACACCGCGCTGCTGCGCGACGCAAAGGGTACACGTTTCGACTCGCCGACACTCGCGGCCGATGATGCGAAGCCCGGGCACACGGTTGTGCTCACCGTCAACCAGACGCTGCAGGACATCGCCGAGAAAGCACTGAGCGACGCCCTCCGTCAGACCGGTGCGAGCGGCGGCGATATCGTCATGCTCGATCCCAACAGCGGGGAGGTGCGCGCGATGGCGAGCCGTCGCGCCGATCCGCTTTCAACTTCTGCGACCGCGCTCACCGAGCCGTATGAGCCGGGTTCCACGCTCAAGCCGTTTGTTGCCGCACGTTTGTTGGACCTGCATCGCGCGCGCGTCGACGAGGTGATGAATACGTACGGCGGCGTGTGGGACTACAACGGCCGCAAGATCGAAGACGACCACAAGGCGCCGAGTTTTTCGCTCGCGGATGTGATTCGTTTTTCGAGCAATATCGGCATCGTGCAGTTCGCGATGCGTTTTTCACCGCGCGAGCAGTACGAGTTGCTGCGTGATGTCGGATTCGGTTCGCCCTCGGGGCTGCCGTATCCCGCCGAGGAAAGCGGTCGTCTGCCGACGCCGCAGCGGTGGGACAAGCAGACGCCGGCATCGCTCGCGATGGGGTACGCGCTGAACGTCACCCCGCTGCAGCTTGCGAACGCCTACGCGGCGATCGCGAACGGCGGAGAACTGCTCCAGCCGGCGATCGTGAAAGAAATCCGCGGCGTTGACGGCACCGTGCTCTATCACCATGAGCGCACGGTTGTCCGTCGCGTCATGACGACCGAAACGGCGCAGATTGTTCGCGGACTGCTGCGCGGCGTGGTGGAAGGGGGCACCGGTGATTCCGCGAAGCTCGCGACGTTCGATGTCGCGGGAAAGACGGGAACGGCGAAACGCACCGAGCATGGCAAGTACGTCGCGGGGAAATACACGGCGAGCTTCGTCGGTCTCTTTCCCGCGGACAATCCGCAGCTCGTGCTGCTGATCAAGCTCGACAATCCATCGTCGACGATCTTTGGCGGCAAGGCCGCGGCGCCGGTTTCGAAGGTCGTGCTGCAGGCGGCGATCGCCGCGCGTGATGCGTCGCTGAATCGCACGAATCTCGCGGCGGTGCCGAAGCGTGTGGAGGCGACTGTATCGCTGCCGGACAGCGTGACGAGCGCCGATTCACTGGTGCGTGTCACGGAATCCGGCAGCGTGCCATATGTCTACCGGCTCGACTCGCCCAAGAGATCATCTGCGGCTGTGGCGGCGCGCACGATTCCGGATGTGCACGGATTCGCCGTACGCCGCGCCGTGTACGCGCTGCATCGCGCGGGATTCCGCGTCTCACTCGCGGTGATCGACGGCTCGGGATCGGCGAGCGGGACCGCTCCGGCTGCGGGGACACTCGCGCCGTCCGGTTCGACCGTGCGCCTGATGCGCGCGCCGTGAGCACGCAATGAAACCCGTGCGCCTCTCTGAGATCATGGGCGCGCTCGAACGCGCCGGGTTGGTTGTGACCACGACAGGCTCGCTTCCCGATATCGTCACTGCGATCTCGGACGATAGCAGGGATGTCATCGCGGATTCGATCTTCATTGCCGTACGTGGTTCGGAGCGCGATGGCCACGATTTCCTCGCCGCGGCAGCCGGCTCCGGGGCCGGCGTCGCGATTGTCGAGGATCCATCGCGTACGGGATTGCCGGCGATCGTCGTGCGCGACGGCCGCCGTGCGGCCGCACTCGCCGCCGCCGCGTTCTACCGCGAGCCCGCGAGCGCGATGCGCTTCATCGGCGTCACCGGAACAAACGGCAAGACGACGACCGTCGGCATGCTGCGGCACCTGTTCGACGAACCGAACGCGCGCAGCGCGAGTATCGGCACGCTCGGCACTCTGGTGGGGAGTCTGGGTCAGCCGTTGAAAGGCGGCGGCGCGTCGCTCACGACGCCCGGGCCGGTTGAGTTGCAGCGCACACTGCGCGCGCTCGCCGACGCCGGTGTGCGTACGGTGGCGATGGAGGTATCGTCGCACGCGCTTCATCAGCGGCGCGTTGACGGCGTACGTTTCTCCGCCGCGGTTTTTACGAATCTTACGCGCGATCATCTGGACTACCACGGCACAATGGAGGCGTACTTCGCGGCGAAGGCCGCGCTCGTCGCGCATCTCTCGGCTGATGGCGTTGCAGTGGTCAACTCGGACGATCGTGCGTGGAATGCGCTGCCGTACGCGCCACGCCGCGTCACGTTCGGCGTCCTCAGCGCACGAGCCGAGGTTCGCGCGGAGCAAGTGACCTTCGATCCCGCCGGGAGCAAGTGGCGCCTCACGACGAATTCGGCGTCGGCGGCTGTCCACCTCCCGCTCATCGGAGATTTCAACGTCGCGAACGCGCTCGGCGCGGCGGCGACGGCGTACGCGCTCGGCATGTCGGTCGAGACGATCGCCGCGCGGCTCAGCACGCAGCCGCAGGTGCCCGGGCGTCTGGAGATCGTCGGCGCGCGACCCACCGTGCTGCGCGACTACGCGCACACCCCCGACGCACTCGAGCGCGCGCTCGCCGCGCTGCGCCCGTTCACACGCGGCAAGCTGATCGTCATGTTCGGCGCCGGCGGCGATCGCGATCGCGGAAAGCGTCCGCTCATGGGTGAGGTCGCGGCGAAGCTGGCCGACCGTGTGATCATCACGAGCGACAATCCACGCACGGAAAATCCCGAGCGCATTCTCGACGAGATCGCCGCCGCGCTTACGCCCGGGCACTACGAGCGGATTGAAGACCGCCGTGCGGCAATCGAGCGGGCGATCGAAATCGCCGACCCCGCCACAGATGTCGTGCTGCTCGCGGGGAAAGGACACGAGGATTACCAAGTCCGCGGAACTACAAAATATCCGTTCGACGAGAAGCAGATCGTCGGAGAGATTCTCACCGGAACCAAAGCGACCGCGGTATGAATAGGATCGTGAAATCATGAGCGGATTTTGGACGCTCGCGCGCATCGCCCGCGCACTCGGCGGCGGCCCGTGCGACGATCGCCCGATCCGGGCGGTGTGCACGGACACACGCGCCATCGAGCGCGGCGATCTGTTCGTCGCACTCAAGGGCGAGAAGTTCGATGCTCACGACTATCTCGCGACGGCCGTCGAGAAGGGTGCCGCCGCGGTGGTCGTGCACGACGCACAGCGGGCCGCGAATCTGGGCGTGCCGGTGTACGCCGTTGCAGATACGCTGCACGCGCTCGGCCAGCTCGGCCGCGCGCGGCGGCTGGCGTGGAATGGACTGGTCGTCGCAGTCGGCGGCTCAAACGGAAAGACGAGTACCAAGGAGCTGATCCGCGCCGCGCTCGGCGCGCGGCTCGATGTGCACGCCACGAAAGGCAATCTCAATAATCAGATCGGCGTGCCGCTCACGCTGCTCGCGATCCCCGACGGTGCCGACGTCGCCGTGGTTGAACTCGGCACAAACGTTCCCGGTGAGATCGCGCTGCTGCGGAAGATCGTCGAGCCGGCAATCGCTGTTGTCACGACGGTGCAGGAAGAGCATCTCGAAGGCTTCGGCGATCTCGCCGGCGTGATGCGCGAGGAAGCATCGCTGCTCGATGGCACCGCGACCGCAGTCATTCCAACAGACGAGCCCGCACTTGTAACGGAGTCCGTGCGCCGCGCGCGCCGCACTGTGACTGCGGGCCTTGGCGCCGGTGACGTGATGGCGGCGAGCTTCGGTCTCGCGCCGGATGGCACCGGCTGGGTCGTGGTCGATGGCGAGCGTCTGACGATTCCGCTGCGCGGCCTGCACAATCTGAAGAACGCCATGCTCGCGCTTGCCGTCGCACGCGAGTGCGGCGTGCAAATCGCCGATGCAGGGGCTGCAATCGCCGCGATGGATGTGTCGCGACTCCCGTCGATGCGCTCCGCGGTTGAGTCGCTCGGCGAAGCGTTGGTCATCAACGATGCGTACAACTCGAACCCGGCATCCGCCCGTGCCGCGCTCGCGCTCCTCGATCAGGTCGGCGCCGGACGCCAGCGTGTGGCGATCCTCGGCACAATGCGCGAACTGGGTGCGCACACGCTTCGTGCGCACGCCGAGGTCGCTCGCGATGCCCTCAACTCGGGCGCGACGATTATCGCGGGCATCGGTGAATTTGCCGCGGCGCTGCGCAGTGTCGCGCCGAACGACGAACGGATTTTGACGGCGAACGACATTGATGATCTCTGGCCGAAGCTCGAGCCCAGGCTCGCCGCCGACGCCGTGATCCTCCTGAAGGCGTCACGCGGAGTGCGTCTCGAGCGTCTTCTGCCACAGCTCACTGCGTGGGCTGCTGAAGAAGTCTCTCCGTATCGAACCAGCTAGCGCAACCAGGCTTCGTCATCAAGAAATAAATGCTCTACTACTTCCTGTATCCGTTCCGGCAGCACTTCGGACCGTTTCGCGTCTTTCAGTATCTGTCCTTCCGCGCCGCGGGCGCGGCGGTGACCGCGCTGCTGGTCGCGTTCATCGTCGGCCCGTTGTTCGTGCGCTGGCTCCAGCGGATGCAGATCCACCAGGTCGTCCGCGAAGGGACGCCCGACACGCATGCGATCAAAGGCACGACGCCGACCATGGGCGGCGTCATCATTCTCACGGCGACGCTCGTGCCGACGGTGCTGTGGATGCGCCTGGAGAATCGCTATGTGTGGCTCGCCCTGGCGGTGACACTGCTCATGGGTGCCATAGGTTTTCTCGACGACTACCTCAAGCTCAAGCAGAAGCGGGAAGGGAAGCGCAACGATGGGCTCGTAGAGCGCTACAAGCTGGCCGGCCAGGTGACGATCGGCTTTGCGCTCGCGATGTACATCTGGAAGTCGCCGCTCAACGCGCTGCCGGGTGCGTCGACAACGCTGCCATTCCTCAAGTACATGCTCGTGGTCCCGGCGACGATCGGCGCCGCGTGGTTGTACGTGCCGTTCGTGACATTCGTGATGACGGCCACGAGCAACGCGGTGAATCTCACCGACGGCCTCGACGGTCTCGCGACGGGATTGATGGCGATTGCGATGGCGACTTTCGCGATTTTTGCGTATGCGATGGGGCGCACGGATGGGTCGTCGTACCTGCAGCTCTTCTACCTGCGTGACGCCGGCGAACTCACCGTGTTCTGCACGGCAGTGTTCGGCGCGTCGGTTGGATTTCTCTGGTACAATGCGCACCCGGCGCAGGTATTCATGGGCGACACCGGGTCGCTCGCGCTCGGCGGCGCACTCGGTGCGGTCGCGATCCTGCTGAAGTCTGAGTTTCTCGTCGTGTTCGTTGGCGGCGTTTTTGTCGCCGAAACGACATCGGTGCTGATCCAGCGCTTCGTGTTCAAGTACCGCCGGAAACGCTACGGTCTTGAATACGCGCAGGCGCATCGCGTATTCCGGCGAGCGCCGCTGCACCATCATTTCGAGTTGAAGGGATGGCCGGAGACGCAGGTTGTCGTGCGCTTCTGGATCCTCGGAATTCTCTGCGCGTTTTTTGCGCTCAGCACGCTAAAGCTTCGGTGATCCGCGAGCTGATCCTTCGCGGAGAAGTCGCGGTCATCGGACTCGGCCGAAGCGGTCAGTCCGTCTCGCACCTGCTGCGGCGTGCCGGAGCGCGTGTGTACGCGTCGGACGCCGGTGATATAGACGCCGGAACGATCACGATGCTCGCCGGAGCCGGCGTGGATGCGCGTGGAGGCGGCCACGATCTGGACCGCATCGCATCAGCGGCCGTCGTCGTGGTGAGCCCGGGAGTTCCACCGAACGCTCCGCCGCTGGTCCGGGCGCGCCAGCACAACGTGCCGGTCGTGAGCGAAGTGGAAGTCGCGCTCGCTTTTCTCGGCGCGTCGAAAATCATTGCGGTCACGGGCACGAACGGAAAGAGCACGGTGACGGCGCTCGCCGCGCATCTGTTGCGCGCGCTCGGCCTCGATGCAATCGCCGCGGGGAATATCGGCACGCCGTTGTCGGAAGTCGCGCTCAAGGTCACGCCGCCTGCCTGGATCGCGCTGGAGCTCTCGAGCTTTCAGCTGCACGACACGCCGAGTATCAGTCCAACGGTCGGCTTACTGACGAACCTCGCGCCCGACCATCTCGACAGATACGCGTCGCGCGACGAGTACTACGCCGACAAGATGGTGCTGTTCTCGAATGCGAACGCCGATTCCGTCTGGGTTACCAACGCGGATGACGCAGAGGTCGAGCAGAGAACCTCGAAGCTCACTGGAACGCACTATCGCTTCTCGATGCTCGACCCTCACGCCGATGCCGGACCGTCGCTCAGGCTGAACGAGTGGACGCTGCTCGGTGCCGATTTCATTTCCACCGCCGCAATTCCGCTGCTTGGCAGTCACAACATCGCGAACGTGCTCAGCGCAGCGCTCGCCGTCGCGCTCAGCGATGCCGCGCACCGCACGACGGCCGCGCGCGCCCAGCTTGTGGAGGGCATCCGCACGTTCACCGCGCTGCCACACCGTCTTGAGATCGTCGCCGAGGTCGGCGGCGTGCTGTGGATCGACGATTCCAAGGCAACCAACGTGAGCTCCGCGCGCGTTGCGATCGAAGCGATGACGCGGCCATCAGTCGTATTGCTCGGCGGCAAGCACAAGAACGAACCGTATACGGCGCTGCTCGACGGGCTGCGCGCGCATGCATCGCTGGTCATTGCGTACGGCGAAGCCGCACCGGTGATCGAGGCCGATCTTGCGGGCCACGTGCCGCTCGTGCGCCTCGGATCGTCTTTTCATGATGTGATCTCGTGCGCCCGCGCCGCAGCAAGGCCCGGGGGTGCGGTGCTGCTTTCTCCGGCGTGCTCGAGCTACGACATGTTCAACAACTACGAAGAGCGGGGCGACACGTTCAAACGCCTCGCGACAATGCGATGACCGCCGTTGCCGCGCCGCGGACGGCGGTGGAGGCGCGTGAGCGCTGGCGGATGACGGCCGAGGCGAAAGCGCTGGTCGTGGTCACGGCGGTGCTGCTCGCGTTCGGGTTGGCATCGCTCTACAGCGCGAGCGCGTTCGAGGCCGTGCGTGACAAACTTCCGAGCAGCTATTTCCTGATCAAGCAGGTCACTGGTGTCGGCGTGGGGATTGTGATTTTCGCCGTCGTCGCGAAGACGGACGCGGAAATGTGGAGCAAGTTCGCGTGGGTCGTGATGGGGATGGCGCTCTTTGCGATGCTGCTCACGGTGCTCCCGTTCACAAAAGGGATCGCGCCGCCGATTCTTGGTGCGCGCCGGTATCTCATGCACGGGTCGGTGCAGCCGTCTGAATTCGCGAAACTCGCGGTGATCGTGTGGACCGCGATGCTCGTCGTAAAGAAAGGCGATCAGCTGAAGCGGCTGAGCAAGGGACTGTTGCCGATCCTGCTGGTAGTCGGATCGCTGTGCGTGATGGCCGCGTTCGAGCCGGACCTTTCGACTGTGCTCTTTTTTGCGCTCCAGATGGTGATCATCGTGTTCGCCGCGGGCGCTCGCATCGGGCACTTCGTTTTTCTCGGAATTGTCTTCACGCCAATCCTCTGGGCGGAAACGCAGCGGCTCCAGTATGTCATGGAACGCCTGATGGGATTCGCGGAGATGGCGGGCGCGGCGCATGCGCAGGTGAACTATCAGCTCGTGCAGTCTCTGATTGCCGTTGGCTCCGGCGGGTGGTTTGGTGCGGGCTTCGGTGAAGGGCGCCAGCAGAACGGCTTTCTTCCGCTCTCGTACGACGACTTCATCGGCAGCAGCATCGGCGAGGAGTGGGGCTTTATTGGAATCGCCGCGCTGATCGCGCTCTATGCGCTCTGGTGCTGGCTTGGATTCCGTATCGCCAAGCAGGCGCGCACGCCATTCCAGACGCTCGTGGCGATCGGGATCACGACCACCACGATTATCACGGCGTATCTGCACATTGGCGTCGTCATTGGCCTGCTGCCGACGACAGGCCTCACGCTCCCGTTCATTTCGTTCGGCCGATCGAACCTGATTCTTTCGATGCTCATGACGGGGATCCTGGTGAACATCGGGAGCACGCGTGAGCGGGTGTTCGGCGGCAAGGTGTCGGATCCGACGACCTCGTCGATGGTTCCCGCCCGGTGAACGTCATCTTCGCCGGTGGCGGCACCGGCGGACACTTGTATCCCGGGCTCGCCATCGCGAGGGCACTCGTTCGGCTCGATCCGAGCGTGAAGCCGCATTTCGTCGGCGCGCTGCGCGGGATCGAGCGCAATGTGCTCCCCAAGACCGAGTTTCCGCACACGCTGCTCGATCTGCATCCGATCTACCGGCCGGCTGTTTGGAATAACTGGCGCACCGTTCGCGGCGCATTTTCCGCATGGAGCGGGATGGGAAGGATCGGCCGCGATCTGAAGCCATCGCTTGTGGTCGGCACCGGTGGATATGCCAGCGGCGCGGCACTCGCATGGGCGTGGTCGCACGGCACGCCGATCGCGCAGCACATCGGCGATAGTCACCCCGGTGCGACGGCGCGGCTCTTCACGCGCATTTCGAGAGAAGCGTATCTCGGGTTTCCCGAGGCAGAGGCGTGGCTGCCGCATACCGGCTGTGTCTTTCGGAACACCGGAAATCCGATCGAGCCGCCGCCGGATATCAGACCCGATCCATCGGCCGCGCGCGCGAAGTGGGGTTTTCCGCGAAACGCCCGCGTGCTGCTCGTATTCGGCGGCAGTCAGGGCGCACGCGCGATGAATCAGGCGGTTGGGGCATGGGTGCAGAAGGGGATCCCGGAATCGCTATGCATCATTTGGGCTACGGGAACGGCGCAGTACGATTCGTTTAAGCAGCTCGATCGCGCTGATGTTCGAATCGTCCCCTACCTTGAGCAAATCGGCGATGCGTACGCGGCCGCCGATCTCGCGTTCGTGCGCGGCGGGATGATGGGCACGTCCGAGTTATGCGCGTGGGGCGTACCGATGATCATCTGCCCGCTGCCAACGGCGGCGATGGATCACCAGACTTCAAATGCGCTCGCATTGGAGAAAGCCGGAGCGGCGATTCATCTCGCGCAGCGCGATCTGCTGGCGGCGAAACTCGATTCGATGGTGCGATCGCTCCTCTCCGATCGCGCGCGGCTAAGCGCGCTTCGCGATCATGCGCTCGCGCGAGCGCGGCCGAATGCCGCTCGTGATATTGCAGGATTCATTCACGCGATGTTGAAATGACGCTGATCGACAATACAGACGCGCGCCCGATCCACTTCATGGGCATCGCCGGCGCGGGCATGTCCGCGCTCGCCGAACTCTGCCAGCGCCGCGGCGCGACGGTCACGGGGTGCGATCAAAACCCCGACGGCGCGCCCGATCTGAAAGGGCTCGGCATCGATGTGATCGTCGGCCACAATGCCGCGCACATTGAAGGCCATCGTGCGCTCGTCGTGAGTTCGGCAATTCCGAAAGACCATCCGGAAATCGCACGTGCGAATGAGCTTGGCGTTCCGGTGATCCGTCGCGCTGAAGCGCTCGCCGAAGCCACGGCTGGCGGCACACTCATCGGCATCGCCGGCACACACGGGAAATCGACCACCACCGTGATGACCACCGAAGCGCTTGCCGCCGCGGGGATCAACCCGACAGGTGTCGTCGGCGCGCGCGTCGCCACATGGAACGGAAACCTCAGTGCGGGGCGCAATGACGTTTTTGTTGTTGAAGCCGACGAATACGATCGGAGTTTTCTCGCGCTCGCGCCGGCTGTCGCGGTGGTCACGAATGTCGAGGCCGACCACCTCGACATCTACCGCGACCTCGACGACGTGCGCGATGCGTTCACGCAGTTCATCAGCGGCGCCCGCTGGATCGTGCTGTGCGCGGATCAGGCGCATGCGAACAGTTTGCGTACGCCCGCGTCCGCCGAGGTTGTTCGCTACGGCATTTCGAATATCGAAGCGCGATTGCTCGCGCGAAATATCGCGACGAGTGAAGGGCGCACGTCGTTCGATGTGTATTACGATGGAAAGGCGTGCGGGCGCGTTGTTGTCGGCACGGTCGGCGAACACAACGTGCTCAACGCGCTCGCGGCGCTCGGCGTCGGGTTGTCATGCCTCGGTGTGACCGTCGAACAGATGGCGCCGGGGTTGGCGGCGTTCGTCGGCGCCGAACGGCGGTTCCAGCGTCTCGGGTCGGCACGCGGCGTTACCGTAATCGACGACTACGCGCATCACCCGACGGAAATTCGCGCGACGCTGTCCGCGGCGCGACTCGCGTTTCCGGGGCGCAGAATAGTGGTCGCATTCCAGCCGCATCTGTACTCACGCACTCGCGATTTCGCCGTGGAGTTCGGTCTCGCGCTGGCGAAGTCGGATCAGCTCTTTCTGGCAGACATTTATCCGGCGCGCGAGAAACCAATTGCCGGCATCACCAGCCAGTTGATTGCCGAGAGCTCGACCATCGCCGGCCGCCGCCCTGCATGGATGGGGGCACGCCCCGTGCTCGCCGACGCGCTGGCGGGGTTCGTGAAGGACGGCGACGTCGTACTGACTGTCGGGGCTGGTGACATCACGAAAACAGGCGCAGAGCTTCTGTCCCTGCTGAGCCGATGAGCCGCGCATGACCGGCGAAGAGGCGCCGACCAAGCGCGAGCGCTTCGTTCGCATCCTGCGCCGGATCGGTATCGGGCTGGCCGTCGTGACCGTTGTCGCGAGTCCGTGGTGGGGACGAGCGCTGTTGCATCGCCTCGACTTCTTCCGCGTGCGCCGCGTGGAGATCGACGGCGCGCGTTACGTCAGCCCCGATGAGATCGTTTCGCGATTGAGGATAGATACCACGCAGTCGCTGTTCGACGACGTGGGACCGTTGGAAAAGCGTGTGCGGCAGCATCCGTCCGTTCGCGACGTGCATATCGAGCGGAAACTGCCGGGAACTTTGCTCGTGCGGATCACGGAAAACCCGCCGGTTGCCTTCGTTCAGGCGGCGTCGGGGCTGGTGCCGGTGGATGCGGCGGGGCGTTCGCTCCCCGTCGATCCGGCGACGGCCGACGTGGATCTTCCCGTGCTCGCGGTGCGCGATACGCTCGCGCTGCGCGTGCTCGGCGAAGTTCGCGAACGGGCTCCGGCGCTCTTTGCGCGCATTGGTGAAGTGCGGCGGTTTCCTCGCGGCGGTTCGTTCTACCTGCTGTTTCATTTGACAGAATCACCAACGAATCTCGCGCACGATGTGCTCGCATCAGGCGACGTCACCGCGGATCGTTTGTCCGACATCATTCCCGTCGAGCAGGATCTCACTCGACGAAACATGAAGGCCGTAGAGCTCGATCTGCGTTTCCGCGATCAGGTAATCGCCCGTTTGCCGTAAAGACGCCCATAAAGACGCCATAAACTCCGAATGAATCTCGATCGACTCGTCGCCGGCCTCGACATAGGATCCGCAAAGACCACCGCCGTTATTGCGGAGGTCGTGGGCGATCTGCCCAAGCATCCCACGGTCAACATCCTCGGCGTGGGGCAGGCGCGGACGACCGGGCTTCGGCGCGGTGTGGTCGCCGATATCGACGAGACCACGCGGTCGATCATGAAGGCGATGCAAGACGCCGAGCGTATGGCCGGCGCGCAGGTCCAGACGGTGTACGCGGGGATCGCCGGCGAACATGTGCAGGCGATGACTTCGAAGGGAATCGCGTCGGTTACAGGATCCGAGATTTCCAAAGCGGACGTAGACCGCGCGAATTCCGTGGCGCGTGCGCAGGCGATTCCGCAGGATCGCGAGTTGATTCATGCGATCCCGCAGGAGTACACGGTCGATAAGAACATCGGCATCCGCGATCCGATCGGGATGATCGGTACGCGTCTCGAGACGGAGATGTATCTCGTGACGATCGGTTCATCGCCGGCGATGAACCTGCGAAAGGCCGTTGAGAAATCGGGATATAAAGTCGGCGAGCTCGTGCTCGAGCCGCTCGCGAGCGCGCTCAGCGTGCTCACCGAAGATGAGAAGGAACTTGGCGTGTGCCTTGTGGAGATGGGCGCCGGCACGACCGACGTCGCTGTTTTCCACGAGGGAAAAATCCGCCACCTCGGCACGGTGAACTACGGCGGCAACAACGTGACGAGCGATATCGTGCACGGCCTCGGCGTCACGCAGGCCGATGCCGAGCGGCTGAAGGAAGCCTACGGCTGCGCGTACGAGCCGATGGTCAATCACAGTGAAATCATCAAGCTGCCGAGCACTGTTGCGCAGGGGGACCGTGAGATCCCGCGTGAACTGCTCGCGCACATCATTCATCAGCGCACGGCGGAGATTTTCGAGCTGGTGATGCGCGACGTCGATCAGGCCGGGTTCCTGAAGCGGCTTTCGGCCGGAGTGGTGGTGACGGGCGGCGCGGCAGCCCAGCCTGGAACGGGCGAACTCGCGAGTCTGGTGTTTGGAACGGGCGCCCGCGTCGGCGAGCCTGGGGAATTTTTGGGCGGTCTGGCTGATTCGGTCCAGGCGCCGCGTTTTTCGACTGTTGTAGGACTGGTCCAGTACGGCGCGCACCGCTTGGCCCTCGGAAGCGGCAGCGCGAAGGGGAAGCGCCTTTCGATGTCGACCGCCGCGCCATCGATGGACAAACTTGCCCAGCGGTTCAAGACCTGGCTGCAGGATTTCTTCTAACAACAACCGCTTCCCACGGATCACACGGATCTCGCGGACACCGCTTTTCTTTTGCTGTTCCAAAGAGGATTTTTTGTAGTAATCCGCTTAAGCTGTGAAATCCGTGGGTAATGTTTGTTGTTGCTTTAACATCACATAGCTTTCGCGCGCCCAGTCGGGTGGATAACTCCATCCTACGGGGCGCGTTCTTTTTTCACAGTTCAATCGTCCTAACTACGTGGTGAGAAATCATCACGCGCATATATTTACGCCGACGTTACGAACCCCTGAACTGGGCATCAGCATGAGCATTTTCGAGTTCGAGGAAACGCCCGCACAAAGCGCACGGATGCGCGTCGTTGGCGTCGGCGGCGGCGGTGGAAATGCGGTCAACCGCATGATTGAGGAAAGCCTCAGCGGCGTCGAGTTCATCTCGGTGAACACCGATGCGCAGGCTCTGCTGAACTCGAAGTCCGATATCAAAATCCAGATCGGCAAGAAACTCACCCGCGGTCTCGGTGCCGGTGCACGTCCTGAAATCGGGCGTCAGGCGATCGAGGAAAATCGCGAAGAAGTATTGCGCGTGCTCTCCAGCTGCGATCTCGTGTTCGTCACCTGCGGCATGGGCGGCGGCACGGGAACCGGCGCAGCACCGGTCGTCTGCGAGCTCGCGCGTGAAGCTGGCGCCCTCACCGTGGGCATCGTCACCAAGCCGTTCCTGTTCGAAGGCCGCAAGCGCATGCGTCAGGCCGACGAGGGAATCGCCGAGATGGCCAAGTACGTCGACACGATGATCGTCGTCCCGAACGAGCGCCTGCTGGCCGTGGTCGGCAAGGGCATTCCGTTCCAGGATGCGCTGAAGAAAGCTGACGAAGTTCTGCTCCATGCAACGAGCGGCATTTCCACGATCATCAGCGGCATCGGCATGATCAACGTGGACTTTGCCGACGTGCGCACCGTGATGAAGGATGGCGGCGCCGCGCTCATGGGCACCGGCATCGGCCGCGGCGACAACCGCGCAATGGAAGCCGCGCAGCAGGCGATCTCCAGCCCGCTCCTCGACAACGTTTCGATTTCGGGCGCGACGGGCGTGTTGCTCAATGTCACCGGCGGCGCGGATCTCTCGATCGGCGAAGTCACGGCGATCGCAGATATCATTCACGACGCCGCTGGCGACGACGCAGAAATAATCTTCGGTGCCGTGCAGGAACCGTCGATGCAGGGCGAGATTCGCGTGACCGTTGTCGCGACCGGCTTCGGCAAGGCGCTCTCACATTCGACGCCGTCGCATTCATCACTGGCTCCGCGAGTTTCCACCGGCACGCCGGTCATCCCGATCGACGGTGGCCGTCCGCGCCCCGTGATCGGCAGCGCGTATCAGGGCTCGTCCGGCTCGACAGGCGGCGCCGCACCCGCGCGACGTCCGGCACCACAGCCCGCGCCTGAACGTCGTCCGCAGGCCGATCTCGACGACCTCGAGATCCCGACGTTCATTCGGAGACAGATGGATTGACGGCGTCGCGTAATCGCGTCGCCCTCTGGGTTACAGGCGCGGCGGTGGCCCTACTGGCTGCCGCCGCGCTTCGCTTCGGGCCGGCTCTGCCGCAGCGGCCCAACGCGCCGCCGTCGGGCCCCGCAGGCGCATGGAGCAGCGTCGATACGGTCGGGAAGGGTGAGTCGCTCGCAAATGTTCTCGCCCGCGGTGGCCTCGGCGGCGACGATCAATCGGCCGCGATCCGCTCCGCCACGTTAATCGACCCGCGCAAAATCCCAGCCGGAATGGAGGTGCGCTTTGCCGGTGACAGTACGAACGGCACCGATCCGCGGCCGACGGACGTCGCGCTCATGTTCTCGGCCGATCTTACGCTCCATCTCGTGCGCGCCGGTAACAGCTGGTCGTCGCGCGAAGAGCGCACGCCATGGGTCACCGATACGCTCGTCATGCACGGGGTCGTGCACACCAACCTCTACGTTGCGGTAAACGCCGGTGCGGGCGATCTCCACTCGAAAGGAGCACGCGCCGAGCTGGCGTGGGCGATCGCTGATATTTTCGAATATCGCGTCGACATGAGCCGTGAACTTCAGGACGGCGATGCAGTCCGCGCGGTGTTCGAGCGGTCGCGTTCGCCCGCAGGCGTCGAGCGCATCGGTGCGATCCTCGCCGCCGGGCTCGAGCGGAGCGGCGCAGAGCTGCAGGCGATTCGCTTCGTACCGCAAGGCGAATCCAAGGCTGACTACTACGACCAGGACGGACACTCGCTGCGCGCGCAGTTTCTTCGCGCGCCGCTTTCCTTCCGACGCATTTCCAGCGTCTTCGGCATGCGCGAGCACCCGATCCTCGGCGAATGGCGCTCGCACAAAGGCACCGACTACGCAGCCGCGAGCGGAACGCCGATTCGCTCCATCGGAAACGGTATTGTCATTTTCGCCGGGACGCGCGGCGGCTACGGCAACAGCATCGACATCCGCCACCCAAACGGCTTCGTCACGCGCTACGGGCATATGAAAGGGTTCGCGTCGGGGATCCGAACGGGCTCGCGAGTCTCGATGGGCCAGACGATCGGCTACGTCGGTATGACCGGCCTCGCGACCGGGCCGCATCTGCACTTCGAAGTGCTCGTCGGCGGGGTGCAGCGCGATCCGCGCACGGCGCTCAAGTCGAACTCCGGGCCGCCGCTCGGGTCGGGTGATTTGGCGGCGTTCGATCGGGTGCGGCATGAGGCGCTGGCGCGGCTCGATCTGCCGGCGGGGGCAGTCAAAGTGCCTGCGACGGTCGCGCACTGACTGGGAGCCGGCACTACGTACTGAGTACCCGGTTATCGCAACAAAAGGTGTGCGTTAACGGTTGTTGGGCGTTGGTTTCGAACTAACGGCGACGGGACCGTCTTGTTCGCGGACCCTTTTCAATAGGCCGAAGAGCATCTTTCGGACTTGGACTGTTTCGGCGATTCGGGAGGCAACTTCCGACTCTGGAGCGAGCACCGCATCTCGGCAAAACAGCAGGTGGTTTTCGAGTTCTGCGGCAGATGCGATCGCGATCACGAGAAACCGGGCGAACTCCTTTCGAGTTTCTTTCGCCGCGCCCTCTGCGACGTTTGCCGATATCGACGTCGCCGCCCGCCGCATCTGACTGACCAGACCGGCATTGTCCTGGCGTGCGATCGACGCGCTCAGGCGCTGGACGTTGAGTGCCAGTGCATGCCCCAGCCGCCACACCTCAAGTCGACGAAAGTCTTGCATAACGCCCAAGCTATTGTCGCGCTCGCAAATTGCTTCACCAATCTCTCCCCCCCCTCAAATCATTCCCCCGCACGACCTGTCCCGTCGCCGTTAGTTCGAAACCAACGCCCAACGACCGTTAACGCACACCTTTTGTTGCGACAACCCAATACCGCCGTTATCAGTCGCCCTCAGCTTCTAGCTCCCCCCGCGATTCCGCGTCGCCGCGCGTAGTTTTATCCGATGCTCATCTGGCTTATTGCCATCGTCGCCGGCTCGGCGCTCGCAGTCGCGCAGTACCACTTTGGCGGCGCGGCTCACGCGCGCGTGCCGCTCGCACTTCGCGCGCTCGCGGTCACGATCATCGTCGCGCTGCTGCTCGACGCGCCCGGCGGACCGTCGCGGCGCGCACGGCCATACGCCGCGCTCGATGCGTCGGCGAGCTGGATCGCGGCTGGCGACAGTTCACTCTGGTCCCGCGCAGTTCACAGCGCCGATTCCGTCGGCGCAGACACGCTGCTCCTGCTCGGCGATTCTGTCCGCGCCGGATCCGCTCCGAAAACACCGGTCGATCGCGTGACGCGCGTCGCGCCGCTCGTCGAGCGCGCGCTCGGCGCCGGGCGCGCGGTCGTCTTCGTCACCGACGGCCGTGTGGACGATCCGGAGCGCCTCGCCGACCTGCCGTCGGGATCAACGGTGATTGCACTCGAAGGGAAGTCGCGGCTCGATGCGGCTGTCATTTCGGTCGACGGGCCTGCGGCGGCGGTTGTCGGTGACACGGTCGAGTTCAATGCGGTGATTGCGTCTGGTGGTGCCGGATCGCACGCTGGTCGCATTTCGCTGATGCAGGGAAGCGTTGCACTCGTTTCCGCGCCGGTCGACTCGCTCGCGTCGTACGCCGAGCGTACGGTGCGACTGCGCACGCAGATCGGTGGCGCGCCGGGCGCGCGTCTGCTCAAGCTCGTCGTTTCCACCGACGGCGACGCGCTCGCGGCAAACGACACGCTGAGCTTCGCGCTCGATGTCGCACGCGGTGCGTCGGCAGTGTTTGCCTCGACGGCGCCCGACGAAGACGCCCGGTACGCGCTCGACGTGCTGCGCGGCACGCTCGCCGTGCCGACGCGCGGATATTTCCGCGTCGCACCGGGGCGGTGGGTGCAGGACGGGTCGCTGACGGTGGTGGCTGAAGACGAAGTGCGCCGCAGTATTGCCGAAGCGCCGCTCGCCGTCATTCACGGCGACACGGCGGTGTTCGGACCGCCGCGCACATTCACACGTGGCGCGCTCGCGCTGATCGCGCCTCCCGCGCAGAAGGGTGACGACTACTACGCCGTCGGCGCGCCGCCGTCGCCGCTGCTCGCCGCGCTCGGCGGACTTCCGTGGGATTCACTGCCGCCCGTGGAGCCCGGTCTCGCGCCGCGTGACGCTGACTGGGTGGCGGTCACATCGCGGCGGGCGCGTCGCATGGATGAACGTCCGATTGTTTCGGGAAGCTCCAAGCCGCGCCGCGTGGCGGTCGTGAGCGCGTCCGGATTGTGGCGCTGGAAGTTTCGCGGTGGGCGCAGCGCAGATGCGTTCACCGCGCTCTGGGGTTCTGTATTCGACTGGCTCACCGGTGACGCAACGGACGTGCGCGCGGCGCACCCCGCAGTCGCGTGGGTGCGAGCGGGTGAATCGGTGCGCTGGCGGCGCGGCAGCGCGCGCGATTCCATCGCGACCGTCGTGCTTCGTGCTGCGGCTACTCCCGCGGCGTCGCGCGCGGACACACTGCAGCTCCGATTCGCCGGCGAGACCGGCGTCGCGGACACGCCGCCACTCGCGGCGGGCGTCTATGAGACACACACCGCCGGCGGCGACGGCCTGCTCGTCGTGAACGGGTCGGCGGAATGGCTTCCGCGCAAGCCGATGGTGCACTCGGGAGCCGTTGGATCGGCGGCCGCGGCGGACCGCGCACCGCGCGCGCGTTCGCTGTGGTGGTTGTACGCGATCGCGCTGCTCGCGCTCTGCACGGAGTGGTACCTGCGCCGGAAAATCGGATTGAGATGAGTGGACCGGCAATGATCGGCCCTCGATGATCGGCGCAAAGAAGTCGCTCTGGCAGCGGATCAAGGACGTCGCGCTCACCGACGTCACCGTCTTCGCGCGCGGCGGCGTGGACGCCGGGTCGCTCGAGCGACTCGAGAAGCTGCTGATCGAATCGGACTTCGGTGTTCCCGTGTCGTCGCGCTTGGTGGCGGAGATGGAAAAGCTCGCGCGGCGCGGCGAAATAAAAACTCAGGATGATTTTGAAACGGCGCTGCGAACCGCCGTGGCTGCGGCGCTCACGAGCGGCAATAGCGATCCCCGGCTGAAGTTCGCAGACGCAAAACCCACGGTATTCCTCGTGCTCGGCGTGAACGGCGCAGGGAAGACGACGTTCATCGGCAAGCTCGCGACGCGGCTCAAAGGAGAAGGGAAGCGGGTGCTCGTCGCGGCCGGTGATACTTTCCGCGCCGGCGCAGTTGATCAGCTGCGCGTGTGGGCCGACCGCGCGGGCGTCGATTTTGTCTCGGGTGCAAGCGGTGGTGATCCAGCGGCCGTCGCGTTCAGCGCGATTGACGCCGGAGTGACGCGAGGGGCCGATGTGATCATCATCGATACGGCGGGCCGCCTGCACACCAGCGACGATCTCATGGAAGAACTCCGCAAAGTTGCGCGCGTGATTGGGAAACGACTGCCGGGCGCGCCGCATGAATCACTGCTCGTGCTGGACGGGACGATCGGGCAGAACGCGATTGTGCAGGCGTCGACGTTTACTGCGTCGGTGCCGGTGACGGGCATTGTTGTCACGAAGCTCGACGGTTCGTCGAAAGGCGGCGTGATCGTGGCGGTGCACGAGGCGCTGAATGTGCCGGTGAAGTTCGTCGGCGTCGGCGAGGGTGCGTCGGACTTGCGCCCGTTCGACGCAGCGCAGTTCGCGCAAGAGCTGTTCGACCGGTAATGACATGGTGACCGTCCGGTGAAATCGCAGCGCGCGGCGCCGAATCCGGAACGACTGCTCGACACCGCGGTCACATACCTCACCGGCGTCGGGCCCGCTCGCGCAGATGCGCTCCGGCGGCTCGGAATTTTTACGGCGCGCGATCTGTTCATGCACATCCCGCACCGGTACGAAGACGCGAGCACTGTTTCCCAAATCGCGAAGCTCCGCATCGGTGACGACGCCACGGTTATTGGCAGCGTGATCTCCAAGGGCGTCATCCCCACGCGAAAAGGGCTGCGCGTCTTTCAGGCAGTGGTGCAGGACTCGAGTGGTCTGATCGAAGCGTCGTGGCCGGGCCAGCCGTTTCTCGACCGTGCCATAAAAAAGGGCGATCTCCTGTTGCTCACCGGCCCGGTGCGATTCTTCCACGGACGCGTGCTCGCGCCGCGTGAGTTTGTGAATCTCGGCCCGGAGGACGCAGCCACAGGCACGAGCGGCGGTCGCGTGCTCTCGGTGTATCCGGCGACTGAAGGATTTTCGTTCAAACAAATGCGGACGCTGATCGACAAGCATCTCGATCAATACCTGCCGCACTTTCAGGAGTACATCCCGCGGGAGCTGCTCGCTCTCGCCGGAGTGCCGGCGCTCCCCGAAGCGCTGCGCGCGGTGCATCGCCCGCGCACACTCGCAGAGGCGCACGCAGGGCGCGCGCGGCTTGCATTTGAAGAGCTGCTTTGCGTCCACATTCTGCAATTGCGCGCGAAGGCACTCGCCCGCGAGGCGCGCGCCGGAATCACCTTTGAGAACAAGCGCGTGCTTACGTCGAAACTCAAATCGCTGCTTCCGTTTGAGCTCACCGGCGCACAGATGCGCGCCACACGCGAAATCGTGAAAGACATGACGGGCCCGCAGCGCATGCATCGGCTGCTGCAGGGTGACGTTGGCAGCGGAAAAACAATTGTCGCGCTCTTTGCCGCACTGCTCGCGGTTGAAAACGACTATCAGGCCGCCGTGATGGCGCCAACCGAGCTGCTCGCCGAGCAGCACATGCGCACCTTCACCAAGCTTCTCGCGCCGCTGGGGATCACGCCGCTGCTCATCACGGGATCGCTCGCGGCAAAGGAGCGAAAGGCGGCGGCCGCGCGCATCGCCAGTGCCGAACCGGTGATTGCAGTCGGCACTCACGCGCTCGCGCAGGAAGGAACAAAATTCGCGAAACTCGGCCTGGCTGTCGTCGACGAGCAACATCGCTTCGGCGTCGGCCAGCGCCTCGCGCTCGGCAAAAAAGGCGAACGTCCGGACGTCCTGCTCATGAGCGCCACGCCGATCCCGCGCTCGCTCGCACTCACGCTCTATGGCGATCTCGACGTGAGCGTGCTCGACGAACGTCCGCCGGGACGCCAGCCGGTGACTACGGTGCGCCGCTCTGAAAAAGGGCGCGCGAAAGTGTACAGCTTCATCGACGCGCAGGTTGAAAAGGGGCGGCAGGCGTACGTCGTGTTTCCGCTGATCGACGAGAGTGATAAGTCGGCAATGCGCGCCGCGACGAAAGAATTCGAGGAACTCCGCACCGGCCGCTTTGCAAGCCGCCGCGTCGCGCTGTTGCACGGCCGCCTTGAAGCGGAAGAAAAGGACGACACCATGCGCCGGTTTCGCGACGGCGAAATCGACATTCTCATCTCGACCACCGTGATAGAAGTCGGGATCGACGTCGCCAACGCCACCGTGATGGTCATCGAACATCCCGAACGATTCGGCCTTTCGCAGCTTCACCAGCTCCGCGGGCGCGTCGGGCGCGGGGCGGAGGAGAGTTTCTGCATTCTGCTCGGCGACGTCAGCCCCGAGGTTGCGGAACGCCTCGAGATATTCGTCGGGACGGACGACGGATTTGAGATCGCCGAGGCCGATCTGCGCATGCGCGGCATGGGAGATCTGTTCGGCGAGCGGCAAAGCGGTGAACCCACCTTTCGCGTCGCCGACCCGATTCGCGATCACGAGCTCGGCGAGGTCGCCCGCGCCGGCGCGGCGCAGCTTCTCGCCGCGGACCCGGGACTGACGTCAAAAGCCAACAAGCCGCTCCACGATGTGCTGCGGAAGCGGTACGGGCGTGCGCTGGAGCTGTTCCGGGTCGGGTGAACTTCCGGGCACGCTAGAGCATGGCGGCGGAGTGCGGTGCCGCGGGCTGGCTTGGCCGTGTCGCTCTGGTCGCGCTATGCTTTAGCAAGGTTGGCAGGCCACTTTCCAGTTTTCTATTTTTTCATAGGTGTCACGATCTCCGAGCGCAAAGCCCCGGAAAGTCTGAACCGATTGGCACCGCTGGGCGCAGCGCTCACGACGCTCGCCGTCGGCTATGGCGTCGATCTGTGGACGCGCGGCCGGCTTGTGGAGAGCAAGCGCGAAGACATTCAGCTGCGCCTCGCACCGTATGCGAATTCGATATCGGTTGGCCTGCGGCGCAGGCTCGAGCGGCTCAACGGGTTGAAGGGCTTTGTCGAGAACGCGCGTTCGGTTGACGATGTAAATCGCGATTTTCCGGTGCTCGCCGAAGGGCTGCTGCAGGGGGCGTCCGGTGTGCGTGCGCTCGAACTGCTGAAGAATGGCAAAGTGCGGTGGGTGTATCCGCTCAAGGGAAATGAGAAGGCGCTCAATCTCGACCTGCTTCATGGTGAACAAGCCGTCGTCACCGAGGATGTGCGCCGGCTCGATCAGACCGATTCAATCGTTATCACGGTACCCGTGACGCTGGCGCAGGGCGGTGTCGGGTTGGTCGCGCGCGAACGTTTGCACACGACGAATCCCTCGCTTCCCGATGCCGTAACGGTCGTCGTCGATGTGGACTCACTCCTCTCGGTTGCGGGCATGCTCAATGGCGTGCCGGCGCTCGACGTCAGCCTGCTCGATCGCAGCGGCGCGCGAATGGGATCGTTGTTGGCGACTATCCCGCCGGATCCGGTGCACGTCGATGTCGCGACACCCGACGGCCATTTCACGCTGATCGGATCGCCGACGGGTGGGTGGAACGCTGCCGTCGCGGCCTCGCTTCTGGCGTTCCGCGGCGCCGGCCTCGTGATCATCCTGCTCTTTGCCGGGCTGGTCTTTCTGATTCTGGACAAACAATCGAGTCTGACCGCTGCGGTCGAAGCGCGTACGCGAGAGCTCCAGCTCGCGAACGCCGAACTCGGCCGCGAAGTGCAGGTGCGTCTCGATGCGGAGGCTGCACTTCGCCGGCAGGAAGAGCAGCTGCTCCACGCACAAAAGATGGAAGCGGTCGGCACGCTGGCCGGTGGCATCGCACACGATTTCAACAACGTCCTCACCGCGATCATCGGATTCGGCGGGCTCGCGCTCGATCGCACGAATGAATTCGCAGAAGCACGCGGCGAGAGCGAAGAGATCGGCGGCATTCGCCAGGATATCGAAGAAATTCTGCGCGCGTCGCAGCATGCAGTGGTCGTCACGAACCAGCTGCTCGCATTCAGCCGTAAGCAGGTCGCACGCCCCGAAGCGCTCGAAGTTGGCAGTGTCGTGCGCGATATCGAAGGGCTGCTGCAGCGTTTGATCGGCGAACGCGTACGGCTCGAAACGCGAATGGCCGGCGATCTTCCGAACGTGTTCGTCGATCGCAGTCAGCTCACGCAAGTGATCGTCAACATGGCGGTCAACGCGCGTGATGCGATGCCCGAGGGTGGGAGCATCGCGATCGACGCGACGCGGAAACTCGTCCGCGAAGGCAGCTGGCGCGCCGCGCGTGGTGTTCCTGTGGGCGACTACGTCGAAATTAAATTCGCCGATACGGGGCATGGGATGCCGCCCGACGTCCTCGCCCGCGTGTTCGAGCCATTCTACACGACGAAAGGGCTCGGCAAGGGAACCGGCCTCGGTCTTTCGACGGTGTATGGAATCATCGGCCGAATCGGCGGTCGCGTGCTCGTCGACAGCGAGGAAGGGCGGGGCACTGTGTTTCGCGTCCTGCTCCCGCAGCACCACGCCGAAGCGGTGGTCGATGCGCCGGTGCCCGATACGCTGGCGCACGATCCTCGATCGGAGACCATCCTGCTTGCGGAAGATGAGCCCGCGGTTCGTCAGCTCGCGATGCGCGTGCTTTCGCGGCTCGGATTTCAGGTCATCGCGGCGTCTTCCGGCGAAGAAGCGATCGCGCTGAGTTCCGCGCATCCGGGCCGCGTCGATCTGCTGCTCACCGATCTCGTCATGCCCGGAGTCAACGGGCGCGTCACCGCAGAGCGGCTGCAGGCGCAGCGGCCCGGGCTTCGCGTGTTGTTGATGTCGGGCTATTCCGAAGAGACGGCGAAGCTCGGCGACTTCGACGGAGGTCGCGCGACGCTCCTCTCCAAGCCGTTCACGCCCGACCTGCTGGCGCGCCGCGTGCGTGAGGTGCTGGACCGCGCCTGATTAGATTTTCTTATTCGACTTTCGATCTTCCATCGCCTCTCCAAGAAAAATGCAATCCGTCAGAATCAACGAACTTTCCAGTCACGCCGGCGCGACCGTCACGGTGCGCGGATGGGTGACGCATCTCCGGTCGTCGGGCAAGGTCGCGTTCATCGTGATGCGCGATGGCACGGGAATATTGCAGACGGTGCTCGTGAAGAATGCCGTCGCGCCGGAGACGTGGGAGCACTTCGCGAAACTCACGCAGGAGACGTCGCTGAGCGTGACGGGTGAGGTGCGGCCGGATGCGCGCGCGCCCGGCGGGTTTGAACTTGGCATCGCCGATCTTTCGATCATCGGTGAAAGCCCGCTCGACTATCCGATTCAGCCGAAAGAACATGGCATCGATTTTCTCCTCGACAATCGCACCTTCTGGCTGCGCTCGCCGCGCCAGGTTGCCATCGCGCGCATTCGCAGCGAGCTCGAGCAGGCGACGCACGATTTTTTCTACCAGCGCGGATTTCTCCGCGTCGACACGCCGATTCTCACTGCGGCGATCGGCGAGCGGAGCGGTCTCTTTTCGACTGAATATTTCGAAGAAGGGAACGCCTACCTCGCGCAGACCGGTCAGCTCTACGGTGAGGCCGCAGCAGCCGCGTTCGGAAAGATTTATACGTTCGGCCCGACGTTCCGCGCCGAGAAATCCAAGACGCGCCGCCACCTCACCGAGTTCTGGATGATCGAACCCGAGGTGGCGTTCAACGACACGCACGACAACATGAAGCTGCAGGAGGACTACCTCACCTTCATGGTGGAACGCGTGCTGGAGCGGAGGCAGGCGGAGCTCAAGGAATGCGAGCGCGATATCACCAAGCTCGAGACGGTGAAACCTCCGTTCCCGCGCATCGATTACTCGGACGCGGTGGCAACGCTTCAGAAGAAGGGGAGCAAAGTGGTGTGGGGCGACGACCTCGGCGCGGAAGACGAAGCGCTTCTGGTTGAAGACTACGATCGCCCGATCTTCGTGATGAATTACCCGAAGGAAGCCAAGGCCTTCTATATGAAGGAGAATCCGGACGATCCGCGCACGGTGCTGTGCGACGATTGTCTCGCGCCGGAAGGTTACGGAGAGATTATTGGCGGCTCACAGCGCGAAGACGACTACGATAAAATCCTGCATCGCCTGCGCGAGGAGAAACTTCCCGAAGAGGCGTATTCCTGGTATTTGGATCTGCGCAAATACGGGACGTTCCCACACTCGGGTTTCGGACTCGGCCTCGAGCGGACCGTCGCGTGGATCGTCGGCGCGCAGCACATCCGCGAGTGCATTGCGTTTCCGCGCATGATGCACAGGTTGAGGCCGTAACTGCAGGAGCGAGTGAACTGCCCGACGTCAGACGTTAGCCGCGAGCGAATAGCCGCGAGATAAACAGCCTCTTTACAGATCCGCGCGCTGACCTGTAAAGAGGCTGTTCGACTCGCGGCTAACAACTCGCAGCTAACGTCTGACGTCGTAGTATGAATCTCACGGCTGCAGTTTTACCTCATCCCAAAGCGAGTCGAGCTTTTCGAGCCCCGCCGTCCTGACATCTATCCCTCGTTCGGATGCCAGCTTCTCAACCGCCTCAAACCGAGACTGAAATTTCGCATTCGCCTTGTCCAGCGCGAGCGACGGATGCACTCCCGCCTTCCGGCACAGATTCACGACCGAAAAAAGCAGATCGCCAAGTTCGCTCTCGAGCTGTGCATGCTTCGGATCGAGCGACGGCACCCCGTGCGTATCGAACGTGGCGCCGTTCTGCGCAATCTCTGCTTCGACTTCCGCCAGTTCTTCGCGAACCTTGTCGATCGGCCCCTTCACATCAGGCCAGTCGAAGCCAACCCCGGCCGCGCGCTCTTGGAGGCGCAGCGCTCGGTGAAGCGAAGGGAGCCCCTGCGGCAGCCCCTCCGCGAGCGACCGTCGCGTTTTTGATTTCATCTGCTCCCACGGCTCGCGCGCCGGCGCGTCGCCGTACAACCATGGATGGCGCTTCGTCATTTTCGCGACGAGCGATCCGGCCACCGACCCCACATCGAAGGTCCCGCGCTCCTCTGCGATGATCGCGTGAAAGAGCACCTGCAGCAAAACGTCACCAAGTTCGCTGCGCATCGCCGCGTCATCGCCGGACAGAATCGCATCGTCGAGCTCGTGCATCTCCTCGCCGAGGTACGGCCGCAGCGAATCGTGCGTCTGCGCGCGGTCCCAGGCGTCGCGTGCCCGCAGGTCGCGCATGATCGCGAGAGCCTCGTCCAGCGTCGCGCGCGGAGTCATGTCTGTCATCTGCCTCTAGCGTCTCCAGTCTGAGAACTTCCGTTCGCCGTTGCAGTTTTGTCTTGCATCGCCCCTCTGCGCGGCCTAGCTTCTTCACTCTGGGAATGAACACGACAACTCCGAAATCTACCGCTGACGAGACCACCACGCGCGCCTGGGTCGACATCGATCTCGGCGCGCTGCTGCGCAACGGACAGGCGCTGGCGAAGCACGCGGATGTCCCGCTGTTGCCAATGGTGAAGGCCGATGGCTACGGCCTCGGCGCGCTTCCCGTCATGAAGACGCTCGATGCGGTCGAGCCGTACGGCTGGGGCGTTGCGACCGTGCAGGAGGGCCGCGAGCTGCGCGCCGCCGGGTCGACAAAACCGGTGATCGTGTTCACGCCGATGCTCCCGTCTGAGCTGCGCCACGTGCGCGATGCCAGGCTCGTGCCGACGCTCGCATCTGCGGCGACCATTGCGGCGTGGGCGCAGACCGGCGGCGGCCCGTGGCATCTCGCAATCGACACGGGGGTCAGTCGCGCGGGAGTGCGGTGGGATTGCATCGGCACGGTGCTCGATGCCGTGCGCGATGCTCCGCCCGAGGGCGCATTCACGCATTTCCACTCCGCCGAACTCGATAACGGCTCGATGGAAATTCAGGAGCGGCGTTTCCGCGATGCGATCGCCGCGCTTCCCGCGCGTCCCACGCTGCTGCACGCAGACAACAGCGCCGCCGCCGTGCGCCGCTCGCCGTCGCCATGGAATCTCGTGCGCCCCGGCGTGTTTCTGTACGGCGTCGGCAGCGGCGCGGGCGCGGCGATCCAGCCGGAACCCGTGGCGCACCTCCGCGCGCGAATCGTCGAGATCCGCTCGCTCAACGCCGGCGACTCGGTCGGCTACGATGCAACCTGGATTGCCGCGCGCCCGTCCCGCGTCGCCACACTCGCGCTCGGCTACGCGGACGGCTACCGCCGATCGCTCGGCAACAACGCTGACGCGCTCATTCACGGACACCGGGTGCCCGTGATCGGCACGGTGATGATGGACATGACGATGCTCGACGTTACGGACGTGCCGTGCGCGATTGGCGACAGCGCGACGCTATTCGGATCCGACGGCGGCGCCATGCTGACGCTCGAGGCCGTCGCCGGGCGCGGAGGTCTCTCGCCGTACGAGTTGCTCACCGGGCTGCGCCAGCGCATCGCGCGGATCCCCAAGTGACACCACGTCGCGCGGCGATCGTCGTGCTCGACGGCGTCGGCATCGGCGCGGCCTCGGACGCGGCCGCGTACGGCGACGTCGGCAGCAACACGCTCGGCAACGTTGCACGTGCGGTCGGCGGACTCTCGCTGCCGAACTTTCAGAAAATCGGACTCGGCGGTGTCGCTCCGATTGATGGAATGCCGTTTGCGCTCAGGCCCACCGGTGCGTTCGGACTGATGGAGCCCGCGTCTGCGGGAAAGGACAGCACGACGGGACACTGGGAAATCGCCGGGCTCAAGTTGCGCGTGCCTTTCCCGACGTACGCGGCAGGTTTTCCGCAGAGCGTCATCGATGATTTTGCTGCGCGCACCGGTCGGGCGGTGATCTGTAATGCAGTCGGGAGTGGCACGGCGATCCTCGACCGATTTGCAGACGAGCATATGCGAACCGGTGCGTGGATTGTCTACACGTCGGCGGACTCTGTATTCCAGGTGGCGGCGCACGAGAGCGTCGTGCCGCTCGCCGAGTTATACGCCGCGTGCGAAGCGGCGCGCGCGCTGCTCGTCCCGCCGAACAACGTCTCGCGGGTGATTGCGCGGCCATTTGCCGGTAAACCGGGTGCGTGGGTGCGGACGACTAACCGTCGAGACTTCTCGATCGCGCCTCCGGGCGAGACGCTGATCGACGCACTGAAGGCGGCCGGAATCGCCCGGACTGGGGTGGGAAAGGTCGACGACCTTTTCGCCCGCCGGGGGATCGAAGGGGGGCACACCACGGGCAATGCAGAGGGAATCGCGCGAATTCTGGACTGGATTGCGTCGGGAAGTGGGTTCCTGTTCGGCAACCTTGTAGATTTCGACCAATTGTATGGGCACCGGAACGACGTTCCGGGGTTCTATAAGGCGTTGCAGGAGTTCGATAACGCCCTTCCGGCCATTACCTCGGCCCTCCACGAGGACGATCTGCTTTTCATTACCGCTGACCACGGCAACGATCCGACGACGCCGTCGACCGATCATGCTCGCGAAAATGTGCCGCTGCTCGCCATCGGGCCGCGCGTGCGTCCCGGCGCGATCGGGCGTCGCGCGTCGTTCTCCGATCTCGGCGCGACGGTCGCAGAGTGGATGGGGCTCGGATTCCGCGGCGCGGGGAAGTCGTTCCTGCCGCTGATGGTCGCGCGATGAGCAGTCAGACCCCGATATCCGCGCAGCAGCTTCACGATGTGGCTGCGGCTGCCATGGTGCACGCGTACGCACCGTACTCCGATTTTCGCGTGGGTGCGGCGCTGGTCGCCACCGACGGCACCGTGTTCAGCGGCTGCAATGTCGAAAATTCGTCGTATCCCGTGGGCACGTGCGCGGAGCGTGGAGCGCTCGCCGCCGCGGTCGTCGCGGGACACCGCTCGTTTACACAGCTGGCGATCGTGACCGACGCTGAAGAACCCACGTCGCCGTGCGGCATGTGCCGCCAGGCACTCGTGGAGTTCGCGCCGAACCTTCAGGTCACGAGCTACACCACATCGGGCGCGGAGGCGTGCTGGTCGCTCGCCGACCTGTTGCCGCATCCGTTCACGCCCCAGTCACTGCATCTGACATGAATCGTCGTCTTTTCGCCGTCGTCGCAGTGCTCCTCGCTGCGGGAGTCGGTGCTTGTGCGGAATCGCTCGATGGAGGCGCAGGCTGCCCGAGACTCTGCCCGTCGCAGACGCTCACCGTGCTCGACACGGTCATCAATCCGGTGCTGCAGTTCGACAGCACCTTCTCGGGATTTCCCGTGATCGGCGACGAGCAGGAGATTCTGCTCGCGACGCGCGGCGATACGCTCGAGACGCGCGGCGTCATCCGCTTCGACACGATTCAGACCTCCGTCACGCCGGCGAACGATACCGCGCAGAACATCACGCACGTCGACTCGGCGTTTCTGACGATCGTGCTCGACACCGCGCACGCGCGAATCCCCAACCAGATTCGCTTCGAGTTGTACGATGTCGACGATTCGGTTGAAACGGACACGCTTTCACCGCCGGTGAACGCGCGCTTCTCGCCCAACCGCAGGATCGGCGGCATCACGATCGCGCGCGCGTTTTTGCCCGAGACGCTGAAGGTGCCGGTTTCCGATTCTGCGATCCTGTCGAAGATCACCACCCGCGGCCGTCTCCGGGTTGGAGTTCGCGTCGACGGCAGCGGTCCGGCGTGGATTCGCATGGGATCGACCGTCGGCTCCGCGGGCGCGGTCCTGACGTATCGCGGCTCGCTCGACAGCACTGTCGCGCCGCTGACGAACAGCCCGCTTTCGAACTTCCCGGTTGGCACGCTCGAAGAAGGGGTTCGCCAGGGGCTGACCAATTATTCGATCGTCGCGAAGAACGCGCTGCCGCAGTTCTCGAACACGATGCAGGTTGGCGGAAACCCCGGGCGCCGCGCGTATCTGCGCTTTAATATTCCGTCGCACATCGTCGATTCGTCGACCATCGTGCGCGCGACGCTGGTGTTGACGCAGCGGCCGATTCCATATGGCGACCTGCGCGACACCATGACGATTCAGGCACAGGTCGTACTGGCCAATCCGCAGGTCACCGATCTGCGCCGTGCCGCTGATATTATTTCGTCGCCAGGGCTCGACGTCAGCGACTCGCTCCTGATTTCACCGCGCGACTCGGGGCAGAAGACGATCAACATGTTCCTGCTGCTCCGCGCATGGCGTACGCAGGACGCTCTGCTGTATCCGCCGCCGCGTGCGGTGGTGCTGCGCGCATCGCCGGAAAATGTGCTGCCCTTTGAGGCCAGCTTTTTCAACAGCACGAGCCCGGTGGGATTGCGCCCGATGATGAAAATTTCATACGTACCGACCATCACTTTCGGGGTGCCTTGATGTTATCGACGCGACGGTTGCGCCGGCTGCGATTTACTCCGTTCGCCATCGCCGCAGCGCTGTGCTGCGCCGGATCGGCGCTCGGCGCGCAGGGCGCGGTCAGCATTCAGGGCTTCGGTTATCCTGGTGGCGAGCTGAGCACCCGTGCGCTCGGCATGGGCGGTTCGATCGCCGACTTCGACGCGAACTCTCCGATCAATCCGGCCGCGCTGCTCGTGGGCACGCGCGCGACCGTGTATCTCCAGTATGATCCCGAGTTCCGCTGGGTTACCGGCTCCGGGCTGAACACGAGCACGATTACGGCGCGCTTCCCGTTGTTCGTCGTGAGCGGGAAAGTTGGCAGCAATGCACGGGTGAGCCTTTCGTATTCCAGCTTCCTCGACCGCACGTGGACGAACACCTATCAGGACACGCAGACGGTGGGCGGCCTGAGAATTCCGTCGAACGTGACCGCGCTGAGTGACGGCGGCATCGCCGACATTCGCGGTGCGGTCAGCTGGACATTCTCGCCGAAGCTCACCATTGGCGCGGGGTTGCACGTTTTCCCCGGCGAGAATCGCGTCGTATTCGGTCGCGCATTTCCGAATGACACGACGTCGTTCGGCGCGTTCTCGCAAACAAACACATTTAATTTCAGCGGCTCGGCTGTTTCATTCGGTGTGATCGCGACGCCGCTCACGCATCTCAATATCGCAGCCTCCGCGCGCCTCGGATTCTCGATGCATGTGCATCAGGGCGACTCGACCACGCTTGGCGACGCGAAGATTCCAAACCGCGTGAGCCTCTCGGCCGCTTATGATGGCATCGGTGGCACGATTCTCTCCGCGCGTTACGGCAACGAACAGTGGAGTTCGATGCGCGGCCTCGGAAGTCCCGGCCTGAGCATCTTTGACGCGAATGAATTTTCGGCCGGCCTTGAAACCGCCGGTCCGAAGTTGAACTCGATTCCGATGGCAGTGCGTCTCGGGTTTCGCGATCGCACGCTGCCGTTTGGTTTCGGTACGCAGCAGGTGCGCGAGACGGAGGTCAATGCGGGGCTCGGCGTTCCGCTGTCACAGGGCCGCGCCGCGCTCGACCTGACGCTCGCGCACGCACTGCGCAGCGCGGGAAACTCCGGCTATTCAGAGACCGGCTGGATTTTCAGTCTTGGAATCGCGATCAAGCCATATTGAGTCGTTGCCGCTGATTCTCGTTGCGGATGACGTAGACGCCAACGTCGAACTCCTCGTCGATCAGCTCGAAACGCTCGGATTTCAAACGGTCATCGCGCGCGATGCGCCTTCGGCGCTCGCGACCTGTCTCGACCGCCGCCCGGACTTGGTGATTCTCGACGTCTCGATGCCTGCCGGCGACCTCGGCGTGATCGATCGCGACGCCGGCTTCGAGGTCTGCCGCCGCCTGAAGCGCGACGCGCGCACGGCACGCATTCCGGTCATCTTCGTCACCGCGCTTGGCGACACCAGCGACCGCGTGAAGGCGATCGAAGCGGGCGCCGACGATTTTCTCACCAAGCCGCACCACCGCCTTGTGCTCAACGCGCGGGTGCGCGCGCTGCTCAAGCTCAAAGGTGCGACCGACGCGCTCGAGGAAAGCCTCAAGCGGCTGCGCGAACTGCAGAAAGTTCGCGACGACCTCATGAAGATGATCGTGCACGATCTGAAAACGCCGCTCACCTCGGTGCTCGCAACGCTCGAGATGGCGCGCGACGGAGATTTCGGCGCGCTGACGCCGCCGCAGGCGCGCGCGCTGTCCGATGCCGAAGGGAAGGCCGAAGACCTGCTTGCGCTGATCGAGGACCTGCTCGAAGTCGCGCGGATTGAAGAACAGACGATCACGCTGCAGCCGGAACCGATCGCGCCGGCGGCACTGCTCGCGGAGATCGTCTACGACTGGGGGCTTCGGTTCAAACAGGAAGGCGCGACCGCGCAGGTTGACGTTGCGGACGACGCACCGGTGTTCCGTGCCGACAAAGTCCTGCTCAAGCGGGTGCTGTCGAATCTCGTGCAGAATGCGCTCACGCACACTGCTGGTCCGGTGAACCTCGCCTTGGGTGCACGCGCCGATGCGAACGGCATCCTGATCACCGTGACCGACGACGGGCCGGGAATTCCGAGTGAGTATCAGGAAATTATTTTCAGGAAGTTCGAGCGCGTGCGTGCAGCGAACGCCCCGCGGGTGCGCAGCTCCGGCCTGGGGCTCACGTTCTGCCGCCTTGCCGTGGAATCGCATGGCGGCCGGATCTGGGTGAAGAGTGCTGAAGGCGAGGGGAGCACGTTCTATGTCCAGATGCCAATCGCCCCGATTGAGCCGCCGCGTGCGATGAGCCGCACCGGTGAGTTCACGGTGCCATCGACGGTGCACGTATGACGAAACCATGAAGAAAGCATGAGGGCGTATCTCCGGACGTTCGGCTGCCGCGCGAATCAGTACGACACCGAGGCGGCGCGCGCGATGATCGAAGCAGCGGGCGGCGTGATCGTCGATTCGCCGGACGATGCCGACGTCGCGCTGTTCAACTCGTGCTCTGTCACGTCGGCCGCAGAGGCGGACTTGCGCCAGGAGATCCGCCGCGCGGCGAAGGGAAATTCGCGCGTACGGTCGGTGGTGATCGGATGCGCGTCTGCGCGCGACGACGGCACCATTGCGGCGCTTCCCGGCGTAACCGATGTGATCGGCGGCGCGGATCTTCCGGCGCTCGCAATGGCGCTTGGCATTGATCCGATGCTGGCGACTGCGCGCGCCTCAGTCCAAACCGGCGCGCGCGCGCTGTTGCGCATCCAAGATGGCTGCGACGAACACTGCACGTTTTGCGCGACGACACTTGCGCGCGGTGCAAGCCGCTCGCGCTCCGCCGATGAAATAGTTCGCGAGGCGACCGCGCTCGCCGTGGAGCATCCGGAGATCGTGATCACCGGGATTCATATCGGTTCGTACGGCGCTGAGATTGGTTCGTCGCTAGGGGCTTTGCTCGAGCGATTGGTGAAAGAGGTTCCGCATGCGCGCTTCAGGCTGACGTCGGTGGAGGCGTCTGAGGTCGATCCACTTCTTGCCGATTTGCTCACCGCGGATCCGCTGCGTGTTTCGCCGCATTTGCACGCGCCGCTGCAGTCTGGAAGCGATCGCGTGCTGAAGCGGATGGGGCGCCACTGGTATACCGCAGAGAGTTATTCGGCCGCATGCGCCGCACTGGTCGCGCGCGTTCCGGTATTCGCGCTCGGCGCGGATGTCATCACCGGATTTCCCGGCGAGACGGATGAGGATCACGCAGCGACGGTATCGCTCGTGCGATCGCTGCCCTTTACGTATCTCCATGTCTTTCCGTATTCGGCGCGCCCGGGCACTGCGGCGCTGAAGATGGGCGGGGAAGTGCCGGCGGCAGTTTCGCGCGAGCGCGCCGCACAACTGAGGGCGATCGGCGAGGCAAAGTCCCGGGCCCACCGTGCGGCGCGCATCGGCGGCACCGCCGACGTGGTGGTGGTTGGCGACGGCGCGAAGCGCGAGGGACTCACCGAGGATTATCTTACCGTGGCGCTGAGGGACGGGGCGATGCCCAGACGGAGCCGGTTCACCGGCCGCTTGGAATTTGGTTCTTCGTCTGAAATCTGTGTCTCGCAGTCTTACCTCTGAAAACATTAGTTCGCCTTTCACCGCTGCCTTTGCCTTTGCCTACCGTCTACATCGAGACTTACGGCTGTCAGATGAACGTGAGCGATTCCGAGCTGATGCTCGGAAAGCTCACGGCCGTTGGCTACGAAAGTGTCGATGGACCGGAAGGCGCCGATGTGATCCTCGTGAACACCTGCGCGATTCGCGATAACGCGGAACAACGCGTGATCGGCCGGCTCGGCGAGCTGCGCCGCTTCATGAAAAAGGACACGATCCTCGGCGTGACCGGCTGCATGGCGCAGCGGCTCGGCCCGAAGCTGCTCGAATCGAACTCGCGTGTGTCGCTTGTCGTCGGACCCGACGCGTACCGCGCGCTGCCGCATCTGCTCGACGGCGCGCGCAATGGCGAACGGTTTACGGCCACCGACTTCGATCTCGAAGAACACTACGAAGATTTTCAGGCGCGCCGCTTTGAGGGGGTGAAGGCGTGGATCCCGGTGCAGCGCGGCTGCGATTATCGCTGCACCTATTGCATCGTGCCGTACACGCGCGGCCCCGAGCGCAGCCGCAAGCTCGCCGACGTGGTGCGCGAAACGGCGGAGGTTGTCGCGCAGGGACTCACCGAGGTGGTTCTGCTCGGGCAGACCGTGAACTCGTATACGGATGGCACGCACGATTTCGCCGATCTCCTTCGCGCGGTTGGCGCGGTGCCCGGGATTCGCCGGGTTCGCTACACGAGCCCGCATCCCAACGACTTCAGTGATCGCGTGATCGCCGCGATGGCTGAAACGGCCACCGTCTGCGAGCATGTGCACCTGCCGATGCAGAGCGGGTCGACGCGCACGCTGAAGCGCATGCTCCGGCGCTACACACGCGAAGAGTATTTTGAATGCGCGGCGCGGCTGCGCGCAGCGATGCCAACGATGGGGCTGACGACCGATATCATCGTTGGCTTTCCCGGCGAAACTGACGACGAGTTTGAAGAGACGCTGACGGCCGTGCGTGAGGTCGGGTTCGACGACGCGTACATGTTCAAGTTCTCGATGCGCGACGGCACGCCGGCGACGCGATTTCCCGTGGAACTGCTCGTGCCGGACGACGTGATTGACATGCGGTTCGAGCGGCTGAAGGATCTCGTGCGCAGCATCGCGCGCGAGCGGAACATGACGCGGCTCGGCGAGCGCCGCGAAGTATTAATCGAGAAGGAAGCGCGGAAAGGCGGCGATCTTCTCCAGGCGCGGTCGCGCGATTTCAAGACGGTGATTGTGCCGGGTGATCTTTCGATGATCGGCAGTTACATGACCGTGGAACTCACTGGGACGACGGGATCGACGTTTACCGGGACGCCGGTGCAGGCCCGCGAGCCGTTGCCCCTCGCCGCGACTTCGCTGTAACTCGAGGCTAACAGCTGTTAGCTGGCGTCTGACGTCACGTAGTTCCAGGCAATAAATCGCCTCCTCGCGCGCGAACGCGGTGACGCTTCCGTTCGCGCATTTTGCTATTCGTGATGGGTGCCACTCATCACCTGGGCCGTCTTCTCGTACGTCGTAGGACTGCTGGCGGGATCGTCGGCGGAATTCGCCGCGCCCGCGCTCGCCGTGTGTGGCGCAGTGCTCGCAGGATCTGCCATCGGTGCAATCGCGGCAAGACCGTTCGCCCGCCGAGGGTTTGTCACCTCTGCCGCGTGCGCGCTGATTTCCGCGACGGGCGTGCTCGTCGCGCGTGACGTGCGCCTGCGCGACGAGAGATGCGTCTCCGATGGATGGAAGTCGGCAAACTGGCGCGCGGTCCGCGCGGCCACGCCGTGCAACGCGACCGCGCCCGATGACCCGCCATCCAATGCGCTTGAGGCGTGGCGGCTGCACGCGGGTGCGCGCATCGACACCCTGTTTCAAGCAGACGCGCCGCTCGTGCGCGCGCTGCTCATTGCCGACACGCGGGCGATCCCGCCGGAAATGCGCGATCGCTTCGCGGCGGCCGGACTTGTTCACATCCTGTTGATCTCAGGTTTGCACGTGGCGATCATCGCCGGATCGGTGCTGCTCGCGTTTGAAGCGCTGCGAATGCCGCGCGCTCGTGCGCGCTGGGCGGCGTTCGCTGTCACGACCGTCTACGTCGCGGCGATAGGCGCACCGCCGCCTGCGCTGCGCAGCGCGGCAATGCTCGCGGTGGCAACCGCGAGCCGCTCGCTCGATCGTCCGGTCTCTCCGTGGGCCGTGCTCTCGCTAGGCGCGCTGATCCCGTTGTACGATCCGCACACGGTGACCGACATCGGCTGGCAGCTGAGCGTCGCAGGCTTTGCCGCGCTGGTCGCAGCGGGGATCTGGGTGCGGCGCCATATGTCGCATGACGTGCGCGGCTGGCGCCGCATGCTTGCTCGTGATCTCGCCGTCTCGATACTCGCAACGGCGGTAACGGCGCCGCTCGTCGTGTGGGCGTTCGGCAGACTCAGTCTCGTCGCGCCGCTCACCAACATCGTTGCATCGCCGGTCATCGGCGTGCTCCAGCCGATGCTTTTTCTCGCGCTCGCGACCGGTCCGATGCACGCGGTGGCAACTTTTGTGGCAGCGGCCGCGCACCCGCTCTTGTTCGCGCTCAACGGGATCGCGACGATTGGTGCGGCGGTGCCGTTTGGTTCGGTCAGCGTCGCGCCGTCGCTGGGCGTGACGATCGCGTGCGGCGTCGCCGCCGTCGCACTCCTCGTCGCCGCGGCCGCGCGTCCGTACCTCGCGGTTCGCGCGCTCATCGTCGCAACGCTCGCTGCGACGATCGCGATCTGGTGGATTGCCGCGCCGGCCGGAAACGGATTCGCCGAGCTGCATATGATCGACGTGGGGCAGGGTGACGCCGTTGCCGTTCGCACTCCGCACGGACAATGGATGCTGATCGACGCCGGCCGCACCTGGAACGGCGGCGACGCCGGCCGCTCGATCGTTGTCCCCTATCTGCGAAAGTTCGGCGGCGATCTCGCGTTATTCGTGCTCACTCACCCGCACGCCGATCACGTCGGCGGGGCGGCGACGATCCTGCGCGCACTGCACCCCGGCGCCTATCGCGACGCGGCGTTCGCCGGCGGGAGCGAGTCGTACCGTCAGTCGCTTAGCGTCGCGAACTCGTTGGGGATCGCGTGGTCGCGCGTGCATCCCGGCGATTCGCTTTCGATCGACGGCGTGAGCGTGACATTCCTCGCGCCGGACTCGGCGTGGACGGCAAACCTTCACGATCCGAATCTTGCGAGCACAATTGCGCTCGTGCAGTACGGTGACGTGCGCTTCCTTCTCACCGGCGACGCGGAGACTCCCGAGGAGTCGTGGCTCCTCGCGCATGTGGCGCGCGATCTTCATGCCGACGTGTTGAAGGTCGGTCATCACGGCAGTTCAACCAGCAGCAGCGCGGCGTTTCTCGATGCCGTCAATCCACGCGTGGCCCTCGTGTCGGTGGGCGCCGGAAACTCCTATGGCCATCCATCGGAGCAGATCATGCGCGATTTCACTCGACGCGGAGTGTCAGTGCTGCGCACCGATCAACTCGGTACGATCGTCGTGCTGACGGATGGACGGCTGATCCGTCTCCGCGCCGCAGGGCGCGAATGGACGGTCGCGGAGCGGTAGCGCCATCGCGCGTTTGCGCGGATCTCCGGGAGGTGTATCGTTCGCCGCGTGTCTCAGACAACGAGCAAGCCCGACCTGCGTCCCGACGCCGATTTCCTGCTCCTACAGGAAGCGCTGCACGGCGAGTATTCGCTCGAGCGCGAACTCGGCCGCGGCGGAATGGGAATCGTATATCTCGCGCGCGAAGTCGCGCTCGACCGGCCTGTCGCCCTCAAGGTGCTTCCACCTGCGCTCGCCGCGCGCGACGACATCCGCGAGCGATTTCTCCGCGAAGCGCGCACGGCTGCGCAACTCTCGCACCCCAATGTTGTTCCGATCTTCCGCGCCGAGGAGCGCGGCGGATTCGCCTACTTCACGATGGCGTTCGTGGACGGGGAGTCGCTCGGTCAGCGCGTGCGCCGCATGGGTCCGTCGGCCCCGCCAGCCGCCGCGAAGATTTTCCGCGAAGTCGCGTGGGCGCTCGGCTACGCTCACTCACGCGGCATCGTGCATCGCGATATCAAACCCGACAACATCCTGCTCGATCGTGATTCGGGCCGCGCGCTCGTGACCGACTTCGGCATCGCGCACCTCGCGACCGAAGGTTCGTCGCTTACTGAATCGGGGATGGTTCTCGGGTCAGCGCACTTCATGAGTCCCGAACAGGCATCGGGCGAGAAGATGGATGGCCGGTCGGATCTTTACTCGCTCGGTGTGACTGCGTGGTTCGCGCTCACCGGGCGGTTGCCGTTCGACGCCGAGACCGTACAGGCGATCATGGCGCAGCAGATCACGAAGCCCGCGCCACCGCTCGACGTGGCCGGCGCGCCGCCGTCGCTGTGCTCGGCGATTGATCGGCTGCTCGCGAAGCCGAGGGACGCGCGTTTCGCGACGGGAGAGGAACTCGCCGAAGCGCTCGCCGACGCCGAGCGGGGCGCCGCACCCGTTCCAGCAGCGATCCGCCTGTGGATCAATCGTCGCAACGAGCATCGGACGGGCATGATCCTGTTGGACTTCTTGCTGTTCATCTTTGCCGAACTGCAGTTGATCGCGAGCATATCAGTCCACCGGCCATTCCACCTCGTGGAATACAGCTGGCTCTTGATCGCGCCCGTAATCCAGTTGATGCAGCTCGTCGCGGATACGCGTCCCGCCCTACAGGCCGGTTTTGACGTGGATGACTTGTGCCGCGGGCTGCTTGCTGAGGCCGCCACTCGGTTGGAGGAGCGGCAAGTCGAGGAGACGTATGCGACGAGCCGGATGGGCCGGTGGCTCAGGCGAATCGCGGTGGCGGGGTTTGGCCTCTCATTTCTTGGAGTGGTCTTCGTTCCAGGGGGACTCCTCGAGGGTCAGGTGCTCGCTGCTGCCACTGCTATTCCGCTGGGTTTGGGCATTCTCGCGGGCATCGTGAGCGGCTTCTTTCCCGGCGATGTTCCGACATCACGGCTGGCGCGGTTCGCCGAGGGTCTCGCGCTTCGCTTCTGGGAAGGCTGGGGGGGGCGCGCGATATCCGCGGTTGCGCGTCTCGGCGTGCGCGCCCGCGTTGCCTCCACGTCACACCGGAACACCGAAGCGGTACTCGCGCTGGCGATCGGTGACCTCATGAAGGGACTCCCCGCCGAGGTGCGGCGTCAGTTTCCCGAGATGCCTGACGTCGTCTCGCGCTTGGAAGAGGAGGCGGGAGTGCTCCGCGCGAGCCTGATGAATCTCGAACAATCCGCGTCGCAAATCATGAACACCGCCGCGTCCGTGGGCGGCGCCGAAGAGCGCAGCGCAATGGCCATCGAACTCGGCGCGCGGCGCGATGCGACGAAGCGAAGGCTCGCAGATGTGGGCGGCGCGCTTGAAACGATTCGGCTCGACCTGCTCCGCTTGAACGCAGGGGCCGGCAATGTGAACGCGCTGACCGCAGAACTTCGCGCCGCGGAAGAGTTCGGACGCGCGGTCGGCCGCGCGGTAGAGGCCAAAGCGGAGGTCGACGCGATTATCGCGAAGGCGTGAGCGCGCGGTCTCCCCGAGCGCCGATGCGCGGAGCGTCGATGCGCCCTTGCCCCGTGCACGACGCACACGGCACTTTTCTCAGATGGTCCGCCACACCGCCACCTCCGTAGTAACGATCGAGCGCTTCATCATCGAGCAGGAGAACCTCCATCCGGAGGCCACCGGCCAGTTGTCCGGCATCCTGTACGATCTCGCGCTCGCCGCCAAAATGATCGCGAACAAGGTCCGCAGCGCGGGCCTCGCGGATATTCTCGGCTCTGCCGGCACGGAAAACGTGCAGGGCGAAACGCAGCAGAAGCTCGACATCATCGCCAACGAAATCATCGTCAAAGCGATGGACCACGGCGGCCGGCTCTGCGCGATGGCGTCGGAAGAATCGGAGGAGATTATTCCGATCCCCGACCATTTCAAACAGGGCAAATACGTCCTGCTGTTCGATCCGCTCGATGGATCGTCGAACATCGACGTCAACGTTCCCGTCGGTACGATCTTCTCGGTCGTGCAAAGAGTGACGAGCGGCGGTCACTGCACGATGGAGGACATGCTGCAGCCGGGTCACCGGCAGGTCGCGGCCGGCTATGTGATTTACGGCTCGAGCACGATGCTCGTGTACACGACCGGTCAGGGCGCGCACGGCTTCACGCTCGATCCGTCGATCGGCGAATTCCTGCTCTCGCATCCTGACATCAGGATTCCCGAGCACGGCCGCTACCTCTCGGTCAACGACGCGTACGAGCAGCACTGGACCGAGCCCGTTCGCGCGCTCATGCGCCGCTACCGTGGGCTCGACGGGAAGCGCGAAGCGATGAACGTCCGCTACGTCGGCTCGATGGTCGCAGACTTCCACCGCAATCTCCTCGGCGGCGGAATCTTTGCGTATCCGCCGAACGCAAAGAACCCGGGCGGCAAGCTGCGCGTGCTGTACGAGTGCAATCCGCTCTCATTCATTTGCGAGCAGGCGGGCGGTGCGGCGTTCGATGGTTCGGAGCGCATGCTGGACCTCGTCCCGACCGCGCTCCACCAGCGCACCGCGATCTATGTCGGCAGCAAATGCGATGTTGAGATCGCGCGAGAAATGCTGGGTTAGTGAAGGCCGGATCCAATGGCTGATAAGAAAGAGCCGGCGCGGGAGACGCCGTCCGGCATTCCGGTCGCGCCTGTGTATCGTCCGGGCGACGTCACGTCGGACTACGCGCACGACGTCGGCGATCCCGGCGCGTTTCCGTTTACGCGCGGCGTGCAGCCGTCGATGTATCGCGGGCGCCTCTGGACGATGCGCCAGTACGCCGGCTTCGGCACGGCGCAGGAAACCAATGCGCGCTTCCGTCATCTCCTCGCTGCGGGGCAGACGGGGCTCTCGGTAGCGTTCGATCTTCCGACGCAAATGGGAATCGATTCCGATTCTCCGCGCGCGCAGGGAGAAGTCGGCCGGGTCGGCGTCGCGATTGATTCCGTCGACGATCTCGCGGTGCTGCTCGACGGGATTCCGCTCGACAAAGTCTCGACCTCGATGACAATCAACGCGACGGCATCAACGCTGCTCGCGATGTACGTCGTGGTCGCGGAAGAGCGCGGCATCGCACGATCGGCGCTGAGCGGCACGATTCAGAACGACATTCTCAAGGAGTACATCTCTCGGGGCACATATGTGTATCCCCCGCAGCCGTCGCTGTCGCTCATAGCCGAAACGTTTCGTTTTTGCGCGGCCGAAGTGCCGAACTGGAATCCGATTTCCGTCAGCGGCTATCACATGCGCGAAGCGGGCGCGACCGCCGTGCAGGAGCTCGCGTTCACGTTCGCGAACGGCGTGGCGTACGTCCAGCGCGCGATCGACGCGGGACTCGCCGTCGACGCTTTCGCGCCGCGCGTCTCGTTTTTCTTCGCGTGTCACAATGATTTGCTCGAAGAAGTTTCGAAGTTTCGCGCGGCGCGCCGCATGTGGGCACGCATCATGCGCGAGCGATTCAAAGCCAATGACGCGAGCTGCAAACTGCGTTTCCACACGCAGACGGGCGGCGTCACGCTGATGGCTCAGCAGCCGCTCAACAATGTCGTCCGCGTCGCTGTTCAGGCGCTTGCCGCGACACTCGGCGGAACGCAGTCGCTGCATACCAATGGCTACGACGAGGCGCTCTCGCTGCCGACGAGTGAGGCCGCGACGCTCGCGCTGCGCACGCAGCAGATCGTCGCGTACGAGAGTGGCGTCGCGAACACGGCGGATCCGCTGGCCGGATCGTACTACGTCGAGGCGCTCACCGACGAGCTTGAGCGTCGCGCGCTGGAGCTGATGGCGCGCGTGGAAGAAATCGGCGGCAGCGCGAAAGCGATCGAAGCCGGATTTTTCCAGGAAGAGATCGGCAAGAGCGCGTATGCGTATCAGCTGGCAATCGAGAGCGGCGCGGCAGTGATCGTGGGGCTCAATAAATTCGCTGATGGAAACGACGCGCCAGTAATTCCGTCGCCGAATTATGCGACGCTCGAGGCGGGGCAGGTTGCGCGGGTGAAGGCACTCAAAGCGTCGCGAAACGCCGCCGCCGTGAAATCCGCGCTCGCGGCGCTCTCCGCAGCCGCCCCGAAGATCGGTTCGAAACAAGGCGAACTGATGCCCTTGATCATCGCCGCGGTAAGAGCTCGCGCGACGGTTGGCGAGATCAGTGATACGCTCGAAGGCGTTTGGGGGCATTACCGGCCGAATTAGGTCGTGCGGACTACAGTTATCCCCGCGTCCAGCCTAACTTTAGGCATGCCCACGTACGAGTACCGCTGCCCCGACGGACACGACTTCGAGAAGTTCGTCCGGAACATCAGCGCGGCATCCGCCGAGCTGCCTTGTCCCGTTTGCGGGAAGATCGCGGAGCGCCGAATTTCCGCCGGTGCGGGCCTCGTGTTCAAGGGCTCGGGCTTCTACATCACCGACTACGGCAAAGACGGCAAGAAGGATCAGCGCACGAACGCTGCCGCCGCGGCGTCGTCGCTGGCGGAAAAATCTGCCTCGAAGAGCGAGAGTGGATCGAAGAGCGAAGGCGGCTCGTCGTCTGAAGGCTCAAAGAGCGAGTCCGTGAAAAGTGACGCGCCGAAGAGCGAGTCGAAGAGCGAATCCAAAAGCGAATCGAAGAGCGAGAGCCCGAAACCGGCGCCGAAAGCCGATAGCACACCGGCGCCCAAGAAGACCGGGAGTTCCGATTAAGTGAGTGCTGACGCAGTGATCCGCGCCGAGCTCGTTCGCGCGGCGCGTGCACTTGGTGTGACCGACGATATCGAGCCCGTGATGGAGCGCCCGCGCGATCCCGCGCACGGCGACTGGGCGACGAATCTCGCGATGACGCTCGCGAGGCCACTGAAGAAAAAACCGGCAGACATCGCGAAAGAGCTCATCGCAGCGATGAACCTGACTGACGCGGGTGTCGCCGAGGCAACTGTCGCAGGTCCGGGATTCATCAATTTTCGCATTGCCGCCGGATCGCTCGCGAGCTCGCTCACGAAAATTCTCGACGAGCGCGATGCATTCGGCCGCTCGGACGTGGGGAAGGGCGAGCCAGTCAACGTGGAGTTTGTTTCCGCGAATCCAACCGGCCCGCTCCATGTCGGTCATGGCCGTCAGGCCGCGCTCGGCGACGCGATCTCGCGTCTGCTCGAGCACGCCGGATGGAAAGTCTCGCGCGAGTTTTACTACAACGATGGCGGCGGGCAGATCAACAATCTCGCGCTCAGCGTTCAGGCGCATCTGAGCGCGGCGCCCGGCGAATCACCCGCGATCCCCGAAGGTGGCTATCACGGCGAGTACATCGGCGAGATCGCATCCCAATATCGTGCGGAAGCTGCGACGGACGCGCGCGGTGAAAATCTTGACGACGTCAGAAAATTCGCGGTGAAAGCGCTCCGCGCCGAACAGGACCTCGATCTTCAGGCCTTTGGCGTGAAGTTCAACGTCTACTTTCTCGAGTCATCGCTTTATACCGACGGCAAGGTCGACGAGACCGTCGCCGCGCTCGGCAGAGCCGGCCACACGTTTGAAGAGGACGGCGCGCTCTGGCTTCGCACCACCGATTATGGTGACGACAAAGATCGCGTGATGCGCAAACGCGACGGCACATTCACCTACTTCGTGCCCGACGTCGCCTATCACGTGACGAAGTGGCAGCGCGGATTCCATCGCGCCATCGACGTGCAGGGCGCCGATCACCACAGCACCGTCACGCGTGTGCGCGCCGGACTTCAGGCGCTTGAGGTCGGAATTCCTGTTGGCTATCCGGAGTACGTGCTCCACCAGATGGTCACCGTGATGAAGGGCGGCGAGGAAATGAAAATTTCCAAGCGTGCCGGCAGCTATGTCACTGTTCGCGATCTCATCGACGAAGTCGGCCGCGATGCCGTGCGCTACTTCTTCCTCATGCGGAAAGGCGACTCGCAGCTCGTATTTGATATCGACCTTGCGCGCTCGCAGTCGGAAGAGAATCCCGTTTACTACGTGCAGATGGCGCACGCGCGCCTCTCGGGAATTTTCCGCGTCGGTGAGATCAACCCCGAAACGATCACCGCCGATGGCGTGAACTGGGAATGTCTCGCCGAGCCCGAAGAGCGTGAGCTGATCAAGCTCCTCCTCGACTGGCCGAAGCTCGTGCAGGGTGCGGCCGCCGCACTCGAGCCGCACCGTGTCGCGAATTATCTCCTCGAGACCGCCGGCTTGGTGCATACTTGGTATCACAAGCATCACGTGTTAGGCGAGCCGGACAACATCATGCATGCGAGATTGGTCTTGGCGAAGTCGGCACGGATCGTCATCGCGAATGCACTGTCCGTTCTCGGAATCACCGCACCGGAGCGAATGTAGAATGAGCGTATTGGTTGTCGGTTCCGTCGCGCTGGACTCCGTCGAAACGCCGTTTGGCAAAGCCGACGACGTCCTCGGCGGCTCTGCCGTGTATTTCTCCGCGAGCGCGAGCCATCAAACGCCCGTGCAGCTCGTCGGCGTTGTTGGCGACGATTATCCGGTCGAAAAACTCAAAGCACTGACTGATCGTGGTGTCGATCTCGCCGGCCTCGAACACGCGAAAGGTGAGTCGTTCCGCTGGCGCGGCCGCTATCGGCACGATCTCAACTCTGCGGAGACGCTCGAAACCCGCCTTGGCGTCTTCTCGCATTTCCGCCCGAAGATTCCCGCACAGTTCCAAAGTGCGAAATACGTTTTTCTTGGCAACATCGATCCGCGTTTGCAGCTCGAGGTTCTGAAGCAGGTCGAGAAGCCGCGGCTCGTCGCCTGCGACACGATGAACTTCTGGATCGAGAGCCGCCGCGACGACCTCATCGCACTGCTCGCGCACGTCGATCTCGTGACGCTCAACGACGCCGAGCTTCGCCAGCTCTCCGAAAAGGCGAATCTGGTGCAGGGCGCGAAATGGATTCTCGAGAAGGGTCCAAAGACGGTCGTCGTGAAAAAGGGCGAGCACGGCGCGTTCATGTTCACAAACTCGAGCGTGTTCTTCGCGCCCGCGTATCCACTCGAATCTGTATTCGATCCAACCGGCGCCGGCGATTCGTTCGCCGGCGGCTTCATGGGCTACATCGCTCGCACGAATGATTTGAGCGAGCCGAGCCTGCGTCGCGCGATGATCCACGGCTCTGCGATGGGCTCGTTTGTCGTCGAAGGCTTTTCGGTTACGCGGCTGCTCGAAGTCACGGCCGCCGACATCGAGCGCCGCGTCGCGGAGTTCCACGAGTTGGTCGCTTTCGAGAAATCATTCGAACGATGAGCGCCGGGAAAAAAGATTCCACCCCGCTGACGTACCGCGATGCCGGCGTCGACATCGACGCCTCGGACGATGCGAAACACCGCATCACGAAACTCGTTGAGTCCACGTACACCGCCGGAACACGCGGCGCGTTTGGCGGATTCGGCGGGATGTTCCGCATGCCGGAGGGCGGGACGAAGCCGCTCCTCGTTTCGAGTGCTGACGGCGTGGGCACCAAAATCAAAGTCGCGATCGAGGCGAACCGGCACGATACGGTCGGGCACTGCCTCGTGAATCACTGCACGAACGACATCCTCGTACAGGGGGCGGAGCCGCTCTTCTTCCTTGATTACGTCGCGTTCGGCGCGCTGGTCCCGAAAGTTGTCGAGGCAGTCGTCGCCGGCGTCGCAGCCGGGTGCCGCGAAAACGGCTGCGCGCTCATGGGCGGTGAAACCGCCGAGATGCCCGGGCTGTACACACCGCCCGATTACGATCTCGCGGGGTTTATCGTCGGTTATGTCGAGGAGGATCGCGTCCTTGGATCAGCGCGCGTGCAGGACGGCGACGTGCTCACGGGCCTCGCGAGCACCGGCCTCCATACGAACGGTTACTCCCTCGCGCGGAAGATCGTAGAGCGGATGGGAGTCGGCTACGACGATACGTTTCCGGGCTCCGATCAGTCAGTAGCGGATGTCCTGCTGGCCGTGCACCGCTCGTATCTGGACGTGCTGCGGCCGGTGCTGAACGACGTGCACGCGATGGCGCATATCACCGGTGGCGGGCTGCCCGGAAATTTAAACCGGGTGTTGCCGCAGACGATGGATGCCGTGGTCGATACGGGGTCGTGGGAAACTCCCAATCTCTTCCGGGTTTTGGCCGAGGAGGGTGGGGTCGAGCGCGATGAGATGTTTCGCGCGTTCAACATGGGCGTCGGTATGGTTGTGATCTCCAACACGGCGGCGTCTTCGCGCATACAGCAGTATGCGCTGGCTAAAGGCGTACCTGCTTGGACGATGGGAGAAATTGTGAAGGGTTCCGGACGTGTCATCCTCAATGGGGGGTCTAGCTGATGAAGTATCGTGTGATCGTGGCTGGCCTATTGGCGACTGCCATCGCCGCGCCGATGCAGGCGCAATGCCCGACAACGGGAACGACAGCAGACGCATGCCAGAAGGCCGTCGACCTGCAGAATTTCATGACGCCGCAGCTCTCCACGGCGCTCGTTGGCGGCAATCCAACGTTAGGGCAGGGCGGCACGCTCGGTGGCCTCGGACACTTCTCCATCGATATCCGCGCCAGCGGTTTCTCGGCCGATCTTCCGCAGGGCAATGGAGTCGGCCTGAGCGTCAACGGCAGGCAGTCTAGCAACATCACGACCAAGTCGCAGCTCATCGGCGTGCCGTCAGTCGACGCCGGGATCGGCCTGTTCCGCGGTTTCTCGCTCGGCGTGACGCACGTCGGCGGCGTCGATGCCATCGTGACGATGACATACCTGCCGAGCCTGACGAACAGCAGTTCGGGCGGCACGAACTTCACCGTGAATGGCAGCAACGAGAAGTTCGGGTACGGCTTCCGCCTCGGCCTGCTCGAAGAGTCGGCGGTGACGCCGGGCGTTTCGTTCGCCTGGACGCAGCGCGACCTGCCGAGCATTTCGCTCAGCGATTCAATCAGCGCTTCGAGTTCGTTCGGCAGCGCCTCAGGTACCATCGCGCTGAACAACTTCCAGGTGAATACGTCAGCGTGGCGCATCACCGCAGCCAAGAGCTTCCTGATTTTCGGGTTGTCCGCCGGCTTGGGCCAAGACAAGTACACGGCGAGCTCCACGATCGCCACGACCGTGAGCGGCGCAGCCCAGCCCACCGTGCCCGACAATTTTGCGATGACGCGCACGAACTATTTCGTGGGCGCCTACATCAACCTGTTCATCTTCAAGCTCGAGGGTGAATACGGACAGGTCAGCGGCGGTACGGCCAATGGATTCAACTCATTCAATGGCAGCACCGACTACGGCAAGTCGCGCAGCTACTTCACGGCCGGTCTCCGCTTCGGCTGGGGTCGCTAGAAAGCGCGCGAATGACTGAGAAGTCCCCGGCCTCCACGCGCGAGCGCAACGAACGCGCGTGGATGCGCCGGGCTCTCGCCCTCGCAGAACGCGGATGGGGGCAGACGGCGCCGAACCCAATGGTCGGCGCCGTTGTCGTTCGTGATGGTGTAATCGTGGGGAAGGGATTCCACGCGAAGTACGGCGAGGCGCACGCAGAAGTCGCGGCGCTTGCTGAGGCGGGCGATCGCGCGCGCGGCGCGACTGTTTGCGTCACGCTCGAGCCGTGCAATCACCATGGGAAAACTCCGCCGTGCGTCGACGCGCTGATCTCCGCCGGCGTGAAACGCGTCGTTGCGGCCGTTCGCGATCCGGGGCGCGAGTCATCCGGCGGCGCCGAACGTTTGCGCGCGGCAGGAATAGAGGTCGAGCTCGGCGTTGAAGAAGCCGCCGCTCGCGAACTGAACGCTCCGTTTTTTTTCGCGGCGAGTGGGGCCACGCGCCCCTGGGTCACGCTCAAGCTCGCCGTATCGCTCGACGGCGCGATCGCCGGAGTTGCAGGCTCTCCGCGCTGGCTGACCGGCGAAACAGCCCGCAAGTACGTGCATCGCTTGAGGGCGAACAGCGATGCGATTGCCGTCGGGATCGGAACGGCGCTCGCCGACGATCCGCAGCTCACCGTTCGCCAGGGCAAACGGCCGCGCATCGCTCCGCTGCGGGTGGTTTTCGACCGTTCCGGGCGCCTTCCGCTGGCTTCGCGCCTCGTGAAGTCAGCCAAGCGGGTACCGACGCTCGTGATGACCGACCAGGCGGACGCGGGCGCGGTCCGTGCGCTCGAAGCCAAGGGTGTGACGGTCGAGAGCGCGCCCGACATCGTCCCGAAGCTGGAAGTCCTTCGCCGGCGCGGGGTTCGGTCGCTGCTCGTTGAGGGCGGATCGATCCTTTCTGGAGCCCTTTTGGCCGCCAAAGCAGTGGACCGCCTGATTATCTTTCAGGCGCCGGTGCTGATGGGGCCGGGCTCGCTGCCGGCGTTCAGCGCCGTGGGTGGGATGGAGCGACTCGCGGTCATTGAACGGCGCGAATTTGGCGCCGATCTCATGACTGTGTTCGCCATGACGGTGTCCGACGCGTGAACTGTTAACTACTAACTGTTGGTCGGTCTTCTGTAACCGAATTAGTCGCGGTTACGTGACTCGTCGACACGGGTCGTGCTTCGGACTGAGTTGCTAACAGAACACCGAGCGACAGTTAGTGGTTAACAGTTCACTCGTTCTTAACTTTCCGAGAATGTTCACTGGATTGATCACCGATGTCGGAACCATCGACCGCGTCCAGACCACGGATGCCGGCCGAGAGTTCCGCATCCGCACATCGTACACGGATCTCACCGCCGGCGAATCCATCGCCGTCGGCGGGGCGTGCCTTACCGTGCGCGAGTTCGGTGACGGGTGGTTCACTGTCGCTGCAGTGCTCACCACGCTCGGCCGCACCACGCTCGCAGACTGGGAAGCAGGCCGTCGCGTGAATCTCGAGCGCGCACTCGCAGCAGGTGACCGCCTGGGCGGCCACATGGTACAAGGTCATGTTGATGCTGTCGGAGAGGTCACTGCGGTCGATCGCATCGCGGATGCGCTTTTGATAAATCTCGCAATTCCTCCGCAGCTCGCGCCATTGGTGGTGTTGCACGGCTCAATCGCAATAGATGGCGTCAGCCTCACCGTGAACGCGATTCCCGACGAACACACGGTTCAGCTTTCGCTGATTGATTTCACTCTGAAAGCGACAACGCTCGGCGCGCTGCGCGTCGGCCATCGCGTCCAGGTAGAAGCCGATGTGATCGGCAAGTACGTACAACGTTTGGTGGCGCCGCATCTCGCGGCGGCCACGGAGTAAAGGAGCAGCCATATGCCATTTGGAACAATCGAGCAGGCGATCGAAGATCTGCGCGCGGGGAAATTCATCATCGTCGCAGATGACGAAAATCGCGAGAACGAAGGCGATCTCATCGGCGCGGCGGAGTTCATTACGCCGGTGATGGTGAACTTCCTCATGAACGCAAAAGGGATGATCTGTCTCGCGCTGAGCGCCGATAAGATCGCGCAGCTGGATCTTCCCATGATGGGCGCAGAGAACACCGACGCGCTGCGCACGGCGTACACGGTCACGGTCGACGCCGCGCCACGCTTTGGCGTGACCACCGGCATCAGCGCGAGCGACCAGGCTGCCACAATCAGGGCAGTCGCCAATCCGAACGCGATGCCCAACGACTTGCGCCGTCCGGGCCACGTGCATCCGCTGCGCGCCCGCGAAGGCGGCGTCCTCCAGCGTGTCGGTCACACCGAGGCCGCGGTCGACCTCATGCGCCTCGCGGGACTTCAGCCGGCCGGCGTGATCTGCGAGATCCTGAAAGAAGACGGTGCAACTGCAAAGCGCCCCGATCTCGATCGCTTCGCGCAAGCGCACGGCCTGACCTTCATCACGGTTGCACAGCTGGTCGCGCACCGCCTCCGCACGGAACGTCTCGTGCACCGCGTCGCGGAATCGCGTCTGCCCACGGACGCAGGTGAGTTCAAAATCATCGGCTACCGCAACGACGTCGATCAGCATGAGCATGTCGCGCTCGTCTATGGCGATATCTCGAATGGCGAAGGTGTGCTCGTTCGCATGCACTCGAAGTGCCTCACCGGCGATGTGTTCCACTCGCTGCGCTGTGATTGCGGCTGGCAGTTGCACACGGCAATGCAGCTCGTCGCCACAGAAGGGCGCGGCGTGATCGTTTATCTCGATCAAGAAGGGCGCGGCATCGGGCTGCTCAACAAACTGAAGGCTTACGAACTGCAGGACAAAGGCGCCGACACGGTCGAAGCGAACGAGCGACTCGGCTTTGCACCCGACCTGCGCAATTACGGAATCGGCGCGCAGATTCTTCTCGACCTTGGCCTCAAATCCATCAAGCCGATCACGAACAATCCGAAGAAGCTCGTCGGCCTCGAAGGTTACGGTCTGCGTGTTGACGAGCGTGTGCCGCTCATGGCGCCGGAATCAAAGGACAACGCGGACTACCTCGAGACAAAGCGTCGCAAACTCGGCCACCTGCGCGCGCTCTAATGGCTGAGTTCACAGGAGAGCCCAACGGTACGGGCCGCCGCTTTGCCGTGGTAGGGAGCCGCTTCAACGAAGAGATCACGAGCAAGCTTGTTGAGGGCGCTCTCGAGTGCCTGGTCAAGCACAAGACCTCGTTAGACGATATCGACGTCGTCTGGGTGCCCGGCGCGTGGGAACTTCCCGCCGCCGTCGAGCGTCTGCTCGCGAGCGACCGTTACGACGGCATCGTTGCCGTCGGCGCGGTGATTCGCGGCGACACACCGCACTTCGATTATGTCGCGGGCGAAGCCTCGCGCGGTCTGTCCGAACTGCAGCGCGAGTTCAACGTGCCGATCGGCTTCGGCTTGCTCACCACCGACAACGATGCACAGGCCGAGGCGCGCTCGGGCGGTGCGCACGGCAATAAGGGATGGGACGCGGCACTCGCCGCGCTCGAGATGGTGGATCTATTCGCCCGCCTCGATCACGCGCATGACGAGCCGGGGGACGATGGCGCGAGTTGAGTCTAGAGGGCGCGCACGGGCGCTGCAGGCGCTCTATGCGTGGGACCTGCGCGAGAACGAAGAGCTGCTGCACGTCGCCTCCATGATCTGGGACGATCTCGCCGTCGCAACCGACGAGCGCGATTTTGCCATGACGCTGCTCAGGGTCGTCGCGTCGGACGGCGCTGCGCTCGACGCCGAGCTTGCCGAGGTCACCACGAACTGGCGTATCGAGCGCATCGGTGCAATCGAGCGCTGCGTGCTGCGCCTCGGCGCCGCCGAACTGCACACCGGTGTGACTCCGCCGCGGGTGATTTTGCAGGAATCAGTTCGGCTGGCCGAGCGTTTCGGCAGCGAGCAGAGCTCGCGCTTTGTGAATGGTGTGCTCGACGCACTTGCGCGCCGCATGGGACGGCTGAAGTGAGCGGTCTGTGAAAGTTCTCGTCGTCAACTGGCAGGATCGGGAGAATCCGCTCGCTGGCGGCGCAGAGATTCATCTGCATGAGATTTTTGAACGGCTCGCGCAACGCGGCCACGAGATCACGCTGCTGTGCGGCGGCTGGCCCGGCTGTCCGCCGCGCGCCACGCTCGACGGCATCGAGGTGATTCGCGTCGGCACGCGCCAAACATTTGCATTGAAAGTGTTTTCACACTGGGCGCAGCACCTTCGCGACCGGCCGTTCGACATTCTGTTCGAAGACATCAACAAAGCGCCGCTGCTCACGCCGCTCTGGGGCGGGCAGGCACATCCGGTGGTTTGCGTGCCGCATTTGTTCGGCGGCACCGTGTTTCAGGAACTCGCGTGGCCGCTCGCCACCGCCGTGTGGCTCAGCGAGCGGCCGCTCCCGCTTGTGTATCGCGACGTGCCATTTCAGGCGATCAGCGACGGCACCGCGGACGACCTCGCGCACCGCGGCATCCCGCGAGCCCATGTGAAAGTGATTCATCCGGGTGTCGCGTTCGATCACTACACCCCGAAAGCTTCTGAGCGGGCGAAACAGCCGACCTTCGCGTATGTCGGTCGTCTCAAGAAATACAAAGGCGTAGATCTCGTGATTCGCGCGTTCGCTCGTCTCGCCGATCCGACCGCGACGCTGGAGATCGCCGGCGCCGGTGATTATCGGCGTACGCTCGAAGCACTCGCGTCTTCGCTTGACCTCGGCACGCGCGTGCGGTTTCTTGGCTTTATCAGTGAGGATGAGAAGCTCGCACTGCTGCGACGTGCATGGGCGGTCGCACTGGCTTCTCCGAAAGAAGGGTGGGGGCTTACCAATGTGGAAGCCGAAGCGTGCGCAACGCCGGTGGTGGCGTCGAACTCGCCGGGCATCCGCGAATCAGTGCGGGACGGCGAGACTGGATTCCTTGTACCGCATGGTGATATCGACGCGCTGTCCGGGGCGTTTCGACGATTGTCCGCGTCAAGCGATCTCGTCGCCGCGATGGGTGTGAAGGCGCGCGCATTTGCGGAGACCTTCACGTGGGAGCGGGCGGCTGTCGAGACCGAGGCGCATCTCATGGGCGTGATTCAGCGCGGGGGACGGGCGTAACAACTCATGGCGACACTTACAGTCGGCAAGATGTACGAGAAGCTGAAGGACGTGCTTCAGCTCGAACTGATGGGGAGTCTCAAGGGACTCGACCGGCAAATCACGATGGCGGACGCATCGGGTCCCGGTCTCGTGCTCGCGGGTTACGTCGGACGGTTCGTTGAATCGCGTGTTCAGGTACTCGGCGAGACAGAGGTCACGTACCTCCGTTCACTCGGCGAGGAAGAGCGAACAAAAATCTTGCGACTCTTTCTCTCGTATCCGATTCCCTGCGTGATGGTAACGAAGGGGCTCGATCTGCCGACCGGAATGGAACCCGAGGCGAAGAAAGCCGGCGTCGCGATCCTTCGTTCGCAGCTCAAGACGCAGGAGTTCTACAAGCGTATCACGCCGTATCTCGAGGCGGAGTTCGCGCCGACGACCAACCTGCACGGATCGCTCGCCGACGTTTTTGGTGTGGGACTGCTTTTCACGGGAATGAGCGGAATCGGCAAGTCGGAGTGCGTGCTCGATCTCGTCGAGCGCGGACACCGGTTGGTCGCCGACGATCTCGTGATGGTCACCCGGCGCAGCACCGACGTTCTGATCGGCCGCGGTCATGAGCTGTCGCACCACTATATGGAAATCCGCGGCGTCGGGTTGATCGACATTCCGAAAATTTTCGGAATTCACGCCGTGCGCCAGCAGAAGCGCATCGAAGTGATCGTCGTCCTGGAGAAATGGGACGCGCTCGCCGCGGTCGACCGCACCGGGCTCGATGGCGAGACGACGACGATTCTCGATGTTGAATTGCCGAAGATCACGGTCCCGCTCAACCCCGGCAAGAACATCACGGTGATCGCCGAGGTGATCGCGATGAATCACCTGCTGCGCTACAGCGGCGTGCATTCCGCTGAAGTGTTCAATCAGCGGCTGAAAGATTCGATGTCGAAAAAAACGAACGACGTCGTCCGGTACCTGCAAGACGATGACGAGTAGCGCCGGCGGAGTCGCAGTCGAGCGGAGGGCGATCGTCGCCGGCCACGGCGACTTTGCGCAGGGCGTGGTGTCAGCCGTGCAGGCAATCACGGGGAAGGGCGATGCATTCCGTGCGATCAGCAACTGCGATCTCGGCGCGGCCGCGCTCGAAGAGCTCATTCGCGCGACGGTGGATGCCAACGCCGTTCGCGTGATCTTCACCGATCTTCCGGCGGGCAGCTGCACGATCGCGGCGCGCCGTGTCGCCCGCGAGGTGCCGTGGCTTACGGTTGTGAGCGGCGCAAATCTTTCGGTGTTGCTTGCGTGGGCGATGGGGACGGACGACAGTGCTGCCGGCGTTGAGCGTGCGGTGGAGCGCGGGCGAAGTGCGATGACGGTGCTGCCGGGTCCTAAAGAAACCTTGCCCGTGGAGGGCGGCGGTGCCCATTGAGTTGTATCGCATCGACGATCGGCTCGTGCACGGTCAGGTCGTGGTCGGCTGGGGCCAGCCGCTCAACATCACGTTCGTCGTGCTCGTCGACGATATCATTGCCACGAGCGACTGGGAACAGGAGCTCTATCGCATGGGCGCGCCGCCAGAGATGACGGTGACGTTCGAGACGGTGGAGAGCGCAACGGCGAAGCTCGCCGAGTATCAGTCGCGCGCGGCGCATGGAATTCTGCTTGCCGGTGATATCGACACGATGCGCCGCCTCGTCGAGCGCTCCGGTACGATCAATCACGTGAACATCGGCGGCATCCACCATCGGGCCGGTCGCACGGCGCGGCTCCGCTACGTGTTCCTCACGCCGGAAGAAGAGGTATCGCTGCGCGAGATGGGAGCGGGCGGGGTCACGATCACCGCACAGGACGTGCCGGCGACGACGCCGGTTCCGCTCGACGAAGTGCTTGCCGGCACCGGCGAATGATGACGCTCGCGCTCGGACTGATTCCACTCACACTGCTCGGCGCGGTGCTCGGTCTGGACGTCGTGAGTTTCCCGCAGGCAATGATTTCGCGTCCGCTCGCGGCCGCGACGCTCGCAGGCGCGCTGATGGGACGGCCGGGACACGGGCTTATCGTCGGTGCCGTACTCGAGCTCTTTGCGCTCGAGACGCTGCCGTTTGGTGCGAGCCGCTATCCCGAGTGGGGATCTGCGAGCGTGGTTGGCGGCGCGCTCTTCGCCGTTCAGCCGAGCGGCACGCCGGGTGCGCTGACCGCAGCCGTATGTGCTGCACTGTTCACCGCGTGGCTCGGTGGATGGTCAATGGTGTGGCACCGCCGCCTGATTGCCCGCTGGGCCGCGGGAATGCGTGATGCGCTCACCTCGGGATCTTGCGATGCCGTCACGGGGCTGCAGCTGCGCGGAATGACATCGGACATCGTGCGCGGCGCAATCATGACCTGGGTCGCGCTCATGGTGTTTGTGCCGCTGCAGAACGCCGTGCTCGCGCAGTGGAGCTTCACCGCGATCGAGTCGCGTGCGGCTGTCGTGATTTGTGCCGGCGCGGTAGCAGGAGGTGCGATTTGGAAGATCGTGCACACGACGAAAGGAACAACCTGGTTTCTGCTCGGCGGACTCGCCGGCGGATCTCTCCTTCTGCTCGTGACCTGAACGTGACCGCTCCGCGGCTCCCGGTGCGCACGCGCGCGGCGATGTTTCTCCGCTTGCTCGCTGTGCAGGGTGCGTGGAACTATGAGACGTTAATGGGGAACGGCATCGCGTTCGCCGTCGAGCCCGCATTGCGATTGCTGCCGGGAGGCCGCGGTGGTGACCGGTATCGCGCGGCGATCGCCCGGCAGAACGGTTACTTCAACGCGAATCCGTATCTGGCCGGTCTCGCGGTCGGTGCACTTGCGAATGCTGAACTTTCCGGCGATCCAACAGACCGCATCGAACGTTTTCACACCGCGTGCTGCGGGCCGCTCGGCAGCGTGGGCGACCGCCTCGTCTGGGCGGGGTGGCTGCCGGCCTGTTCGCTGCTCGCGCTCATGGCGTTCGGCCTCGGCATGCGTCCAGCGGGCGTCGTACTTTTATTTCTGGGGACGTACAACATCGGCACGATGGCGCTGCGCTACTGGGGCCTTCACGCGGGGTACAGGGAAGGGCTGCGCGTTGCATCGGCGCTTGGCGCACCGCTGCTGCGGCAGGGACCCGCACAAGTGGCGCGCGCTTCAGCATTGCTCGCTGGGATCGCGATTCCGCTTGCGGTACGCGGCGTCATTGGACCAGCGCACGAAGCGCTCGAAATAGTTTTCGCCGCAGCCGCCGTGGGCGCGGTGATCCTCGCGCGGTTCAACGGGCGCGTCGAGGGATGGCGTCTTGCTGTAGTCGCACTAGCCCTATTCATACTCATCTCCGTGGTGCGCTGATGATCGAACGCCGGGTGACGGTCGTGAACGCTCACGGAATCCACGCGCGGCCCGCCGCCGAGATCGTGAAGACGGCTGCGCGTTTCACCGCGGACATCAAACTCGAGAAAGACGGCCTCGAGGTGAACGGCAAAAGCATCATGGGCGTCATGATGCTTGCCGCCGAGTGCGGCTCGGAAGTGATCATTCGTGTCGACGGCGCCGATGCTGAAGCGGCGGCCGATGCGCTTGTCGCGCTGATCGCAGGTAAATTCGGCGAGACATGAGCGGCCGATGACTTCTCTGACTCTCCCCGGAATTTCCGCGTCGCCGGGCATCGTTGTGGGTCCGGTCCACCTGCTGAAGTGGGTGGTGCCGGACGTACCACCGCGGATGATCGCTGAATCCGCGGTCGCGGCCGAGCTCGGGCGGCTTCACAGCGCCCTCGATCGCGCGGTCGAGCGCTTGCACAGTGTGCGCGAGCGCGCCGAAAAAAATGCCGGGCCCGCGGAAGCCGCGATTTTCGACGTGCAGGTCTCGATCATCGAGGATGCCGAGCTGCGCCGCCGCGTGGAGGACGTGATCCGGCAGAATTTTGCGGCCGAGCGCGCGTTCGACGTCGTCATGCTCGAGTGGCGCGAGCATTTTGCGCGCTCCACGCATGAGATGATGCGCGAGCGCGTCGGCGATCTCACCGATGTGCAAATCCGCGTGCTGTCCCTGCTGCTCGATCTTCCGGACTACGATCCGGTGGATCTCCCCAAGGGCACGCACGCGATTCTCGTCACGCACGATCTCACGCCGAGCCTTACGCTGCAGCTCGACCGCGACTGTATCGCCGGGATCGCGACGGAGGCCGGGACGCGCACATCACACGTGGCGATTCTTGCGAGGTCGCTCGGGCTTCCTGCGGTCGTCGGACTTCTCGACGCGACATCGCAGCTGACGAGCGGTGAGAGAGTCATTCTCGATGCGACCGCGGGCGTGCTCGTTGTGCGCCCGACCGAGGCGGAGCTGAAGGATGCGGAGGCGCGTGCGCATGTTGAACGCAGCGAGGAGAAAGCGCTCGCGCGCCTCGCTGGCGAAGAAGCGATCACCGCGGATGGCGTCCGGATTCAGCTGCTCGTGAACGTGGATCTTCCGGAGGAGGCCGCCGGCGCAGCCACGAGCGGAGCCGAGGGCGTCGGCTTGATGCGCACGGAATTTCTCGTCGTGGGCCGCGCCACGATGCCGGACGAGGAAGAGCAATATCAGGCGTACGCGAAAGTGATCAAGGCGTTTGAAGGTCAGCCTGTTGTGATTCGTACATTTGACGTGGGCGGTGACAAACTGCCGATCGGCGGATTTCCGCACGAGCCGAATCCGTTCCTCGGCTGGCGCGCGATTCGCATGTGCCTCGATGAACCGGAGATTTTTCGCACACAGCTGCGCGCATTGCTCCGCGCGGCGGTGCACGGCGACGTGCGAATCATGCTGCCGCTGATCGTAACGCTCGATGAAGTGCGCGAGGCCCGCGGTTTGCTGGCTGACGCGGCGCGCGAGCTTGCCGTCCGCGGCGTCCCGTATCGCGCCGATGTGCCGCTCGGCATCATGATCGAGACGCCGGCCGCGGTGATCACGGCCGATACTCTGGCGAAGGAAGTGGCGTTCTTTAGCATCGGCACCAACGACTTGGTGCAATACACGCTCGCCGTCGATCGTGGCAATGCGCGGCTCGCCACGCGTTTTACCCCGCTGCATCCGGCCGTGCTGCGGTTGATCAACCGCACCGCTGAAATCGGCCGCGAGCACGGGCTGAACGTGAGCGTGTGCGGCGAGATGGCCTCCGAGCCGCTGATGGCGTTTGCGCTGATCGGGCTTGGGCTGCGCACTCTGAGCGTCGCACCGCGATCGGTTCCGCGAATGAAGCAGATTGTTCGCGGCATTCACGCGAGCGTAGCCGCCGAGGCCGCCAAAGCGGCACTCGATGCCGGCACCGCGTTTGCCGCGGAGTTCATCCTCCGCGAGCGGTTGAGCGCCGAGCTGGCATAGCGGTACTCTCGCAGCTCCTGATCTCGTGGCTAACAGCGCATAGCTTCAGCCTCATAGCTCAGAGCTGTTGTTCGCGTTAACATTGATTGAGCAGTGCCACGCTCAACTCCCTCCGAGACCAGCCCAACCGTGCTTCGCCGCCATCTCTTCACTTCAGAATCCGTCACCGAAGGCCACCCGGACAAGGTCGCCGACCAGATCTCAGACGCAGTCGTCGACGCGCTGCTCGCGAAGGATCCCGCCTCGCGCGTTGCCTGCGAAACGATGGTGACGACGGGACTGGCGACGATCTTCGGTGAGATCACGACCGAAGCGTACGTCCACCTCCCGGCGCTCGTGCGCGAGACCATCGCGCGCATTGGGTATACCGAGGCCGGATACGGATTCGACGCGAACACCTGTGCCGTGATGTCGACCATCGATCAGCAGTCGAAAGACATCGCGATGGGTGTCGATACCGGCGGCGCGGGCGATCAGGGAATGATGTTCGGTTTTGCTTGCGACGAAACCGATGAGCTGATGCCGCTGCCGATCACGCTCGCGCACCGCCTGACGCGCGCGCTGGCCGACCGGCGAAAGGATGGCACGCTTCCGTGGCTGCGCCCGGACGGTAAATCGCAGGTGTCGGTCGTGTATGAGAACGGCCGGCCCGTTGCGGTTGATACGATCGTGATCTCCACGCAGCACAGCGACACGGTCAACAACAAGACAATCAACGAAGCCGTCAAGCGCGAGATCATCGACGCGACCATTCCGAAAGAGCTGCGCGCGAAGTCGATGACGATGCACATCAATCCAACCGGGCGGTTCGTGATCGGCGGCCCGCAGGGCGATGCCGGTTTGACGGGCCGGAAAATTATCGTTGACACGTACGGCGGCATGGGCCGTCATGGCGGCGGCGCATTCAGCGGGAAGGATCCGTCAAAGGTCGATCGCTCGGCGTCGTACGCCGCGCGCTGGGTCGCGAAGAATATTGTGGCCGCGAAGCTCGCGACGAAGTGCGAAGTGCAGGTCGCGTATGCGATCGGCGTCGTGAAGCCGGTCTCGGTGATGGTCGACACATTCGGCACTGCGACCGTCGACGAGGGTAAGATCATCAAGGCGGTCGAGCAGGTGTTCGATCTAACGCCGAAGGGGATCATCGACGCGCTCGATCTGCGCAAACCGATTTACAGCGACACCGCGGCGTATGGCCACTTCGGACGCACGAGTGAGCGCGCCGTGCGCCACGGGAAGAAGGTTACGCTGTTCACGTGGGAGCGGACCGATCGTGTGGCCGAGCTGAAGAAGGCGGTGCGCGCGTAGCTTCGAGCGACGAAGCCCGCGCGCTGCGCCGGGAGGGTTGAGTCTCGTGGTCGAGGTCGTCGTTTCGCGTCTCGGGCTCGATAGCGGCTCGAACTCGTTCGTCGTCATCCTTCAGGAGAAGGGCGGCGACCGCATACTTCCGATCTGGATCGGGCGGGCGGAAGCTGAATCGATCGCGGCCCATCTCGACGGCGTCGTGCGCGAGCGGCCGATGACGCACGATCTCGTCCGCTCGCTTATCGTCTCACTCGGCGGCGATTTGCAGCGCGTGCACGTGACGCGCGTAGAGGACGGGACGTTCTTCGCCGAGATGCATTTGCTGCGCGACGACGTCACGCATGTCGTCGACGCGCGCCCTTCGGACAGCATCGCGATTGCCGTACGGCTCGACGCACCGATTTTCGCGGCGGAGGAATTGCTCGCGGAGTATGAGGCGCCGATTCGCGAACCTGGCGAATCGCAGACGGAACCGGAGGCCGACAGCGGCCCTGATTTGAGCGCATCATCGCGCGAAGCGCACATGCGCGGCGCCGAACAGCTGAAGCGCTATCTCGAACAGCTTCGCCCGGAAGATTTTGGCAAGTTCACTCTGTAATTCCAGTTTCTCAAAACTCATCGCACTGGCAGCAGTCAGCTGTTGTCTGACGTCGCCCGCTGTTGCACAGGCGCAGACTCCGCACGTTCCTGTCGCTACCGCACCAGCCCAGAGCTCCCAGCGTGAAGCCCGCGGCTTGGTCGAGCGCATCACCGCGAAAGGCGAAGTCCCGCTGCGTGAGACTTGGGTCGTCCTGCATCGCGTCGGTAAAGATCTCGCAGCGCCGATCGACTCGATCCGCACCGATGCGTCAGGCCGCTTCGTATTTCGGTATCACGCGACCGGCGACACCAGCGCGATGTATTTCATCGCGACGAGTTACGCCGGCATCGCATATTTCACACCGTCGCTCAGAAAGCCGGTGGTCGGCGGCGGCGACGCGGATCTTCTCGTGTACGACACCACGAGCGGGCCTGTTCCGATCAGCGTGCGCGGCCGCCATGTGATCGTCACCGCTCCAGACACAGGGAAGGGGCGCGCGGTGATCGAAGTGTACGAGATCTCCAACGACACATCGCTGACCCGCGTCGCGGGCTCTCCCGAAAAGCCGACGTTTGAAGCCACGCTGCCTGAGGGCGTCACGAATCCAATTGCAACGGACGGCGACATTCCCGCGGAGGCCGTGAAATTCGTGAACGGCCGCGTGCAGGTGTTCTCGCCGATCGCGCCCGGCATCAAGCAGCTCTCGTTTCATTATCGCATTCCGCTGAATAAGAAACCGGTCGCGATTCCCACGCTGATGCCGGCCGCGGTCCTCGAAGTGCTCGTCGAAGACACGCAGGGCGACGCGAGCGGCGCGAAGCTGAAAAAAATGGCTTCGGTGAATCTGGAAGGCCGTCCGTTCAGGCGGTTCGTGGCGCAGGACGCTCCCGGGAACGCGGTCGTCACGGTGCTCGCACCCACGCAAACCGGCCCCGCGTTCTCCACGAGGATGGCGATCATCATCGTCGGAATCGGCGCGGCAATGCTCGCGGGACTCGCCGCGAGCCTGATGCGCAAAGGACCGCTCGTCGCGCGCGCAGATGAAATGGGCGACGCTGACGTCGACGACATCGCGCGCCAGATCGCCGCGCTCGATGAAAAGTTCGAGCGGATCGATTCGCCAACCGCGGATCAGCGCGCCGACCACTATGAAGCGCGCGCGCGAATGAAGGCGCGACTTTCAACAGCGCTTGCGCGGCGCGACGGACTCGGATAGCTTCGGCTCACAATTGATTGCGAACGCGGGACACGGAAGCCGGTTCAAATCCGGCGCGGCCCCGCCACTGTAACGGGCAAGTTCTCGTCGCGCATGCGACCAGCACACGCCTCCTCAATGCGCCACTGACTGCAGAGTCGGGAAGGCGAGAGAGGCGGCCCGGAGCCAGGAGACGACCCACGTTCGCGCCACGTAAACACGTCCTCGGGGGAGGGCTGGTGGCGTACGATGCTGGCGCCGCTGTTTTTTTCGGCACTCTCCATCTGCGTTGCGGGCTTCTTCCATCGGGAAGGAGTCCGTTTTGTTTTTTCGGCAGCGCGCCGCTTCGTCGATTGCATTGCTCGCCACACTCGTGGTTGGCGCGAGCGCTGCCTGCTCAGCGCCGAAAACCGAGCGGAGGCCGCAGGCCGTGGCGTTCGTACGAGACGACTTCGGTGATACGATCCGCGTCGGCGCGCCCGCGCGCCGGATCGTCTCCCTGAATCCCGTCACAACCGAGATGCTCTTCGCGCTCGGCGCCGGAAGCCGTCTCGTCGGTCGCTCACACTGGGATCTCTATCCCGCCGCCGCGCTCGCCGTACCCGACATCGGCAACGCAATGCAGCCGAACGCTGAAGCCGTGCTCGGCGTCCATCCTGATCTCGTCGTGGTATACGCGAGCCCGTCGAATCGCGCGGCCACCGTGCAGCTGCGGAAAGCGGGAATCAACACACTCGCAATTCGCGACGACCACATCGCCGACATCCGGCGGACGATCGAACTGCTGGCGCGCGCGCTGGACGATACGGCCGCCGGAAAAATCCTCGCGGATTCAATCGAGAAGTCGCTTGCCGCTGTGAGCGCGCGGCCACGGCCCGCAAAGGTGCCGACGGTGTATTGGCACGTGTGGGACACGCCGATTCTGACAATCGGCCATGGCAGCTATCTCGACGAACTCGTCAACATCGTCGGCGCGAAGAATATTTTCGGTGATCTCCCGGAGCCGTCGCCGCAGGTCACGCTCGAAGAAATCGTCCGGCGCAATCCGGATTTCATTCTCGTCGGTCCGGCGAGCGCAAAAAAACTCCGCGAGAGCCCGCTCTGGCGATCTGTCCCGGCGGTGCGCGACGGCCGCCTGTTGCTCGTCGACACGCTGCTCGTTGGCCGTCCCGGTGTGCGTCTTGGTGAGGCTGCGCGCAGTCTCCGTGCGCTCATCCTGAAAGACACCGTGAGATAGGAACGGATGAAGCCGCGTGTGTACGTCGCGCTGCTCATCGCCCTCGCCCTCGCGGCGCTGGCGGGGCTCGCGCTCGGTCCGGTTTCGCTCTCGCCGGCGGCCGTGTGGTCTGCACTCTTCGGCCATGGCGATCCGAACGCCGTGTCGATCGTGCAGGCGCTGCGGCTGCCACGCATCGCACTCGGGATCGTGATTGGTGCGGGGCTCGGGATGAGCGGTGCCGCACTGCAGTCGACGCTGCGCAATCCGCTCGCCGAACCGTATCTGCTCGGAGTATCGGGCGGTGCGGCCGTCGGCGCGGTGGCCGCAGTTTCGCTCCACTATTCGTCGCTCGCATTTTTGCCGATCGCGGCATTTGCCGGCGCGCTGCTGGCCGTCACGCTCGTGCTCCTGGTTGCCCGCGCAGCCGGCGCGCGTGGCGATCCGCGCGTGCTGCTCATGGCGGGTGTCGTTGTCGGCGCATTCGCCAACGCCGCGGTGATGGTGCTGCTCGCCGGCGAGAGTGCGGACTCGGTGCGCGGTGCGCTGTGGTGGATGATGGGATCGCTCAGCGATGCAACGTGGCAGGGCACACGCTGGATCGCGATCTACGTGGGGATCGGCGGCGTACTCCTCTTCGCGCTTGGCCGCGAGATCGAACTGCTCGCGCTCGGCGAGGATCCCGCAGCGGCACTCGGCGTTGATGTTGAACGTGCCACGCGTCGTGTGTATCTCGCGGCGAGTCTGCTCGCGGCGGTGACCGTCGCCGGTGCGGGGCTCATTGGATTCGTCGGGCTCGTCGTGCCAGCCATCGTGCGCGCGCTTGGTGCGCGTTCCGTGCGCAGCGCGATGCTTGGCGCTGCGATCGCCGGCGGCGCGCTCGTGGTTGGAGCCGACGTCGTCGCGCGAACCGTGCGCGCGCCGGCCGAACTTCCGCTCGGCGCCGTGACGGCGCTGATCGGCGTTCCCTTCTTCCTGATGCGGCTCCGGAGGATGACGTGATTCGTTTCGACGACGTCGTGCTTCGCTATCCGCGCTCCGCTCGCGCCGCGGTGAGTCACATCACGCTCGATGCTCCGCGCGGTGCGATCACGGCGATCGTCGGCCCGAACGGCAGCGGCAAGAGCACGCTGGTTCGCGCGCTGCTTGGCCGCCTGTTGCCGGAGAGTGGAGCGATCTCGCTCGACGGCACACCGATCGCCCAGCTCACGCGGCTCGAAACCGCGCGCCGCGTCGCGCTGGTGCCGCAGCGTGAAGAGCCCGCGTTTCCGCTCGTCGTCCGTGATTTCATCGCGCTCGGACGTTATGCGCACGGTGGCGTCTGGAGCGGCGAGACGCCGGCGGATCGCGCGGCGATCGCGCAGGCCGCAGAGCGGGCAGGCGTCGCCGAGTATCTCGAACGGCGTACGGTCGAACTTTCCGGCGGTGAATGGCAGCGCGTGCGCATCGCGCGTGCGCTCGCGCAGGGCGGGGATGCGCTCGTACTCGACGAGCCCACCGCGTTTCTCGACGTCGCGCATGAAATGGCGGTGTTCGAGCTGCTCGACGCACTGGCGCGTGAGAAGCGCGCCGTCCTGCTCGTCAGCCATCAGCTGAATCTCGTGGCACGCTTCGCATCGAGTATCGCGCTCCTGCATGCGGGGACACTCGCGGCGTTCGGATCGCCTGACGATGTCATGCGCGGCGATCTGCTCGAGCGCGTCTACGAATGGCCGCTCGTTGTTTCGCGTGATCCCGCAGTCGGCGCGCCCGTGCTCGTGCCGCTGCGTCATCGCGCTCCCCGCTGAACCGTAATTCGAAATGAACTTTCAACTCTCGCTGGAGAACCAAAGGATGATCCGCCGTCCGATCGTTGTCGCCCTGTTTGCCGTCATTGGAGTTGCACGGTCGGGAGCCGCGCAGGATTTCGCGAAGCCGCCGAAAGATTCGCTCGCCGCAGTCGTCGTGACCGCGACGGGCGTGCCGATCGCGACGGCGGCTCCGATTGCGACCTCGACGATTCTGAAAGGCGATGACCTCCGCGCACAGGGAATCACGCGTGTTGAGGATGCGCTGCGGCTCGTGCCCGGCGCGCAGATGGTGTCGAGCGGCCCGGTTGGGTCGCAGACATCGCTCTTCATGCGCGGCGGCAACAGCGATTACGTGCGCGTGATGGTCGATGGCGTTCCCGTGAATGACGCGGGGGGCTCGTTCGACTGGGCCTCGCTGACGGTCGACAACATCGATCGTATCGAAGTGGTGCGCGGGCCTGCGAGCGTCCTGTACGGATCCGATGCGGTAACGGGTGTGGTGCAGATCTTCACGAAGAACGGAACCGGACCGCTCGCGACGCGTGCGTTTGTCGGCGCCGGCTCGAATGGCGGTCGCCACGACGAGCTCGGCTGGTCCGGAGGGAATCTCAACGCCGGCTTCACGTTGAGCGGATCGCATCAGTACACCTCCGGTATCCTCGCGTTCAACAATGGATTCCTCGACGATGTCCTGAGCGCGTCACTGCGGCTCAATCCGGACCTCAACACGGACGTCCACCTCGCGATGCGCTGGTCGTCGCAGGACTATCATTACCCAACGGAATCCGATGGATCGGTTCAGGATCACAACGCCGAGCAGACGGACCATCGTCTCGTGATGTCGATCGACGTCGGCCGCAAACTGAACGATCGAATGGACTTCCGGATCGCGCTCGGCTCCGACGAATATCTGCCGCGCTCGAATAACGGTCCCGATTCGCCGTCCGACACGCTCGGATTCTTCGGCTACTACTCGCGCTCGGTTGAAGTGCACCATCGCGGAGACGCCAGGTTCAACATCAAGTATGGCGCGCGCGGCGTGTTCACGATTGGCGAGGAGATCACGAGCGATCGAGAGGAGCAGACGTCGCTCTCGCTCAGCCAGTACGGCAACTCGCCCGGAGCATTTGCGGCGTCGCGTCACAACGCCGGGACGTCCGTACAGGCGATCGGCGATGTCACGGACCGTTTCTCCTATGTGATCGGCGGACGTCTCGATCAGAACAGCGCGTTCGGCACCTTCCCGACAATGCGCGCGAGCGCCTCCTATGTCCTTTCGGGCGAGGCGCGCGTCCGTGCGTCGATCGGCAGCGCATTCACCGCGCCGAGTTTCACGGAGAACTTTTCAACGGGCTACGTCACTGGAAATCCCGCGCTGCAGCCCGAGCATTCGCGCAGCGCCGAGCTTGGCTTCGACACCTTTCTTGACGATGGAAAGCTGACGCTGAAGGCGACCGGATTTTTCCAGCAGTTTCACGACATCATCGACTACTCCGGCAACGCACCGTCTGGAACGCCGAGCTATTTCAACGTGGCAGGCGCAAACGCCAACGGAATGGAGCTCGAAATGCTGTACAAGGCGGCTGGTGGCGTGACGCTCGCCGGGAGCTACACATACACGTCGACGAAAACGACGAAGGTCGGATTCGATTCGAGCAGCAGCGCATCGTACGTCGTTGGTCAGCCGCTGATCCGTCGTCCGCAGAACGCGTGGGTTGTTTCTGCGCTCCAAACGTACACCGGCGGGGCGCAGCTGACGCTCGTCGCGGCCTACGTCGGCCAGCGCGCAGATCGCGATTACGTGCCCTATCCCGCCGTGCCGGTCACGCTCCCCGGCTATACAAAGGTGGATTTCTCGTTCACGCAGCCGCTTCCGTCGCACGTGCGCGGCGGGATGTCGATCGAAGGGCGGATCGACAACCTGTTCGGCGCGAAGTATCAGGAGATTGACCATTTCCAGGCGCCGGGGCGGATGTACTCATTGGGAGTCCGCATCGGGAGATAGCCACCGAAGGCGAAGAGAACTACAGGGACGAGAACTACAGGGACGGGAACTACAGGGACGGGAACTACAGGGACGGGCGAAGCATGAGGAGCAAATTGGCGAAGAGCGAGTAGCGAGGAGCTCTCGTCGCTCTTCCCCCGTCGCCAATTTGCCCCTCATGCTTCGCTCGTCCCCGAAGTGCGCTTCGCTCGTCCCCGAAGTCACCAAGAGTCGAACTTTCGTGCCCCCTTAGTTCTGAGCCGCGAAAGCAGCCCGAGCAGCATCCGCCGAACGCGCGCGAGCCTATCGAGGCGGTCGACCACTGCATCTGATTCTTTCGGAGGCCTGAGTGCCTGATACCAAGCAATCGCCTCGCGCGTCGATCCAAGCGCATATGAAAAGAATCGCATCCGGTCACGCGAAGTCGGCCGTCCGTATCCCTCGGCAATATTCGCGGCGATCGACGCGACCGACGTCAGCAGCTGCTCCCTCGCCGCTGTATGTACGACAGCGAGATCGAATGTCTTCACGTCGTCGCGAGCTAACTCCACCAAGAAAAGCGCTTCGCGGTAGCAATTGAGCCGCCACAGCGGATCCCCAGTGATACTCTCGCGTTGGTTCGCCTCCCAAGCCGAGAGCGCATCGTCCTTCGCGTCGGTTGTCATGCACGTCAAGCTGCCGAACTCCGCACACCAAAGCGTCACGAAATTTCTTCACCTTGAAGCGTTTCCTTTCCTCCGCACTCCTCGCTCCTCGCCAAGTCGCCCCTCATGCTTCGCCCGTCCCCGTAGTTCTCGTTGCCCGTCCCTGTAGTTCTCCTCGCCCATCATGATACTTTTCACGAGTGAGACTCCTCGAGTCTGATTCCCTCGTCCTGCACAGTTTCGACTACCGCGAGACCTCCCGCATCGTTCGCATTGCGACGCGCGATGCGGGGGTCCTCTCGGTCATCGCCCGTGGCGCACGCCGCCCGAAGAGTCCGTTCGGCTCGGCGATAGATCTCTTCACGAGCGGCGTTGCCCATGTACGCGTGAACCCCGCGCGCGATTTGCACACGCTCACGGGATTCGACGCCACACGCTCACGCAGCGAACTCGCCGGTTCGCTCGCGCGATTCACGGCGGCATCAGCAGTCGCCGAGCTCTGTCTGCGTTTCGCGAACGAGGACGACTCCGGACGCGTGCACGATGCCGCCACGAGCGTGCTCGACGCGATCGGCGTGGCGACACCGGACGATGTGCCGGCAATCGCGCTCGCCGGAGCGTGGCGCGTCGTCGCCGAGCTTGGCTTCGCTCCGTCGCTCGACCAGTGCGCGACATGTCATGCGGATCTCGTCGCTGACGAGCCGGTGACATTCGATCACCGTGCGGGCGGCGCGCTGTGCGCACGCTGCGCGCGGCTCGGTCCCCGCGGCCGGCTGTTTCCCGCTGAAGCCCGTGAGACTCTGCGCGCGTGGCTCGACGGTACGGAGTCCGCGCTCGGCGACTCATCCACGCGCCGCGCGCATCAGCGATTGCTCCGCGAGTTTCTCGAGGAGCATCTTGCCGACGGCAAGCCGCTGCGCGCATTCGCCACGTGGGAGGCGCAGAGCTTCTCGCACGCGCCGGCAGAGCACGCGTGATTCTCGGTACGGCCGGTCACATCGATCACGGCAAGACCGCGCTCGTCCGCGCACTGACCGGCGTGGATACAGACCGTTTGCCGGAGGAAAAGCGGCGCGGCATCACGATCGAACTTGGCTTCGCGCCGCTTGAGCTCATCGGCGGGAGCTTCACCGGAACGCTTGGAGTCGTCGACGTTCCGGGGCACGACGCGTTCGTGCGCACGATGCTCGCCGGCGCTACCGGCGTCGATCTCGCGCTCCTCGTGATAGCAGCCGACGAAGGAGTCATGCCCCAAACGCGCGAGCATCTCGCGATTCTCACCCTGCTCGGGGTGCGCGGCGGCGTGGTGGCGCTCACGAAGAGCGATCTCGTCGACGCAGACTGGCTCGCGCTGGTCGCCGAGGATGTGCGCAAATTGATTGCAGGCTCGGCGCTCGACGGCGCAGAGATTGTCGCGTGCTCCGCGACGACGGGCGCAGGGCTCGACGATCTTCGCTTCGCACTCGGCGCCGCGGCCGGGCGCGTCCCCGCGCGCAACGCTGGAGATATCGCGCGCTTGCCGCTCGATCGGGCGTTCTCGGTGAAGGGGACTGGCACCGTAGTGACGGGCACGCTCTGGAGCGGTGCACTCGACCGTGAATCTGCAGTCAGGATTTTCCCGGCCGGTCGCAGCGCACGTGTGCGCTCGCTCGAATCGCATGGCCACGCCGTCCATCGCGCGCTGGCCGGCACCCGCGTGGCCGTCGCGCTCGCGGGCGTCGACCGCGAAGAGGTCTCGCACGGCGGTGTTCTCGTTCTCGAAACTGATGCGTGGAACGAATCGCGTATTGTGCGTGCGGACGTCGCACTGCTTGACGGCGCGAACTCCATAGAAGTCCGCACGCGAATGCGTTTTCATCTCGGCACGTCGGATGTTGGCGCGCGCATTGTTGGGTCAGGCGGCCGAATCGAACCGGGCGTGATTCATCCGGTGCGCATCGCGCTCGACGCGCCGATCGTTGCGCGCGCCGGCGATCGTTTTGTACTCCGTGCAACGAGCCCGGCGATGACGATCGGCGGCGGTATCATCACTGATCCAACGCCGCCGGCGCATCGTGCAAAGCCGTGGCGCTCATCCGGGGCTGCCGCACACGAGCGGCTCGCATGGATCGCGCTCGAGAGCGCGGGGCAGGGACTCGCGCTCGCCGACATCCCGGTGCGCGTCGGCATTCTGCCTTCTGATGTGACTGCGCTCGTCGATGCAACGCGCGCCGTCGTTCGCCTCGACGGCCGCATTTATGATGTCGCGATGCGCACGCGTCTGCGCGACCGCCTGGCAGCCGACGTTCGCGCCTGGCACAAGGCGAATCCACTCGAGGCGGGCCTCCCGCTTCAGCACGCGCGATCCGCACTCCGCGTGCGCGACACGCTGTTCGACGATCTCGTGCGCGACCTCATTGAGCGCGGCAAAATCGAACTCCGCGGTGGAGTTCTTACGCGCGCCGGGTGGAAAGCGGGTTCCGGCGCAGACGCGGCGAAGCTCACGGAACTCGCGACGGCGCTCGAGGCCGGGGGTGTCTCGCCGCTTAGCGTCGACGAGCTCGCCGATCAGTTCGGCAAGGAAACTCCAGCGTTGCTCCGGGTTCTGGAACGCGAGGGGCGGGTGGTCGCGGTCGCCCCCGACCGATACTACAGCACAAAGGGACTCGCTTCACTCATGGCAGCGCTGCGGGCCGTCACGTCGGATGGGACCGATAAAACGGCATCGCAAATACGTGAAGGCATTGGACTTAGCCGGAAGTACCTTATCCCATTTCTAGAGTACTGCGACCGGATCGGGGTCAGTACGAGGCGCGGTGACCTCCGGTCGTTTCACTGGAAGCCTTGAAGCAGCGGCGCGGATGGCGGCGCAACTGCTTGCCCGCTCGGCGCTTACCGCGATTGCCGTTGCTTGACAGTCCGCGAGCCCTTCTGTACTGTAGGACTGGAGTACCTAGCCCGGATGGGTTAGAATTCCAGCAGTGAAGTTGTGGGACTCACTTTTTCAGGAGCTCGCTCGATAGCCCCTATCTAGTTAAACGGAGAAAACATGAGGTTTCGTTTGTCGGCGCTGTTGGTGGCGCTGACTCTCATTCTCATGCCACGTGTTAGCTCTGCGCAGACCGCCGCGACGACTGCGCAGAAAAGTCCGGTTGCAAAGCTGGAACAGAACTACCCGAACCCGTTCAATCCGGAAACTCGAATTCCGTTCAGCATCGGAGGTTATCCGACCTGCACGGATCCAAGTCACCAGTACAAGGTGACGCTGCGGATTTACAACGTATTGATGCAGCTGGTCGCGGTTCCGGTGATTCAGGGCGGTGCGGGCAACGTGGCAGGGGGTCAGCCGCTGCAGAACGTGTTGGTTCCTTGCGGCCAGTATGTGGCGTACTGGAACGGGAATTATCTCAACACGTCAAAAGAAGCAGCCTCGGGAGTGTATGTGTACGCACTCGAGGTCGACGGGCAGAAGCTCGTCAACAAAATGATCGTGATGAAGTAGCACACAGAAGCGCCCGAACCCTGTTCGGGCGCTTCTGCTGTATACCATCTTTCGGATATGCTCAATCCAGACCGCCTGACAGTCAAAAGCTCCGATGCCCTCAACGACGCGCTCGCACTCGCGCGCCGCGACGGCAATCCGCTCGTCCACGACACGCACCTGCTGCGCGTCCTTCTCGACCAGGAGGAAGGAATCGTCACGCCGATTCTCCAAAAGCTCGGCGTCGCGATTCCCGCGCTCAAAGAGGCAATCGACCGCGAGATCGCGCGCTATCCCAGGCAGAGCGATGCGAACCCCACGCTCTCACGCGAACTCTCGAACGTCGTCGATCAAGCGGAGAAACAGGCGAAGGCATTCGGCGACGAGTTCGTCTCGACGGAACATTTTCTCCTCGCGCTCGCCGGCACGAAAGGCGCAGACAGCGTTGGTCTCCTGCGCGACGCGGGCGTGACTCCGAAAGGCCTCTCGGACGCCGTGCAGTCCGTGCGCGGCGCGCACAAAGTCACTGATCAAAATCCCGAGAACCAATATCAGGCGCTCCAGAAATTCACGCGCGATCTCACCGAGATGGCGCGCAAAGGAAAGCTCGATCCGGTCATCGGCCGCGATGAAGAAATCCGCCGGGTGATCCAGGTGCTCTCGCGCCGCACGAAAAACAATCCCGTGCTCATCGGCGAGCCCGGCGTCGGCAAGACGGCAATCGCGGAAGGGCTCGCACAGCGCATCGTGAACGGCGACGTCCCCGAGTCGCTGAAGAACAAACGCCTCGTCTCACTCGACCTGGGCGCACTGATCGCGGGCGCGAAGTTCCGCGGCGAGTTCGAAGAGCGCCTCAAGTCCGTGCTGAAAGAAGTCACGTCGGCCGAAGGACAGTTCGTGATGTTCATCGACGAAATGCACACGCTGGTCGGCGCGGGAAAAGCCGAAGGCTCGATGGACGCCGGCAACATGCTCAAGCCGATGCTCGCGCGCGGAGAACTGCGCGTGGTTGGCGCGACCACACTCGACGAGTATCGAAAGAACATCGAGAAGGATCCGGCGCTTGAGCGCCGCTTTCAGCCGGTGTACGTCGGTGAGCCGACGGTCGAGAACACGATCGCGATTCTGCGCGGCCTGAAGGAGCGCTACGAGTCGCATCACGGCGTGCGCATCACCGATGGCGCAATCGTCGCCGCGGCGACGCTCTCGAATCGCTACATCGGCGACCGGTTTCTGCCGGACAAGGCGATCGATCTGGTCGACGAAGCGGCGAGCCGGCTTCGCATCGAGATCGACTCGCTCCCGCAGGAAATCGACGAGGTCGAGCGCCGCGTCGTGCAGCTCGAGATCGAACGGCAGGCGCTGCAGAAGGAGAAAGATGCGGCGTCGAAAGAGCGTCGCGGCATCATCGAGCGCCAGCTCGCCGAGCTGAAAGAGAAGGCGTCATCGATGCGCGCAACATGGCAGAACGAAAAGAATGCGCTTGGCGACGTCGGTAAACTCAAGCAGCAAATCGAAGAAGCGCGCTCGGAGGCCGAGCGTGTCACGCGCGCCGGCGACCTCGGCCGCGCGGCTGAGATCCAGTACGGCACGGTGCCGAAGCTGGAGGAAGAACTGCGCGAGACGGAATCAAAGCTCGCGTCGCAGCAAACGGGCGGCGCGCGCTTTCTCAAAGAAGAGGTTGGCGCCGACGATATTGCGGACATCGTCGCGCAGTGGACGGGGATTCCCGTCACACGGATGATGGAGAGCGAAAAAGAGCGACTGACCAAACTCGATGCAGAGCTCGCGCGCCGTGTGGTCGGTCAGCCGGAAGCCGTGCACGCTGTTGCGAACGCCGTGCGCCGCTCTCGCGCGGGACTTCAGGATCCGAATCGTCCGATTGGATCGTTCATCTTTCTGGGGCCGACCGGAGTCGGCAAAACAGAAACGGCGCGCGCGCTCGCTGAGTTCCTGTTTGATGACGAGCAGGCGATGGTGCGCATTGATATGTCGGAGTACATGGAGAAGCATGCGGTTGCGCGTCTGATTGGTGCGCCTCCGGGATACGTCGGCTTTGAAGAGGGCGGGCAGCTCACCGAGGCAATCCGTCGCCGTCCCTACGCGGTGCTCTTGTTCGACGAGATCGAGAAAGCGCATTCCGACGTGTTCAATATTCTGCTCCAGATTCTCGACGACGGCCGGCTCACGGATTCACAGGGGCGAACGGTCGACTTCAGGAATACCGTCGTGATCATGACATCGAATATCGGCGGCCAGGCCATTCTCGAGTTGGCCGGGGGCGACTGGGCGATAGCCGAAGCGCAGGTGATGCAGGCGCTGCGCGCGCACTTCAAGCCGGAGTTCTTGAATCGCGTCGACGACATCATCGTCTTTCACCCGCTCGGCGAATCCGACATCGAGCACATTGTCGAGCTTCAGCTGAAGCGCATGGACGCGCTGCTCGCCGAGAAGAAGATCACGCTCGAGCTAACGCCCGAGGCGAAAGCGCTGCTCGCGCGCGACGGGTACGATGCCGCGTTTGGTGCGCGCCCATTGAAGCGCGCGATTCAACGCTTGGTGCAGAACCCGCTCGCGATGGCAGTCCTCGAGGGCAAGTTCAAAGACGGCGATACGATTAAGGCCGTCGTTCGCGGGAACGCGCTGGAATTTGAAAAAGCGTGAGCGTCACTGTGTCCGGATCAGCAGCATAATTACATTCGCCGGCACCGCTCCGGTTCCTGATGCCGAGGTCACGGTGCCCGCGCCGTTCGCCGCGACGCGGAAACGCGCGTAGCCCGCGCCGCCGCCGGTGAGCGCAAAGGATGTCGTGCCGATGAGCGGATTCGTCGCGAGTGGATTGCTTCCCGAATCGATCCCGTTGCCGATGACATCACGATAATTCCAGCTCGGGAACGTGTATTTCGGATCGACCGCGATTCCCGACCCCCCGAAGAAGTTCGCGAGCACCTGCTGCTGTACCGCGGCGAAGATATTCGTGAATGTCCCTGCGAATACCGTGTTGAAATTCACGATCCCCGTGTTCTGCGTGTTGATCAGCGCGTGGAGATATGAGCTGTTGGAGTTAGGCGATTCATCCAGCGAGTAGCGGAGCAGTTCATATGTCGCACCGCGCGTCTGGAGGCTGTCATTCTGCGCGTACGGTGAGTTGATCGCCGTCGCGGTGAGATAGGTGTTGAGGCGGAACAGGTTCTCGAGTTGAAAATTATTGACCGCGTTCAGCTGGGTTTGATTGGCCGCGACCGTCGCGAGCGAGAGATTCTGCTTTGGCGCCAGGCCGGCTTCGTGGAAGTAGAGCAGCTCTTCGGCGATATGGCTCATGCCTTCGTTGAGCCAGACTTCTTCGTCCCAGTTCGCGGTCTGCGTCACATAGAGTCGGCGCGACGCATTGATCAAATGCTGAAACTCATGCGCAAGTGTGCCAAGCAGCTGTGTCTGCAGCGTGGCCTTGCTCGTGAAGAATTCGTTGTACAGGCTGTTGGCATCCACAACCGGCACGTAGAACATCTCGCCCTGATTGCTCGACGGGCACGCCTGCAGCAATGGGCTGACCGAATCATCCGGAAAGAGATCGCGCGAGAAAAAGAATCCTCCAATAAACCCGCCTGCTCCCCGTGGCGTGAGCTGGTTCACGGTCTGCGTGAAGAAAATGAGAATGCGACCGTTGTTATCGAGATCGGCGGGCGCGCCGTACGCCGCCGTGTCGAGCGGGAATATCAGCGTGTCGAACGTGGCCGCGAAGTTCGCATAGTCGATATCGGTGAACCCGCCGCCTGGCGCGAGCGAATCCACGGCGACGATCGCCGTCTTTGAAACCGCGGCAATGCGCGCCGCATGATTCACGCGGGCGTTGCACGCGCTGTCGCTGTTTGTATTCAGCGGGATGTACGTTCCGACGACGGGCGTGGCCGGGAGATTGAGAATCGCCGAGCGATTCGCCGAGGCGTGCTGCATACCGCGGAGCAGTGTGGCGCGCGAACCCGCGGTGACGAGCGGTGTGAGCTGCCGGCGTTCAACCGATCGCATCCGCGCTTCGTACGCAGCCGCGAACGCGCCATGCGTCGCGCTGCTGAAGAGCTCTCGATTGCCAGACGGAACACGACTGAAGGCTGCGCCAGCTCGGATCGACGCACTGACTGCGGCGGTTGGCGCGCCGGTCGTCGCGACCAGCCCGTTTCCAAGCATCGAAACCGCGACCGTCGCGCTGACGGTGTCGGCCTTGAACGGGATGAGCACGTATTCGCTCCCCGTAGCTCCACCCGGAACGCAAAACGTCGAGCGCTCGGCCGGCGTGAGCGTGTGAACCGTGCCGACGGCGAGCGAGAGCGGGGTGGCGCCGGCGGCGCACGACGCCAGAACTGGCGCCGTTACCGTGATATTGGTCTGCGCAGACTTGCCGGAGATGGTCGCCGTGATCGTTGCGGCACCCGGCGCGACGCCGGTCACAACGCCGCCCACCACGCTTGCGAGGGTCGCCGCCGAACTTTGCCAGGTCGCGGTAGTGCCGGCAACCGCTGTGCCGCCGGCGTCGAGCCCGGTTGCCGTGAGCGTATCGGCGGCGCCGACAACAATTGCGGCCGTTGCCACGTTCATTCTCACGGAGAACACGCCGGTTGGCGGTGTCGTTGTTGTACTGCCTGACTTGTCGCCGCCGCAGGCCGCTGCAGCGAGCAGCAAGCCGACCATGAGGTATCTCATATGAAGAGTCCTGCCTGTATGCCCGGGATAACTGCGAAACATTTTCTTCGTGGATCCGCTATGTATTACACGCGAGTCAGTGGTATGCCTCGCACTATCAACTCTTGCATGCGCAAAAATTGCGACGCGGATCACATCTGACGTGACGACTTCACGCGCAAAGCGGGACGAGGCCTGGATGCGCCTGGCCCTCGACGAGGCGGAGGACGCCGCCGAGGCGGGTGAGGTGCCCGTTGGCGCGGTGATCATCCGCGACAGCGAGGTCCTCGCGCGCGCGGGCAACGCAAGCGTCGCTTCCGCGGACGCAACGGCCCACGCCGAGCTCCTCGCGATCCAGGCCGCGTCGGCGGTAATTGGCGATCAGCGTCTGTCGGGCTGCACGCTGTACGTGACGCTCGAGCCCTGCGCGATGTGCGCCGGCGCGATCGTCCTATCGCGTGTCGATCGCGTGGTCTTCGGCGCGTGGGACCCCAAGGCGGGGATGAGCGGCTCGGTGGCGGATTTGCTGCGGAATCCGAAGCTGAATCACTCGCCGGAGGTGCACGGGGGGGTGCTGGAGGCGGAGTGCGGGGGGCTGCTGACGGAGTTCTTCAGGAAGCAGCGGTTGTAGCCGAAAGTTAAACAGTTCGCGTTGACTGGGCTCTTTCCCGCAGGTAATTTCAAAGGCTAGCCAAGTTCCAAGTAGGACAGGTGGCCGAGTGGTTGAAGGCACCGGTCTCGAAAACCGGCGTACCGGCAACGGTACCGTGAGTTCGAATCTCACCCTGTCCGTTAAAAAAACGTCCTGCATCCTGCATCGCCGTAGTCGCAAGCACGATGTAGGATGCAGTTTGTTATTGGGACGGGTGGCCGAGTGGTTTAAGGCGCACGCCTGGAAAGTGTGTGTACATGAAAGTGTACCGTGGGTTCGAATCCCACCCCGTCCGTTAACGAATTCCTCCTCACTCTTCGCCCGTTCCTTCCCCCTCACCTCACCCCGCTTTCATCGCCGCGAGCCTCGCCAGCCGATCCAACAGATCCCGCATCTCGTACGGCTTGAGCAGCATATCATCAGCTCCCGCATTCCGAATCGCCGCGAGCTCCGCATCTCCCACATAACCCGTCCCTAAAATCACCGGCGTCTCCGGCGACATCGTGCGAATGCGCGTGTACGCTTCGAGCCCGCCGAGCACCGGCATCTGAACGTCGAGCAGCACCGCCGCGACATCGGCGCGTCGCGCTTGAAAGAGCTTGATCGCCTCCTCGCCGTTGCCAGCCTCGATCACTTCGTAGCCCTCGTGCTCCAGCACCATGCGGAGCATCTCGCGCAAACCCACCTCATCGTCAGCGAGAATCACCGCCGGGCGGTCGCCGGGCGCCCGCGACGGCATCGTGACTGCTTCGTGGAGCGGCACCGGCGCCACCGTGCCGCTCGAACCCGGCAGATATATATGAAAGCGCGATCCCGACCCCGGCGCGCTATCGACGACAATCGTTCCGCCCGCGCTGTGCGCGAGACCATACACCATCGCGAGTCCGAGTCCCGTCCCCTGACCGCTCCCCTTCGTCGTGAAGAACGGTTCGAAGATTCGCTGCTTGATTTCGTCGCTCATGCCGACTCCGTCATCCGCGACGCACAGCACGACGAACAGCCCCGGCTGGATATCGCGAATCGTGAGCGCGGCCACATCGCCGACGCGTTCGACGCGCGCGCTCAGGCGCAGCGTTCCGCCTTGTGGCATCGCATCGCGCGCGTTGATGCAAAGATTCAGCAGCGCCTGTTCGAGCTGGCCGGCATCGCCGTCGACCGCCGGCAGGCGATCCGGTACATCAACCGACACATGGATGCGACGGTCGAACGTGCTCGCACACATCCGCTGAATATTTGCGAGCGCCGCTCCGACATCGACCGGCCGGCGCACCAGCGGCTCGTGGCGGCTCACGCCGAGCAGCTGCTTGGTCAGTTCTGCCGCGCGCCGACCCGCATGTTCGATTGCATCGAGTGCGGCGGCGCTGCGTCTATCGGCGCCTGGCGCACTGCGCGCAACACGAACGCCGGCCAGCACGGATCCCATCAGGTTGTTGAAGTCATGCGCGATGCCGCCGGCGAGCGACCCGATCGCTTCCATCTTCTGCGATTGCGCCAGCGCTTCGCGGCCGGTGAGATCGCGATACGCCGCGAGCACCAGCTGACGTTCGCCGATAGTCACATCCGTCTCGGCCACGCCCCATGTCTGCACCGTGCCGTCCGGACGCCGCACGCGGATCGTGTCGTTCGATGGCTGTGCACGCAGCATTTCCGGCAGTGGAGCACCAACCAGCTTGTCACGCGGCTCGCCGACGAGTGACGCCGCGGCCGGGTTTGCATCCACGACACGGCCCGAAGGCGCATCGAGCAGGAAGTACGGATCGACCGCACGGTCGAAGATCGCGCCGTAGCGTTGCTCGGAGTCGCGCAGCGATCGAACGGTATCGTTGAATGTCGAGAGAAAAAGCGCCCATTCTTCGGACGGTGCCGGACTGGCGATCGGCGAGAGCTCGCCGCGTCCCTGCATCGCGACGATCTCCAGTGCGATCGCACTCAACGGCGTGATCAGCAGCCGGCGTCCGTACAGCCACACGAGGAAAAAGGCGATCGCGCACATGAAAATCCCGAGCAGCGCGCCGTAGAGCGTCCACTCGGAAAACCGGTGCTGCTGCACCCGCGTATCCATCACCGCGATCACCGCGGCGGGCTCGCCCGCAACGCCGGTGAGCCGGAACAGAATGCGCACGCTGTCGTCGTTGGCGAACGTTTCCGCGTGCAGCGGCGTTTCCGGGAGCGGCGTGTCCGACGGCATCACGCGAATCACGAGCTGCAGGTCGCGTTCGAGGCCGCGGAGCAGGTCGCCATGGAGCGTACCGCCGACAACGAGATACCCGCGCACCGCGCCCGGCGACGCATCGCCGGCGCGAACGCTCGGCTTCACAGCGGAGCCAGCCACGAGGAACAGCTCGCGCCCGTCGCGCACATACCCGCCCATGCTCGTGTCGCGAGCGAGGTGATTCAGGAACGACGATCCCGTGATCTGCGCGGGACGCCGCACGCTTGGCGATGCCGACCACTCGAACGCACTGCCGCGCTTGCTGTCGAGCAGATCGATGAACTCGTAGTCGTTGCGCGGCAGCCACTCGACGAAGTTGTGGCGGAAAAAACCGGTCGCGCCCGGCGCGGCGGGATTCTGCGCGAGACGCACCGTCTCGTCCCAAAACGCGTAGTCTTCAACTTGATGGCGCGCGCGGCTTGCGAGACGGGTGAAGGCGAATTTGGCGCGCGTCAGATCATCACGCTGGTCTGCGAGATCGACTCCGCGAATAACAGCGTCGACGGCAAGCTTGCCCGCCGCCAGCGTGACGCCGACGACAAGAAACGCGACAACCGCAAATCGGGTGAGGATCGAACGCGCAGATGGCGCGCGTTCGGCGTCTCGCGACAGCTGCTGAGTTGTGGCCAACGAGGAAGTGGTCGACATGGAATAGGAGCGACCGGCGTCGGCCGGAACTGATCTCGTATAGTCGACATGCGGGCTCTCTGCCGCAATGGTTGTGTACTGGAGGCGGTTATTCGGCGCTTTCAAAACTCCGCGCTGGTCGTGATGTTGTACCGATGCCGGGGACCAATCTCACTTCCGCCGCCGTTGACCAGACGGAGTCGCCTCCGCCGCGCTCGCGCGCGCTCGTGTGGTGGCTTGTCGTGTACGCGGCCAGCGCGCTGGCGGTCGCGGTGCAGCGCACGATGTTTTCACCCGAAAACAACTTTCTCATTCTGCGCACGGCGTCGGCGCATCTGATCAGCGGGCAGGATTTATACGCGGCGTACCCCGCTATCCACGCCGATTTTTTCAAGTATAGTCCGACGTTCGCGTTTCTCTGGGCGCCGTTCGCACTGCTGCCGCCCGTGCCGGGCTACATGCTCTGGGCCATTGCTTGTGTGTCGGCGCTCTACGCGGGGATCACGCGCGCACTGCGTCCCGAACAGGCGACCGTCGCGCTCGCGCTCTCGTGGCTCGCCGTGTTCGGCGATCTTCAGCGCTCGCAGAGCAATGCGCTGTGCGCCGGACTGATCGTGCTGGCCTGGGTCGCGTTCGAGCGTGACCGGCAGTGGAGCGGGGCGGTGGCCATCGCGGCGGCGACGTTCGTAAAACTCTTTCCGCTCGCCGCGGCCGTTGTCGCGCTCTTCCACAAACGAATACTGAGGTTCGGCGCGATTCTCGCCGGCGTGTTCGCGATCGGCGTCGCGCTTCCGCTGCTCGTCACGTCGCCCGCGACCCTCGCCGCGCAATACAAATCATGGTATGCGATCGAGACGCACGATGCGGCGGCACTCGCGCGCTACGGCACGGGCGGCGCCGATCTCTATGCGGGAATCATGGGACAGTTCCGGGTGTGGTGGGGCGTCGAATGGCCGCATTGGCCGACGCAGCTCGTCGGCGTGCTGATTCTGCTCGCGCCGCTCGCGTTTCAGCGCCGCCGTTTCGAGAGCAAGCAGTTTCGCGTGCTCTTTCTCTCGTCGATTCTCGTCTTCTGCGTGCTGTTTAATCATCAGGCCGAGTCGCCGTCATACAGCATCGCGATGATCGGAACCTCGATTTGGTTCGCAGTATCGGAACGCGCCGCGTGGCGCACATTCTTGATGGCCGCATCACTGATCATCGTCAATCTCGCGTCGACGGATTTGATGCCGCGCGCCTGGTATCACGCGTGGTACGTGCCGTACCTCGTGAAAACGATTCCGCTCATTCCCGTCTGGCTCGCGATGCAGGGCGAGCTCCTCGGCTTCATTCCGAACCGCGATCCCTCAGAGCGCGCTGAAGCCAATGAGCGAGAGATCATCCCGGCGAAGGCGCTCGCGCACAGCGGCTGAGGTGAGCGCGGCGAGTTCGCGCTCGCGCGGCTGCGTGTAGCTGTCGATCGCGACGAGCGCATCGTCCACGCGGCCGGGATGAACCATCACTTCCGTGGTGCCGGCGGCAAGTGAATCGATCTCGTTCATAAAGTCACGCGCGAAATCGCCGGAACCCTGCATCGCCACGCCGTTGAAATGATCTGGCGATCGCGTGCGCGGTGCACCAACGCTCGTCACGCGCCACGCCGCGCCGATCACGCCGCGATGCAGCTGCGATGCCAATCCGCCCGCCGTGCGCATGTGTGATTCCACCGGTCGCCGCAGCGGCAGGTTGAGTCTCGCGGCGACGCGTGCCACCGCGCCGCGAATCACCGGCAGCGCGTGTGTGTGGCGGTGGGAGTCGATATGCGTGCAGCGGATTCCTGCGTCGGCGAGCGCCGCGAGCTGCGCCGTGACCTCCGCTTCTACCTCGCCGGAATCGATCATTCCGAGCAGCGAGCGGCGCACGATTGTGCGGAGCGGGAGATACGATCCCGTACGCGCGTCGGTCAGCGAGCGTGCGGCGACGATCGGCCGTCCGACGAGGAGGTTGAGATGGAGTCCGATGTCGAGTGTGGAATTCGCGCGCGCCTGCCGCACACCATCATCCCACCCGGGACAGTGCACCATCATCGAAGTCGAGCCAACGGTGCCGGCGGCGTGCGCTTCGACTATTCCGGCAGTCACGCCGTTCGTGAAGCCGAAATCGTCGGCGTTGACAATCAACCGCCGCGGCGCTCGTGGCGGTGTGGCCGTCATATCAGTCGTACTTTCCGCGCCAGTCGTTGATCCGCACCTGAATGAGTTCGGCTGCCATCGTGAATGCCGACTGCGCGAACTTCACCGTGGTCGGTTCTTCGTCGTAGCGAAAAAAGACCGCCGTCTGTTTCACGAGCAGTCCGTGCTTCTGCGCGATGAACAGCGCTTCAACGTCGAACCCGAAACGCGGAATCGTGATTCTGGGAAAGACCGCTTCGGTGGCCGCCGCGGTGAATCCCTTGAGGCCTGCCTGCGAGTCGAGCACGTCGCGCAGCAGCACCGCGCGCGCGAGGAGATTGAAGCCACGGCTCATGACATGCCGCGTGTACAAGTAATGAAAGAAACTCGGGCTCATCTCGTAGCGCGACTCCTGCAGCACCCGGCACGCGATCGCGACATCGGCGCCCATTTCAAGATCGTGCAAAATCTTGTTCACTTCCGAGGGCGGATACGCGAGATCGGCGTCCGTGAAAATCCGGAACTTGCCGCGGCCGGCGAGCATTCCCCGGCCGACGCTCTTTCCCTTGCCGAGGTTCTTCTCGTTTCGGATCAGCGTGATTCCCGGGCGCGACGCGGCATATTCGCGAAGGATCTTCGCTGCGGGTTCCGCGCTGCAATCATCGACGAGCACCAGCTCGGACGTGTATGGCTGCTGCGCCAGAAACGCCGAAAGCTGCGACAGGGCCGCCGGCAACCGGTCCTCGCCGTTGTAACACGGCACTACCAGGGTGAGGTATGGAGCGGCGGAGGTCGGGATCATCTCAGTAAAAGTCGCGGGACGGCGTGGTTGCTGGCAACCCGGACTCGAATCGCTCTAAGCGCTGTTGGCAAACAGCTGTTCGCCATTGGCTGTCAGATATCGCCTTCACAGCTTCATTTTGCTGTGTCCCTTCGTCATATTTCCCGCTCGACATGCCCAACTCATCGTCGATTGTCCTGAGCACCCGTGCCCTCGAGCGCACGGTGAATCGCATGGCGGACGAGATTGTCGAACGCAACGACGGCACGGAAGGACTCGTGCTCGTCGGCATCCAGCGCCGTGGCGTGCAGATCGCGGAACGGATCGCGGCCCGCATTGAAGCCTCCGAAGGTGTTCGCGTCCCTCTTGGGGCGCTCGACATCACGCTGTATCGCGACGATCTCCAAACCGTCGGTCCACGCCCTGTCGTCGGAAAAACGACGCTTCCAATTGCCCTCGACGGACTGCGCGTCGTCATCGTCGACGACGTTTTGTTCACGGGGCGCACCATCCGCGCGGCCCTGGACGAACTGGCCGACTTTGGCCGGCCGGCCCGGGTAGGGCTGGCCGTTCTCGTAGACAGGGGCGGACGCGAACTCCCCATCCAGCCCGATGTCGTCGGCACACATGTCGAAGCGCCGGCAGGTGCGCGCGTTGACGTCTTCGTGAAAGAACTCGACGGCAAAGATGAAGTGGTCCTGACGAACGGCAACCATGCCGGAGCCGCATCGTGACGGCGCCGCTCGGCAAGGACCTGCTCGGACTGGAGCAGCTCACCGCCGGGCAGATTAATCTCATTCTCGATACCGCGGTGCCGCTCAAGGAAATCTCCGAGCGCACGATCAAAAAAGTCCCGACGCTCCGCGGCGCAACAATCGTCAATCTCTTCTTCGAAGCGTCCACGCGCACGCGCATCTCGTTCGAGTTCGCTGAAAAGCGCATGTCGGCGGACACGGTGAATGTCGCCTCGGCGGGATCGAGCGTGTCGAAAGGCGAGACGCTCGTCGATACCGCGCGCAATCTCGAAGCAATGCGCATCGACATGGTCGTCATCCGCCATCCGGCATCAGGCGCCGCGCAGTTTCTCGCGGAGCGCATCGAGTCGAACGTGATCAACGCCGGCGACGGCACACACGAGCATCCGACGCAGGGTTTGCTCGACCTGCTCACGCTGCGGGATCATTTCGGGGCACTCGCCGGAAAAAGAGTCTGTCTCTGCGGCGACGTTCTCCACTCGCGCGTCGCGCGCTCGAATATCTGGGGCCTGACCAAGCTCGGCGTCGAAGTCGCCGTGTGCGGCCCGCGTTCGCTGCTGCCCAACGCGATCGAAGACATGGGCGTGAAAGTTTTCGATCGCATCGAAGCCGCCATCGAATGGGCCGACGCATTAAACGTCCTGCGCCTCCAGCTCGAACGCATGCAGGCCGGGTACATCCCGTCGCTGCGCGAATACAATCGCGTATTCGGTGTCACGCGCGAGCGTTTGGAGCGCGCGCCGCGTGACGTTCTGATCTTGCACCCCGGGCCAATGAACCGGGGTGTGGAAATAGACTCCGACGTCGCCGACGGTCCGCACAGCGTGATCCTCAACCAAGTTACGAACGGAGTCGCCATCCGCATGGCCGTGCTTTATCTCCTGTCCGGCAACACTCCCCAGCTCGCCGAAGCTGCAAAGGGGTCCGCATGAGCGCCGCCCGCGATCTGCTGTTCAAAGGCGGCCGTCTCATCGATCCATCGTCTGGACTCGATGGTATTGGCGATCTCCTGGTGCGAGATGGCAAAATAGAAAGCGTCGGTGGCGCCATCGCTGCGCCCGCTGACGCAACGGTGATCGACTGCGCGGGGCAGGTGGTCTCACCGGGATTCATCGACGTACACGCGCACCTCCGCGAGCCCGGCCGCGAAGATGTCGAGACGATTGCAACTGGCGCGCGCTCTGCTGCGGCCGGCGGTTTCACCGCTGTCTGCGCAATGCCGAACACCGATCCCGTCACCGACAATCAGGCGGCCGTTGGATTTGTATTGAAACAAGGGAAGGCCGCGAACGCGGCGCGCGTCTATCCGATCGGCGCGATTTCCATTGGAGAAAAGGGCGAACGCCTCGCCGAATTCGGTGAGATGGTCGGCGCCGGTGCGATCGCCGTCAGCGACGACGGGAAGCCGGTCGTCAGCGCGCAACTCATGCGCACCGCACTTGAATACGCACGCACCTTCGGCATTCCGGTTGCGGATCATTGTGAAGATCCGACGCTCGCCGAAGGCGGCGCGATGAATGAGGGCCTGGTTTCCGCGCGCCTCGGCCTCAAGGGAATCCCGAGCGAAGCCGAAGAGATCATGGCCATTCGCGACATTCTCCTCGCGCGGCGCACCGGCGGTCACGTGCATCTCTGTCATATGAGCACGCGCGGATCCGTCGAGCTGATTCGCTGGGGGAAGGATCGCAATATCCGCGTGACGGCCGAGGTGTGCCCGCATCACCTCTCGCTGACCGAAGATGAGGTCGAGGGTTACAACACGCACGCGAAAATGAATCCACCGCTGCGGTCGCAGGATGATGTCGAGGCGCTACAGCAGGCCGTGAAGGACGGCACGATCGACGTGATCGCGACCGATCACGCGCCGCACCACTACGACGAAAAAGAGCGCGAGTTCGCCGACGCGCCGAACGGCATCGTTGGATTTGAAACCGCGCTCGCCGTGAATATCACATGGCTCGTGAAGCCGGGGATTATTTCCGTGGCAACGCTGATCGACAAAATGTCGTGTGCGCCGGCGAAGCTCTTTCACCTTCCGGGCGGGTCATTGCGGCGCGGCGGCGCGGCCGATATCACCGTGTTCGATCCTACGCGCGAGTGGAAGGTCGAGCCGTCGCGTTTCTTTACAAAAGGGCGCAATACTCCCTATACGGGGCGCACTCTGACCGGTCTTGTCGCCTGTACCGTCGTGGACGGGCGAATCGTCCATACCGTGAAGGGGTAAGGTGCCCGCGCGGGTGATTCGCGGGGTATCACACGTTCGGCGGGAGATCGTCGAAGTGTGCCGCAGGTTGTATGAGCGTGGATTGATCGCGGGCCAGGATGGAAACGTTTCCGTTCGCATCGCAGAAGATCGCGTGCTGGTGACACCGGCGGGGATGTCCAAAGTCGATGTGCGCACGTCGGATATTGTCGAGCTCAAACTGCTCGCTGATCGTGAAGTGGAATCGAAGGGAAGCCGCGAGGAGTCGAGCGAAGTAGAAGTGCATCTCGCGGCATATGGAGTGCGGCCGGATGTGCACGCGGTGATCCACGCGCATCCACCGACAGCGATTGGATTTTCAGTGGCGGGTGAGACGGTCGAGCATCCGCTCCTTGCAGAGTTGAAGTACGGCGTGGGCACGGTGCCGCTGGTTCCGTACGAGCCGCCCGGGACTCGCGCGCTGGCGGATATAGCGGCAGAGTTTTTGAGGTCGTACGATGTGGTACTGCTCGAGCACCACGGTGCGGTGGCGGTGGCGCCGACGCTGCTGGTGGCTCATCAACGCATGGAAAGTCTGGAGCACGCCGCGCGCATTCTGCTCGTGGCGCGCCAGGTGAAGGGGAGAGCGAACTGATGAACGACACACGCACGAAACAAGTTCCCGAGATCGAAGCGCTGCTCGCAGAGCGGCGAAAATACGAGCAGTGGCTCGCGCAGTTGGACGCGCGCAAAGACAGCACGCCCGCTCATGTATTCGTAAAAGTGCATGGCGACTACACCGCGCGGCTCGCCGAAGCACAGGCGAAGCTGTCGGCGGAGTCTGCCGCCGTCAGTGCGATGGCCTCGCAGATGGAAGCGTCGCTCGCGAAGCAGGAGCGGCAGATTTCTGATCGCAACGATGAGCGTGCGGAGGCTGAACTCCGCGCGTCCGTTGGTGAGTTTGGCGCAAAGGAGTGGGACAAGCTTCGCGCGAAGCTCGACAGCGCGATTGCCGATCTCTCAACAGAACGCGATGGGATTCAGGCTGAGCTCGATACGCTGCGCGCGCTGCTGACTGAGACGGTACCGGTTGAGGCGGCGGAGCCGGTTGCACCGGCGGCCGCGTCGAAGCCTCAGCCCGTTGCGCCGGCAGCTGCCGAAGTAAAAGACGAACCGAAAGGCGACGTCGACGACATCGCGTTCTTGCGTTCGGTGCTCGGCCGCAACACTCCGTATTCGAGCACGCCTGCGCCGGCGCCTGCAGCCGTGCCTGCTCCGGCACAGAGCGAGCCGCCGACAGCGGGGCGCGTCTCGGGGCGTGTGAGCGCGCCTGTGGAAAAGCGCCCGTCGATTCCAACGGCTGGTCCGATTGCCGATACCGAAACGAAGCCGGCTCCAGTGCGCGCCTCGGTTCCTGTGGCCGCGCCGGCTTTGCCGCCTGAACCCATCGTCGAGCTCCCCGCCATCGAAGTGCTGCCGGCGTACGAGCCAGCCATGCCGGAGGCGCCGCGCGCGTCGACGACAGGCCGCGGATCGGGCTCGATCGCGCGCCCGTCGACGGGATCGTCCGCTGTGCAGCCCCGGTTGTCCGTGCCCGAGCTGTTCGCGACGCCGGAAGTTCCAGAAGATCCGTCAGGCCCGCGCGGCAGCAACGACCACAAAGCGTCGCGTCCGTCCGGAACGTTCGGTCAGGCCACGCCTCGGACGTCGGAAGCCGTCAAGTCGCTCAAGTGCCAGGAGTGCGGCACGCTCAACTACCCGACAGAGTGGTATTGCGAGCGGTGCGGCGGGGAACTGGCGGCGTTCTGAACTGAGGCCGGAAGCCGGAAGTCGGAAGAAAAACGAAGGGCCGCGCTCGATGCGCGGCCCTTCTTGATTATCCGGCTTCCGTGCTTCCGGCTTACTTCGTCTTCGCGACCTTCGACTTGTGCCGCGCGGCGTTGTTCGGATGGATCAGTCCTTTGCGTGCGGCACGATCGAGCAGCTGTGTCGCGGCCTTCTTGGCAGCCGGCGACGAACCCTCGGCCTTCGCATTCTTCACGGCAGTACGAAGTGCGGCGCGCTGCGCGCGATTGCGCACGGCTGCTGCGCGCGACTTGCGCATGTTCTTCTTGGCTGATGCAATGCTCGGCACGAAGTAATCTCTGGAGTAGTGTGGTGGTTCTGCTGTTTATGGAGCTCGAACGTCCTCAACGAAAACACGCCCGCGCGATGCACGGGCGAGAGCGTGGAGAGTAGGCGTCTGAGATGCTAAAGTCAAGGCGCGACAGCACTTTTGACTCTCGCGCCGACCACCCCTAACTTACGCTCCGACTGCCCGAGAGGGCCTCACTTCAGACGCCGAACCCGACCGTCATTGAACAAGTTCGAGCTGTTCGTTCTCGTTGCCCCGGTTCTGCTTTATTCGATGGTGGCGCACGAGTACGCCCACGGGTACGCGGCTCTCCGCCAGGGCGACAATACCGCGCTGATGCTCGGCAGGCTCTCCTGGAATCCGCTCAAGCACATCGACCCCGTCATGACGCTGATCATGCCGCTGATCACGTTCCTCTCGATGGGGATCGCGTTCGGCGGTGCGAAGCCGGTGCCGGTGAATCCAAATAACTATCGCAACTATCGCCGCGGCGACATCATCGTTTCGCTCGCCGGGATCGCGACGAATATCACGATCGCAATCCTGCTCCCGGTTCTCGTCGTGCTCGTCGGCCTCGTGGGGCGCGCAGTTCCCGTATTTTCATCGGCGCTCGCGCTCGTACAGCTCGGGTTTCTCTACGGCATCACGATCAATCTCGCTCTCGCCGCATTCAACCTGATTCCGATTCCCCCCTTGGACGGCTCACACGTTTTCAAACATCTGTTGCCGCCGGGCTGGGCCTACAACTACCAAAAGTTTGGCCAGTACGGAATCATCGTGCTCGTCGCGCTCCTCTGGCTCGGCACGCCGATCACCGCGTGGATGAAGCCGGTCTGGTTTGTGAGTGAGCGCGCGATGCAGATCGTCGCACCCTTCGTCCTGCCGAGTCCATGGACGACGTGACCAGCGGAACCGCAGCGCCAGGGTCCCCCGACGCCGGCGTGTACGAGGGAAGCTTTGTTGTCGAGCTTGCCCATTTCAACGGGCCGCTGGATCTCCTTCTCTCGCTGATTCGCGATGAGAAAATTGATATCTACGACATCCCAATAGCGCGCGTCTGCGAGCAGTTCCTCGTTCGCATGAAGAATCTCGCGCTGAACGACGCCGCGGAATATCTGGAGATGGCGGCGCGCTTGCTCCGCATCAAAGCGCACATGCTCCTCCCGCGCCACGGCGATGAAGACGCATGGGAAGATCCGCGCGCCGAACTCGTGCGCCGTCTGCTCGAGTATCAGCAGATGCGTGAAGTGGTCTATGTGCTCGAAAAACTCGGCGAGGAGCGCCGCAATCGGTTTGCGCGCACGTACTCGCAGGAGCTGACCGCACCACCGCAAGCGCCGCTGGCGCTGTCGCTCGCCGAGCTGCTCGTCGCGGTCGATCGCGTGCTGCGCGCGGCGCGAAAACCGACGCTGCACGAAGTCGTGCCGCGTGCGCTGGACGTCGACGGTGCGATTCTCACGATTCGCGCGGTGCTCGCGCTCAGTCAGCGCGCGCGCTGGCGCGATGTCGTACGCATCAACGCGGAACCGTGGGAAGTGCTCTCTGCATTGCTCGCCTTGCTCGAACTCGCGCGCCGCAACGAACTGTCGCTCGCGCAGATAAAACCTTTTGCCGATGTGGAGATTAAGCGTGAACTCGCTGGCGAAGCTGCTTGAAGCCGCGCTCTTCGCGAGTCCCCGGCCGATTCCGGCCGAGGAACTCGTGGCGCTCGATTCCGATGTGTCGGTGAAAGAGGTGCGCGAGGCGCTCGAAGAACTCCGCGTGATGTTCGAAGAAGGCGGTCACGGTGTGGAGCTCCTGGAGCAGGGCGGAGGGTGGCAGATCCTCACCCGGCCCGAGTACACCGAGGCGATCGAGCGCGCGCGGATGGCGGTCCGTCCACAGCGTCTCTCTGGCGCGGCACTCGAAACGCTTGCGATCATTGCGTACCGCCAGCCCATCGGCCGCGCGGAAGTCGCAGACATTCGCGGAGTCGATGCCGGTGCGATTCTGAAATCGCTGCTCGAGCGCGGGCTCGTTGACGTCGTCGCGCGCGGCGAAGGACTCGGCCGTCCGCTCCTCTACGGCACGACACCGTTGTTCCTCGAGCATTTCGCATTGCGCCATCTCGAAGAGCTGCCGCGCGTCGACGAGCTCGCGATCGCGCTGCGCCGCGAACCGCAGCCGCTGTGAGCCGTTGACAAAAGACGCCAAAGAGCCCGGCGGTTCCTCCGAAACAACCGAGGCGGGCATGCGCATTCATCGCGCGCTCGCGCGCTCGGGCGTAGCGTCACGGCGCAAAGCCGAAGAGCTCGTCGCGGCCGGCCGCGTGAAAGTGAACGGCGTTGTCGCGCGCACGGGGCAGACTGTGAATCCCGCGTCCGACAAGATCACGGTGGACGGCCAGAAGGTTTCTGCGCCCGCAAAAGCGGTCTGGATGATTCTCAACAAGCCGACCGGCGTGCTCACCACCAAGAGCGATCCGGGCGGCCGCAGCACGGTATTCGAGCTCGTCCCGCCAACGCCGGGCCTCACCTACGTCGGCCGCCTCGACTACATGACCGAAGGGCTGCTGTTGCTCACCACCGATGGTGACGCGGCGCACGCACTGACGCATCCGAAGACCGGCGTCGAGCGCACATACGTCGCGACGGTTCGCGGCAATGCGCCGAGCGCGGTCGTCGCCGCGAAGAAGGGCGTTGAGCTGGAAGACGGTTTTGTGAAACCCGATCACGTCGAAGCCGTGCCGGTTGGCGACAGACTCTGGGAGTTCTCGATCTCGATCAGCGAAGGGAAAAATCGAGAAGTCCGTCGTCTGTGCGAGGCGCTCGGTCTCGAAGTCCTGCGGCTCGTCCGTACCAAGTTCGGCCCGCTGGAACTCGGCTCGCTGCCGTCGAGTTCCGCGCGCCTGTTGAACAGTCGTGAACGAAAACTGCTTGAAGCCGTTGCCAAAGGAGTGGGGTAATACACGAATGGAATCTGAGACTCAGGCAGCACTCGATCATACGCTGATTCAAGGTGTCCTCGACCAAGTCGCCAAGCGCGTCGTTGGTCAGGACGTCATGGTTGAGCGTCTGATCATTTCGCTCCTCACCGGCGGCCACGTGCTGCTCGAGGGCGTCCCCGGTCTCGCCAAGACGCTGACCGTGCGCACGCTCGCCGAAACGGTCGCGACGTCGTTCAGCCGGATTCAGTTTACGCCCGACTTGCTCCCGGCAGATGTCGTCGGCACGCAGATCTACGATCAGTCGACCGGCAAGTTCTCGGTGAAGAAAGGACCGATTTTCGCGAACATTGTACTCGCCGACGAAATCAACCGCGCGCCCGCGAAAGTTCAGGCCGCGCTGCTCGAGGCGATGCAGGAAAAGCAGGTGACGATCGGCGGCACGACCTTCAAACTCGATGAGCCGTTTCTCGTGCTCGCGACGCAGAACCCGATCGAACAGGAAGGCACCTATCCGCTTCCTGAAGCGCAGGTCGACCGCTTCATGCTGAAGCTGCGCGTTGGCTACCCGACGCGCGACGAAGAGAAAGAGATTATGCGCCGCATGGCCGGCGGCGCCGCGATCGCGGTCGAGACCGTCGCGACGCCGGGTGCAATCATGGCCGCGCGCAAACGAATTTCGGAACTTTTTCTCGACGCGCGCATTGTCGACTATATCGTCGATCTCGTGCACGCCACGCGTGCTCCCGCGGATTTCAAGCTCGGCGATCTCACATCGCTGATCGAATTCGGTGCGAGTCCTCGCGCGACCATCGCGCTCGCACAGTCTGCGCGCGCACATGCATTCCTGCGCGGCCGCGAGTTCGTCTCGCCCGACGACGTGAAGGCGATGGCGCCGGATGTGCTCCGTCATCGCGTCCTGCTGACGTATGAGGCCGAGGCCGAGAGCGTGACGAGCGAGCAGGTAATCGCGCGCGTGCTCGACGCCGTACCGTCTCCGTGACCGAAGTACAGTCCATCTCGCCGGAGATCCTCCGGCAGGTAAAGCGCATCGAACTCCGCACGCGCGGCTTGGTCAACTCGCGCTTTGTCGGTGAATACCACTCCGTGTTCAAAGGGCAGGGCATGGAGTTCTCCGAGGTGCGCGAGTACCAGATCGGCGACGAAGTGCGTACGATCGACTGGAATGTGAGCGCCCGCATGCGGCGTCTGTTTGTAAAGCGCTATGTGGAAGAGCGCGAGCTCACCGTCCTGCTCATCGTCGACTGCTCGGGCTCGAGCCGGTTCGGCACCGGCGAGAAAGACAAGCAATCGATGGCGGCGGAGCTCGCCGCGGTTCTCGCGCTGACCGCCACGCGCAACAACGATCGCGTCGGACTCATTCTCTGTTCCGATCAAATCGAACATGTCGTGCCGCCGCGCAAAGGGCGCCGCCATGCACTGCGTCTCGTGCGCGACGTCCTCGCGTGGCCGACGACTTCGCGCGGAACGAACCTCGCCCTCGCGCTCGACTACGCCTCGCGTGTGCTCACGCATCACGCGCTTGTGTTCGTGATTTCCGATTTTGTCACCGCGCCGATCGACAAGCCGCTCAAGATGCTGTCGCAGCGCCACGATCTCGTTGCCGTCGTGCTCGACGATCCCGGCGAGCGCGCGCTCCCCGATCTTGGCGTCGCGCGCCTGGTCGATCCGGAAACGGGTGGCTTCCTCGAAATAGACACGAGCTCGGCGTCGGTGCGGGCGCGCTACGCTCGTGAGATCAGTGACGAGCGAAGTTCGCGCCAGCAGCTCCTCCGCCGTCTCGCGATTGACGAAGTGCTCGTCCGGACCGAGACGGGGTTCGCCGAGCCGCTGCTCCGGTTCTTCAACAGCCGGGAGACGCGCGGGCGAAAGACGAGGCGGCGGTGAGACTGCTCGTCGCGCTTGGGTGTGTTGCCGCACTGTGCGGTGCGCCGTGCGGTGCGCGCGCGCAGGATGCCACGCGCGCCGGCGCGCTCGTGAGTGTGAGCGTCGTGCCGGAGAGCGTGACCGTGGGTCAGCCGTTCTCAGTGCGCATCCGTGTGCGCGCGCCGAAGTTCGCGGTGGTTCACTTTCCTGCTGTTCCCGATACGGCAGATGCGATCGAGGCAGTTGATCCGCGGGCAATGGAAGACGCTGGGGATGTCGAGCTGATCGATCGCACTGCGGTCTACCGGCTCGTGGCCTGGGATGTGGGAAAGCGCACGCCGCACTTTGCGAATGTCATTGTGACGACGAGCGGATCCGATCAGCTGTATCCTGTCGTGATCGCTCCGGTGACTGTCAAATCGCTCCTTCCGGCGGACAGCGCGCAGCGTCTTCCCAAAGAAGCGCGCGATCCAGTCTCACCGCCAAGTTCGCTCTGGAAATGGCTCTTGCTCGGCGCGGTCTTTGCCGGACTGATCTGGCTCGTATGGCGGCGGCGCAAACGGCGCGTGGCAGAAGTGCCGCGTGAGCCGGAGCCGTTCGTCGCCGCGATCACGTCGTTCGATGCGCTCGACGCACTCGATCTTCCCGCGGTCGGCGAACCGGGACGTCATGTCATTGCGAGCATCGATGTGCTCCGTGCGTATCTCGCGCGACGCTTTCCCGACATGCGCGATTCGCTCACGGCCGAAGAAATCGCCCGAGCGCTGCCGGCCTCTGATTTGCCGGTGTTGCCCGACCGGCTCTCGCAGCTCCTCGGCCGCGAGACACCGCTGCGATTCGCGCACGCAACGGTATCCCCCGATGAGGCCGTCGCGCTCGGGAAAGAAGCGCGCGCGATCGTCCGCGATATACAATCGGCGCACGAAGCGCGCATCCGCGCGATGGAACGCGGCCCGCAGCGGGGGCGCAGGCGATGAGCCGCTTTCTCGCGTTTGGTTTTGGCGAGCCGATGTGGCTGGCTCTCCTGCTGCTTCCCGCGCTCTGGCTCTGGTGGCGCCGGCGCAGGAAGCCGGATGCAATCGTCTTCTCGCGCGTCGATGTGCTCGAACGCGGGCCGGCGCTCGGCCGCTGGACCGCGCGTATTCTGCTCGCGTCGCGCATCACGGCAATGGTCTTCGGCTGCGTCGCGCTCGCGCGGCCGCGCACCGGCGCGCGCGTCGAACAGGTGAGCGGCGACGGCATCAGCATCATCATGACCATCGATCTCTCCAGCTCGATGCTCGCGGAAGATTTTCAGCCGCAGAATCGTGTTGAAGTCGCGAAAGACAAAATGAAGCAGTTCATCGTTGGGCGCACACAGGATCAGATCGGCCTTGTGTCGTTTTCAGGCGAAGCGCTGACACAGGTGCCGCTGACGATGGACTACCCGGTGCTCCTCGCCGCCGTAGACAACCTTCAGCCCGGGCAGCTCGAGGATGGCACGGCGATCGGAACCGCGATCGCGACATCGGTGAACAGGCTTCAAGATGCAAAGGGCCGGTCGAAAGTGATCATCCTGCTCACTGACGGCGTGAACAATCGTGGGACGATTGACCCGCGCACCGCGGCCAAGGCCGCGGCCGCGCTCGGTGTTCGTGTTTATACAATCGGTATTGGCACGGAAGGAATGGCGCCCGTTCCAGTCGGCCGCGGTGTGTTCGGTCTCCGCTACGAAACGCGGGCAGTTGAACTCGACGAACCACTCCTCGAGTTCATCGCCTCGACAACTGGTGGCCGCTACTTCCGCGCGAAGGACGGTCAGGCGCTGCAGAACATCTATACGCAGATTGATGCGTTGGAACGGTCGCCGATCCACGCGAAGCGTTACGTGCGCTACCACGAGCTCTACCGCTGGCCGCTCGGTGTCGCGCTCGCAGCACTATTGCTGGAGCTATCGCTGCTCGCACTGCGGGGTCCGCTGCCATGAGCCGTCCAGAGGAGTGGCGATGAACTTCCGCTTCGATCTCCCGTGGGCCGCAGTCGCGGCGGCGATCCTGCCGCTGCTGTCGGCGTACGCGTTCTGGTTCTGGCACCGTCGCCGCGTGGCGCGCCTCTCCAACCTCGGCGTTGAAGCTGCGGTGGAGCGTCTCGCTCCACTCGGTGTGCGGCGCGCGCCGGTCGGCCGCGCGACCCGCGTCTCGGCGGCAATCGGCCTGGCCGCGCTCGCCTACGCCGGCCCGCGCTGGGGCACGGGTACGAGCGTCACGCGCACGGAAGGGATCGATGTCGTCCTCGCGATGGATGCATCGCTCTCGATGCTCGCGCAGGACGAACATCCGAGCCGCCTCGAACGCATGAAGCAGGACGTGCGCCGATTCCGCGCGTCGTCCCCGGGGGACCGCGTTGCGCTCCTCGCGTTTGCGGGGCGCAGCTATATCCTGTCGCCGCTCACCTCGGACGATGGCGCGATTGATTTATTCCTCGACAATCTCGATCCCTCGATTGTCGGACAAGCGGGCACCGCGATGGCGCCGACGATCACGCAAGGCGTCGATCTCCTGCGCGCGGCGCGTGGCGCGGCGGGCCGCGCACTGGTGATCTTGAGTGACGGTGAGGCGTTCGACGATCGTTCAGAGACGCTCGCTGCCGCGCGCGCCGCCCGTGCGGCCGAGATTGATGTGGTCACGGTAGGCTTTGGCACCGAGGGCGGCGCGACGATTCCCGTGCGATCCGGCAATACGATCACCACGAAGCGCGACGAGAGCGGTGCGACGGTGATTACGAAATACGATCCGGCGTTGCTGCGCGACGTTGCCACGGTTGCAGGAGGCGAGTTCATCGCGGCTTCTGAAACCGACAAAGGCGCACGCATTCATCAGGCGCTCGCCCGTCTCGATGCGAAACAGCGGGATGTTGCCGAAGGGCTCTCGCGTCCGTTACGCACGACATGGTTCCTGCTGCCGGCGATTCTGCTGCTGCTGCTCGATTCGTGGTTCGCCGACGGTGGAAACTTTTCGCGCGTCCGTCGCGTGCTGCGCTTCGCGGCGCCACTGTTCCTGATCGCCGTACTCGGCGGTACCGCGCGCGCGCAAAACACGCCGGACCCGCTCGATTTGTTCAAGGCCGGACAGTTCGCGCGCGCCGCGCAGCGCTGGAAAGAGCAGATCGCAACGGGGGATAAGCATCCATCGACCCTCTATAACCTCGGCACGGCGATGCTCGCGGCAGATTCGCTGGATCTGGCCGCCGAGGTTCTCGAGCGCGCCGCCACGGCACCGGACGCCGACATCCGCCAGCGCGCGCTGTACAACCTCGGGCTCACCCAGTTGAAGCGCGGCATGCGCAAGGAAGCGCCCGACCCGCGCGCGTTCGGATCGGCCGCGGGCGCGTATCGCTCGCTGTTGCGTCAGGCGCCGAACGATGCCGATGCGAAATGGAATTACGAACTCGCGCTTCGTTTGCAGAAACAGCAGCAGGGCGGGGGCGGCTCGAACAACGACAACAACAGCCAGCCGCAACAGCAGCGCCGCAGTCAGAGCGACGAGGATAAATCCATGTCGCGGCAGCAGGCGGAACAGTTGCTTGCCGCCGCCTCGCGCGACGAAAAAGAAACGCAGGCGCGAAAGCAGCGCGGCGGAAAACAAGAACGTCCGCCCGGCGGGAAAGACTGGTGATCCTTCTGCCGGCGCTGATGTTCTTTCAGGCGGCCGCGGCCCAGGGGCCGCTGCCTGAGGTTGTCACGCGCCCGCGGCTCGAGCGAAGTGGTGGCGTCGATTTTCATGCGCTCGTCGCGCCGGAGACGGTCTACGTCGGACAGCAGGCCACGTATCAGCTCGGCGTGTTCATCGACCAGGAAACCCGCAGCCGCCTTCGCCGGAATCCGGAATTCATCCCACCGGAATCCCGCGCGATGCTCGCGTACGATCTTCCCGATCCCGCGGGATCGATCTCGGTGAACCGGGATGGGCGTGCGTACGAAGTGCACGTGTTCCGTCGCGCGCTCTTTCCGCTCACGCCGGGCCGTTACACGATCGCGCCCGCGCGGCTCGCGTACACCGTCCCGCAGGGCCAGAGTTTTTTCAGCAGGGAAGAATCGTTCTCCCTGCGTTCGGAATCGGTGACCCTCGTGGCCATCGATCCGCCAACCGCCGGGCGCCCGGCCGAGTGGGCGGGCGCCGTTGGTGTGTGGAGGGCGAGCGCGCATGTCGATAGCGCGCGCGACCGCGCGGGTGATCCGCTTGTGCTCACGATTCGCGTTGAAGGGACGGGCAATGTCACGCTGTTGCCGCGCCCTCATATAGATATTCCGTGGGCGAACGTGGTGGCTGCAAACGAACGGGTCAGGCTCGACTCCGCGCCCTCTGCAATGCGCGGGAGCAAGGAGTTCGACTGGCTCGTCACGCCGCGCGCGAGCGGTGCGCAGCGTGTTCCTGCGTTTCGATTCTCGTACTTCAATCCGTTCAGCAAGCGCTACGAAGAGAGCGCCACCGAGCCCTTCTCCGTGCAGGTCGCACAGGGTGCGGTAGTCGCCGCAGATTCTGCGGCAGAACCGCCGCCGCCGCCGCCCGACCGTCCGTTTCCGCTGCGCAGCGCGATGGGTGACGACGCGCCGCCGCCGCTCGGCGATCTCGCGCTCGTGCGCGGCCTGTTGTTGATCGCGCCGTTCATAGCGTTCGGTGCGTGGATCGTGCGCAAGCCGCGCCGCAAGCGCGTTCCCAAAACGTCCGCGGAGCGTCTGCGCGCGATGGCGGCTCCGAAGTACGGTGCGGTAATCGCCGTCGACGTTCGCACGACACTGCTCGACGCGCTGCGCCGTCGCACGGGCCTCGATGCCGCCTCGCTCACGCAGCCCGGCGCTTGGTCCCGATCGCTGCGTCTCGAAGGAGTCACGGAAGAAGTCGCGCACGATGCCGAAGCGCTGATTGCCGAGCTCGATGGCGCCGCGTTCGGCGGTGCGACCGTAACGGGCGCCGCACTCGCGTCGCGCGCGGCCGCGCTCTTCGGACGTGTCGATACAGAAGCGAGGCGCACGCGGCCACCGCGCCCGCGTCAACCCGCGGCGATTGGTGCGGTTGTCTTCGCTGTTGCTGCGCTCGGAATCACGGGGGCGCTGCTCGCCCGTGATATAGAACGCGCGCGCGAACCATTCGCCGCTGGCATCGCCGCATACGCCGGCGCCGACTACACGCGCGCTGCACGGTTGTTCGAAGATGCAACGCGCGCCGCACCACGCGTTGCGGCGACGTGGGCGAACGCCGGCACCGCTGCATGGGCCGCCGCCGATACCGCCGGTGCGGTCGTAGGCTGGCAGCATGCGCTTCGTCTCGACCCGCTCGCCGACGACCTGCGCGACCGTCTCGTCCGCGTTCGCGCGCCGCAGGATGTCGGCGTCGCGTTCGTGCCGGCGGTTCCAGCGCGCGCGCCGTCAGCGCTCGCGCTCCTGCTCTGGATCGCCGGCTGGCTCGCGGTCGCACGGCGCTGCTGGCAGCGCCGTCCCGCGCTGCGTCTCACCATCGCGACGCTTGTCATCGCTGGATCGGCCGCGACCGGCGCGCGCATGTTCGAAGAACGCGTCGAAGGCAGAGATCTCGCTGTCGTCATCGATCCCGGCCCGCTGCGCACGCTCCCCGCGCTCGGCTCGGAGGGCGGCGCTGTCCCGATGGTCGGCGAAGTTGCGCGCGTTGTGGAGCGCCAGGGCGTGTGGACGCGTGTGGCGCTCGATGGCGATCGCGAAGGATGGATCGCGTCGGAACGGCTCGCACTGCTCGGCAACGGACACGATTGACCCACGTCCGCCCCGCCGGGAGATTTCCGTGGTGAACACCGAGCTGCGCACCGTTGCGATCCTGCCGCCCGCCGTCGCCGACCAGATCGCCGCCGGCGAAGTGGTCGAGCGCCCGGCGTCCGTCGTGAAAGAACTCGTCGAGAATGCATTTGATGCCGGTGCCACCGGGGTCGATGTCACGATCACCGAAGGCGGCCGCGCGACGATTCGGGTGAGCGATGATGGCATCGGCATGGCGCGCGCTGACGCGACGCTCGCCGTCGAACGGCATGCGACATCGAAGATCCGTCTCGCGAGCGATCTCGTCGGCGTCGCGAGTTTTGGATTTCGCGGCGAAGCGCTTCCGGCGATCGGCTCCGTATCGCGTTTGGAGATTGAAACGGCAACTGTCGACGGCTCGGGTACGCGCGTCCGTGTTGCAGGCGGCACGCTCGAGAGCGTCGCGGATGCGGCCCGCCGCCGCGGCACGACCGTCACCGTCGACGCCCTTTTCTACAATACGCCCGCGCGCCAAAAATTTTTGCGCGGCACGCGCAGCGAGTGGCGGGTGATCGCTGACGTCATCACCGCGATGGCGCTCGCGCGGCCCGATGTGCGCATCACCGTTTCGCACGATGGCCGCGAAGCGTTTGCGCTTCCGCCCGCTGCGTCGCTGCGTGAACGCGTCGCCGCGCTGTGGGGCGTCGATACCGCGGACGCGCTCGTGGCCGTCGACGATGTCAGTGGCCCGGTGCGCGTGTGTGGCCTGGTGCAGAGGCCCGCAGACGTTGGATTGTCGAGCAGGCGTGTGTTGCTCACGGTGAACGGTCGTGCGATTCGCGACACCGGCATCGTGCGCGCTGCCGAAGCCGCGTATCGGTCGACGATTCCCGCCGGCATCCGCCCGTCGCTCTTTCTCGCGGTGACGCTTCCCGCTGGCGATGTCGATGTGAATGTGCATCCGGCTAAAGCCGAAGTGCGTTTTCGCGATCGCTGGAATACCGAGCGCGCAGTGGAGCGCGCGGTCAGGCGTTCACTTGGAACGGAGGAGAGCGCCGCCGCATTCGGCTTTGCCCATCGCACGTTCATGCCGCCGACCTTCGAATCGGGCGCGACGATGGACGTCGCCGCGCTGAGTTCTGCGCCGATTCCTGAAACGCCGCTGTTCGAAACGGACGAACGGGACAGCGAACCCGATGTCGCCGCGCCGCCGGCGGCCGCAGAGATCCAGGTGCCGCCGCTCATGCAGCTGCGGAATACCTGGCTCCTCTTCGAGCGAGATGATGCTCTGGTTCTCATCGATCAGCATTCTGCGCACGAACGCATTCTCTACGAGCAGTTCATGCGCACGCTCGATCGCGGTGAAGCGCCCTCGCAGCGACTGCTCTTTCCGATGACGCTGCATCTCGCACCCGCAGAGGCGGAAGCATTCGAAGACAATCGAGAGCTATTCGTCCGGCTCGGATTCGAGGTTGAGGGATTCGGCGGTCACACGCTCCTCGTGAACAGCGTGCCGATGCCGCATCCGCGCTTCGACGCCGAGCGCTGCCTGCGCGATACGCTCGCGACACTTTCCGGCGACCGCTTCGGGAGCGGCCTCGCGAAACACGAGCGACTCGCCGCGACCGTCGCGTGCAAGGCGGCGGTGAAAGCCGGAGATTCGCTGGCGCCGGCGGAAATGCGTGCGCTCTACATCGCGCTCGCCCGCACGACTCTTCCCGCACACGACGTGCACGGGCGGAGTACGATCGTTCAGGTCAGCTGGGATGAGCTCGAGCGTCGATTCGGACGGCGCTGAGCTGCGCATCATCTGCGGCCCGACGGCCGCGGGGAAATCCGCGCTCGCGATGTCACTCGCGACGCGGCACGGACTCACGATTCTCAGCGCGGATTCGCGGCAGATTTACCGCGGCTTCGATATCGGAACGGCGAAGCCTCCGGCGGACGACCGCGCACGCGTGCCGCACCTCGGCATCGACGTCGCCGACCCATCCGAGCGATGGTCCGCGGCGCGATTCGCAGCCGACGCAAACGCGTGGATCGCGAACACCGGCCTCGCGAGCACGGTCGTTGTCGGCGGCACCGGGTTTTACTTGCGCGCGCTCGTCACCCCGCTCGATGCCGCGCCCGATCTCGACGCGGATCGTCGCGCCGCGCTCGCACTCGAACTCGCGTCGATAGAAACAGAAGAGCTTCGCCGCTGGGTGCGCACGCTCGATCCTCATCGCGCCGAGCTCGGCCGCACGCAGCTCCTGCGCGCCGCCGAAGTTTCGCTGCTCACCGGCCGCCGCCTCAGCGATTTCCACCGCGACAGTCCGTCAGGGCGCACGATCCGCGCGCGCTGGCTCGTCGTCGACCCCGGCCCGATGCTCCACGAACAGATCGCAGCCCGTCTCGACGCGATGCTGAATGGTTCAGGCGGTTCCGGGAGCTGGCCGGACGAAGTCGCCGCGCTCGAGCGCACCGTCGCTGCAGATGCCCCTGCGTGGCAGGGCTGCGGCTACGATACCGTGCGCCGGCTGATACACGGTGACCTCGATCTCCCCGCCGCCCGCGAAGCTATACTTATCGCGACGCGACAGTATGCAAAGCGGCAGCGCACCTGGTTCCGCCATCAGATCAACGATGAGCAGGTGACCCGCGTCAATCCGCACGACCCATCGTGCGAAGGGATCGTCGAACAGTGGTGGCGTGGAGGAAAGACCGAGTGAAGATCGGCATCACCTGTTACCCGACATACGGCGGCTCCGGCGCGGTCGCGACGGAGCTCGGCATCGCGCTCGCCGAGCGCGGCCACGAAGTGCACTTCATTACGTACCAGTTGCCGTTCAGGCTCCCGGTATTTCTGCCGCGCGTCTATTTCCACGAAGTCGACGTCGGCCGCTATCCGCTGTTCCAGTATCCGCCGTACGATCTCGCGCTCGCCGTTCGCATGCACGAAGTCGTGATCAACGAAGGGCTCGACTTGTTGCACGTGCACTACGCCATCCCGCACGCGACCAGCGCATGGATCGCGAAGGAGATGCTGCGCAAGGAAGGCCGCGACATCACCGTGATCACCACGCTGCACGGCACCGATATCACGATCGTCGGACAGGATCACTCGTTTCACGCCATTACGAAGTTCTCGATCGAGAAATCAGACCGCATCACCGCGGTCTCGCAGTTTCTGAAAGAGGAGACCGTGCGCGCGTTCGGCTGCACCGCGTGCGATGTCGAGGTGATTCCGAACTTCGTCGATCCGGCCGTCTACGATCGCACCGCACACGAGCCGTTGCTGCGCCGTCAGATGGGTGAAGACAAGAAGATTCTGATGCATATCTCGAACTTTCGTCCGGTGAAGCGCGTGCTGGACGTCGTGCGCATTTTTGCGAAAGTGCACAAGGACGTTCCGAGTGTGCTCGTGATGGTCGGCGACGGCCCCGATCGTATTTCCGCCGAAGAAGAGGCGCGCGCCCTTGGCGTCGAGCACGACGTTCATTTCCTCGGCCGCATCGACGCCGTTGCACCGCTGCTCGCGTCAGCCGACCTGTTCCTGCTCCCGTCCGACAGAGAATCGTTCGGCCTCAGCGCGCTTGAAGCGATCGCCTGCGGAGTCCCGGCGCTCGGCTACAACGTTGGCGGCATCTGCGAGGTCGTTCAGGACGGCATCACCGGCGCGCTGCGAAACGTCGGCGATGTCGACGGTCTCGCCGATTTTGGCATCGCACTGCTTCGTGACTCGGCGCGTTGGAGTACGATGAGCGCCGCCGCCGCAGCTGACGCACGCAAACGTTTCTCGAGCGCGCAGATCGTCGAGCGCTACGAAGCGCTGTACCTCCGCTCGCAGTCGATGAAGCCGTAAGCGTCTGATGAACGATCTCTCGGTTTTTCAGGCTTTCGTTCTCGGCGCGCTTCAGGGGCTCGCCGAGTTTCTTCCCGTGTCGAGCTCCGCGCATCTCGCGCTCGCGCCGTGGGCGTTCGGCTGGCCGGAGCCCGGACTCGCGTTCGATGTCGCGCTGCACGTGGGATCGCTCGCCGCGCTGCTCTGGTATTTTCGCACGGAATGGATCGCGCTGGTTCGCGCCGCGCTTTCTATCGCAGCGACACGTCGTATCGAGACCGTCGAGCAAAAGCGTGTGGTGCTGCTCGTCATCGCGACAATTCCCGGCGGCATCGCCGGTCTGTTGCTCGAGAAAAAAGCGGAGACCGCGTTTCGCGCGCCGGAGCTTACGGCAATAGCGCTGATCGTGATGGGCGCCGTTCTCTGGATCGTCGACGCACGCGCGTCTCGTGCCAGGAAAATCGATGAGTACACGAATTTCGACGCGGTGCTCGTCGGCTGTGCGCAGGCCATCGCGCTGATCCCCGGCGTTTCGCGTTCCGGCGCAACGATCACCGCCGGCCGCGCGCTGGGATTCGATCGCGAGAGTGCGGCGACGTTCAGCTTTCTCATGTCGATGCCCATTATTGCCGCTGCCGCCGTGCTCAAGGTGCCGAAGGCGCTCGCCCAGGGCGGCGTGACACTGCCGCTCGCCGTTGCTGTGATCACTGCGGCAGTGAGCAGCGCGGTCGCGATCAATATCCTGCTGCGCTTCGTGAAAAATCGCGGGCTCGGCGTGTTCGCGCTGTACCGCTTCGCCCTCGGAGCCGCGGTGCTCGCGCTCGTCGCGTACCGCGCACGGCATTAGACGTGGCGAATCATACGATCGACAACATGGACGCTGATGCCCTCGCGGCTGCGATGTCGGTGCCGCGCGTCGTCGTGTTGCCGACCGTCACGTCGACGATGGACGAGGCGCACCGTCTCGGAGGAGAAGGCGCGCCGGGCGGCACACTGATCATCGCTGACGAGCAAACCGCCGGCCGCGGCCGTGGCGGCAAGCGCTGGACATCAGAAGAGCGGCTCGGCCTCTGGATGACGCTGCTCGAGCGGCCGTCCACACCGTCCGGTCTCGACGTGCTCTCACTCCGCATCGGTTTGCATCTCGCGCCGGTACTCGAGCTCTTCAGCGGCGCGCCCGTACAGATTAAATGGCCGAATGATCTTTACATCGGATCGCGAAAAGTTGCCGGTGTGCTGGTCGAGGCGCGCTGGCGCGAACAGAAGGCCGAGTGGGTCGCGATCGGATTAGGTGTGAATATTATTTCACCCGCAGAAGTGGAGACCGCGGTCGGACTGCTCCCGGGTACGAGGCGCTCGGTGCTCGCACTCGCGCTCGTGCCCGCAGTGCGCGCCGCGGCGCACGCGCGCGGCCCGCTCACGGTCGCCGAACTCGCGGAGTTCGACAGGCGGGATTATGCGCGCGACCGGCACTGCCTCAAGCCTGCCGTGGGAATCGCCAACGGCATCACGAACGATGGCGCGTTGATCATCACCGGCGAGCATGGCGTCACACACTACCGCGCCGGCTCCCTCGAGTTTGCGACATGAGCGTGGAAACAGAGGAGCAATCATGAGCAAGAGCAGCAAGGGCGACACGATACTTGCGTTTGACGTCGGAAACTCCGAGACGACGATCGGTCTGTGCACCGGCCTGCGCGTGAAGGCGCGCTGGCGCGTCACGACCGACGCCAGCCGGACTCCTGACGAAGTCTTCCTGCTCCTGCTCGCACTGCTTGATTCCGCGGGCATCAAACGCTCGGCGGTGAAGGGAAGCGCGATCGGCTCGGTTGTCCCTGCGGTGACCGCTCCGCTCGCCGAAGCATGCAAGCGTCTGACGTCGATGCCGGCGGTCATCGTCGATGGCCGCTCGAAACTTCCGATCATGCTGGATGTCGACGAGCCGGCTACGGTCGGCGCGGACCGTATCATCAACACGCTCGCCGCGAGCCGCATTTACAAGCGCGACTGCATTGTGGTCGATATCGGCACCGCGACGACCTTCGACTGCATCAGCGCTGACGGCGTCTTCTTCGGCGGGGTGATCGCGCCCGGTGTCCTCATGTCCGCCGAGTCGCTCTTTCGCAAAACCTCCAAGCTCCCGGCGACCGAAATCGTCGCGCCGAAAAATGTCATCGGGCGGCGCACGGATGAGTGCATTCGTTCAGGCGTCGTCCTCGGCGCCGCGGAATCGATTGACGGCCTCGTCCGGCGCATCAAGGCTGACTGGCCCCGCCGCGCGAAGCCCCTCGTTGTCGCTACCGGAGGTCTTGCGGCGACGTTCGCGTCGATCTGCAAAGAGTTCGACAAAGTCGACCCTGATTTGACGCTGGTCGGCACGGCGATGGCGTACGACCTGCTCACATAGCAGGCTGTAAAGCGCGTCGCTGCATGGTGTTGTAACGGTTGGTCAACACTGATCGCCGTAGGCAACTTGTCGACCCGTAATCAGTTATATTCAAGGTCTGTTAGCACTCACGGTCAACGAGTGCTAACTCAGTTTATAACGTCTTTTTTGAACCTAGAAAGGAGAACAGTTCATCATGGCAGCAAAAGCCGCTACCGCGTCGAAAGTCGCGCCACTGGCCGACCGTGTCGTCGTCAGGCCGTTGGAGGAAACCGAGCAGATGCGCGGTGGCCTGTACATCCCCGACACAGCAAAAGAAAAGCCGCAGCAGGGTGAAGTCGTTTCCGTCGGACCGGGCCGCTACGACGAGGGCAAGCGCGTCCCGATGGAAGTGAAAGTCGGCGACAAGATCCTCTACGGGAAGTACAGCGGTACCGAAGTCACGATCGACAACGAGCCGGTGCTGATTCTGCGTGAATCGGACATCCTCGCCGTCATCAGCTAACCCACATTTTCTCGAAGGAATAAAAAGCAATGGCAGCCAAAGAACTCCATTTCAACGTTGACGCGCGCGCAGCTCTGAAGCGCGGCGTCGATCAGCTCGCCGAGGCGGTGAAGGTCACCCTCGGACCGCGCGGCCGTAATGTCGTCATCGACAAGAAGTTCGGCGCGCCGACGATCACCAAGGACGGCGTGACCGTCGCGAAGGAAATCGAGCTCGCAGATCCGGTCGAGAACATGGGCGCGCAGATGGTGAAGGAAGTCGCGACCAAGACGTCCGACGTTGCCGGCGACGGCACGACGACGGCGACCGTGCTTGCACAGGCGATTTTCCGCGAAGGCCTCAAGAACGTCACGGCCGGCGCAAACCCGATGGCCATCAAGCGCGGCGTCGATCGCGCGGTTGCGGCGATCGTCGAGGAGCTGAAGCGCATCTCGGTTCCGACCAGCGGCAAGAAGGAAATCGCACAGGTCGGCACGATCTCGGCGAACAACGACAAGGAAATCGGCGATCTGATCGCCGAGGCGATGGAGAAGGTCGGCAAGGACGGCGTCATCACGGTTGAAGAGGCGCGTGGCCTCGAGACGACGCTTGAGACGGTCGAAGGCATGCAGTTCGACCGCGGCTATCTCTCGCCGTACTTCATCACCGATCCGGACAAGATGGAAGCGGTGCTCGAGGATGCGTTCATTCTCATCCATGACAAGAAGATAGCATCGATGAAGGATCTCCTTCCGGTGCTCGAGAAGGTTGCGCAGGCCGGCAAGCCGCTGCTCATCATCTCGGAAGATGTCGAGGGTGAGGCGCTCGCGACGCTCGTCGTGAACAAGCTCCGTGGCACGCTGAAGATCGCGGCCGTGAAGGCCCCCGGCTTCGGCGACCGCCGCAAGTCGATGCTCGAAGACATCGCCGTGCTCACCAAGGGCAACGTGATCTCCGAGGAAGTCGGCTTCAAGCTCGAGAACGCTGTGCTGTCGGACCTCGGCCGCGCGAAGCGCATCGTGATCGACAAGGACAACACGACGCTGATCGACGGCGCCGGCGATGACGACAAGATCAAGGGTCGCATCAAGGAAATCGAAGTCGCGATCGACAAGTCGACGAGCGACTACGACAAGGAGAAGCTCCAGGAGCGCAAGGCGAAGCTCGCGGGCGGTGTGGCCGTGATCAACGTCGGCGCGTCGACCGAGAGCGAGATGAAGGAGAAGAAGGCCCGCGTCGAAGATGCGCTGCATGCAACGCGCGCGGCCGTAGAGGAGGGGATCGTCCCCGGTGGCGGCGTCGCACTCGTGCGCGCGCAGATCGCACTGAAGGGACTGAAGCTCGACGAAGACGAGCAGATCGGCGTCGACATCATTCGTCGCGCGATCGAAGAGCCGATCCGCATGATCGTGTACAATGCGGGCGGTGAAGGTTCGATCGTCGTCGAGAAGGTTCGCGCATCGAAGGACAAGAACTTCGGCTACAACGCGCTGACCGACACGTACGAAGATCTCGTTGTGGCCGGTGTTATCGACCCGACGAAGGTGACGCGTACGGCGCTGCAGAACGCTGCGTCGATCGCCGCCCTTCTGCTCACGACGGAAGCACTGATCGTCGAGAAGAAGGAAAACCATCCGGCGCCTGCGGCTCCGGGCGGCGGCGGTGGCATGGGCGGGATGTACTAGAACTACAGCGACTAGCGACTAGTAAATAGCAATTGGGTGCGTGGCGAATGGCGAGTAGCCCGGAGAACATCTCCGCGCTACTCGCCATTCGCTATGCACCAGATCGCCATTTACGAGTCGCCAGTCGCCCTAGAGAGTCGGCATTTGTTCGGGCGCCGGCGTGAAGCCGCTGAGCGTTACAAAGTACGTCCCTATTGCGTCTTAGCTCCAAATACCGCAAGTTGGGTCGTTACGCTGGACCAGGTTAACCCGCCGACGTCGGCGGTTTTCCCGTTTCAGTCACCGTCATGAACCCCCGCTCCCACCTCGTCGGAGAAACTATGTCCCGTAAGACCACGTTCGCTGTTGCCGCGCTCCTGTCGCTCGTCGCCGCCAGTGCCTCGTTCGCTCAGGGCACGACGAAGGCCGATTCGACGATGAAGAAAGGCACGAAGATGGAGAAGGCTGGCACGAAGGAAGTGAAGACGGGCGCCGCCGTTGCAGCAAAGGGCGCCGCGATGAAGGCGAAGGGTGATTCCACCAAGAAGGCTGGTGCAGCCACCGCCAAGTCTGGCGCGACGGTTGAGAAGGCCGGCCAGAAGATGGAGTCGAAGGGTGCCGCCACCGCCGCGAAGGGTACGGCGATGAAGGCAAAGGCCACGAAGGAAATGAAGAAGGATTCGACGGCCGCAAAGAAGCCGTAGTCTCAGTTCTTCGAACGAAAAACGCCTCCCGGCTTCGGTCGGGAGGCGTTTTGTATTTTGGCCTGCAGTCGTGAGCTCGAAAAAGCTACAACAAAGCTACAACAAAGCTACAACGCCAATGCGAGCTGCCTGACTCCGCCGGTCACATCGCCAAAGGGACCCGCCGCGCGATCCTGCGGCGCCGCAGTCACACGGCACTTCGACTTCGCGCCCCGCAACGCCGTCTCCGCCGCGCTCACCGCGTGCTGCGGCGTGTTGTTCACTTCGCTGAGATGCAGCAGTACCAGGTGCCGCAGCTGTTCGCACGCGAGTTCTCTCGTGAGCGCCGCCGACTTCCGGTTGCTCAAGTGGCCCGATCCACCCGTGATGCGCGATTGCAGAAATGCCGGATACGGTCCGTTCCGCAGCATCTCTTCGTCGTGATTCGATTCGAGCAGCAGCAGATCGAGCCGCGCGAATGCGGCGCGCAGAGTGTCCGGGACGGCGCCGAGATCGTGTGCAACGCCCGTCCTGAATCCGGTGCGCGTAGCCGTTGCGACAACCGCCGTAGGTGCGGCGGCGTCGTGCGGCACACGGATGAGTTCGAATTGCAGCGCGCCGATGTTAAACGACGCGGTTGATCGAATCGCGGTGCAGCGCGCTTCATCAAGATCGGCAATAGCCGCGATCGTGCCGGCGGATCCAAAGAGCTGCCATTTCCATTTCCGCTGCGCCGCGCTGATCCCCTTCATGTGATCGATGTGCTCGTGCGTGACGATCACCGCGCTGATCGACTCGGGCTGCACGCCGGCAGTCGCGAGCCGCTGCGCGAGCGCGCGCGGCGAAAAGCCGGCGTCGATCAGCACGCGTGTTCCGTCACTCTCGAGCAGGATCGAGTTTCCCTTGCTCCCGCTGCCGAGTGTCCAGGCTTTCATAGGCTCATGCGCCGAATTCTCCGCGCCGCGCCCAGGCCGCCGCGAGCGCGCTCCGGCCGTTCTCGCCCAGCGTGACGCCGCGCCGTGCCATCACACGCGACGCAACTTCCAGAAACTTCGCAGCTTCGAACTCTCCAAATGGCGGCCGGTCGCCCCACGCGAATGGCGGCACGAACTTGGGTGGCATCTCGCTGCCGAACACGTTCGCACCCGCGCCGATCACGCAGCCCGTCGTGAGGCGCGTGCCGATGCCAAGCTTGGCGTGATCGCCGATGAACGAGCCAAGGAATGTCTGATGCGTTCTGCGCAGTCCTGCCGGCGTCCAGAGCGACACTTCACCGTAGCTGTTCTTCAAGTTGCTCGTGATTGTGCCGGCGCCAACGTTCGCCCACCGGCCGAGCACGGAGTCGCCGATAAATCCGTCGTGCACTTTGTTCGAGTGGCCGATAAAAATCGTCCCGCTGAGCTCGCCATGCACGCGTGAGTGTTCGCCGATGGAGCAATTTTTTATTTTGCCGCCGCCGACCTGCACGTCCTCGCCGATCACACAGGGACCAACCAGCCGCGTGAACGCCGCGATACGGGCACCGCGCCGCACGAGCACCGGTCCATCGCTCGTATCGACGATCACGTACGGCTCGAAATACGCACCGCGCTCGGCGTACGCGCGATGTTCGCCGAGCACCGAAACATGGGAGGGCACGTCCTCGGCTCCGGGCGCAAGCGCCGTGATGTCAGCGACGAGCATGTTGCTCAGCCGCGCCGAGAGATCCCAGATCTCCTCCATCCACCACCCGCGAATCTCGGCGACCGCGCCACCGGTGCCTGGCGCAAGCGCGTCAAGTCGCAGCGTGCCGTCGCTCAGGCGCGCAACATCCATGGGCGCGGCGAGCCGGACCGCCGCAACGCGCCCGTCGCAATTCCAGACACTCGCGTCGCCGAGCGACGCGTCGAGCGCAATCGCACAGCGCGCGTTCGCAACGATCGTTCCCGCGGCGAGAGTCCCGCTGGCAGATGGCGGTGCATCGAACTCCTCGAACGCTGCAAGGTGCGGAGCGCCCGCAAATCCGGCCGCACGCCCGCGCACGGCGCGCTCCCATCTCCGGCGAATCAGCTCGGCGCCTGCGCGCAGCTCGCCCGCCGGACGCGTGAGCGCGAACGGCTCGAACTGCCGCGCGCGCGCATCGTCATACAGTACGAGCGGCGTCGTCATAGCGAGCGTACCTCAGCCGGAAGTGAATCGAGCAGCGTCTTGAGGTCGGCTGCACGTTCAACGGTCGTCACGAGCGTCACGCCGTTCGTTGTCACCACGACGAGATCTTCCACGCCATACAGCACGACCGTCGGACCTTCGGCGTGCACGACATTCCGCTTCGCATCGCGCAGGAAAACAGAGCCGGACGGCACGTTGCCGCTCGCGTCGGCTTTGCGCACCACGCGAAGCGCCGCCCACGTACCGACATCACTCCAGTCAAAATCACCCGGCACCACCATCACCTTGCCGCTTCGCTCGAGCACGCCGACATCGATCGCAATTGGTTTCGCGATCGCTCCGAAAAACGCGGCCATGTCGGTCGGGTTCGCTGCCAGCGGGTGTGCCACCTCTGCGCAGTGCGCGCGAAGCTCTTCGAGCAAATCCCCGGCGCGCCACGCAAAAATTCCCGAGTTCCACAGGCATCCAGCGGCGACCATCGCTTCAGCGCGCGCGCGATCGGGCTTCTCGACGAACCGCGCTACGCGGCGCAGCGCTCCACGCACGATCTCGCCGGGCTCGATGTATCCCAGGCCGGTATCGGCAAATCGCGGGACGATGCCAACCGTCACGAGCGCGTGTTCGGTCCGCGCAGCATCGGCGGCCGCCGCGAGCGCCGCGCGGAATGCACCCACATCTCCAATCGCAGCGTCAGCGTGAACCGAGATCATCACGTGATCCGGGCCGCCGCGCCGTACGACTTCATGCGCCGCCCACGCGAGCGCAGCCGCAGTTCCAGCCGGGCGCGGCTCCGCGATCACATTCTCCGCCGGAAGCTCGGGCACGACACGGCGCACCGCTTCAACCAGCGAAGCATTCGTCAGAATCAGCGTGCGCGCCGCGGGTGCGAGCGTGGCGACACGATCGATCATATCGCGCAACATCGGCTCGCTCGACACGAGCGGGAGCAGCTGCTTCGGACGTTCGGGCGTGCTGATCGGCCAGAATCGCGATCCGACTCCGCCGGCGAGCACGACCACCCACGTCGCCCCGTCCGTACTCATGCCTCGACTCCCGTCAGCTCGAGCACGCGCGCATACAGGCGCTTCGGGCTGAACGGCTTCGTGATGAATGCATTCGCGCCGAGCTTCATGGCTTCATCGTAGCGCTCGTCCTGGCCGGCTGCCGTCATGATGATGCAGGGGACGTTCTTCCAGCGGGTATCGGCACGCATCTCGGCCAGCACTTCTAGTCCGGAACGGTTCGGCATCATGAGGTCGAGGAGCACCAGCGCGACATCGGGGTACTGTTGCAGGGCTCGAACTGCCTCGGCGCCGTCGTAAACAAGCGTGACGCGAAACGGGCCGAGCTCGAGTTTCGTTTGGATAATGCGGCCGATGTGCGGTTCGTCATCGGCCACCAGCACGTGCCGCGGACGCACTGCCGGCGGAGTTGCTAAAGGCGTTGCCGGGTCCGGCGGTAGGGAAGCCGTCAGGGCTGCGCCGTTAGACGAGTGCGGCGATGTTCGCGCGGTTGCGGCGCAGTTCGTACAGCAACTGTCCGAGATTCGCCGTGGGCTGCACGAGGACGAGGAGTACGGCGTCCGGCGAGAGACACGAGATCACAGCAAGGCCATGTTCATGCTCCATCACAGCAGTCTGAAGCGCACCGCGCGCGGCGGCCGCACCGAATTCATCGGCGAACTGAATGATCGACGGGACGTGCGCCGCGACATGTTCGGAATCGAAAGTGGCGATGGCCTGGCTGTCGATCAGCAGGCCGTCGCGGCCGAGGACTACCGCCGCCTCAACGCCTTCGCGCTGCCGGATGGCGGCGACGAGGTCGCGAATGGTTGGCATGGCCGCTCCGCAAAAGGTTGTTGAAGCATACCCGCCCACCAAGTGAAGTCAAGCGCCTGATTCGCTTGAAGTTGCGTCTCCTTCTCGGTACACTACGCCTCTCGAAGATGATCTCAAACATCGTGCACATTCGCGCAGGAATTTTCGCCCGCCTTGTTCCCATCGCTCTCGTGGTGGGGGCCGTGGCCGTTGGCGCGTGCGATTACAACAACCTGCCGGCCGCGACGACCGAGGTTGCGACGCAGCCGTTCTTCCTGCACGCATTGTCGGGCTCATCGAGTATCGCCGCTACCGCACTCACCTTTCCCGCCCGCTCCGTCACGCGCATCGACGGCACCTTCGCGTTTGATGTCGCTTTTGATATCGATGCCTCGGGCAATGTGATTCTGCTTCCGCCGCAAATGGTTGGGCAGAACCCCGGGGGAAACCGCTTGGTGGGCATAATTACCGGCATCGGGTCGTACGACGCGATTACCGAAGCTCCGCTCAGCGGATATACGGTCGACTCCGTCACCGTCGTCCGCCGCGGGCAGGCTGTCGCCGTGCAGGCGCAGGAACCGCTCTGCACGACGGGCAATCCCGCGGCGCCGTATCTGTACGCCAAGATTGTCATTGACTCCGTCGACCTCGTCGCGCGCGGCATCTACGGGCGCACGATGATCGGCGGCGACTGCGGCTATCGTCAACTCATCGCGGGCTTCCCGGCGTTCTGAGCAGTGATTGACGGCCGGATGGTCCGCGAGCAGGCTGATTTGCTGCGCGAGGGCGTCCGGCGGCGGGGTTCTCTCGACAAGTTTGGTTCTCTGATAGACCGCGCCGAGCAGCTCGACCGCGAGCGCCGCGCGACGATCCAGAAAGTCGAGGAGCGCAAAGCCGCGCGCAATACGGCGAGTCAGGAAGTCGCCCGCAAAAAGAAAGCTGGTGAGAACGCTGACGAGCTCATGGCGAGCGCGCGTGAACTCGGCGCTGACATTGCCAGGCTTGAAACCGAACTGGCCGCGTCGCAGGGCGAGTTCGATTCGATCCTCTACGAGCTTCCAAACGTCACGCTCTCCGAAGTGCCCGAAGGCGATGCATCGCACAACACCGTCGTCAGCACATGGGGCGAACCGCGCGCAGCCGGCAGCGTGAAGCCGCACTGGGAAGTCGCCGAGGCGCTTGGGTTGCTCGATCTGCCGCGCGGCGCGAAGATCTCGGGCTCGGGTTTCATCGTCTACCGCAATCGCGGAGCGCACCTGCAGCGCGCGCTGATGAACTTCCTGCTCGACCTGCACACGCGCGAGTTCGGCTATGAAGAGACGCAGGTCCCGCTCTTTGTAAATCGCGACTCGATGACCGGCACGGGTCAGCTGCCGAAGTTCGAAGAGGACATGTACGCGCTGCGCGACGACGCGTTCTTCGCGATCCCGACGTCGGAAGTGCCGGTCACGAATCTTTTTCGCGACGAGATTCTCGACGGCGCGACGCTCCCGATCGCCCTCACGGCATTCAGTCAGTGCTTCCGGCGCGAGGCTGGCGCCGCGGGCAAGGACACGCGCGGGCTGCTGCGGCTGCATCAGTTTGAAAAGGTTGAGCTCGTGCGCTTCACGACTCCCGAGGATTCCCCCGCGCAGCTGGAGTTGCTCACCTCGCACGCCGAGCAGGCGCTCGTGCGTCTTGGCCTTCCGCACCGCCGGCTCCTTCTCGCGGCGGGTGATACAGGATTCTCCAACGCGAAGACGTTCGATCTTGAAGTGTTCGCTCCTGGTGTTGGAACGTGGCTCGAAGTGTCTTCATGCTCGAGCTACACCGATTTCCAGGCGCGCCGTGCGAACATTCGCTACCGGCCGGCGCCGGGTGAAAAGCCGCGCCACGTGCACACGCTGAACGGATCCGGCCTCGGCTTTCCGCGCGTCGTCGCCTCGATCCTCGAGCATTACCAGAACGCCGACAGCAGCGTGACCGTGCCCGAAGTATTGCGACCGTATTTCGGCGCCGACGTGATCCGGTAACCGATGCGACGCAACGCCCCGGTCGTCATCGTCGCGGTCGGCATGGTGACGCTCTTGGTGGCGTTCATCTGGTATTCGCAAAACGTGCTCTCGAATCTGCGCTCTGAAGCGCAGCAGACCGCGAGCATTTACGCCAAAGTGTACGGGGCGATGTCGGACACGTCGAGCGATCCCGGCTCGAGTACGGCGGTGTATGTCGATCTCGTCGAATCGCTAAAAAGACTTCGCGTGCCGGTGATCCTCACAGGCGCGCACGGGATGCCGCAGGTGACCTCCAACCTGCCGTTCAACATCGACTCGCTCAACTCACCGCACGTTCGCGCGTACGCCGATACGCTCGACGCGCAGAATGCGCCGATCACGAGCGGGTTCGTCGTCATTCACATCGGCAACACCCCGCTGATCCGCGGCATGGAAGTGATTCCGCTCCTGATGGTCGCGGTGCTGGGCGTGCTGATTCTGTCGGGCGTCGTGATGCTTCGCTCGGAGAGTCACGCCGATCGTGAGCGCATCTTCGCCGGCATGGCGCGCGAGTCTGCGCACCAGCTCGGCACGCCGCTCTCGAGCATGCACGGCTGGATCGAGCTGCTGCGCGAGCGCGATGACCCCATGATCGTGCAGGCGCTGCCGCACATGGAGAGCGACATCGTGCGGCTCGAACGCGTCGCGCATCGCTTCGAGCGGATCGGACGGCCGTCGCGGCGCGAGCAGGTCGATGTCGTCGAAGTCGCGCGTCATGTCGTGTCGTACTTCTCCGCGCGCGTCCCGACACTGGCGCACCCGATCATCATCCGGCTCGACGCGCCCGGCTCGGACGTTCCGGTGGTCGGCGATCGCGTGCTGCTCGAGTGGGCGATTGAATCGCTGGTGAAAAATGCGATCGACGCACTCGCGGGGCGCGGGGGGAGCATCGTCGTGAGCATTGAAACCGTGCTTGGCGGCGGCGTGCGCGTGCGCGTCGCGGACAACGGGCCGGGTGTGCCGCGCGAACTGCGTCGCAAGATTTTTTCGGCCGGCTTCTCGACGAAAGAATCGGGGTGGGGGATCGGCCTGGCGCTCACGCGGCGCATTGTCGAAGAGAGTCACCGCGGCCGCCTCGTGCTGGCGCCGTCCACCGCCGGCGCGGTGTTCGAGATCATTCTCCCGGGTTGATCTCGCCGCACGAAGTCCGCCTCCGCAAATGCAATCGCGGGTGCTAGCTTTCACTCATGATTGCGTCACCACGTTTGGATTCAGCGGCACCGGAAGACGAGAAAGTGGCAGCCGCGAGCGGGCCCGCCCTCAATAGCGCCCAGCGGGAAGCGGTGGAGCACACCGACGGACCGCTGTTGGTGCTCGCCGGGGCGGGATCGGGAAAGACGCGGGTGCTCACGGCGCGGATTGCGCGGCTCATCAGCGACGGGGTCGTTCGCGCAGATCAAATCCTCGCGGTGACGTTCACGAATAAAGCCGCCGGCGAAATGCGCGAGCGCATCGGCCGTCTGCTCGGCACCGCACCCGCCGGGATGTGGGTCGGCACGTTCCACGCGATAGGCGCGCGCATGCTGCGCGCGAACGCGGAGCTCGTCGGCCGCACGAGCGCGTTCACGATTTACGATGAAGACGACACGCTCTCGGTCATCAAGCGATTGATGGAGCGCCATCGCGTATCGCCAAAGATCTGGACGCCGCGGGCGATTTCGTCGGCGATATCCGACGCGCGGAATGCGCTCGTGTCGCCGGCCGAGTACGCGACGCTTGCACAGATGCCGCTCGCGAAAGCCGTCGCGCCGATCTACAGCGATCTCGCGGCCGCGTTTCGCAGTGCGAACGCGGTGAGCTTCGACGATCTGCTCGGACTGCCGGTTCAGCTGCTCACGGAGCACGAGGAGGTGCGCGAGCGCTACGAGAAGCGTTTCCGCGTGATTCTCGTCGATGAATATCAGGATACGAATCGCGCCCAGTATGAGTTCGTCCGCCTGCTCGGCGCGCGCCACGGCAATGTCGTCGTCGTCGGCGACGACGATCAGTCGATCTACGGCTGGCGCGGCGCGGACGTCCGCAACATCCTCGATTTCGAGCGCGATTATCCGTCGGCGAAAGTCGTCCGGCTCGAGGAGAACTACCGCTCCACACCACAAGTTCTGGCGTTGGCCAACGCGGTGATCAGCGAAAACTCGGAGCGGCGCGGAAAGGTTTTGCGCGCCACGCGCCCCGACGGCGACGCTGTCGCGCTCGTCGCCGCGCTCGACGACCGCGACGAAGCGGATTACATCGCCGCCGAGATCGAACTGCGCCGCACGCGCAATAATGAGCCGCTCGGATCGAACGCGATTCTGTATCGCACGAATGCGCAGAGCCGGGTGCTCGAAGAATCCATGCGCCGCAGGGCGATTCCGTACCGGCTCGTAGGTGCGGTGCGCTTTTACGACCGTCGCGAGATCAAAGATCTCATCGCATGGCTGCGGCTCATTGCGAATCCGGCGGACGACGAGGCGTTCCGGCGCGCGATCACCACGCCGCGACGCGGCATTGGTGACACCACCGTTGAGATGCTCGCACTCGCCGCGTCGGACGCGGGAGTGCCGCTCCTTGCGGCCGCTGCGCGAGAAGATCTCGTCACAGGCGCGCGCATCGCGACGCGCAACGCGCTCAGGGATTTTGCGGACCTCGTAGAACGCTTCCGCGTAAAAGCGGAAGACTCGAGCGTTGACCGGCTGATTCTCTCGCTCGTGGACGAAATCGGTTTTGCGGATGCACTTCGTGCCGAAGGGCCGGAAGGGCTCGAGCGCCTCGACAACGTCGCCGAGCTTGCGCGCGGCGCTGCGGAGCTTGTGATCGACGACGGCGGTGAGGTTGGACTTCGCCCGCTCGACCATTTTCTGCAGCGCGCAACGCTCGTCGCCGGACTGGACGTCCTTGGGCCCGATGCCGACGCCGTCACGATGATGACGCTCCACACGGCAAAGGGACTGGAATATCCCGTCGTGTTCATCGCAGGCCTCGAGAACGGCCTCTTCCCGCTGAGCAGAAGCGTGGACGATCCCGCGTTGCTCGAAGAAGAACGCCGGCTGTTCTACGTTGGGATCACGCGCGCCGAGAAGAAGTTGTATCTCACATGGGCACGCAGCCGGCGCCGGAATGGCGAGCTGATTTCATCGTCGGCGTCGATGTTTCTGACTCCCGCAGTGGAAAAGCTGATTGAACCGCAGGCGACGATCCGCCTCCGCGCGAGCGGACGTTCGGGCGGTGTTGGAATTCGCGCCGAGTCAGCGCCGCGCGACTGGGATGATGATTCGCCGCGTACCTGGCGCCGCGACGCGTCGCGCGAGCGCGCCGTGCACATGGACGAGATGTCGCAGGATGTGCCAGACTTCGTGCAGGGCGAGCGCGTGAAGCACAAAACATTTGGGTCAGGTACGATCTCCGCGATGGCCGGTGCGGGGCGCGATGCGAAAGTGACCGTCGACTTCGATGACGAAAGTGTGGGGCGGAAGCGGCTCGTCGTCGCGTTCGCCGGACTTGAACGAGGGTTTGACTGATGGCCGTATCGAGAGATGATGTGCGACACATTGCCGGGCTCGCACGGATCGGCGTGCCGGAGGAGCGGCTCGACGCGCTCGTCGGTGAGCTCAACGGCATCCTCGCGAACATGGAAGTGCTCCAGCGCGTGCACAGTTCGGGAGCCTCGGCGGAGGCCGAGGCGCTTCGTATAGGCATGCCGCTGCGCGCCGACGAAGGGCCGAGCGTGACGCTCGAGCGGCCGATCGCAAAGATCGCGCCCGCGACGCGCGCGCTCGACGGGGCTGCGATGCCATCCGTGATTGACGGATTTTACCTTGTGCCGCGCCTCGCGACGCACGAAGACGCGGGAGATGAATCGTGACCGCGACTCCGGAATCGCTGCTCGCGGCTGGTGCCGGTGCGATAGCCGCCGCGGTGCGCGAAGGGAAAATGCGTCCGCGCTCAGTTGTTGAGGCGAGCTTTGCGCGCGCCGCAGAAGTCGACGCCGGACCTTCGGGCCTCAACTGCATTCTATCTTCGGATCTGAATACATCGCTGCACGCCGTCGAACGCGCGCCGGTGGGTGGCGCGCTCGCCGGCGTGCCCGTCGTATTGAAGGACAACATCGCGACGACCGTTCTCAACACCTCGTGCGGTTCGAAGATTCTCGAAGGCTACGTCAGCCCGTACAACTCGACCGTCGCGAACAGACTGCACGACGCGGGCGCGATTCTCGTCGGCAAAGGAAACATGGACGAGTTCGCAATGGGTTCGTCCACTGAGTTTTCTGCATACGGACCCGCGCGCAATCCAGTCGACCGATCGAGAGTCCCCGGCGGCTCTTCCGGCGGATCCGCTGCAGCCGTCGCGGCAGGTATCGTGCCGATCGCATTTGGTTCTGAAACTGGAGGCTCCGTCCGCCAGCCGGCGGCGTTCTGCGGGATCGTTGGCGTGAAGCCGACGTACGGGCGGATTAGTCGTTTCGGACTCGTCGCGTTCGCTTCTTCGCTCGACAACATCGGCGTGTTTGGCCGCACGGTTGACGATGCCGCGCGCGCGATGGAAGTCGTCTCCGGCGACGACACGCGATACGATGCAACCTCCGCGCCGCTCCCGGCACCCGAGCTGCGCACCGACTCGCGCGATCTCACGGGCGTCGTGATCGGCAAGCCGAAAGAATATTTCCCGGCGTCGCTTCCCGCGGCGATGCGTGCGCACTGCGATCGCGCGATGGACGCATTGCGCGCGCGGGGCGCCGAGATTCGCGACGTCTCATTGCCGCATACCGACCTCGCCCTCCCGGTCTATTACATCATTGCGCCCGCCGAGTGTTCCGCGAACCTCGCGCGCTTCGACGGCGTGCGATACGGGATGCGCGTTGAGGGTGACGGGCTGCGCGGCATGTATGAAGCCACGCGCTCCAAAGGATTTGGCGCCGAGGTCACGCGCCGCATTCTGCTCGGCACCTATGTGCTTTCGGCCGGATACTACGACGCGTATTACAAGAAAGCGCAGGATGTTCGCGCGCTCATCTCACGCGATTTTACGAACGTGTGGGCATCCGGTGTGCACGCACTCTTCACGCCGACCACCGCCGCGCCCGCATTTACAATCGGCGCGATCTCCGATCCCTATGAGATGTATCTCTGCGATCTCTTCACCGTCTCGGCGAATCTCGCGGAAGTGCCCGCCATGTCGATCCCGATTGGAAGAATCGGCGGGCTGCCGGTGGGCGGCCAGGTCATCGCGCCGCGCTTCGGTGAGCAGGCAATGTTCAAGATTTCCTACGCGCTCGAGTCGGAACTCGGCGGGGCGGCGCACGTATGACGACGCAATACGAGATGGTCGTTGGACTCGAAGTGCACGTCCAGCTCAAGACGCGCACGAAGGCATTCTGCCGCTGCTCCACGTCGTTCGGCGATCCGCCGAACACCAACAGCTGCCCGGTGTGCCTCGCGCTGCCGGGTGCGCTTCCTGTGCTGAACGGGCGCGCGGTTGAACTCGCCACTCGTGCGGCGCTCGCGCTCGGCCTCGAAGTGCACGAGCGCTCGATCTTCGCGCGCAAGAATTATTTCTATCCCGATCTTCCCAAGGGATATCAGATTTCGCAGTTCGACAAACCGCTCGCCGAGCGCGGTACGCTCGCGATTGGCGGCGGCCGCTCGATCGGCATCACCCGCATCCACATGGAAGAGGATGCGGGCAAATCCGTGCACGATCGGTTCCCGGGATTTACGGCGATCGATCTCAATCGTGCAGGTGTGCCGCTCATTGAAATCGTGAGCGAGCCAGAGATTCGCAGCAGCGCCGAAGCCGGCGCGTACCTGCGCGCGCTGCGGGAGATTCTGCTGTACGCGGAGATTTCGGATTGCTCGATGGAAGAGGGGAGCCTGCGCGTTGACGCGAACGTGAGCGCGCGTCCCGTTGGCGAGACGGCGTTTCGCACCCGGACCGAGATCAAAAACCTGAATTCGTTTTCGAATGTCGAGCGGGCGCTCGAGCTCGAGTACGCGCGGCATGTCTCCGTGCACGAATCCGGCGGCACGATCGTGCAGCAGACCATGCTGTTCGACGCGCACAAGAACGAAGTGCGCGGCGCGAGATCAAAAGAGGGAAGTCACGACTACCGCTATTTCCCGGAGCCGGATCTTCCACCGCTCGTGCTTGATCCAGCGTGGATTCAGGGTGTGCGGTACGGGCTCCCCGAGTTTCCCGCGGCGCGCCGCGCGCGCTATGTCTCGAGCTATTCGCTCAACCCGACCGACTCCGAAGTGCTCACGGCGAGCCGTGCCGTCGGCGACTACTTCGAGAAGGTCGTATCGGCGGCAGGCGACGCGAAGAGTGCGGCGAACTGGGTGATGGGAGAAGTGCTCGCGTCGCTGAATCAATCGGGCGGTGAGATCGGCGATTTCCCGGTCAGCGCGGCGTCGCTCGGCGAACTCGTCGGCCTCGTGAAGTCCGGCGGACTGAGCAACACCGCCGCGAAGACGGTGTTCGCAACGATGCTAAGCGAAGGTGGCTCGGCGGCGGCGATCGCGGAGCGCGACGGTCTTCTGCAAGTCGGCGACGACTCAGCGCTCGTCGGCTGGATCGACGAAGTGTGGGCCGAACATCCCGACGAAGCCGCGCGTTTCGCCGGCGGCGAACGCAAACTTCAGGGCGTGCTCGTCGGCTTCGTGATGAAAAAATCGAAGGGACGCGCGGACCCGAAAAAAGTGAATCAGCTCCTCGGGGCCAGAGCCGGAACGTAGAGCGGGCCGGAAAGCGCGCGTGCAAACGCGAGCCCGCTTTCCGGCAGCCCGAACTCGCGCTCGGCGTCGGATCGTGCCGCATCGTCGCCGCCGCGCTTCAGCGCCGCGCGCCGCACGAGTTTCGCGGCGCGCAGCGCGCGATCACCCGATGGGTCGAGCGCGTACGGCTCCGACGATGCGTCGCGCATGAGAAAGTCCATGATGAAATCGTACGAGCGCGTGAGGTAGCGGCCAACTTCACGCTCTTCGAGATCCCACCGGCTGTTCTCCGCCATCAGCAGGAATATTCGCTGCCAGCTCTCGGTGTCGGTGACGTACACCATCCCGCGAAAAATCCGCCGGTTCGTGGGTGTACTGAAAATTGTCGGGCTCAAAATACGATCGAGATGCTCGTCACTGCGCGTATGGTCGAGCAGGATGATCTCGTGCGCGCGCCGCGGAAATGTCTCGCCGATGTGCGTTTCGAAGCGGCTCTCCCAGTAGCTGTGACCGAGCGCGCTCGTGCTCGATGTCACCGCCAGCTGATGCGGCACGAAATAATTGTGCGCGACCGCGTCTGCGGCGAGATGCGCGAGGTACCCGTAGGCGAACGCACGCACGTGATCGTCGCGCGCTTGATCGAGAATCTCAAGGCCGACCACCCACGAATGACAATGCCGTCCGAACTTTGCGTATTTCTTCGCTATGCTCGTGTCGGCCGCAATCGAGCCGTAGAGAAAATCGTGCGGATGCGAGCGCAGGAGCGCCGCGATGGCCGGCGGCAGCAATGACGCGCTGCGCAGCACCGCCTCACCGAGCAGGATATGCGTACCCGGCGTCCACGCCCACGCGACTGTCGGGTAGAGTACGAGCAGGACAATGGCGCCGATCGCCAGATTCACCACTCGCATACGACGGCCGCTACTTGCCGGGCCCGGACGTCTCGCGATACGGCGATTCGACGACATCGTCATCTTCGTCCGCGGTGTCCTTCGCCTTTGCCGCATGGCGATCGCGAATTTTCTGTGCGCCCCACTTCATGCCGTCAGCGGCCATGCCGGCGACTTCGACGATCGCGTCCGCCTTGTGGTGCACTTTCCCGAGCAGGTCATTGAACGCGTCCACACGCTCGCCGAACTCCGCGACGCGGCGGTCGAGCGCCTCGTGTGCGCGCTGCACGCTGCGCCGGATGGCGAACATCGCAGCCACGAGCCCTGTGATCAGCACCAGGACGAGCAGCGTCGAGATTCCTGACGCAACAAACACGACCTGCTCGAACCAGGTGCGCACGGGCGGCACCTGACGCATGATGACCGTGTCATGGGCGGCGGCGGCCTGAAGCGCACCAATCAGGAACCGTGCCGCCGAACTCGCGAAAATCGTCATATCTGCATGGTAGGCCGGTGCCGTGCGCGTGGCAAGCAACACGAACGTGCTATGTCGGCGTCAGTCTGACCAATCGCGTAGCTTTCAGCACTCCTTCCCGATCACAAAAATATGTCCGCAGTGCAATTCATCGTCGAAGGCGGTCACCGGCTTTCCGGCACGATTCGGCCCAGCGGCAACAAGAACGCCGCGCTTCCGATCGTCGCGGCGGCTCTGCTCACCGATCAGCCGGTCACGCTCGAGAACGTGCCGCGTATTCGCGATCTCGAGACGCTGGTGGACCTCGTGCGCACCACGGGCGCGCGCGCCGACTGGACCGCGCGCAACACGCTGCATATCCACGCGAAAACGGTGAACGCATCGTCGCTCGACGCGGCGATGTGCGCGCGGATTCGCGCGTCGATTCTGCTCGCCGCGCCGTTGCTCGCGCGCTGCGGCCATGTGGAACTCTCACCGCCGGGCGGCGACGTGATCGGCCGTCGCCGCCTCGACACACACTTCCTGGCACTCGAGCGCCTCGGCGCCACGCACGAATTCGACGATCGCATCGCGTTCACCACGAAGGGCCTCGTTGGCGCCGACGTATTCCTCGATGAACCGAGCGTCACCGGCACCGAAAACGCGCTCATGGCCGCGGTCGCCGCGAAGGGTGAGACCATTCTGCGCAACGCCGCTTGCGAACCGCACGTGCAGGATCTCTGCCACTTTCTCGTCGCGCTCGGCGCGAAGATTGACGGCATCGGTACGAACCTCATTCGCGTGCAGGGTGGAAAGACACTCGGCGGTGCGACGCACGAGATCGGCCCCGACCACATTGAAGTTGGTTCGTTCGTCGGACTGGCCGCCGTCACACGATCGGCGCTTCGCATCGAGCGCGCCGGCGTCGAGCACCTCCGCTCCGTTCGCATGGGGTTCGAGCGCCTCGGCATCGTGACGAAAATCGAAGGCGACGATCTGATCGTGCCCACTGGGCAGTCGATGGAAATTCAGAGCGATCTCGGCGGCCACGTTCCGAAGCTCGAAGATCAGCCGTGGCCCGCCTTTCCCGCGGATGTCATGTCGATCGCGATCGTCACGGCGACGCAGTGCTCGGGGTTGATCCTGATGCATGAAAAGATGTTCGAGTCGCGCCTCTTCTTCGTCGATAAACTCGTCGGCATGGGCGCTCGCATTGTGTTGTGCGATCCGCATCGCGCGCTGGTCGCAGGCCCGAGCGAACTGCACGGCGCGACCGTCGAGTCGCCGGATATTCGCGCCGGAATGGCGATGCTGATCGCGGCCCTCTGTGCAAAAGGCACGAGCACGATCAACAATGTCGGGCAGATTGAGCGCGGGTACGAGCGGATCGACGAGCGGCTCGGTGCACTCGGCGCAAAGATCCGCAGAGTCGAGGCAGGGAAGGCGTGACCGCAGCGTCGTCGCCAGCGCCGATTCCTCTCCGCGAAAAGGTCGAATCGTTCGCGTCGATCGGCGTAGAGGCGTTCATCACGACTCGCGCAGCCGGCGACTACGGACTCGGCGAGGGCGAACCGCCGGCGGATGCCGTCGCACGCTGGAACGCGCTGCACGCCGAGTTCGCGGCGATTGCGCCCCGGCTGGTGAGCGCACGTCAGATTCACGGCGATCGCGTGTTGGAGCATGGCGCCGGCGAACCAGGCTGGACGCGCCACGACGGCGCAGATGGCCACGTGGCGCTGGCCGGTGGAGTGGCATGCGTCGTGACGATCGCCGACTGCGTTCCCGTGTTCATCGCACATCCGTCCGGTGCCGTTGCGCTGCTGCACGCGGGCTGGCGCGGCACCGCTGCGAAGATCGTGCAGAAGGGAATCGCGCGCATGGTCGATCAAGGGCTCAACGCGGCCGATCTCAGGGTCCATCTTGGACCCGCGATCTGCGGCCGCTGCTATCAGGTCGGCCCTGATGTATTCGAGCAGCTCACCGGCTGGCAGACCGTCCGTAATCGGAACGTCGAACTCCGTGCGCTCCTCGCCGAGCAGGCCAAAGAGGTTGGCGTGCGGCAGCTATCGGCGAGTCCGCACTGCACCAAATGCGACAACGATCGGTTTTTCTCCCATCGTGCGGGTGATGCCGGGCGACAGGTCGCGGTGATCGTGTCAGCGGTCGGTTGAAGTCTTCAGTCTAAGGTCTTCTGTCTAGAGTCTGAAAACACGCCGTTTGCAGTTGAGAACTGCGAACTGCGTGTTTTCAGACGCTAGACATAGAGACCTTAGACACAGACTCAACAGCACCCACTCGCCTTGACTGTATCGCCCTTCACAACTATGATTGTTGTAGCTGAACGATGAATGGGGTCGCCGGCGAGATGTGGGGGAAGTTCTCCCCACATTTTTTTGTCCTCGCAAGTAACGTGGAATCAACGTGAAGCAAACACTGGAACCTATTGTGGTTGCTGAACTTGACTCGCTCGGATTTGACCTTGTTGAAATGAAGGTCGGAGGGAGCAAGAGCCGGCCTGTTTTGGATGTTCGTATCGACCGCAGGGACCTCGAAAAGGTGACCGTCGGCGATTGTGAGAAAGCATCGCGCGCAATCGAAGCGCGATTGGACGCGATGCCCGATGCGATTGCCGGGCGGTACGTGCTCGAAGTTTCGTCGCCGGGAATGGAACGGCCGTTGAACAACGTCGCCGATTGGCGCCGGTTCATCGGACGCCGTGCGAATGTGAAGAGTTCGCGGTTCGCCGCGATTGGCGGGTATGTAGAAGTCGAGCTTGTTGAAGTGCAGGGTGAGGTGGGGCACGAGCAGTATCTCGTGCGCGACCTCAAGGGAAATGAGATCACGTTGGCGCCGGCGGACGTTCAAGAAGCCCGCCTCGCGTTCCACTGGAAACCGTAGGAGTCCAGGATGGCCGGTTCGGCGGAAATTATCACGGCAATTCGCGACCTCTCGCATCTGAAACAGATCGAGCGGTCCGAGCTGCACGAGCTGCTCCAGGACGGCATTCACGCCGCCCTCGCGAAGAAGCACGGCCCGACCGTGCAGGCTGAAGTCGACATCGACGACGACAAGGGCGAGATCCGCATCGTCCTGCTCAAGACCGTCGTCGAACTCGTTGCTGATCCTGCCCGCGAAATCACGCTCGAAGAGGCGCGCTTTGAGGATCCCGAATATCAGGTCGGCGACCTCATGGAAATTCCGGTCGACTTCGCCGAGTTCGGTCGCTCCGCGGTGCAGGCGGCCAAGCAGCGCATTATCCAGCGCGTTCGCGAAGGCGAGCGCACGAAAATTCGCGACGAGTTCAACGACCGTGTCGGCGACCTGCTCTCCGGAGAAATCCAGCAGATCGAGCGCGGCAAAATCGTCGTCATGCTCAACAAGTTCCGCGAAGCCGAAGCGATCATCCCGTATCGCGAGCAGAATCATCGCGAGGATTACAAGCAGGGTGAGCCGATTCGCGCAGTGCTGAAGAAGATCGAGGAGACGCCGAAAGGCCCGCGCCTCGTGCTCTCGCGCGGTGATGCGATGTTCGTGAAGGCGCTCTTCAAGCTCGAAGTGCCGGAGATCCAGCAGGGCATCGTGGAGATCCGCGCGTCGTCGCGCGAAGTCGGCAGCCGCACGAAAATCGCGGTGTTCTCGAAGGATGACTCGATCGATCCGGTGGGTGCGTGCGTCGGGCTCAAGGGCTCGCGCGTGCAGGCCGTCGTGCAGGAACTCGGCGGTGAGCGTATCGACATCGTGCCCTGGTCTTCGGATCCGGAGCGTTTCGCGAAGCTCGCGCTGGCGCCGGCAAAGGTGGCCCGCGTGTTCAGCGATGCCGCAACGAAGACGATTCAGGCCGTTGTCGACGAAGACCAGCTTTCACTTGCGATCGGCCGCAACGGACAGAACGTCCGTCTCGCGTCGGAACTCACCGAGTGGAAAATTGATTTGTACTCGAGCCGCGAGTGGCTGGAGCGTGGCGGCGATGTGCCGCTGTTCGCGCCGCTGCCCGAGGAAGAGACTGAAGAAGCAGCAGACGTGAAGCTCTCCGATATCGAGGGACTTCCGCCGGCAACTGTGGCTGTGCTCGAAGCGGGCGGCTACAGGACGCTCAACGACATCATCGATCTCGAGCGCGAGGATTTCCTCAAGCTCGCCGGCATCGCGCCGGAAGAGGCCGATCGTCTCATGGCGTTCATCAACGAAGTCACGGCGGATGGCGGTGGCGATGAGGCGGCAGAAGGCGCAGCTCCGGAGGGCGGCGCGGCCGCCTGATGGCATCGGTGAAGGCGGAGGACGCCGCCGTTTGGAAAAAGGTGCTGGGACTGGCCGGGCTGGGTGTACGTGGACGGCTGGCGGTGATTGGCGTTGAGCGGGCGCGTGAAGCGGCGGCGAAGGGAAAGCTGAAACTGGCGATCGTCGCGAACGACGCGTCGAAAAACAGTCTCGATAAAATCGTCCCGCTGCTCACGGCAAAGAGAGTGTTCATCGTTGATGGAATCAGCGCGGCTGTGCTTGGCGCGGCAGTGGGCAGGGACTCGACGGCGGTGGTTGGCATCGTCGACGTGCAGCTGGCAAAAGGGATTCGCGGAATCGTCGATTCCGCTCGGGGTGTTTGATTTCGTGAGCGTTTCAGGGAGGATTGTTTGAACAAGCTTCGGGTTCATGATCTGGCGGCAGAGTTCGGCATTCCGAGCGACGAAGTCATCACCATGCTTCGGTCGCTCGATGTCGTCGTCCGCAGCCACCTGACGCAGCTCACCGACGAACAGGTGGCGCGCGCTCGTGCACGCTGGGAGCGCGAGAAGCGCGCCCGCGCGGCGAAGGCTGCTGCGCCGTCTGCTGCGCCGGCACGCCGTCGTCGTACGAGCGCCGCCGCTGATGCGGTTGCGCCCGCCGTGGCCGGCGACGACGATGAAAAGCCGGCGAAACCAAAAGCCAAAGCCGCGCCCAAGAGCAAGGCGAAGGCCGCACCGGCTCCCGAGCCCGAGCCCGAGCCGGAGGCGAAGCAGGGCACGCGCCGTCGTCGTGCCGCGCCCGTACCGACCGCCGAAGAAATTGCGGAAGCCGCCGAGCCGGTCGAAGAGATCGTCGCGCCGGAACCGCCGAAGAAAGAAGTTGTCGTTGAAAAGCCTGCGCCCGTCGTAGCAGCGCCGGTCGAGAAGCCTGCGCCCGCTGCGCCGACGGCTGATTCGTCCGGCAGCGCGCACGCAGCTCCGCCGGCACCGCCGGTGGTGCACGCGCCGCCAGCGGCTCCGGTTGCACCCAGCACGCCGCATCCGGCACCGCAGGGGCCGTATTCAACACCAGACCGTCCGCGTCCGCGCTCTGTCGTTCCGGGCGCGCCGCGCCCGCGTCCGGTCACGAGCGGGATGTCGTTCCCGCCGCGTCCCGTTGCGTCGGCCACGCCGGGCACCGGCAGCGGTGGCGGCGTTTCACGTCGCGACGATCGCCGTCCGAGCAGCGGTGGCGGTGGTGGGTCGAGTCAGAGTGGAATGGGCGCGCCTGCTCCTTCGGCGGGCCGTCGCAAAAAGGGGAAGCGCGGTCAGGTCGATCAAGAGGCGGTGTCGGCGAACATCTCGCGCACGATGCGCCAGATGGGCGGACCCGGCCCCAAGCGTCGCGGATCGCGCGACGACGGATCGCGTGAAGAAGTCGAAGCAATGCGTGCAGCAGCGGCCGAGGTCGAGAAGAAACTCGTCCGCGTCAACGAGTTCATCACGGTGAGCGAACTCGCGGACATTCTCAAAGTGCCCGCGACACAAATCGTCTCGTTCGCGTTCAAGAATCTTGGCCTGATGGTCACCATCAATCAGCGCCTCGACTTCGATCAGATCGAGTTGATCGCCAGCGAGTTCGGATTCAACGCGCAGAAAGAAGAAGAGTACGCGGCATCTGCGGTCGAGACCGTCGCCGACGCGCCGGAAACACTTCGCTCGCGTCCGCCCGTCGTCACGATCATGGGTCACGTCGACCACGGTAAGACCTCGCTGCTCGACTTCATCCGCAAAGCGAATGTCGTCGCGGGCGAAGCGGGCGGAATCACGCAGCATATCGGCGCCTATCACGTCACGACCGCAAGCGGCAAACAGGTCACCTTCCTCGACACGCCGGGCCATGAAGCGTTCACGGCCATGCGCGCGCGCGGCGCGCAGGTCACGGATATCGTCGTGATCGTCGTCGCAGCCGACGACTCGGTGATGCCGCAGACGATCGAAGCGATTTCGCACGCAAAAAATGCAGGCGTGCCGATCATCATCGCGATCAACAAGGTGGATCTCCCCACCGCGAACGTGATGAAGGTCAAGCAGGAGCTCCTCCAGCACGGCGTCGTGCTCGAAGAGTTCGGCGGTCAGGTCCTGCACTCGGAAATTTCGGCAAAGAAGGGCACCAACGTGCAGACGCTGATCGACCAGATTCTGCTTCAGGCGGAAATCCTCGATCTCAAGGCGAACCCGTCGCGTCAGGCGACCGGATCCGTCGTCGAAGCGCAGCTCGACGCAGGCAAGGGTCCCGTGGCAACGGTGCTCGTCCAGAACGGCACGCTGCATGTCGGCGACGACTTCATCTGCGGTCTCTTCTCCGGCCGCGTCCGCGCGATGTTCGACGAGCGCGGCAAGCCGGTAAAAGAAGCGGGTCCTGCGATTCCGGTGCAGGTGCTCGGCATGGTCGGCGTCCCGATGGCCGGCGATCAGTTCCTCGTCGTCGAAGACTCCACCGAAGCTCGTGAAATTGCACAGCGTCGTGAGCGTCTCGATCGCGAAGCCAAGAGCCGCCGCACCAGCAAGGGCGCGGTTTCGCTGGAAGATTTCATCGCTCACGCGGCAGAAGGCGAGAAGCGCACGCTCAAGCTGCTCATCAAGGCGGACCAGGGCGGCCCGGCGGAAGCGCTCGCCGACGCGCTGTCGCAGCTCTCGAACGCAGAAGTGCAGGTCGAAGTTATTCAGCGCGCGGTCGGCGCGGTGACCGAGGGCGACATCCTGCTCGCCAAGGCCGCGGGCGCGATCATCATCGGCTTCCACGTGCGCCCGGACAACAAAGCGCGTTCGGCCGCCGAGCGTGAAGGCGTCGAGATCAAGCTCTACAAGATCATTTATGAGGCCGTGGCGGATGTGCGCGCGGCACTCGAAGGCATGCTGCGCCCGGACGAAAAGGAAGTCGTCTTTGGCGAGGCCGAAGTACGCGACATCTTCAAAGTCTCGAAGATCGGCACGATCGCCGGCTGCCACGTGCGCAGCGGCGTGATCAACCGTCAGGGCCGCGTGCGCGTCATTCGCGATGGTGTCGAAGTGTACGACGGCATCATCGGCTCGCTGCGCCGCTTCAAGGACGATGTGAAGGAAGTGAAGGACGGATTCGAGTGCGGTATCGGTGTCGAGAACTTCAACGACATCAAGGTCGGCGACCTGCTCGAGTGCTACCGCAAGGAAACGGTCGCGCGGACGCTCGCATCGAACACGGCCTGATCCGTGCCGCGTGATACCCGCCGTCCGGATCGTGTTGGGGAGGCCGTGCGTGAGGAGATCGCGGCCTTCCTCGCGGGCGGTGTGAAGGATCCTCGCGTCGTCGGGCTCGTCACCGTGACGGCAGTCGAAATGTCGCGCGATCTCGCCCAGGCGAATGTGTTTGTGAGCATCTACGGCACCGATGCCGAGCGCGTGACGACGATGGAAGGACTCGAGAGCGTCGCGACCGGACTGCGCGGCCGCGTGGGGCGTGCGCTGCACCTGCGCATCGCTCCGCACATCACCTTCCGCCAGGACGAAAGCATCGCACGCGCGTCCCGCATCGAGACGCTGCTCGCGAGTCTCAAGCCGTCGCCGCTCGACGCCGACGCTGCGCCAAAACAAAACGACCAGACGGGCGACAAAACGCCCGAAGGATCCGACGACGCCCTCTGAAGGGCTGCTGCTCGTCGATAAACCCGCCGGCGTCTCTTCGCACGACGTCGTCGCCATCGCGAGGCGCGCGCTGCATGAAAAGCGCATCGGGCATGCCGGCACGCTCGATCCCTTCGCAACCGGCCTCCTGATTCTCCTCCTCGGCCGCGCAACGCGCCTCATGCGCTACGTGCACGATGAGCCGAAGGTGTACGACGCCATCGTCAACTTCGGTGTCGAGACAGATACGGAGGATCCGCACGGTGCTGTGGTACGCGAAGCCCCACTGCCATCGCGTGAAGTGCTGGAACGTGCCGCGCTCAAGTTCGTCGGCACCATCGAACAAATCCCGCCCGCATTTTCCGCGAAACAAATCGACGGCGAACGCTCGTACGATCTCGCGCGAGCAGGGAAGGCCGTTCCGCTCGCGCCTGTATCGGTCACCATTCACGAGTGCACACTGAGCGCGTTTGAAGAAACCGCGGCCGGCGTCGCGCAGTGCGCGCTTCACGTGTCGTGCGCCGGCGGAACGTACGTGCGCTCGATTGCGCGCGATCTCGCGCGCGCGGTGGACAGCGCAGCGCATCTGACGGAACTGCGCAGAGTGAGTGCCGGTGGATTCTTCGCCGAGCGCGCGTTCTCGCTCGCTTCGTTGCAGTCCGGTTCGGTGAGCGTCGAGCCGCCGATTGCGGCACTCGACGGATATCCGTCGCAGAGCATCATGCCCGATGAAATCGTCAGCGTCGGACGCGGGATGGCCATCGAGACGCGCGTCGAGGGTCAGTTCGCTTCGCTCATCGATGAATCAGCGCGCGCACCGCGCCGTCTCGTTGCGTTTGCCGAACGCGTGAAGACCGAATCCGGCGATCGCTGGCAGCCGCGTGTTGTCATGCGTGATGCGTAACGACGGCGACCGGCGACAGACGACGCGCGGTGGCGCGGTGCTCACCGTCGGTACATTCGACGGTGTGCACCGCGGGCACCGCCTGGTGCTCGCGCGGCTCGCGGCGCGTTCAATCGAACGGGGACTGGAGAGCGTTCTGGTCACGTTCGCGCCGCATCCGCTGGAGATCGTCAATCCTGCGGCGGCTCCGATGCTCCTGACCGCCGGCGACGAGAAAACCGAGGAACTCGCGGCCAGCACAATCGATCGCGTAGTTGTCTTGCCATTCACGCCGGAACTCGCCGCGTACAACGCAGAGCAGTTCGTGGACGAAATTCTCCTCGGCCGGTTTGGCATGACGGAACTGCTCGTCGGCCACGATCACGGGTTCGGCCGCGGGCGCGAGGGTGATGTCGAGGTCCTCCGGTCGCTCGGCGCCGCGCGCGGATTTCATGTCGATGTCGTGCCTCCTGTGCCGGGCCGAGATGGCCGTCCGATATCGAGCACGGCGATTCGCCGCAGCATCGCCGGCGGCGATCTCGCGCGTGCGGCTGACGGACTCGGTCGCCCCTATTCGGTGAGCGGAATCGTCGAGCATGGCGCGGGGCGGGGACGATCGCTGGGATTTCGAACGATCAACATCGGCGTTCCGTCGCCGCGAAAGCTGCTCCCGCCGGAGGGTGTGTATGCGGTGCGGGCTCAGACGACGAGCGGCTCGTTCGGCGGCATGATGAACCTTGGACCGCGGCCAACATTCGGCGAGACGGCCGTTGCGCTCGAAGCCCACCTGTTCGATGCGGACGCGGATTGGTACGGCACGCGCGTCCGGGTCGATTTTATCGCGCGTCTCCGGGACACGAAGAAGTTTTCGGGGCCTGAAGAATTGGTGAAGCAGCTCGCTCGTGACGAACAAATGGCGCGGGTAACGATTGCCCGCGCCCGAGCGGGACTGTAGGCCGTTCTCGGTGACGTTTCCCCGGTTTGCGGCCGGTTTTTGAGAGCAGAGCCAACCCCTTGTCACATCGAAAGATCGCTTGACCAGCCAGTGCCCGCTGGGTAATCTTCAAGGCTTCTGTAGAAACGTCATAACACCTACTTCTTCACCGGCTTCGGAATGTCGAACCTGCAGTATCGCGTGTCCGCCATCGTCGCGTTGATTCTCGCGTCGGGCTGGGCACTTTTCCCGCGGACCGTAATCGAGCGCAACCGCCGCAACGGCGTGTTCGTGACCGACACCGTCCGGCGGGTGCCGCTCAAGAAGGGACTCGATTTGCAGGGCGGTATGCACCTGACGCTCGCGATCGATGAATCCAAGCAGTCGGTCTCCGATAAAAGCGACAAAATCGAGCGCGCGCTGAAAGTCGTTCGCACGCGTATCGACCAGTTCGGCGTGTCCGAGCCCGTCGTGCAGAAGGCCGGCGCGGACCGCATTATCGTCGAGCTCCCGGGCATCGATGACGAGCGTCGCGCGACTGACGTCGTTCAGAAAGCCGCGTTTCTCCAGTTCCAAATCACAGACAAAACGAGTGCGTTTGAGCGCGTAGTTCCGCGTCTCGATGCCATAGTGAAAGACAAGAAGCTGACGGGTTCGGCGGCGCCCGACGTGCGCGGCGATTCTGCGAAGTCACCCGCGATCAAGTCGCTGTTCACGCCCAAAGCAGACTCCGCAAAGAAGAACGCAGCGGCCGATTCTGCCACGAGCAACGGCCCGTTCTCCAAGCTCATTATTCCCGCATCAGCACTCGGCAGCACCGTGCCGGGACTGTTCTTTGTCGCGGCGACCGATCAGCCTGAGATCGACGCCTATCTCCAGAATGCGGACATCCAGGCGGCACTGCCGCCGGGCAAAGTCATGCGCTGGGGCGCGGATTCGATGGTCGCCAACGGCAAGGCGCTGATTCCGCTCTACGTGCTCGATGCGCGTCCGATCATCACTGGCGACGCGCTCACCGATGCGCAGCCGACGATGGAGCCGATCGAGGGCACCGTCGTCACCTTCACGCTCAGCAACGAAGGCGGCCGTAAGTTCAAGACGGAAACCGGCAAGCACGTGAAGGATTACATGGCGATCGTCCTCGACGATCGCGTCATGAGCGCGCCGGTCATTCAGAGCGCGATCGGCACGCACGGACAGATCACGATGGGCGGCAAGGATCTCGCCGCCGCGCAGGATCTCGCGATCGTGCTCCGCGCCGGCGCACTGCCGGTGCCGCTCAAAGTCGAGGAAGTTCGCGCGATCGGCGCGAGCCTCGGCGCTGACTCGGTGCGCAACGCCATTACAGCCGGTGTCATTGCCGTCGCGCTCGTCGTGATCATTATGCTCGGCTATTATCGCTTCGCCGGGCTGCTCGCGGTGTTCGGCCTGACGCTGTACATGCTGTTCACGCTCGCGGCGCTCGCCGGGTTCAGCGCGGTGCTGACGCTGCCGGGGCTCGCGGGCTTCGTGCTCTCGATTGGTATTGCCGTCGACGCGAACGTGCTGATCTTCGAGCGTATTCGTGAAGAGATGGTGCACGGCAAGGCGATTCGCACCTCCATCGACGAAGGCTTCAAGCACGCGATGAGCGCGATTATCGACTCGAACGTTTCCACGGCGCTCACCGCCGCGGTGCTCTATCAGTACGGCACGGGACCCGTGAAGGGCTTCGCTGTCACGCTCATCGCCGGTATCGCGGCGTCGATGATCTCGTCGATCTTCGTCGTGAAGACCTTCTTCCTGATCTGGCTGAACCGCAACAAAACCGCTGAGACGCTGAGCATCTGATGCTGCGAATCCTGCACGATACGAACTACGATTTCATCCGCTGGTGGCGTACGGCGGCCGGTCTGACCATCGCGTTTATCGTGATCGGACTCGGTTCGCTCGCCATCAAGGGTGGCTTCGACGAGAGCGTCGAGTTCACCGGCGGCACGCTGATGCAGCTGCATTTCACGGGCGCGCCTGATCAGGCGAAGATTCGCTCGGCGCTCGACGCGGGCGGCGTGCACGACGCAGAGATCCAGACGTTCGGCACGCCGAATGACTACACGATTCGCGCGCGCTCCGATTCCGGCAGCGCGGGCGCAGATTCGACGTCGCGTAAAATCAGCACCCTGCTGGAGACCGGCTTCGGCAAGGACGCATTCAAGGTCGTCCGCACGGAGCTCGTCGGGCCGACAGTCGGCAGTGAACTCAGGCGCGGCGCGGCAATCGCGATCATCGTCTCGTTCTTCGTCACGCTCGTGTACCTCGCGATCCGCTTCGACTGGCGCTTCGGCGTCGCCGCGACGATCGCAACGATGCACGACATCCTGACGACCGTGGCGTTCATGAAGATTATTCATCTCGAACTTTCACTCACGGTCATCGCCGCACTGCTGACCGTGATCGGATATTCGCTGAACGACACGATCATCATTTTCGATCGCGTGCGCGAGAATCTTCGCAAGAACCGCCGCGAGCCGCTGTACAACACGCTCAATCGCTCGGTGAACGAGACGCTGCCGCGCTCCATCCTCACGCACGCAACAGCGCTCGCAGCAACGCTCGCGCTGCTCTTTTTCGCCGGCGAAGTCATTCGTCCGTTCGCGTGGGTCATGGCGTTCGGTATCGTGACGGGAACGTTCAGCTCCATCTACGTGGCGTCGCCGATCCTGCTCTGGATCGAGACGAAGTATCCGCGCGAGAGCGAAGTGAAGTCGAGGAAGCCAAAGCCGGCGCAGGCGTAAGCCGGCTGTTCGATTTGAACTTACCGGGATCGGTGAAATGCGCTTTGTCGATTCGCATGCGCACGTTGCCGATCCCGCGTTTGACCCCGATCGCACTGATGTGATCGGGCGCGCCCGCACCGCGGGCGCCGTCGCGATCGTCGCGATTGGTGAATCGATCGCTGCTGCGGCCCGCGCGCGTGAAGTCGCTGCAGCGCATCCGGGCTTCGTCTATTTCACCGCCGGCGTGCATCCCCACGACGCCGCGTCGTTCGACCCGGTGAGCGATCCTGTGTCGATTCGGCTGGCCGTAGAGCAGGGGGCGGTCGCCATAGGCGAGTGCGGGCTCGATTACCACTACGATCACTCGCCTCGGCAGCTCCAGCGTCGTGCATTCGCTGCACAGCTCGCGATTGCGGGCGAGATGCTCCGCCCCGTCGTGATGCATACGCGTGAGGCCGAAGACGACACTGTCGCAATGGTTCGCGAAGCGGGAGCCGCCGGCATCAGCGGCGTACTCCACTGCTTCACCGGGTCGCACGCGCTCGCATACGCGGCGCTCGAAGCTGGATGGTACATTTCTTTCAGCGGCATCGTCACCTTCAAGAAATTCGCGGATGACGAACTGCTCCGGCTTGTTCCGGACGATCGATTGCTCGTCGAATCTGATTCGCCGTATCTCGCGCCGGTTCCGGATCGGGGAAAACGAAACGAGCCGGCATGGGTCGCCCGAACGGTCGAGCGCATCGCGACGGCGCGCGGCGCGACAGCAGAAGTGATCGGTGAGCTCTCCGTTGTGAATTCCACTCGTTTTTTCGGTCTCAGCGCAGCCTGAATTACCTCAGCGAGGTTCCAACATGAGCGTACGCTATCTCACCACCGCCGATGCACCCGAAGCCATTGGTCCCTATTCACAGGCGACCGTTGCGGGCGGATTTCTCTTCACTGCAGGCCAGATCGCGTTCGATCCGAAAACCATGCAGGTCGTCGAAGGCGATGTTGCAGCGCAAACGGAACAGGTGATGAAAAATCTCACCGCCGTGCTGAGCAATGCCGGCTGCAGCTGGGCGGAAGTCACCAAGACGACGATTTTTCTCGTCGACATGGCCGACTTCGCCAAGGTGAATGAGGTGTACGCAAAGCACATCGGCGGCTCGCGCCCTGCGCGCTCCACCGTTGCCGTCGCGGGGCTGCCGCGCGGTGTGCGCGTCGAGATCGAGTGCGTGGCAAAGGTCGGCTGAGCTACGTCGTGACGACCGCTACACGAGAAGACGTCGTTCGCCTCACGCAGTTCGCGCGCTGCGCGGGCTGCGCGGCGAAGATGGGCCCCGGTGATCTTTCCGCGGCGCTCGCGCCGCTCGAGCGTCGCTCGGATCCGCGCATCCTCGTCGGGCGCGAAACGTTCGATGACGCCGGCGTCTATCAGCTGACGCCCGAACTCGCGCTCGTGCAGACGCTCGATTTCTTCGCGCCGATCGTCGATGATCCGTACGATTTCGGCCGAGTCGCCGCGACCAACGCGCTGTCCGACGTCTTCGCGATGGGCGGCGAGCCGATCACGGCGATGAACATCGTCGGCTTCCCGGTCGGCCAGCTCGCCCTCAGCGTCCTCACCGACATGCTCCGTGGCGGACAAGACGCCGTGCACGATGCAGGTGCGCATATCATCGGCGGTCACACGATCACCGATGAAGAATTGAAATACGGTCTCTCGGTAACGGGCACGATTCATCCGCAGCGCATTCTCACCAATGCCGCCGCGAAGCCCGGCGACGCGCTCGTCCTCACGAAAGGCATCGGCACCGGAATCCTGTCGACCGCCGCAAAGCGTGGCGTACTTGGCGCCGCAGAACAGGCCGCGCTCGTGAAGTCTATGACGACGCTCAATGCCGTCGCGAGCCGGGCAGCCGTGGTCATGGATCTGCACTGCGCAACCGATGTCACCGGCTTTGGCCTGCTCGGCCACGCCTCGCACGTCGCGCGCGCGAGCAACGCGACGCTGCATATCGAAATGTCGAAAGTGCCGCTGTTGCCCGGCGTCCGCGCGGCACTCGAGGCCGGCGCACTCACCGGTGGCGCCGCACGCAACGATCTCTATCTGGAACCGCTCGTTGACTGGGGACGTACCACGAAGGAAGAACGCGCATTCCTCGTCGATCCCCAGACATCGGGCGGACTCTTGGTTGCTGTCCCGCTGGATAAACTCGCCGAATATCTCGGTCGCGTCGACGGAGCCGTGCAGATCGGCGACGTGCGGGAGCGTTCTCATTCTGGTGAATGGCTCAGTCTTCAAAACTGATGCGACCTGACGACGTCGGGTTGGGTGGGTTCGATTCCCATACGCTCCCGCCAGCCGGCGCTGCGCGGCGGAGCACGCCGTGGGGTGCACTGTTGCGCGCGCTTTCGGTAACCCTGTGCGCTGCGTCCACCGCAGCGGCGCAGCTGCCAACCAAACCCGACAGCACCCCCGCATTTAAGGCGACAGCGTCCGACACCGTTGCCGCGCCGAAGCGGGAGCTCAAGTCATTCATCGCGCCGCCAATCACGCCGCGGCGCGCGTTCATCTATTCCGCACTCGTGCCGGGAATGGGGCAGGCCGCGCTCGATCGAAAGTACACGGGCGCCGTTTTCTTTATGATCGAAGCGATGTCATGGGCACTCCTCCGTCGCTCGGCGGATGACGAGCGCATCGCAAAAGCGTTTGTCGGCGATTCGGTTCCGCAGACCTACGCGATCGATCCAGCCACCGGACTGGCGTCGCGTGACCCCGCTACGGGCAAGCCGGTCGTTTCGACGTGGGCGCAGACCACATACACCCCGCAACTCGTGCGCGCACGCGCGCTGCACGTGGAAGACTGGGTGGCGGTGATTCTGTTCAATCACCTGTTCTCGGGTGCTGACGCATTCGTCGCGGCGAATCTCTGGGACCTCCCGCAGCACCTCGGCATGCGTGCGACGCCGTTGAAAGGCGGTGGCGCGGCGCTGAGTTTTTCGATCAGCGTCCGATAGCGCTCTTTTGACGGTCCGTGATCACGCGCACGCCGCCCGGCGTGCCAGCGTGAAGGTCCACGAGCTCAAGCTTCTCATCGGTGATCCGCAGAAACGTCGGCGCGTCCATCCACGCGCCCGGGTTCGCGAAGAGGCCGCCCGTCGCATGCTCTCCGATCACCGCCTCGTGCGAATGCCCGTACAGAAATAGCTGCAGCGATTTATCAGCGGCAAGCCGCTCCATCGCGACGCGCGCGAGCCCTTCTCCACGATCGCGCGGCCGCATGTTCCGGCTCGTGTGCGACGTGCGCAATGCAATCCAGGTCGCGACGTCCGGGTGGAGCCAGCGAAACAGCCAGATCGCGAACGGGTTGCGCAGCACCGCGCGAAGGCGGCGGTACGGCGCGTCCTCTTTGTCGCGAAGCCCGTCGCCATGTTCGATCAGCACCTTCCACCCGGCAATCGTCCCGGCCCACGGGCCCACGTGGTACGTAACGCCGACGTCACGTGTGAGAATCTCTCCGCCCCAGCAGTCGTGGTTGCCGGCGATCCACAGCACTTCGACACCCGATTCACGGAGCGCCGCGATTGCTGCGAGTGCGCGAAACCCCACGCGCGGCATCACGTGCTTCCATTCGAACCAGAAGTCGAACATGTCGCCGTTGAGGATGACGGTCTTCGCCTCGGTCTTCGCACGCTCCAAGAGCGCCAGCAACGACGTTTCGGCCTCGGCCGGAGCCGGGCCGAGGTGCGCGTCGGAGAGTACGAAGCAGGGACCGTGAAGCATCGGGAGAACCTATCAGCCCGCGCGATCCTTTACAAAGCAGCCGCGACGGAATTACTTGCTCTCGTGCCTACGACCACGACTGAAATTCGCGTGCGCTACGCGGAAACCGACCAGATGCAGGTGGTGTATCACACCAACTACCTGATCTGGTGTGAAGTTGGGCGCACGGATTTCATGCGCCAGCACGGCATGAGCTACTCGGACATGGAAAAGGGCGGTATCGCGCTGACCGTGATCGACTACAGTGTGCGGCTGCATGCGAGCGCGCGCTATGACGACGTCGTGCGCATCGCGACTACGCTGACGGATGTGCGCTCGCGTCAGGTGACGTTCGAGTATTTGCTCACGAATGCGGCGAGCGGGCATCGTCTCGCCACGGCGCGCACGTCGCTGATTTCCATCTCAACCGAAGGCCGGCCGATCTCCATGCCCGTTGATATTCGTTCACGCTTGCAGGCGGTCAGCGGCTGATGCGCCGGCCCGGAGTGATCGCTCTGGTGCTGGGGGCATTGTTGGTCGCGGGCTGCCGTTTCCCGTACAGCCTGAGCGGAGGCGGCCTGCCGACGGACATCAAGAGCGTCGCGATCATCCCGTTCGATAATGAGACCGCGTCTCCGGAGCTGCAGCACGAGCTGAACGAGGCGCTGCGGAGTTCGTTCGGTTCAAAACTCGGCCTGAAAGAGGCCGGTGAGGACAAGGCCAGTGCCGTCGTGAGGGGGAAGATCGTCAGTTATGATCTGGACGCGGCGACGGGGTTCAGCGCGAATCCCGCGCAGGCAACGTCGTCGCGGCGGCAATTGAAGATCGTTGTTCACGTGGAAATCTTCGACCAGATTCACAATAGAGTGCTTGGCAGGCCGATGGATATCACGGAGACAGGCGACTACCCCGAGGGCGGTGAAGCGTCCGGTCGAAAGCAGGCCATCGACAAGATTGTCACCGGAATCATCCAAGGAGCGCAATCAAATTGGTGAGACAGGTCAGAGCACGCCGCGGCGCAGGCCGCATAGGCTGTCTCTTGATGTTGCTGATCGTCACCGCGATCGGCTATTTCGGATTTAATATCGGTGAAGCGTACCTGAATTTTTATCGCTATCAGGATCGGATGAAGAGCGAGGCGAAATTCGCCGTGCATAGCACCGACTCCGACATCAAAATACGCATCGCCGAATACGCGGATTCGCTCGGCCTCCCCGAGCCGGCGAACAACGTCATCGTTCGCCGCGGAAAGCACGACATTTTCATCTACGCGAACTACAGCGTGCACATCGAGCTGCCGGGTCAGGTGAGAGAATTCAAATTCAACCCGAATGCGACGGGGACCTTCTGACCCACGATGACCCGGGCGCGAGCCTGGATCCGCGCCGGAAAATCATGTCGTGGGAATCGGCGCGCGAATGGCGGCGCGCAGTGCGCGGTCCGGTTGTATTTACGAACGGCGTGTTCGACCTTCTGCACCCCGGGCACATTGACGTGCTCCTCGGCGCGCGCGCGGAAGGGAGGCATCTCGTCGTCGCGTTGAACAGCGATGCATCGGTGCGACGCCTCGGCAAAGGACCGGAGCGTCCCGTGCGCTCTGAAGGCGATCGTGCTTATGTGCTTGCGGCGCTCGAGATGGTCGATGCCGTTGTCGTCTTCGATCAGGACACGCCGTTGGAGCTCGTGCGTGCGCTCGAGCCCGATGTGATCGTCAAGGGCGGCGACTATACTCCGGACAACGTCGTCGGCGCTGCCGACGTCACCGCTCGCGGCGGCCGTGTGGTGATCATTCCGGTCACGCCGGGTCATTCGACAACTTCGACGATAGAGAAACTTCGTGGCTGATTCAATCAAGGCTGGCAGCGCTGGCCGTGGCACGCGCGCGGCGGGTTCGATGCGCCCGGTGACGATGCAGCGCGGCGCGGCACCGTACGCCGAGGGATCGTGTCTGATCGCCTTCGGGAACACGCGTGTGCTTTGCGTGGTGAGCGTGGAAGACGGCGTTCCCGGCTGGAAGAAAGGGAAGGGCGAGGGATGGCTCACCGCCGAGTATTCGATGCTGCCGCGCGCGACGCAGACGCGCACGCCGCGCGAGCGTCAGCAGGTGGGTGGGCGCACGCAGGAGATTCAGCGACTAATCGGCCGCAGTGTTCGCGCGATGATCGATGATTTCAAATGGGGTGAGTTCACACTGAAGGTGGATTGTGATGTGCTCCAAGCCGACGGCGGTACGCGTACGGCGGCGATCACCGGCGCGTGTGTTGCGGTGGTTGACGCATTCGACTGGATGGTGAAGACCAAGCGGATCAAGGTTTCTCCAGTGAAGCGGCGTGTCGCGGCGGTGAGTGTTGGCGTGATCGATGGCGAGGTGCGCAGTGATCTCGAGTACGTCGAGGATGTGCGCGCCGAGGTGGATATGAATGTTGTGATGAGCAGCACCGGCGGATTCGTGGAAGTGCAGGGCACCGGTGAGCACGGCACGTTCGATCGCGCGCAGCTCGATAGTCTGATTGGCGCTGCGGTGAAGTCGATCGGCGAGCTGGATGCGGCGCAGCAGGCGGTTTTGAGCGCGCCCGCTGGCCCGTGAGCGCGCTCTGAATTCTGGCGTGAGCACGCGGCGACTGTTGTGAGGCTACTTCTGGCGACGCGCAACGCGGGAAAGTTGCGCGAACTCGGGCCGATGCTGCGGGCCGCGGGGTTCGATCCGCTGACGCTCGACGATCTTGGAATCGCGCTGGATCCGGAGGAGGATTCAGTTGAGTCATTCGAGACGTTCGAGGAAAATGCGATGGCGAAGGCGCGCTATTATTTCGCGCGAGCCGCGTCGCTCGGTGCGGACGCGCCGCCGCTCGTTTTAGCGGACGACTCTGGCCTCGAAGTGCGCGCGCTCGGTGGAGCTCCCGGCGTGAAGAGCAAGCGCTATTCGGGAAGCACACTCGAAGGACAGCCACTCGACGACGCAAACAATTCGAAGTTGATGGACGCGCTTCGCGGCGTGACGGATCGCCGCGCAGGTTACGTGTGCGTCGCAGCGATCAAGACCGCCGGCGGCGAATGGCACGCACGCGGCGCGTGCGGCGGCGCGATTTTGGAATCGCCGAGAGGGGATGATGGATTTGGGTACGATCCGTTTTTCTACAGTGAGGAATTGGGAAAAACGTTTGGTGAGGCGACGCGCGAGGAGAAGGAGTTTGTGAGTCATCGGGCGCGCGCGGTTGGTGCGGTGCTCGAGCGTTTTCGCTCTGAAAAGTGAACGACGAGTGCACTGTTAACGACTAACTGTTGGTCGGTTAACCAAGGTGAAAGAATTCGTCCGGGCCACGAACCGCTTCGAAACGGTTCGTGGCCCGGACTAATTTTCATACTGTGGTTAACCGACCAACGGTTAGTGGTTAACAGTTCACTCGCCGTATGTTTCTCCCCTCTCATCACTGATCTCGCCACTCGTTGTTGACCTGATCTGTGCGTCCGACTAACATTCCCTCTTCGGTTCGCGGGGCGTAGCGTAGCCCGGTATCGCGCCTGCTTTGGGAGCAGGAGGTCGCTGGTTCGAATCCAGTCGCCCCGATCGGGAGCGATCGAAAGCAAGAAGCGAAAGAGCGAAGAAGATCTCGTCTGATCAGGCGCCAGTAGCTCAGTTGGATAGAGCGGGAGCCTTCTAAGCTCCAGGTCGGGGGTTCGATTCCCTCCTGGCGCGCCTTGCGAAGTTGTACGGAAAGGCGTTGGTGTGCGTTAGTAAAAGGCGAGCGCCCTTAGCTCAATTGGCAGAGCAAGTGACTCTTAATCACTAGGTTGAAGGTTCGATTCCTTCAGGGCGCATTTTTCGGTCGTGATTTGCCTGCCTTTCATTTCGCAGTGTGCCGTTGAAAGCCCCGGAGCTGACATGCTCCGGGGCTTTTCATTTGCTAGAGCTGCGACGTGCAGTGTGGACAGCGTGTGGCTGCGAGCGGAATTCCCATCGCGCAGAACGCGCAGTCTTTTGTCGCGGGAGGCGCGACGATTGCGGTGAGTGCCGGCGCTTCGAGTCTCGCGACCATGCGAATCACGAGGAATACGCACGCCGCGACGATGATGAACGTGACGATTGTGTTGACGAAGAGGCCGTAATTGAGGGTGACGGCGCCGGCGGCTTTCGCGGCGGCGATCGATGCGTAGGGACCGGCGGCTCTCGAGCCTTCTTTTAGGACGGCGAATTTATCGGCGAAGTTGATGCCGCCGGTGATGAGTCCGATTGGCGGCATGAGGATATCGTCGACGAGCGACTTCACGATCGATCCGAATGCTGCGCCGATGATGACGCCGACGGCGAGATCGACGACGCTGCCGCGGAGGATGAATGCTTTGAAATCTTTGATCATTTTTCTGTTGTGGGAGCTCTGTGTGAGAGATGGCGCGCGCGGTGATGGACGTGCTGATTTTCGCTCTGCGTGAGGGCTTGCACAATCGTAACATCATCGCTACGTTTCCCTTCCTGTCCCAGAAGTGAAGCCTGTTTGGAAATAGGTGACGCAACGGGGTCAGGAAGTGCCCAGTGGGCCGCGAGGCCCGCTTCGTGTCTCTGGGCAAAAAAATCTCGAAAAAGTTGCGCGAGCCACTTGACGAGAAATAGACACGCTAAGTATGTTGGGAGGCTACCGCTAAAAGCGGTCAGTTGAACGAGCTATTTGATAATTGAACGTGAGATCATAAGGGTGTGTGAGGCGACCTTTTTGACCCGTGTGCATTCAGGCGCACGGCGAGAGGTTAGACCTGAACATTTTTATGTGATTCCGAATAGCGCTGTCACGCGACAGCGTGACAGTGTTTGTTTGGAGAGCTAATCAAGAATCTTGCAACCATTGGAGAGTTTGATTCTGGCTCAGGACGAACGCTGGCGGCGTGCTTAACACATGCAAGTCACGGGGGCCCGCAAGGGCAACCGGCGAACGGGTGCGTAACACGTGAGCAATCTGCCGATCTCTGGGGGATAGCCGGCCCAACGGCCGGGTAATACCGCATACGTTCTCGAGGGGGAGTCCCCTTGAGAAGAAACCTCCGGGGGAGATCGAGGAGCTCGCGACCTATCAGCTAGTTGGCGGGGTAACGGCCCACCAAGGCATCGACGGGTAGCTGGTCTGAGAGGATGGCCAGCCACATTGGGACTGCGACACGGCCCAGACTCCTACGGGAGGCAGCAGTGGGGAATATTGCGCAATGGACGAAAGTCTGACGCAGCGACGCCGCGTGTGGGATGAAGCCTTTCGGGGTGTAAACCACTGTTGCCCGGGACGAAACTCTCCTTTCGAGGAGATTGACGGTACCGGGTGAGGAAGCACCGGCTAACTCTGTGCCAGCAGCCGCGGTAATACAGAGGGTGCGAGCGTTGTCCGGAATCACTGGGCGTAAAGGGCGCGTAGGTGGCGAGATAAGCGTGTGGTGAAAGCCCGGGGCTCAACCCCGTGTCTGCCATGCGGACTGTTTTGCTCGAGCGTAGTAGAGGCAGGTGGAATTCCGGGTGTAGCGGTGGAATGCGTAGAGATCCGGAAGAACACCGGTGGCGAAGGCGGCCTGCTGGGCTACTGCTGACACTGAGGCGCGACAGCGTGGGGAGCAAACAGGATTAGATACCCTGGTAGTCCACGCCGTAAACGATGGGTACTAGGTGTCTGGGGGAGCGACCCCCTGGGTGCCGGCGCTAACGCATGAAGTACCCCGCCTGGGGAGTACGGCCGCAAGGCTGAAACTCAAAGAAATTGACGGGGGCCCGCACAAGCGGTGGAGCATGTGGTTTAATTCGACGCAACGCGAAGAACCTTACCTGGGCTTGACATGCTGGAGAAAGCTCGCAGAAACGTGAGCCCCTCTTCGGAGTTCCAGCACAGATGCTGCATGGCTGTCGTCAGCTCGTGTCGTGAGATGTTGGGTTAAGTCCCGCAACGAGCGCAACCCTCATCTCCAGTTACCAGCGGGTAATGCCGGGGACTCTGGAGGGACTGCCGGTGCCAAACCGGAGGAAGGTGGGGACGACGTCAAGTCATCATGGCTCTTACGTCCAGGGCTACACACGTGCTACAATGGCCGAGACAGAGGGTCGCGAACCCGCGAGGGGGAGCCAATCCCCAAACTCGGCCTCAGTTCGGATTGTAGTCTGCAACTCGACTACATGAAGCTGGAATCGCTAGTAATCGTGGATCAGCTACGCCACGGTGAATACGTTCCCGGGCCTTGTACACACCGCCCGTCACGCCATGGAAGCTGTGAGCGCCCGAAGTCGGTGCCGGAACCCGCAAGGGGCCAAGCCGCCTAAGGCGAGCGCAGTGACTGGGGCGAAGTCGTAACAAGGTAGCCGTAGGGGAACCTGCGGCTGGATCACCTCCTTAACGGAGCAGCGAGTAGGCCTTCATCTTCGGATGTCGGTACGAAAGCGCTACCGGATAGTCGCTCGCTTCCACACCCTGATCTCACGTTCAATTTTTCTGGCCTGTGCCTACACAGCGATGTGCGCATGGGCTTTGTTGGTCTCATAGGTGCAAACCGAACGAGACCTTCGAACAAAAATTGTCTGGCAGGAGCTCCGCAAAAACACCGGGGCGATCGCGCATGACAAACGCTTTTTGACAATGGAATTGGGTAGTGTTCGTGGGAATAACGAATCAACACTAGTGACACAATTTCATTGTATCACTCGAGTAGATCGCGCGTAATCTGTTTGACGATTTTGTAGTCAAGCAACAGAAAGCAAGTGGAGGATGCCTGGGCACACGAAGGCGATGAAGGGCGCGGTAAGCTGCGATAAGCTTGGGGGAGCGGCACACACGCGATAATCCCAAGATGCCCGAATGGGGAAACCCGACTGTCAGCGATGGCAGCCACTCCGCAAGGAGAGCTAACCAGGGGAACTGAAACATCTAAGTACCCTGTGGAAAGAGAAATCAACCGAGATGCCCGAAGTAGCGGCGAGCGAAACGGGTAGAGCCCAAACCGAGGTCCTTGTGGCCGCGGGGTTGTAGGACCCACGCACGCGTACGGAGAAGCAAGCAGAAGTCCCTTGGAATGGGGCGCCATAGACGGTGACAGCCCGGTATGCAAAAGCGATGAACTGTGCGTAGTGGAGTTCCTGAGTAACGCCCGACTCGAGTAATCGGGCGTGAAGCTGGGGGGACCACCCTCCAAGGCTAAAGACTCTCGTGTGACCGATAGTGAACGAGTACCGTGAGGGACAGGTGAAAAGCACCCCAGTGCGGGGAGTGAAAGAGATCCTGAAACCACTTGCTTACAAGCGGTAGGAGGTTGGGCACGAGCTTGCTCGTGTCACGACTGACTGCGTGCCTTTTGCATTATGATCCGGCGAGTTACTGCTCAGCAGCGAGGCTAAGCTGGTATCCAGCGGAGCCACAGCGAAAGCGAGTCCTGTAACGAGGGCGCTAAGTTGCTGGGCGTACGACCCGAAGCCAGGGCGATCTACCCATGAGCAGGGTGAAGCTGAGGTAACACTTAGTGGAGGCCCGAACCGGTGTGGGTTGAAAACCGCTCGGATGACTTGTGGGTAGGGGTGAAAGGTCAATCAAGCCTGGAGATAGCTGGTTCTCCCCGAAATCTATTGAGGTAGAGCCTCGAGGCGTGTTTGCAGGAGGTAGAGCGACTGGATGGGCGCGGGGCGGCGTAGCTGCTACCAACCCCAACCAAACTCCGAATACCTGTCAAATGGACCTCGGGAGGCAGTCGCTGAGCGATAATGTCCAGCGGCGAGAGGGAAAGAACCCAGAGCCACAGCTAAGGCCCCAAAGTGTCCGCTGAGTATAGCGAAGGATGTGTTCGTGCCGTGACAACTAGGAGGTTGGCTTAGAAGCAGCCATTCCTTTAAAGAGTGCGTAATAGCTCACTAGTCCAGCGTGAATGCGCCGAGAATGGTCGGGATTAAGCGGACCGCCGAAGCTTGGCCTTCTGACTTTGTCAGAGGGGTAGGGGAGCGTTCTGTACTGCCGTGAAGCGGTCGTGGAAACGAGCCGTGGAGCGTACAGAAGTGAGGATGCCGGAATGAGTACGCGCAAATGCGGGTGAAAACCCCGCACACCGTAAGCCCAAGGATTCCTGCGCCATGGCAATCAGCGCAGGGTGAGGCGGACCCTAAGGCGAGGCCCCAAAGGCGTAGTCGATGGACAGCCGGTCAATATTCCGGCCCCGCCTGCAGCGAGTTAGCAACGACAGAGGGACCCAGAAACGAAGCGCGAGCGACCTTGTGGATTGGTCGTTCAACACCGTAGGGTAACCGAGAGTGGAGTACGAGAGCGCGGGGCAACCCAAGCTCGAGTCGCGTAGAGTCGGCTGGCAAGAAAAGCTCTGTTCGGGATTGCTGCAGACGTCCGTACCGTAAACCGACACAGGTGGGCAAGGCGAGTAGCCTAAGGTGAACGAGTGAAACGTGGTCAAGGAACTCGGCATAATGATCCCGTAACTTCGGAAGAAGGGATGCCCTTTGCGGTAGCCGGCCTCGCGCCGGTCGCTGCGAAGGGTCGCAGATAATCGGCTCAAGCGACTGTTTAGCAAAAACACAGGTGTGTGCCAAGCCGCACAAGGCGCCGTATACACACTGACGCCTGCCCGGTGCCGGAAGGTTAAGGGGAGATGTTAGCCGCAAGGCGAAGCATTGAGCCGAAGCCCCGGTAAACGGCGGCCGTAACTATAACGGTCCTAAGGTAGCGAAATTCCTTGTCGGGTAAGTTCCGACCTGCACGAATGGCGTAACGACTTGAGCACTGTCTCGACCACGTGCTCGGCGAAATTGCAGTCTCGGTGAGGATTCCGAGTCCCCGCGACAGGACAAAAAGACCCCATGCACCTTTACTGTAGCTTGCCATTGGACGTCGCACGTGACTGTGTAGCATAGGTGGGAGCCGTTGAGGCCCGGGCGCTAGCTCGGGCGGAGGCAACAGTGAAATACCACCCTGGCTCCTGTAACGTCCTCACCACGTACTAGCAAACCTAGGCTGGGACCGTGGCAGGTGGGCAGTTTGACTGGGGCGGTCGCCTCCGAAAAAGTAACGGAGGCGCGCGCATGGTTCCCTCAGCGCGGTCGGTACTCGCGCTTTAGAGTGTAACGGCACAAGGGAGCCTGACGGCGAGAGCGACGGCTCGAGCCGCCACGAAAGTGGGCCGTAGTGATCCGGTAGCCCGGTGTGGATCGGCTATCGCGCAACGGATAAAAGGTACGCTGGGGATAACAGGCTTATCGCGCCCGAGAGTTCACATCGACGGCGCGGTTTGGCACCTCGATGTCGGCTTATCACATCCTGGGGCTGGAGAAGGTCCCAAGGGTCCGGCTGTTCGCCGGTTAAAGTGGTACATGAGCTGGGTTCAGAACGTCGTGAGACAGTTCGGTCTGTATCCGTCGTGGGCGTTGGAGAATTGAGGGGCGCGGACTCTAGTACGAGAGGACCGAGTCGGACAGCCCGCTCGTGTCCCGGCTGCACCGCCAGGTGCAACGCCGGGTAGCGATGGCTGGCACAGATAACCGCTGAAAGCATCTAAGTGGGAAGCTGTCCCCAAGATGAATTCTCCCTGGTGCTTCGAGCACCCTGAAGGGCCGTAGGAGACCACTACGTCGATAGGCCGCACGTGGAAGGAGAGCAATCTCCTCCAAGCGCAGCGGTCCTAATCGCCCGTGCGGCTTGACTACTCCCCCCTCTACTTTCTTCGGAAAGTCCTGGGGGCTGGAATACAAACGCCGCAGATTTTTCGCACGATCTAATCAGGATTCGCAGGTCCGCGCGAGAGCGCAGGCCTGACGTCCCTTCGAACACTACCCAATACCCATTGTCGAATTAACTTCGATGAATACGCTGGCGACCAGAGCGTAGGGGCCACACTCGTTCCCATTCCGAACACGATCGTTAAGCCCTACAGCGCCGATGGTACTCCGATTGAGAGATCGCGGGAGAGTAGGCCGTCGCCGGCACCTTTTACAAAGCCCCAGCCAGATTTTGGCTGGGGCTTTGTCGTTTTTAAGTCTTCAGTCTAAGGTCTTCCGTCTAACGTCTGAAAACCCGCTGTTCGCGGTTCACAGCTCTGAACGGCGTACTGCGGGTGGTCAGACGCTAGACACAAGACCCTAGACTCAAGACTCAACTCGGCACTGAAAACCGAACGATCCGTCCCCTCACCGCGGCAGAGCGCTCCTGCAACCATTCACCCGCTCATCCACCCGCGCCTCCCGAACCGGATCCCCAGACGCTATCCGCAACGCAATGTGCGCCGCCTCATGCTCCGCACTCCGCAGCACATCGTCGAGCCGCCGCACGCCAACATTCAGTGAGTCGATATCCCGTGCAATCGTCATCTCACCCGTCGACTCGCCCTGCGCCGACGCCAGATTCCCGTCAACGCGCCACATGTACGGCCGCAGCGTGATCCGCCCAGTCGCCAGTGCGCTCTCGAGAACCTCGCCGTATTCCTCGCACACGCCGCCGCGCGCCTTGAGATCCGCCACCCGAGCCCCGATCGCCGATGCCAGCTCGGGCGCAATCGTCTGCGCCTCAGTGGTAATTGCAGGATGTGCCGCGGAGGCCGCCGCCGGGGACGGGAGCGGTGCAGGGGGCGGCACAGGATGCGCCGCGACGTCAGCCGCCCGATGCCGCGCGCAGGCCGCCGAACAAAACGCCAGCACCAACATCGCTCTCTTGGTTGCGCCTCGAATCATTCGCCCACTCCTCGCTCGTCGCCGCCACTCCAACTCGTCGCCAGTCACCAGTCGCCGTAGTTACCCGTTCCATACATTCGCACCTAATCGTCTTAATTCATAGATGACAAAAGCCGGCACCGTCACCGTCGCGGGAAGACCCAACGCCGGGAAATCCACGCTCCTCAATCGTCTCGTCGGTCAGCGGCTCGCCATCACGAGCCCCAAACCGCAGTCGACGCGTGAGCGTGTCGTCGGGCTCATCACCGACGCCGATTCGCAAATCATTCTGCTTGATACACCGGGTTTGCTCGAACCGGCGTACGAGCTCCAAAAATCAATGCAGGAATCGTCGCTCGCCGCACTCCGCGATGCCGACGTCATCGTACACCTGATAGACGCACTCGAGGGAATCGTCGAGACGCTCGCCAAAGCCGCGAGTCTCGCCGTCGACACCGCGGGATCGACGCTGCGCGCGCCGATCGTTCTCGTCTTCAACAAGGCCGACCGGCTCATCGATGGCCGCAAGTCAGCGCTCGTCACCGAAAACCCCGGCGCAATGGTTATCTCGGCGCTTACCGGTGAGGGCGTCCCCGAACTTCTTGCCCGCGTCCGCGAACTCCTGCCCGAACATCCGTTCTATTACAACGACGAAGATCTCAGCACGCAGAACATGCGCTTCTTCGCCTCGGAGATGATTCGCGAGACCGCACTCGAGCAGCTCGACGACGAGGTGCCGTACAGCGTTGCCTGCGAGATCGAGGAGTTCCGTGAATCGCGCTCGCCGGTGTACATTCGAGCAGTGCTCCACGTCGAGCGCGACAGCCAAAAACGCATTCTCATCGGCGCCGGCGGGTCGCGCATCAAGTCCATCGGCACGCGCGCGCGCGCCAAGATCGAAACACTGCTCGGATCGCCGGTGTACCTCGACCTTCACGTGAAAGTGCTCGCCAACTGGCGTCGCGACTCCGCCGCACTGAGACGACTCGGCTATCACGTCGACTGAATCACCCACCTGGAAAAACACCGCAGACCCCCGCCATGACGCTTGCCCCACGCCTTCTCGAAATTCTCGTCTGCCCGCGCTGCAAGGGCGCGCTCGAATATCACGAGCGCGAATCAGCGCTCGATTGTCACGCCTGCAAGCTGCGCTATGCGGTGCGCGACGACATCCCGGTGATGCTCGTCGACGAGGCAACGCCGCTCTAACGTGCAGCGTCGCGTACCGCAGCTGACGCGCGCCGTCTGGATCGCGCTGCTCTGCACGGTGCCCTTCCTGGCACCCGTGGCTGCCAGCGCGCAGGGTTCGGTCTCGCCCGAGGGCGCGCTCTTTCTGCTCGTACCCGTCGGCGCGAGTGCAGTCGGGCTCGGGCAGGCGGTCGTCGCATCGGATATCGGCGGCGAGTCGCTGTGGGCGAATCCGGCGGGTATCGCCCGGATGACGCAGACCGAACTCTCGATCAATCATTCGCAGACGATCATCGCGACCGGCGATGCGCTCAATCTTGTCGTGCCGGCGGGGAAGGCGGGTGTGATCGGCGCGACGGCGTACCTCGTGAACTACGGCCAGCAAGACGAGACCGACGCAACCGGATCGAGCGTGATCGGCACGATCTACCTGCGCGATTATGTCGTCGCCGCGACCTACGCCGCGACATTCGGTTCGCGCATCAGCGCCGGTGTGACGTATAAATTCGTGCAAGAGCGCGTCGACTGCAGCGGCGCGTGCGTGAACGTCGCCGCGTTCAGTGCGTCGACGAACGCCGTCGATATCGGTGTGCAGGCGATCGTCGACAAAGCGCGCCGGCTGACGCTCGGTTTCGATATCCGCGACGCCGGACTGAAGTTGCAGGTGAATGACGCGCCGCAGTCCGATCCGCTGCCGACGCGGATTCACCTCGGCGCGTCGTATCTCGTGCCGAACATCGAGAAGAGTATTCCAGACGCCGAACTTCACGTCAGCGCGGAAGTTGTCGAGAATTTCTCGCTGAGCGCCGCCGCACTGCGCGCAGGCGGCGAACTCGTTTATAAAAAGACTTTTTTCGTTCGACTCGGCGTGCTCGGTGGCAGCGGCGACGGCGCCAGCGCCGCTGTCGGCTTCGGCGCGCGCCGCGGCGGACTCTCGATTGATTTTGCACGCGGATTCGGTGGGTTCTCCTCTGACGCGGGGAAGCCGCCGACGTACCTCACGCTGCGCTACCAGTTCTGATGTCCGTCCGGCGCGCGCTGATTTTCGCCATGGTCGCTTGCATCGCCGTCGGACCGGTCTGCGCGCGTGGACAGACGGTCACCCCAGCCGATTCCACGCCGAGTGCGCCGAAACGAATTCGCCTCGGCCCGATCTCGATTCCGCGCCGCGATTCATCGTGGTGGGTGCCGCTCGCTTCTGCCGCGCTCCCGGGCACAGGTCAGGCGCTGCTCGGCCAGAACCGCTTTGTCGCCTATCTCGCGGTGGATGTGTGGGCCTTCCTCGGCTATCTCGATCAGCACTCGCAGCAGCAGCGGTCGACGGCGCGTTACCAGGCGCTCGCCAGCAATGTTGCGCGCTCGCTTTTCCCCGGTGACCGGCCCACGGGCACATGGGCGTATTACGAGATCATGGAGCACTATATAGAGAGCGGCGTGTTCAACCTCACGCCGGGCGGAACGTTCACGCCTGAAGTCGACATCACGACGTACAACGGCGCGGCGTGGCTCCTCGCGCGGCAAACATATTGGACGAATCCGAACGTTCAGCCGGATCCCTCGTCGAGCGAGTATCGTCTCGCGTTCGCGTTTTATACCGCGCGCGCGATTCAGCCGCAGTATCGATTTTCGTGGCGGAACGCGCAATTGGAGCAGGACGTGTACGTGCAGGAGATCGGGGTGCGGAATCAGGCGGCCCGCGATGCGCGCACGCAGCTGGGGATCATGCTCGCCAATCATTTGCTGTCGATGGTCGACGCGTACGTCACGCTGCGGGTTCACGGCGAACTCGGCGCGCCGGGTGCTCCGAAGTCGATTTCCGCGACAATCCCGTGGGCGCCGTTTGGGCGCCCGTCGACAGGCCGGTGAAGTGATGCAAGTGCCTGCTGTCTCGTTGTTTGACACCCTCGGCGGCGATACCTATCTTGCGCCGATACCCTTCGCTGGGCGGAGTGAGTGGCGCTAACGACCGCATTTATATTCGCGCCCGATGGTCAGCCGCTCCCGGTTTCCGTGCGCGGCTGGCTTGAGGCGCAACAGTTTCCGCTGGCCACCGTGAGCGCATCGGACGAGTTACTGTCCGCCGCGCTGCGGAGCCGCCCGCGGCTGGTCGTCATCGACGCGCGCACGCATCCTGTTGCGGCGCTGAAAGGGTGCGCGCGTCTCAAGGGTGATTCGTACACGGGGATCGTGCCGGTGGTGGTATGCACGCGAAACGACGACACGTCGTTCACCGCGGCATTTGATGCCGGCGCTGACGAAGTACTGCGCGACGGACTCTCCGCGGTCGACGTGTCGCTCCGTCTCTCGGCGATGCTGCGCCGCTCCGATCGCGACACGCATGTGCATCCGTCGACGCGGTTGCCGGGGACGACTGAGATCGAGGCCAATATTCTCGAGCGTCTCGAGGCGGGGGAGCTGTTCGCCGTCTGCTACGCCGACCTCGATCACTTCAAGGAATACAACGATCGCTACAGCTATTACGACGGCGATCGTGTCATTCGAATTCTTTCGCGCATCCTGCACGATGTGGTGAAGGGCACGTGTGAGGACGCGGCGTTTGTCGGGCATATCGGCGGCGACGATTTTCTTTTTGTGATGCCGATCGAGCAGGTCCAGGAGACGTGCGCGGAGATCGTTGGAACGTTCGACGCGCTGATTCCGTTTCAGTATTCCGAGCAGGATCGCCGTGCCGGGTATTATTTTGGTAAGGACCGCCGGGGCGCGCTGCACAAGGTGCCGCTGATGACGGTTTCGATCGGAGTGGTGACGAACGAACGTCGCAAGTTCACGCACGCTGCACAGGTGAGTGAACTCGCGACCGAGATGAAGAGTTATGCGAAAACGCTGCCGGGATCGGTGTTCACGATCGACCGTCGCGGCGACACGTCGGATGATGAGCCGTTGTCGATCGATGCGGTCGACGCGGCGACCATTGCGGAGGAGCAGTGAACGTCACGTGTCCTGATTGCCGCTCGATTTTTCGAGTCGACCCCGCGAAGGTGCCGCTCGGCGGCGTACGCGCGCGCTGCTATGTTTGCGGCGGCGTGATTTCTGTGAGCGCGCCGGAGTTTGCGACCGCCGGTGCTGCCGCGGAGTCTGCGCCGGCGATGCCGTCGACGCCTTCGTTCACAGTCGAAGCCGTCACGCCTCCGCCGGTGGTTCAATCGTTCCCGGAGTTCGAGGCCGTCGATACGGTCGAAGTCGTCGAGACCGTTGAGGTCGAACTCGAATCGTCGCCGGCGATGGAGCTGATCGAAGAGGCCGCGCCGACGGATTTCGATTCTGATTTTGAAGCGATGCCGGAACCGGTGGCAACGGACGAACCCGAGGCTGTCGCCGTCGATCCGCCGCGCGCGCCGACGCCGGTGTTCACGCCGGCGGTACCGCCGCGCGCGTCGACGCCTGCCTTCACGCCCGCCGTTCCGCCGCGCGAACCAACCCCTGCATTTACCCCGCCCGTTCCGCCGCCCGTAACGTCCGTGCCGCGGCCGGAAGTGCCGCCGATGGCTCCGCCGATGCCCGGCTCCGGGCCCGGCAGTACGCCGCGACCGTTCCCGAACGTTGGCGTAACCGGCAGCACTCCGCCGCGCGCGCCCTTTGCGCCTGCGCGTCCGACGATGGCGCCAGGCTCAATGCAGCCCCCAATGCAGGCGCCGCGGGCATCGGGATCGATGCCGTTCGTGCCTCCCGTTTCGCCGCCGTCCGCGCCCGCGCGGCCGACGCCGATGGTTCCGACCCCGCCGGTCGCGCCGCGAGTAACGCAGCCGCGGACGATCACCTCTCAGCCTTTTGCTCCGCCGGTCATCCCGCCGCGGCCGCAGCCGCAGCCGCCCGCGGCACCGCCGGCACCGATGGCGCCGACACCGCCGCTGGGCTCAGCTGCGGTGCCACCGGCCGTAACGCCTGTTTCGACACCTGTGATCCCGGCGACACCGTCGATCCCGCAGGCGACCGTCTCCAAGGTCACGGCGCCGACTCCGATCGTCCCCGCGCCGGGTGCGCCGGGTGCGCCGGGTGCGCCGGGTGCGCCGGGTGCGCCGAAGCGTGCGCCGAATCCGTTCCTCGCGAACGATCCGAATCAGAAAGCCAAACGCCTCGCACGCGCGCTGGTTTCGGATATGGTCGCGTATCTCCCGCAGAAGCGTGAGGAAGGGATCAAGAACAACACACTAAAGCAGCTGTTCCGCGAGGAGATCAAGAAGAGTTACGAAGAGTACGTCGATCAAATCGGCAAGGAATTCGCCGAGAGCACGACGCACTTTCAGGATGCGCTGAACGACGTGCTGGCGGGGGGGAAGAAGATTTTTTAGGGTAGTTGGTCTAAAGTCTAGAGTCTTCTGTCTAGAGTCTGAAAACCCGCCGTTAGCAGTTCACAGCCGTGAACCGCAAACGGCGGGTTTTCAGACGTTAGACCCAAGACCTTAGACTGAAGACTCAACTCCTGCATCACCCTATTATCTTTCCCTCACACCTCCTCCCTCAATTCCAATGGCCGAATCAGAGCGCACAAAATCGTTGAAAGCCGACGCCGATCGCCTGACGGAATTGCGGAGGTTTCTTTGACCTCGACGGCAAGCGCGAAAGGCTGACCACTCTCGAGGCCGAAATGGCCGACGGCGCGTTCTGGAACAACCAGGAACGCGCGCGTGAAGTGGTGCAGCGCACCAAAGCCATCAAAGTCTGGACCGACCCCTACGACAAGCTCTGGACTCGCGTGCAGGGCGCGCTCGAGATGGACGCGCTGCTCGACGCCGATCCCGATCCCGAAATGATCGCTGAAGTGGCGAGCGAGACGAACGCGATCCGCGACGAAACCGACGCGTTCAAGCTCAAGTCGCTATTGCAGGGTGTCGACGACTGGCGTGATGCGCAGGTGGAAATCTCCGCGGGCGCAGGCGGCACCGAAGCGCAGGATTGGGCGCAGATGCTGATGCGCATGTATACGCGCTGGGCCGAGCGCCGCGGCTTTTCAGTCGAGATTCTCGACATGAGCGATGGCGAAGAGGCCGGCATCAAGGGCGCGGTGCTCGAGATCAAAGGTCAGTACGCGTATGGATTTCTGCACCCCGAAGCGGGCGTGCACCGTCTCGTGCGCATCTCACCGTTCGACTCGCAGGCGCGCCGTCACACAAGCTTCGCGTCGATCTTCGTGTATCCCGTTGTCGACAACGAGATCAACATCGAAATCCGCGATGACGACATCAAGATGGATGTGTTTCGCGCATCGGGCGCCGGCGGACAGCACGTCAACAAGACGAGCTCGGCCGTTCGCATCACGCACATCCCGTCGGGAATTGTCGTGACCTGTCAACAGGAGCGGTCGCAGGGAAAAAACAAAGCGACCGCGATGAAGCAGCTGAAGAATCGCCTCTACCAGCTTGAAGCGGAGAAGCAGGCCGCGGTGAAGGCAAAGCTCGACGCGAACAAGGCCGATGTCACATTCGGCAGTCAGATTCGCAGCTATGTCTTCCAGCCGTACACGATGGTGAATGACCACCGCACGGAGCTGAAAATTACCGATGTTCAGAAAGTGATGGACGGGGCGATCGATCCGTTCATCGAGGCATACCTGAAGATGACCGGCGCGGCCGGAGGAAAATCGTGAGCGAAGAAACGCCGGTCGGACCGCCGGGTGGAGAAGTCGACTTAAACTTCGTCATGCAGGCGAGGCGCGATAAGCTCGACGCGCTCGTCAACCTGGGCGTCGAACCGTTTGCATACGGCTTTGACCGCTCGCATTTCGCCGCGGCCGCCGTTGCGCTCATGCCGCCGGCGATCGAGGGAGAAAACGCAGAAGGTCCGAAAGTGCGCGTTGCAGGTCGCATCGTTGCGTGGCGCGCGCACGGCAAGACGACGTTTGCACATCTCATGGATCCGAGCGGTCGCGTGCAGCTGTACTTCAAGAAAGACCAGATCGGTGAGCCGCAGTACGCGGTGCTCGACTGTTTTGATCTCGGTGATTTTATCGGCGTGACCGGCGTGCTCTTTCGTACCCGCACCGGTGAAGTGACCGTGCGCGTCGAAGAAGTGCAGATGCTTTCGAAGTCGCTGCGGCCGCTTCCGTTCGGCAAAGAGGAGGTCGTCGACGGCGTGACCGTTCGGCACTCCGCATTTTCTGACGGCGAACTGCGGTCGCGTCAGCGCTACGCCGATCTTGCCGTGCACCCGGAAGTGCGCCGCCTCTTTCGCGCGCGGTCGGCGATGATCACGGCGATCCGCGGCTTCTTGAACGACATCGACTATCTCGAGGTCGAGACTCCGGTGTTGCAGCCGCTATACGGCGGCGCGACGGCGCGACCGTTCACGACGCATCATGCCGCACTCGACATGCCGCTCTACCTGCGCATCGCGGACGAACTCTACCTGAAGCGATTGATTGTCGGCGGGCTCGAGCGCGTGTATGAGATTGGCCACGATTTCCGCAACGAGGGAATCGACCGCACGCACAATCCCGAGTTCACGATGCTCGAGTTCTACGAGGCATACGCGGACTACGAGATCATGATGACGCGGGTGGAGAAGCTGCTCGTCTGTGCGCACGGTGCCGTGACGCGCGTGCTCGGCGAAGAGCGAAATGTGACGGGCGTGGATGGGGCTAAGGGCGAAGCGCTTCCAGATTTTCAGCCGCCGTTTCCGCGATTGGATTGGCTCACGACGCTGAGTAAGGCGATGGGAGTGCCGAACGTGATGGAGTTGGAAACGGGCGCGCTTGCCGCCGCCGCGGAGAAAGTTGGCGTTCAGAAAGTCGGAACGCTCTCGCGGCCGAAGCTGCTCGACGAGCTGTTCCAGTTCCACGTCGAATCGAAAATCGACACGCCGACATTTGTCGTCGACTATCCGCTGGAACTTTCACCGCTCGCAAAACCGAAACGCGGCAACCCTGCGCTCACCGAGCGGTTCGAACTCTTCGCGCGCGGCAAGGAGCTCGCAAACGCGTTCTCGGAGTTGAACGATCCGCTTGATCAGCGCCGCCGCTTTGAGGCACAGGCAAAGCTCAAGGCCGCAGGTGACGACGAGGCCAGCGGAGTCGACGAGGACTACCTGCGCGCCATGGAATACGGCATGCCGCCGACTGGCGGGGTAGGAATAGGCATGGACCGCCTCTTCATGTACCTCACTGGCACGACGCACATCCGCGACGCGATTCTCTTTCCGACGATGCGCCCGGAGTGAAAACCCTGTGAGCGCGCTATGAAGCGCCCGCTTTCGCGGCTCGAATTCGAGATCGCCTGGCGCTATCTGCGCAGCCGGCGCGGCTCGCGGCTGCTCTCGTTCATCACGGTCATTGCGATCGGCGGGATTGTCGTCGGCGTCAGCGCGCTGATCGTGATCATTGGCGTGATGAATGGTCTGCAGACGGATCTTCGCGAGAAGATCCTCGTCGGCAGTCCGGATATTCGGGTGCTCGCATACGGTGAGGAGCTCCGTATCAACGACTGGAAACAGCTGCTCGACACCGTGCGCAAGCAAAGCGGAGTCGTCGCTGCGGCACCATTTGTGCTCACGCAGGCGCTGATGCGCAAAGATCCCGGCACGTATTCAGAGGGTGTCTCCGTTGCGGGAATCGAAGCGGTCGGAGTGGGCGGCCCTCAAGTCACGACGATTCGCGAGCACGCGATCGAAGGTAATTTTCGATTTGCGAGCGCGGATGGAAAGCATCGCGGCGCCGTGCTCGGCAAACTCATCGCCAATCGCATGAACGCGAGCGTCGGCACGAAGCTCGTGCTCCTCACTTCGGTTGGCGCGCAGACGAATGCGGTTACGGGATTCATCGTGCCGCGGACGTTTGAGTTCGAAGTCACTGGTGTGTTCGAGACCGGGATGTACGAGTACGACGACAAGTACGTGTACGTCGACATGCCTGCCGCGCAGGAGCTTGCCGGACTCGATAGCGCCGTTACTGGACTCGAAGTGAAGGCCGCGAGTCGTGACGCCGCGCCCGCGGTCGCTGCGGGAATGCATCTCGACTTCCCGTACCACACGATGGACTGGCGCGAGCAGAACAGCTCGCTCTTCAAGGCACTGTCGCTCGAGAAACTCGGGATGAGCGTCATCCTGAGCCTGATCGTGATCGTCGCCGCGTTCAACATCGTGAGCACGCTCACGATGGTTGTGCGCGATAAAACACGCGAGATCGGCATCCTCAAGGCGATGGGACTGCCGTCGGCGTCCGTGCGGCGGATTTTTCTCGCGCAGGGATTGGTGATCGGCGTGGTGGGCACGGGCATTGGCCTTGGGATCGGCCTGCTCGTGGGAGTCGCGATCGGACGCTGGCATCTGATTGCACTCGATCCGTCGGTGTACTTCATCGATCACCTTCCGGTGCAGATGCAGGTGCTCGACGTCGTGATGATCGTCGTCCTTGGCGTGCTGATCGCGACGATCGCGACGCTGTATCCGGCGATTCAGGCGTCGCGGTTGTATCCGATCGAAGCGATCCGCAGCGAATGACGATCTCGCCGCCTTCCGTTCTCGATCCGGCCGTCGCGACTCCGATGCTGGAAGCGTCTGGCGTCGTGAAAGTGTTTCACGGCGGTGATGGCGGAGAAGTGCGCGTGCTCGAAGGCGTCGATCTCTCCGTCGCGCGCGGCGAGATGATCGCGATTATTGGCGCAAGCGGTGCGGGGAAGAGCACGCTGCTCCATGTACTCGGCGCGCTCGAACGCCCGACCTCTGGCGATGTTCGCCTCAACGGCGAACGCGCCGCCGCTCTCGACGACGAGGCCCTCGCCGAGCTTCGGAATCGCAGCGTCGGCTTTGTCTTTCAGTTTCACCATTTGCTGAAAGAGTTCTCGGCGCTCGAAAACGTCATGATGCCGTTGCGAATCGCGGGCCGCCCGACGGCGGTGGCGCGCGACCGCGCGCGAGCGTTGCTCGTGCGCGTTGGGCTCGAGAAGCGCCTGAGTCACCGTCCGTCTGAAATGTCGGGTGGTGAGCAGCAGCGCACCGCTGTCGCGCGCGCTCTTGCGATGCAGCCGCCGCTGTTGCTTGCCGACGAACCGTCGGGAAATCTCGATCACCATAACGCCGAGGCGCTGCACGATCTCTTCGCGGAACTCGCGCGGGAGATGGCGCTGGGGCTCGTCGTGGTGACGCACAACCGCTCGCTCGCCGCCCGCGCGGGGCGTGTGCTCCTTCTCGCTGACGGTCGCCTGGGTGATAATTCAGGTACGATGGGAGCCGTCTGATGCTTTGCGACCAGTGCCACGAGCGCGACGCCGTTCTGAACCTCACGCAGATCGTGGAGAATGCGGTAACGCAGCTCCACCTGTGCGAGAAGTGCGCGGCCGAGCGCGGAATCGAGACCACGGTTTCGATGCCGAAGCATCCGCTCGGAGATTTTCTCCAGGCGGTGCAGCAGCAGGCACTCCTGCTCCCCGGCGACGCGACCAAGTGTTCCTACTGCGGCATCTCGCTGAAGGATTTTCGCGCGAGCGGGCGGCTGGGCTGCGCGCATTGCTACGGCGCGTTCGAGCAGAGCTTGAGAGATCTTTTGCGCCGCGTGCATGGGAGCGCGCAGCACGTCGGCCGTACGTATGCCGTCCCGAATCCCGAGTTGCTCGAGCGCGATGTCAGCCTTGGCGCGCTGCGCGCGCAGCTGCAAAAGGCGATCGAGAGCGAGGAGTTCGAGAGTGCCGCGCGGCTGCGGGATGAGATTCGCACTCTCGAAATCGCGCTGATCCGGTGACGACGCAGCGATGACACTCGATCTCTCTCTCCTGCCCGACGGCGGCGTGCCCTGGCTCGCCGCAAGCGGTGAGCATTCGGGCATCGTGCTTTCGTCGCGCATTCGCTTTGCGCGCAACGTTGCCGGGTATGCGTTCACCGCGCGCGCCCGTGACGGCGAACGGCTGCGCGTGCTGGCGCAGGTGCGCGAGGCCGTTCCGCGGGTGCCGAGTTTGGTGAATTCCGTGGTCTTGCGACTCGACGAAATGAACCTCACCGAGCGGCAGCTCCTGCATGAGCGCCATCTCGTGAGCAAGGAGCTCGCGGCGCTCGAAGGCGGAGCCGAGGCGCGCAGCGGCGCGGCTGTTCTGGTTTCCGACGATGCGGGGGTGATGGTCAACGAGGAAGACCACCTGCGGCTTCAGGTCTTTCGTTCGGGCTTTGATGTGAACGGCGCATTTCAGGCAGCCACGAAACTCGATCGCGAGCTTGGCGGCGAGGTGCCGTATGCGTTCCATCACGAGTTTGGATTTCTGACGTCGTGTCCGACGAACACGGGGACGGGGATGCGCGCGTCGGTCCTGATTCATCTCCCGGGCCTAGTCTTGACCCAGGAAATATCGAAGGTGCTTCAGGGGCTCCAGCAGATGGGGCTTACGTACCGCGGCCTGTACGGCGAGGGGAGCGAAGTCATCGGGAACTTCTTCCAGATTTCGAATCAGACCACGATGGGCCGGTCTGAGGACGAGCTGGCGGAGCACCTCACCCGGGTGGTCCGGCGGGTCATCGAGCAGGAAGAGGAAGCACGTCGTGTGCTGTTGCGCGACGCCGGTTATATTATTGAGGACAAGCTTTGGCGCGCGTATGGAACGCTGCGGCACGCACGCAGCCTCCCGGCCGACGAAGCGATGAATCTGCTGAGTGGTGTTCGGTTGGCCGTTGGTCTGCAACTGCTGTCGGGCCTCAGTGTATATACCCTCAACAAGCTCCTGATATTCAGTCAGTCGGCGCACCTTTCGCTTGAAGCGGGACGGACGCTGACGGAGAGCGAGGCAAACCTGGCGCGTGCGCGGCACGTACGTCAGGTACTCGCGAGTGAGGCGGGGCTGGCGGACCGGTGACGAAACACCGGCGCCCGCGGCTCCTTCGACTGGGGAACTCATGAACGGCTACAATTTCACCGAGCGGGTCCGGAAAGTCCTTGCCATGGCGCGCGAGGAAGCTGCGCGCCTCCATCACGAATACGTCGGTACCGAGCACATTCTGCTCGGATTAATTCGTGAGGGTGAGGGCGTCGCCGCAGCGGTGCTGCAAAATCTGAACGTCGACCTCGACGAGATTCAGCAAAAAATCGAGGAGACGGTCAAGAAAGGGAAAGCGTCGCAGGCCACCGGCCCCGACCTCCCGTACACATCGCGCGCGAAGAAAGTGCTCGAGCTTGCTATGGGAGAAGCTCGGGAGCTGAATCATAGTTACGTCGGGACCGAGCATCTTCTGCTCGGTCTGCTGCGCGAAGAGAAGGGAATCGCCGCTCAGGTTTTGACGGATGCCGGTGTGAACCTCGACGCCGCGCGTGCGGAAACACTGCGCCTGCTCGGCACCGAGATGCCGCAGACCGGAACGGCCGCGGCCGGCGGTACGCAGACGCCGCAGTCCACGCCGTCAACGAAGGGCGAGAAGAAGTCCAAGACGCCCGCGCTCGACCATTTCTGCCGCGATCTCACAACGCTCGCAGCGGAAGGTCAGCTCGACCCGACGATTGGTCGCGCCAAAGAAATCGAGCGCGTGATGGAAGTGCTCACCCGCCGAAAGAAGAACAATCCGGTGCTCATTGGCGAGCCGGGCGTGGGCAAGACGGCAATTGTCGAAGGCCTTGCCCAGCTGATTGCGAATGGCACGTGCCCGGATTCGCTGCGCGACAACCGCGTGCTGTCGCTCGACATGGCCGCGGTGATCGCGGGAACGAAGTATCGCGGCCAGTTCGAGGAGCGCCTCAAGGCGGTCATGAACGAGATCGCGCAGAACAAGAATGTGATTCTGTTCATCGACGAGCTGCACACGCTGGTGGGTGCCGGCGCCGCCGAAGGTGCAATCGATGCGAGCAACATGCTGAAGCCCGCGCTCGCACGCGGCGAGCTTCAGTGCGTCGGCGCGTCCACGCTGAACGAGTATCGCAAATACATCGAGAAGGACGGAGCGCTCGAGCGTCGTTTTCAGACGGTCGTTGTGGAGCCGCCTTCGGTGGACGAAACCGTTGAGATCCTCAAGGGGCTGCGCAAGCGCTATGAGGACCATCACCGCGTGACCATTCCCGATGAAACGCTCGTGCTCGCGGCGAAGCTTTCGGAGCGCTACATCACCGACCGTTTCTTGCCGGACAAAGCCATCGACGTGATCGATGAAGCGGGCGCACGCGCGCGTCTTGCGGCGCAGGTGCCGCCGTCGGAAGTCGCCGAGCTGAAAACGAAACTCGAAGGCGTCAACGCGGAGAAGGACGCCGCGGTGCGCGATCAAAACTTCGAACGTGCCGCCGCACTGCGCGACACCGAGCGTGAACTGCAGGGCGATATTCGCGCGCGTCAGGAAGAGTGGGAGCAGCGCCGTCAGGCATTCCGTCCCGTACTCGGTGAGGAGGAAATCTCGTTCATCGTGAGCCGCTGGACGGGCATTCCGGTCACGCGTCTGCAGGAAGCCGAGACCGCGCGCTTGCTGCGCATGGAAGAGGAGATCCATGAGCAGGTGATCGCGCAGGACGAGGCGATCAAGGCGATCGCCCGCTCCATCCGGCGCAGCAGAGCCGGCCTGAAAGATCCGAAGCGTCCGATTGGATCGTTCATTTTCTGCGGTCCGACCGGCGTCGGCAAAACGGAGCTCGCACGTGCGCTCGCGAAGTTCCTGTTCGCCGATGCGTCCGCACTGATTCGCGTCGACATGAGCGAGTACATGGAAAAGTTCTCGGTCTCGCGTCTGATCGGCGCGCCGCCGGGATACGTAGGCTACGAGGATTCCGGAACGCTGACCAAGGCGGTACGCCGCAAGCCGTACAGCGTCGTGTTGCTCGACGAAATCGAGAAGGCGCACCCGGATGTGTTCAACATCCTGCTGCAGGTGCTCGACGAGGGTCACCTCACGGACAACTACGGCCGCGTGATCGATTTCAAGAACACCGTCGTGATTATGACGTCGAATGTCGGCGCGAAGGACATCACGAAGAACCGCACGCTCGGGTTCTCGAACGCCGACACGCGGGCATCGTTTGAGAAGATGTCGGAGAAGGTGAAGGAGGAGCTGAACCACACGTTCAATCCGGAGTTCCTCAACCGCCTCGACGATGTGATCGTCTTCCATCCGCTCTCCAAGGAGCACATTTCGCTCATCGTGTCGATTCTGCTGAAAGACGTGCAGAAGCGGCTCGGCGACGAGGAGCTGTCGCTCAAGCTTTCGGATGCGGCGACCGAGTTCCTGGTGAAGAACGGGTTCGACGAGAATTACGGGGCACGGCCGCTCAAGCGCGCGATCCAGAAATGGATCGAGGATCCGCTGTCGGAAAAGATCCTGCTCGCCGAGTTTTCAAAGGGCGACGAGATCGACGTCGACCTGGCGCCCGGTGGCGAGAAGCTCGAATTCCGGGTACTGGCGAGCTCGCCAAAGGTCTGACCTCGAGAATCAACGGAACTCTAGGGGCCGAAAGGGGTTACACACCCTTTCGGCCCCCACTCATGTTATATTATCGAGCTATGCGCAAACTCCCCCTGGCCGCACTCGCAATTTTTTGTGCAGGCTCGACTCTCCTCGCACAGGGCGGGGGTGACGAGGCGAAATGCGCGACGCCGGATTCGATTGAAATATCCGGCAACCATCGCGTCGCGAGCACCACAATTCTGCTCGACGCGGGGATAGTACCCGGAGCCACGCTCAACTCGCCCATGGTGCAGAAGGCCATCCGCAACATTTTTGCGGGCGGCCAGTTCGATGCACCGATGAACATCGAGTGCGTCCTTACCAAAACGACGCCTCCCAAAGCGATCATCATGATCCGCGTCATCGAGCGCCCGCTGCTCGACGCGACGGACGTCGTCGGCACCTCCGCGGTGTCGGCGTCGACGGTCAAAGAGAAGGTCGACCTCGTCTTTGGGCGGCCGGTTGACCCTGCGGCGGTCGCGCTGGTCATCCAGCACATCGATTCGATTTACCAGGCGAACGGCTACTATCTGGCGCGCATCACCGCCGATACGACGCTCACGGAAAGCAATCACGCGACGATCGTTTTCCACGTCGACGAGGGCAGTCGTCTCGCGGTGTCTGGCATTCGCGTCTCGGGCAACAAGTTCATCACGAGCAAGGATATCGTCGGCGCAATGCAGATTCAGCCGGAAGGATTTTTCTTCTGGCATAAGGGCGAGTTCGACCTCGAGAAATATTCAAAAGATCTCGGCGACTCGATCCCGAAGCTGTACGCATCCCGCGGCTTCATCGATTTCCAGATTCAGCGGGACACGCTGATCGTCGACCGCACGCGTGGCAAAGGGCTCGTCGACATCTCCGTTGCCGAAGGACCGCAGTACAAGCTCGGCAGCTTTGAGGTCGTCGGAAACCGGCGCTTTACGGCAGCGGATATCTCGCGCCTCTATCCGTTCACGGATCAGAGCCCGACGCTGACGCAGCGGATGGCGCAGATCGTGAAGGGTGCGCCCACGCCGAAGGACGTGTTCGACGCGAGCAAATGGGACGAAGGCACGCGGAAGATCAAAGACGCCTACTCGAACGAAGGGTACATCTACTCGCAGATCCACCCGGTTGTCGACCGTCAGCAGACCGACTCCGGGCCGCGCGTGAACCTCCGCTGGGAAATTCAGGAAGGGACGCCGGCGATCATCAATCGCATCGAAATCATCGGCAACGACTACACCACCGAGAGCTGCATTCGCGATCAGCTGTCGATCATTCCTGGCAACGTCTTCAATCAGGACGCCCTGATCAATAGCTACCGCAGCATCGAAAACCTCGGCTTTTTCGAGTCGCCGCTGCCGCTCCCTGAGACCCGTCCGGCGAACGATCAGGGCGATGTCGACATCATCTTCAAGGTGAAAGAGAAGCGCACGGGCAATGTGAACTTCGGTGCCTCTGAAGGTCAGGGAACCGGCCTCGGCGGATTCATCGGGCTCGATCAGCCGAACATGTTCGGCAAATGCAAGAAGGGATCGATCAACTGGCAGTACGGCCGTTACATCAACGACCTCCAGTTGTCGTACACCGATCCGGCGCTGTACCAGACGCGCACCTCGATGACGACCGCGATTTACCGGTCGCAGTCGCAGTACACGATCGCGAACCTCGGCCAGTCGACGCGCACCGGCGGGTCGGTTCGCTTTGCGTTTCCATTCCTCGGCCTGCGCTACACACGCGTCGGCGTTTCGTACGGCGCCGAGGCCGTGCGCTATGGCGGCACAGGGTTGCTGAGTACCGTTACCACGAACGACTGCGCCGGCTGCTTGCGCTCGACGCTCGGCTTTGATTTGACGCGCGATACGCGTATCGAAATGCCGTTCGCGACCGACGGATCGTTGCAAACGTTCAACGCGCAGTTCAACGGCGGCCCACTCGGCGGCACCGCGTCGTTCCAGCGCTATACGACTGAGTTCAAGACGTATGCGACGCTCGCGAAGATCGGCGGCGAGAAGGGAAGCCCGAACGGTATGAAGCTCGTCGTCGGGCTGACGCAGCGCGGCGGCATGGTGTTCGGCAACGCCGGTCCGTTCTTCTCGACACAAGAGTTCGCGATGGGCGGCGTACAGTATGGTGAGCAGCTGCGCGGCTATCCCGAGTTCTCGATCACGCCGCTGGGATTCAATCCCAACACGAGCACCTCGAACGCGGTGCTGTCGTCGTTCGGCAATGTGTTTTTCAGCACGACCGCAGAACTGGGCCTGCGCATCAGCTCGCAGTTCTACGTGAATTTGTTTTTCGACGCAGGCAACCTTTGGGCGCACCCGCGTGACTTCGATCCCACACGGCTGTTCCGCGGTGCCGGCATAGGTGTCGGCACCATCACACCGCTGGGCCCCCTCGGTCTTGACTGGGCGTACGGCTTCGACCGTACCGATGCGCTCGGCAATCCCGATCCGAAGTTCATGCTGCATTTCCGTCTCGGTCAGATCTTTTACTAAATCCTCGGAGTTTTCATGTCCTCGATCCTTCGTGCGCTGGTCGGCGCAGCAACTGTCCTCGTGGTCAGCCATGCCGCGCCGCTCTCCGCGCAATCTGCGCCGCCGCAGCGTTTCGCGTACGTCGACACACGCGACATCCTCAATCAGGCCCCCGGCCGCGCCGAAGCTGAAGCGGTGCTGCAGAAGGAAGCCGTCGTGTGGGAGGCCGAGATCAAGAAGATGCAGGACACGATGAATGGGATGATCGCGGACTTCCAGAAAAAAACCGCGACGTTCACGCCTGCCGAGCGCGAAAAGCAGACCAAGCTGATTCAGGACAAGCAGGGTGAGTTCCAGAAGCGCAACGATGACATCAATGCAGAAGCCGAGCGCCGCCGCAGTGAAGTGCTGCAGCCGATTCTCGACCAGATCAAGCTCGCGCTCGAGGACGTTCGCAAGTCGAGCGGTTTGGACGCGATCTTCGACGTTGGTCAGAACGCGACGATCGTTGCCGTCGACAAGAATCTGAATCTTTCGGATCGTGTGATTGCGCGTCTCCGCGTGCTCGGCGCGCCGGCCGTTCCCGTGAAGGCCTCAACGCCTCCGGCTCCAGCAGCGAAGCCGTCGGGATTGCCGGTGAGCGCTCCGTCGGGCATTGGCCGTCCGATCAAGCCCGACACGACGGTTAAGAAGCCGGGCAACGAGTAAGCCGGCAGGCCGGCGATCGGTCGAATGAGCGGATCCCCCACCGCATGACCGCCGCAGCGTCACCCGCTATGACCGCCGCTGAAGTTGCGGCGGCGGTCGGCGGTACGCTCGCAGGGACACATACTGCGATCGTCGACGGCATTGCACCGCTCGATCGTGCCACTGCGCGCGACCTCAGTTTTCTTGCGACCGCGAAGTATGCGTCGCTGTTCGAACAATCGCGTGCCGGCATCGTGCTGGTTACCGCGGAGCTCGAATCGGCGCCCGGGGCATGCACGACGCGGGTGGTCGTGAAGAGTCCGCACGATGCGCTGCTCTCGCTCATTCCGCGTTTTTATCGCGCACCGGTGCGTGATGCAGGTGTGCACCCCACGGCAATAGTCGCGAAAAGCGCGCGCATCGGAGCTGGCGCGACGGTCGAGGCATACGCAGTGATCAATGACGGCGCCGAGGTCGGCGATCGGGCGTGGGTCGGGTCGCACAGCGTAGTCGGCGCGGGTGTGAAGATCGGCGCCGACGTCCGCCTCTTGCCGCATGTGACGCTCTATCCGGGCGCTATACTCGGCGATCGCGTGACTGTTCACAGCGGCGCACGCATCGGCAGCGATGGCTTCGGCTATGTGTTTCGCGGCGGCGCGCACGAAAAGATTCCGCATGTCGGACGCTGTCTCGTCGGCAACGACGTCGAGATCGGCGCGAACTCTGCGATCGATCGCGGCAGCATCGACGACACCGTTATCGGTGACGGCACGAAGATCGACAACCTCGTGCATATCGGGCACAACGTGCGCGTGGGGCGGCTCTGTTTGTTGATGGCGCAGGTGGGAGTCGCCGGCAGCAGCCGTGTGGAAGACGGCGCGATTCTCGCGGGCCAGGTTGGCATCGCAGGTCATCTGACTGTCGGCGCGGGGGCACGGCTCGCCGCGCAGGCCGGTGTGATCAGCGACGTCCCTGCCGGCGAGACGTGGGGCGGCTACCCGGCTCGTCCGCATCGTGAATCGCTCAAGGCCAGTGCCGCACTGTTTAAACTTTCTTCGATGATGAAACGACTCGAGGCATTGCTCGATAGGGAGTCCAAGTGAGCGAACGCTGCACGATTGGCGGGCGCCGCGAGCTCGCCGGCAAGGGACTGCATCTCGGCCTCGACTGCACACTCGCGTTCGTGCCGGCCCCGCCCGGCACCGGCATAGTATTTCGTCGTGTAGATCTGCCGGGTGCACCCGAGACACCAGCGCACGCCGATCGCGCAATTCACGCCGAACGCCGCACGCAGCTCGGCGACGGCGAGGGCGCGCTGCACACCGTGGAACATGTCCTCGCCGCGATTATGGGTTCGGGCGTTGACGATGTCTTCATCGAGATGGATTCCGCCGAGCCGCCAATATTCGACGGCAGCGCGCAGCGATTCCTCGATGAAATCCGCAGCGCCGGTGTTGTCGGGCACGGCGGAGTCGCTGATGAGCTGCGGCTCAACGAGTGCGTTCGCGTAGTTGACGGCGAGTCTGTGTATATCGCGCATCCCGCGCCGTCGCTCGAACTGGATGTGTCCATCACCTTTGCGCATCCGCTTGTCGGTACGCAGACGGGGAAGTGGCGCATCAACGAGGCCGTATTCGCGGCGGAGCTGGCCGGTGCGCGCACGTTCGGGCTCATGAGCGACTTTGAGCCGCTGAAGAGCAAGGGACTGGTGAAGGGCGTTTCGACGGACAACACGCTCGTGCTTGGTGACGACGGAATCGTGGACAACACGCTGCGCTGGCCGGATGAGTTCGTACGGCACAAGGCGCTCGATGTCGTCGGCGATCTCGCGCTCACCGGACGCCGCGTGAGGGCGAGAATCTCGGCCACCAAGCCGAGTCATCGCGGAACTTTGACATTCGTGCGCGAACTGCTCGCGCGCAGCAAAAAAGGGGGAAGCGTGATCGGCATCGAAGAAATCATGCGCGTGCTGCCGCATCGGTATCCGTTCCTGCTCGTCGATCGCGTTCTCGAGTTCGAAGAGAAGAAGCGGATCGTCGGGATCAAGAACGTCACGATCAACGAACCGTTTTTTCAGGGACATTTCCCGGGGCATCCCGTGATGCCCGGCGTGCTGATCATCGAAGCGATGGCGCAGGTCGGCGGCGTGCTCTTGATGGGGGCGGTTGACGATCCCGAGAGCCGCGTGGTGTACATCATGTCGCTCGACAACGTGAAGTTCCGGAAACCGGTTCGGCCGGGTGACCAGCTGCGTTTTGAGGTTGAGATCGTGCAGATCAGAGGGATGGTCTGTCGCGTGCGTGGTGTCGCGAAGGTCGATGGCGATGTCGTCTGCGAGGCTGAGATGGCCGCGATGGTGCGCGACAAATGACCCCGCGCATTCACCCGACGGCTATCGTCGACAAGAAGGCAGATATCGCGAAGGACGCGACGATCGGCCCGTTTGTGATTGTTGGACCGGGCTGTGTTGTGGGACCGGGGAGTGTGCTCGAGGCTCGCGCAACGCTGCAGGAAAACGTGCGGCTGGGGTCGCATGTGACCGTGGGTATTGGCAGCGTGCTCGGCGGCAATCCGCAGGATCTGAAATTCCGCGGCGAGGTCACACATGTGGAGATCGGCGACCACACGGTGATCCGCGAGTACGTGACGATCAATCGCGGCACGTCGCAGTCGTTAAAAACGACGGTGGGTGCGCACTGTTTCCTGATGTCGTACGTGCATCTCGCACACGACTGCCACGTTGGCGACAATGTGATCATGTCGAACGGGACGCAGTTGGCCGGACATGTCACCGTCGAGGATTATGTCATCCTCTCGGGCCTTGTTGCGATCCACCAGTTCGCAAAGGTCGGCCGCCATGCATTCGTCGGCGGCATGGCGCGCGTCTCGAAAGACGTTCCGCCGTTCGTGAAGGCCGTTGGCAATCCGATCCAGCTGTTCGGACTCAACAGCGTCGGGCTGCGGCGCCGCGGATTCAGCGAGGAAGTCATCACGGAACTGAAGAAGGCATATCGTCTCTTTTTCCGTTCGGAGCTGAACGTGAGCCAGGCACTCGAACAGGCCGCGGCTGAACTGCACCCATACGACGAAGTCAAAGCGTTGATCGCGTTTGTCGAGGCCAGCGGCCGCGGCGTCACCGTATGAACAAGCCGTTGCGCGTTGGCGTCGCAGGAACGGGGAGCCTCGGCTATCACCACGCGCGCCTGCTGCGCGGCATAGAAGGCGTCACGTTCGGCGGATTCTACGAATCGAATCCGGAGCGTGCGGCGACGGTCGCGAAAGAACTCGAGATCACCGCGCATCCGACGCTCGACGCGCTGCTGGAAAATGTTGACGCGCTGTCCATCGTCACGCCAACGAAGTTCCATCATGTGGTCGCGAAGGCGGCGCTCGAGGCGGGGAAGCACCTGTTGATCGAGAAGCCGATCACGGCGACGATCGAAGAGGCCGACGAGCTCATCTCGCTCGCGAAGCAGCACGGCGTGATGGTGCAGATCGGTCACATCGAACGGTTCAACCGCGCGATTCGCGCGGCGCTGCCGCACGTCGATCATCTGTTGTTCATCGACAGCGATCGTCTCGCGCCGTTTAATCCGCGCGGATCCGATGTGGCGGTCGTGCTCGATTTGATGATCCACGACATCGATCTGCTGCTGACGCTCACCGGGGCCAAGGTGAGCGGAATTTCGGCGGTCGGAATTCCGGTGCTTACGCCGTCGATTGATATCGCAAACGCGCGCATCACTTTTGAGAGCGGCGCGGTTGCGACGATCACGGCGAGCCGCGTGTCCAAAGATCGGATGCGCAAACTCCGGATCTTTCAGCGCAACGGCTACCTGTCGCTCGATCTCGCCGCAGGAACGGGCGAGATGTATCGCCTGCGTTCCGATATGGATCTCGTGGCACTCGCGAAATCCGCGCAGTCGATCGAGGCGTTCGTCGAGCGCGTGCCAATCGACGCGCCCGAGGGCGAACCGCTGAAGCTCGAGCTCGAGAGCTTTGTCTCCGCGCTGCGCGGTGAATCCCCTGTTGCCGTCACGGCCGAAGATGGCCGCGACGCGCTCGCAGTGGCGCTGAGAATCGTGCACGAAATCGAGCGGTCGCTGCCCGCGGGGCGCGGCGCCTCCGCGGCCGCGCACGCCCGTGCGTGAAGTCCTGATTCTCGCGGGCGAAGCGTCGGGCGATCTGCACGGCGCGGCGCTCGCGGAACAGCTTCACTCAATCCGGCCCGATCTTTCGCTCGCCGGGACCGGCGGCGGCAGAATGCGGGCCGCGGGCGTGTCGTTGATCGAGCAGCTCGACGGCGTGGTTGGATTTGTCGCGCTGCTCAGATATGTGCCGGCGCATATCACGCTCTACCGAAAAATCCGCGCACGTTTGCACAGCGGTGACGTCGCACTCGTCGTGCTGATCGACTACGGCTTTTTCAATTTGAAAGTCGGCGCCGCTGCGAAAGCGGCAGGCGTGCCGGTTCTCTATTTCATTACGCCGCAGGTGTGGGCGTCGCGCCCCGGGCGCATGAAGTCGATGGCCCGCGTGATCACAAAAGCCGCCGTGATCCTGCCATTTGAAGAGTCGCTGCTCCGCGCAAATGGCATCGACGCGACCTTTGTCGGCCACCCGCTGCTCGACCGCGCCGCGGCGATGCCGGATCGTGCCGAAGCGCGGCGCCGTCTTGGGATTCCCGAGGGGAAGGAAGTGCTCGCGCTCTTTCCCGGCAGCCGCGCGGGTGAGATCAAGCGATTGCTCGCCGATTTTCTTGCGGTGGCGCGCGAACTGGAGCGGCGGCGTCCCGGCCTGCACGTTGTGGTCGGCGTGGCGCCCTCGGTGCAGCTCGATCCGGCGCAGGTGCCATATCAAATGCAGCGCTCCGCGAGCTTCGACATTCTCTGCGCTGCCGACGTCGCGCTCTGCAAGAGCGGAACGACGACGCTCGAAGCAGCAGTTGCCGGCTGTCCGTGCGCGATCGTGTATCGCACCGGCAAGGTGGATTACGCCATCGCAAAACGCATCGTCACGATTTCGCAGATCGGGTTGCTGAACATCGTCGCCGGCCGCGAAGTGGCGCGCGAGTTCGTGCAGGATGCGTTTCAGCCGATGGCCGTTGCCGACGCGCTCGCGCCGCTGTTCGATCCTCGATCGCCGGAGCGCCTGAGTATGATCGCGGGACTCGCCGAAGTGCGCGCCAAACTCGGTACGACCGGCGCAGCGCAGCGTGTCGCTGCGATGGCATCTGAGCTCGCCGGTGCCTGAGCCGGCGTCGAAGGTGCCGGCGGCAAACGACGCTGCGATGAACGCAGTCGACTGGCGCGTGCGCCTCCTGCTTCCGCTCGGTTTTTTTCTCGCCTGGCTGCTCGTGCACAGCTGGCGGATCCGCGTACGGAACGCCGAGGGATGGCAGCGCCTGCGCGCCGAGAAGAAGCCGTGGGTGTTCACGCTCTGGCATGCCACCCTGCTTCCCGCTGCGTTCCAGCATCGGCATGAAGGTGTCGCGGTCCTGGTGAGCCAGCATCGCGATGGCGAGCTCATCGCGCGGGTGCTCGCGGCGTGGGGCAGTACGACGGTGCGCGGATCGACCACACGCGGCGGATCGCGCGCACTGCTCGCGATGATCAAGGAACTCGAGCGCGGCACAGTTGTGGCCGTCACACCCGACGGGCCGCGCGGACCGGCGCTCGAGTTTCAGCCCGGCGCTCTCGTCGCCGCGCAGCGCGCGAACGTTCCGGTTGTTCCGCTCGTCGTTCACGCGGACCGCGCGTGGCGCCTCAAGAGCTGGGACCGCTTCATGATTCCGAAATTCTTCGCGCGCGTGACATTTGCGTATGGAGCGCCGACGTTCGTTGGGGGTACGTCGCCGCGCGAGGCGGCGGCCGAGTCTCCGCGGTTCGAAGCGCTGATGCGCGAGGCGCAGGCGATCGCCGATGGGTGACGGCGCGCAAGGCACCATCGATCGCGTGTGGCAGTCACCGGCGCTTTCGGCGAGACTGGCCCGTCTTGCGCTAGCGCCGCTGTCGTGGGGCTACGGTGCCGGAGTTGCCCTCCGCAATGCCGCGTACGACGCTGGTGTGCTGCGCTCGCATCCGCTCGCGCTTCCGGCCATTTCAGTCGGGAATCTCACGGTCGGCGGCACGGGCAAGACACCAGTCTCCGCATTCATCGCCGCGCGTCTCGCCGAGCGTGGCGCGAAGCCTGCAATCGTGATGCGCGGCTACGGCGGCGATGAGTCTCTCGTGCATGCGAAGCTGAACCCGGCAATTCCAGTGGTCATCGCTGCGGACCGTGTGCAGGGCGCGGCGCAGGCGCACGCAGCGGGGAGAACTGTCGCGGTGCTCGACGACGCGTTTCAGCACCGCCGCGCGAAGCGCGACGCAGATATCGTGCTGCTCGCGGCCGATTTCGGCGGGGATTCGTCACCGCACGTTCGATTGCTGCCTGCGGGGCCGTGGCGCGAACCGCTGAGCGCATTGCGTCGCGCGTCACTGATCATCGTGACACGCAAAAGTGCGTCGCGCGCGCGCGCTGACGATTTGCTCGCGCTGGCCCGGACATATGCGCCGGATGTCGCCCTCGCCGTCGTCCAACTGGCCGCCGACCGTTTGGTGTCGTGGGCGTCGGGCGAGACGCGCGATTCGGGATCGCTGCGAGGGCAGGCCGTGCTCGCCATCTCCGCTATTGGCGACCCGCGCGCGTTTTCCGGCCAGCTGACGCTGATCGGCGCGAATGTAACGGTTGTGGCGAAGCGTGATCATCACGCCTATTCGCCCGCTGACGCCGCCGATCTGGCCCGCCGCGGCGAGGCGGTCGACATGGTCGTCTGTACTCTGAAAGATGCGGTAAAACTTGGCCCGCTCTGGCCTCGCAAAGCGCCTCCGTTATGGTATCTTTCACAGCGTGTGGTTGTGGAGTCCGGCGCTGAGGCGCTGGATCGTATTCTGAATGCCGTCGCGTCACCCAAAAGCAGCTAACAATCGAAAATTCACGCCGGCAGTCGCCGGCCCAACGACCGACTGGAATGGCTCCCGATCTCTTGCTTCCTACCAATACGATTGTGCGGCCGGACAAAGACCGCTTCCTGTCCGAGGAAAATCCATTCGAAGCGATGATGTCGCGCTTCGACCGCGCCGCCGAACTGCTCGATCTCGAGCCCGGCATCTACAAGGTGCTGCGCAAGCCCGAGAAGCAGATCATCACGCACTCGCCCGTCATGATGGACAACGGCGACGTCGAGGTGTTCACCGGCATTCGCGTCCTCTACAACACTTCGAGGGGGCCGGCAAAGGGCGGCATTCGCTTTGATCTCAACGTCACGCTCGACGAAGTCACCGCACTGGCCGCGTGGATGACGTGGAAGTGCGCCGTCGTGAACATTCCGTTCGGCGGAGCCAAGGGTGGCGTGATTTGCGATCCGCTCAAGATGAGCGCGGCGGAACTCGAGCGCCTCACGCGCCGCTACACCGCGTCGATTATCTCCACGCTTGGCCCCGACTCCGACGTACCCGCGCCGGACGTGAACACGAACGAACGCGTGATGGCGTGGATCATGGACACCTATTCCATGCGCATGGGCCACACCGTGACCGCTGTCGTCACCGGCAAGCCGGTTGAGATGGGCGGTTCGCTCGGACGTCGCGAGGCCACGGGCCGCGGCTGCTCGATCGTCACCAAGGGTGCGCTCGCGCACCTCGGCATGGAGATCAAGGGTGCCACGGTTGCCGTGCAGGGCTTCGGCAATGTTGGCTCGATTGGCGCGCAGCTGCTGCAGAAAGAGGGGTGCAAGATCATCGCGATCAGCGATCGCACCGGCGGCGTGTACAACAAGGGCGGCATCGATGTCGACGACGCGATCGCCTACGTCGCGAAGAACAAGACGCTCGAGGGATATCCCAAGGGCGACAAAATCACCAATGAAGAGTTGCTGACCGTCGAGTGCGACGTGCTGCTGCCGGCCGCTCTCGAGAACGTCATCACGAAAAAGAACGCCGCCAAAATCAAGGCGAAGATCATCTGCGAAGGCGCCAACGGTCCGACCACACCGGCGGCAGATACGATCCTCGATGAAAAGGGCGTGTTCGTGATTCCGGACATCCTCGCGAATGCGGGCGGCGTGACCGTCTCCTACTTCGAGTGGGTGCAGGATCGCGGCGGATATTTCTGGACCGAGAAAGTCGTGAATGAGCGCCTCACGGAAATCATGCAGCACTCGTTCAAGGCCGTGCTCGATCTCTCAAAGCAGCACAAAGTGAACATGCGCACGGCGTCGTACATGCTTTCGATCAGCCGTGTGGCCACAGTGCATCGGCTGCGCGGGATCTATGCGTAAGCTGGAAGCCGGAAGCGCGGAAGCCGGAAAGAGCGAAGTTCTCCGGCTTCCGGCTTCGGACTTCCGGCGCTGTTGTCGGTGAAAGTTTCCATTGTCGCGGTAGGAAAACCGCGCAATGCTGCGATCGCCACCGCGATCGAGGAGTACGAGCGGAGAGCGGCGCACTATTGGCCGCTTGAAGTGCACGAGGTCCGCGAGGAGCCGGCGAAGTCGGTCTCTGCGGACCTTGTTCGCGAACGGGAAGGATCGCGGCTGTCGGATGTCGTATCCGCCTCGACCCATCTCGTCGCGTGCGATCCGGGTGGCGCATCGAAGACTTCGGAGGAATTCAGCGCATGGCTGCAGGGCGAACGGGAGAAGGGTGTCGATGTGGCGTTCGTCATCGGCGGAGCATTCGGACTGTCGCCGGCCGTTCGCAAGCGTGCGCGCACCCGTCTCTCACTCGCACCGTGGACATTGCCGCACGAGCTCGCTCGTCTCGTCCTGGCGGAGCAGCTCTATCGCGCGGGATCGATCGTGAAGCGCGAGCCCTACCACAAATGATGGAGATTCAGCTGTGAGCTCACCGCGCGTCATCGCGGAATCACTCGGCGGAGGCGCGCTCGCTCGCGCCGCGCTCGATGGCAGTGCACCCACCGGCTGGTTTTTGCCGCGTCCGCGCGGTGTCGATGAGTGGCGGAGTCACGCCGAAACCGTGCGCAGCGCATTTCCCGGCGCGCGCTGGCTCGAGACGTTGCGTCCCGCACTCTCGCCGAGTGGTGCTGCGGCGGAGCGGCTCGAACGGGTCGCGGCGGGGTACGGCGTTGTGGTCACCACAGGCCAGCAGCCCGGGCTGTTCGGCGGCCCCGGTTACACATGGCTCAAAGCGATATCAGCGCTTGAACTCGCCAATCGTCTCGAGCGCGAAATCGGCGTGCCCGTTGCACCGATATTCTGGGCGGCTACCGATGACTCCGATTTTGAGGAAGCGGCGTCGACCTTTGTGTCGCTCGGCACCGAGTGTCGACGTATCGCGATCGAACGGCAGGGACCAGAAGGGCTGGTGATGTCGCAGATGCCGGCTGGTGATACGTCGGCGCAGATGGCGATGCTCATCGAAGCAGCAGGGTCAGCCTCACAGTCGGATGTACTCGCTGCGCTGCGCGCGGCCTATCATCAAGATGCAACGGTCGGCGGTGCGTACGTGCAGCTGCTGCGCTCGATTCTCGAACCGCTCGGAATCGCCGTACTCGACGCGTGGCACCCCGCAGTGCGCTCGGCGGCGCGGCCCACACTTCTCGAAGCGCTAAACCGCGCTGCCATGATTGATGAAGCCGTCGCGCTCCGTGGCGTTTCGATCGAGCGCGCAGGATTCCGCGCGCAGGTCGCGCGCGTGCCGCGGCTCTCGCTCGTGTTCCGCAGCACGATCGGCGTCAAGGAACGTGTGCCGCTCGCACAGGCCGCCGATGCGGCGCGCCGCGATGATCTCGTGCTTTCGGCGAACGTGCTTCTCAGGCCTGTGGTAGAGCGCAGGTTGCTGCCTACTGTCGCATATGCAGGCGGCGCCGGAGAAATCGCGTACTTCGCGCAGGTCACGGCGGTGGCAGAGGCGCTCGGCGCCGCGCTGCCGCTCGTCGTGCCGCGCTGGTCCGCGACGGTCATCGAGCCGGCAGTGGATCGCATGCTCGGCCGGCTCGGCATGATGTTCGATGATATTAAGTCGCCGCACATCGCCGAGCGCCGCATTGCGGATCGCGCGATGCCGGCCACAGTGCGCGAATCACTGGAAGGATTGCGCGCGTCCGTTGAAACGCGGATCGATGCGGTTTCGGCGAGCATGGGCGCGAGCCCGCTGGTGACCAAGGAAGTGATCGAAGGCGCGCGCGCGCAGCTCAGGCATCGCGTCGAGCGTCTCGAGCGCCGCATTCGCGCGGCGGCTGGGCGCGGAGAGACGGCCGCGATGAACGATCTCACCGCGATCCGTGCGGCCCTGATGCCCGCGGGCGCGCGACAGGAACGGAAGCTCAACTTCCTGCCGCTGCTTGCGCGGCATGGCGATCTCTTGATTGATCAGCTGAAGGCCGGCGCCGCCATCCACGCCGGCGGATTGATCGGAAGTAAATGAAATGTTGTTGACAACTCCGGCGGACGAGCCAAAGGCCGCGCCGGACCGCCGCACCAAGTCGACGGGCGGGGCGCTGTTGGTTGCGGCCGGGATTTTTCTCAGCCGCATCATGGGGCTCGTGCGGTCGCACTATTTTACGAAATATCTCGGCACCTCGGACTCCGCGGACGCGTTCAGTGCCGCGATCAAGATTCCGAACTTTCTCCAGAATCTGTTTGGAGAAGGTGTGTTGTCTGCGTCGTTCATTCCTGTCTACGCACGGCTGCTGGCCGAAGGCGACGAGGAAGAAGCGGGACGCGTGGCCGGCGCGATCTTTGCGCTGCTCGCGCTCATTGCGACCGTGCTGGTCACCATCGGCGTACTGACCGCGCCGTACCTGATAGATGTGCTCACGCCGGGATTCGCCGGCGACAAGCGCGAACTCACGGTGCGCCTCGTGCAGGCGATGTTCCCGGGCGTCGGCCTGCTGGTGTTGTCGGCGTGGTGCCTCGGAATTCTCAACTCGCGCCGGCGATTTTTTTTGTCGTACGTCTCTCCGGTCGCGTGGAATATCGCGATGATCGCGGCGCTGCTCATTTTCGGCGGCGGAGTGGATCAGGCGAACCTCGTCATGCTCGTTGCGGTTGCATCGGTCGCAGGCGCCGCGCTGCAGCTTGCCGTACAGCTGCCTACGCTGCTTACGCTCGAGAGAAAGCTGCGTTTGTCGCTCGATATTCGCGCGAAGAACGTGCGCACGGTGGTCACGAATTTCGGCCCGGTCTTCTTTGGACGCGGCGTCGTTCAGATCAGCGGCTATGTCGATCAGTGGCTCGCGTCCTATCTGATTGGCGGAGCGGTCGCCGTGCTCGGCTACGCACAGAACGTCTCCATGCTGCCGATCTCGCTCTTTGGAATGGCGATCGCCGCGTCGGAGCTGCCGGCGATGTCAGCCGCGGTCGGCGGTGAGGCGGATGTTGCGTCGGAAATTCGAACACGCCTGGACGAAGGACTTCGTCGGATTGCGTTCTACATCATTCCCTCGGCCGCTGCATTTCTCCTGCTCGGCGATATTATCGCCGGCGCGCTCTATCAGAGCGGAGAGTTTACGCGTGACGGAACCGTGTGGGTGTGGGGCGTGCTCGCCGGATCGGCAGTCGGATTGCTCGCCGGTACGATGGGGCGTCTCTACAGCTCCGCATGGTATGCACAGCGCGACACGGTAACGCCGCTCAAGTTCGCGATGATTCGCGTGGCGCTCACGCTGGTTCTCGGCTACATCGCCGCGCTGCTGCTTCCGGGATGGCTTGGCATATCACAGAAGTGGGGTGTTGCAGGACTCACGGCATCAGCTGGGATAGCAGCGTGGCTCGAGTTCTTCCTGCTGCGCCGCGCGATGAACGCAAAGATCGGCGTCACCGGAATTCCGGCCGCACGGATAGCAGGCCTTTGGAGCGCCGCAGCCGTGGCCGCGGCGATCGCGTTCGCCGTGAAACGCGCGATGGGCGTTGAACATCCGGTCTACCTCGCCGCAGTGGCACTGTCGGTGTACGGCTTTGCGTACCTGTTTATCACCAGTCGCGCGGGTATACCCGAGGCCGCCGAGTTCCGTGAGCGGATTTTTCGAGTGTTCCGCCGCGCGAGTTGACTTGCGTTCTAGATTTGATTCTAGATAATGCAGCCGATTCCTGAACAGATCGCATCAAAGCTCGCGCACCTCCCGGAGACGCCCGGCGTCTATCTGTGGAAGGGCGCGGACGGCACCGTGCTGTATGTGGGGAAGGCCAAACGCCTTCGCCCTCGCGTGCGGAGCTATTACGCAGAGCAGTTCAGCAGCCCCAAGACGCAGATGCTCATGGCGCTTGTGACGGATCTCGAGACGATCGTCGTCCCGTCCGAGACGCAGGCGCTGCTGCTCGAGTACAACCTGATCAAAGAACACCGTCCGCGCTTCAATATTCTGCTGCGCGACGACAAGACATATCCGTACGTGAAGGTCACCGTGCAAGAGGCGTATCCGCGTGTGTTCGTCACGCGCCGCCTGCTGAACGATGGAGCGCGCTACTTCGGGCCGTACACCGATGTCGGTGCGATGCGCCGTGCGCTGAACCTCGTGAAGCGTGTGTTCACGGTGCGCTCCTGCAGCTGGGACATGCCGGATCAAATGCCGGAGCGCGCCTGTCTCGACTATTACATCAAGCGCTGCAAGGGACCGTGCATTTTTGCGCAGTCGCTCGAAGATTACCGCGCGATGATCGAAGAAGTGCTCGTCTTTCTCGATGGTCGCACGGACGAAGTGGTGCGCCGCGTGACCGCGCGCATGAACGCCGCATCTGATGAGATGGATTATGAACGTGCGGCAGAACTGCGCGACGCCGTCATGCATCTCCAGCACATGGAAGAGCCGACCGTCGTGCTCGAGGTCGAGGGTGGCGAACGCGATGTGGTCGGCTACGCGCGCGATGGTGAGGACGCCTGCGTGACGATCCTGCGCATTCGCGGTGGCAAGCTGCTCGGGCGCGAGCACCGGTTCCTTGAGAACATCGACAACGAACCGGATCCTGAAGTGCTCGGTGCCTTTCTCGTCGCGAGCTATTTGAACTCACCGGAACGCGGCGCGGAACTCCTTATTCCATTCGATTTCGAAGATCGTCCGCTGGTCGAGGAGGCGCTCGGCAAGGCGACGCAGGTGCGAATTCCGGAGCGTGGGTCGCGCCGCGAGCTGATCGATCTCGCGGAGCAGAACGCGCGGCATTTGCTCGAAGAGTTCAAGCTCGCCGGACTTGAGGCAGACGAGCGCGCCGCAGATCCTGTGTACGACCTCGGTCGCGAACTCGGGCTGCACAAGATTCCGCGGAGCATCGTCTGTTTCGACATGTCGACCGCTCAGGGGCGCGACAATGTTGGGTCGATCGTATGGTTCGAGAACGGCCGGCCCCGCCGGTCCGAGTATCGCACGATGAAGGTAAAGACCGTCGATGAAGCGCACGGACCGGACGATTTTGCGTCGATGCGCGAGGTCGTCTCGCGTTATTTCCGGCGGCGGGTGGACGAAAAAAAGCCGCTCCCCGATCTCGTCATGGTCGACGGCGGGAAGGGGCAGCTGTCATCGGCGGCAGAGGCTCTCGGCGAACTCGGTCTCACAACGCTGCCGCTCATTTCGCTCGCCAAGCGCGAAGAAGAGATCTTCGTAAATGGAAAATCCGAGCCGCTGCGCCTGCCGCGGCGGTCGCCCGCGCTTAGACTTCTACAGCAGGCGCGCGACGAAGCGCACCGCACGGCCGTCACCTACAATCGCAAGCGGCGTACGATCCGCACGGTGACGTCGGAGCTGTTGAAAATTCCCGGCGTCGGGCCGGTGAAGCGGCGCGCATTGCTGACGAAGTTCGGCAGCATTCAGGGCGTTCGTGACTCGACTCCGGAACAGGTTGCCGAGCTTCCAGGCTGGTCCGTGAGCGCCGCGACGAAAATGCTCGAAGCACTAAAGCAATCTGATCCCACACTTATTTCTCGTCCTCCAGACGATTCAGAAAACACAACATGACTGCATCGAAGTGGACACTCCATTGCTCGGCTTGTGCCTATACCGCTCAGGGTGACCGGCTTGCGTCGGTGTGCCCGGACTGTGGCCAGCCGCTCTCAGTAAAACTTGCGCCCGTCCCGCGCAGCGCGATTGGTTCGATTTGCTCAATGTGGCGCTATCACGCCGCGATGCCGATTCTCGAAGGAGAGCAGCGCGTCTCTATTGGTGAGGGTATGACTCCTCTCACAGAGTTGCCGCACATCGCGAAAGAAGTTGGCGTCGCGCGGCTGTGGGTGAAGGACGAGGGGTTGAATCCCACTGCGAGTTTCAAGGCACGCGGACTCTGCATGGCTGTGACGCGCGCGAAGGCGCTCGGGCTCCCCGGTGTGTGTGTGCCGACAGCGGGCAACGCGGGCATCGCGCTCGCTGCATATGCTGCGGCCGCGCACATGCCCGCGCGCATTTACGCACCTGCGACTACGCCGCCGCCGATTCTGGGCAGCATCCGCGCGTACGGCGCACAGCTGGAGCTGGTAGACGGGCACATCGGCGACGCAGGCAAGGCGACGATGGCGTTCGCAAAGGAGAGCGGCTATTTCAACGTCGCCACTGTGCGCGAGCCGTATCGCGTGGAGGGGATGAAGACGATGGGGTATGAAGTTGCCGAACAGTTGGGTTGGAAGCTTCCCGATGCGATCGTATACCCGACCGGCGGCGGCGAAGGGACGATTGGAATCTGGAAGGCGATCGGCGAGATGATCGAATGGGGATGGCTGCCGCCCGAAACGAAAAGGCCGAAGATGGTGATCGCTCAGGCCGAGGGATGCATGCCGCTCGTTCGCGCATTCAATGAGGGCGCGGATCGCGCGACGGCGTGGGAGAATCCGGCGACGCACGCGAGCGGCCTTCGCGTGCCGGGTCCGTTCGGCGATCGCTGGACGCTCCGCACGATCAAAGAGAGCAACGGAGGCGCGTTCGCCGCGAGCGAAGAAGAGATTCGCGCCGCGACGTTCCACCTCGCATCAACGAGCGGAATAGACGCCGCACCGGAGGGCGGTTGCGGAATCGCTGTGGCAAAGAAAATGGTCGCCGCCGGATTAGTCGCGAAAGATGCGGAAGTAGTGGTATTCAATACGGGTTCTGGCGCCAGCTATCGTTGGTAGTTCGATGATCCGCATTCCTCTTCTGCATTCTGCATCGTGACGATTGCAATCCTCGATCCATTCAGTGGCATAGCCGGCGACATGACCCTCGGCGCGCTGCTCGATCTCGGGCTCGATCCCGACTGGCTGCGCGCGCTGCCCGCGACGCTCGGCCTCGACGGAATCGGCGTCCGCATCGAACGCGTGAAGCGCGGCGAGATCGCCAGCTGGAAAGTGGATTTCGATATTCCGCCGCAGCCGCACGGCCGCCATCTCAAACATCTCAAAGCGATCGTCGACGCATCGTCCGCGCCTGCGCACGTGAAAGAAAAGGCGAACGCCGCGTTTGAAGCCGTCGCCTACTGCGAAGCGGAGATTCACGGCACGACAATCGAGAAAGTGCACCTGCACGAAGTCGGCGCGGTGGACGCGATTCTGGATATCGTCGGGTCGATCTGGGGATTTGATCTCATCGGCGTGACCTCCGTGTATTGCGGCACGATCGCGCTCGGTGACGGCTTCGTCGACGCCGCGCACGGCCGTCTCGCCGTTCCCGCGCCGGCAACACTGCGGCTCCTCGAGGGGCAGTCCGTTCGGAACGGCCCGCCGGAGAGCGGGGAACTCACCACGCCAACGGGAGCCGCCCTCGTGAAGGTGCTCTCGCTGGGCACACCACCAGCAGAATATCAGCCGTTGAAGAGCGGATACGGCGCGGGCACGAAAGATCCCAAAGGGCGCGCGAACGTCCTGCGAATTATTGTCGGGGAGCTGGTCGGCGCGTCGAACGATTCCGAGACGCTCTCGCTCCTCGCCGCGGATATCGACGACATGACGGGCGAATATCTCGCGGCTGCAGCGGATCTCCTGCGAGACGGCGGCGCGCTCGATGTGACGCTGCTTCATACATCAATGAAGAAGGGCCGCCCCGGCGTGCGGATCGAAGTCCTCTGCCGTCCGGCCGATGCGACCCGCTTGGAAGAGCTGCTGCTCCGCGAGAGCAGCACGATCGGGGTACGCAGGACTTCCGTCAGCCGCCGAGCGCTCCCGAGAAAGGAGGGCTCCGTGGCCGTCTTTGGCCACGACGTCGCGGTAAAAACCGTCCAACTCCCCGGCGGTGGCGAGCGCGCCAAAGCCGAGTACGAGGATGTTAGGCGCGTAGCGCGGGAAACTGGGCGGACGACGGCCGATATTCTCGAGGCGATCGCAAAGAAAAGTTAGCCAAGTCGTTCTGGGGCATTGTTTTCGAGCCCTTAGTTTGATAAGTTACATGATATGATTAAGGTTGCCCGCATCAACCCCGGAAGCATTGCTGAGGAACTGGGGATTCTCCCAGGTACTGAGCTGCTCACGGTGAACGGGCGCCAGCTCGACGATTTCCTCGATTGGGAATTTCTAACCGCCGAGGAAACGCTCGAGATCGAAGCGAAGCAGCCGGATGGTGAGCTCGTCGTGTACGATGTCGAGCGCCCGGAAAGCGAACCGATGGGACTCGAGCTTGAGCCGCCCACGGTTCGTCGCTGCGCCAACCGCTGCGAGTTCTGTTTCGTCGAAGGACTCCCGAAAGGACTGCGCCGCCCGCTCTACATTCGCGACGACGACTATCGTCTCTCGTTCGCATACGGAAACTTCGCGACGCTCTCGAACGTCAAAGAGCGCGACGTGGCGCGCATTCTCGAGTATCGACTCTCTCCGCTCTATGTGAGCGTGCACGCCACGCCGTGGGAAGCGCGCAAAAAATTACTCAACAATCCGCGTGTCCCGAATATTCTCGAGCAGCTCGGCACGCTCACTGCGGGCGGGATCCAGTTCCACGGACAGATGGTGATCGTCCCCGGGCTAAACGACGGCGACGTGCTCGAAGAATCGCTTTCTGATCTCTACGCCATGGGCGAGTCCTGCCTCACGGTGGCACTCGTGCCCGTGGGGCTCACGCAGTTCTCGCATCTCTACACTGGCGAATCGATGAACGCCGCGAACGCCGGTCGAATTCTCGAGACGGCCGAGAAATGGGGCGAGAAGAGCCGCAAAGAACGCGGCTTCACCTGGGTCTCGGGTTCGGATGAGCTCTATCTGCTCGCCGGCCGCGAGCTCCCGCCGCCCTCGTTCTACGGCGACTACCCGCAGATCGAAAACGGCGTCGGCTCGGTTACGGCGTTGCGCGAGCGCGTCGCGGACGGCCTCTCGCGTTTGCCTCGCCTTGACGGGAAGCACATCGGCATCGTCACCGGCACATCAATGATGCCGCTGATGCCGCCGCTGCTCGAACAGCTCGCCGATGCAACCGGCGCGCGTTTTGAATTGATCCACGCGGAAAATTCTTTGTTTGGTCCCACCACCACCACCGCAGGCCTTCTAGTTGGTGCCGATATACGGCGCGTACTGGGCGCTCGCACCGATCTGGATATGGCTTTGATACCCGCCGAAACAATCAACGAAAACGGACTCTTTCTCGACGACGAAGCGTTCTCTGTCGTGCGGGAAGAATTTCCGATGCCTGTGTATGCGTCATACGATTTCATCGATGTCCTCGAACTCGAGGGCTCGCCGCTCGCGTCCGAGACTGCGGGGGCCGCATGAGTCTCCCGGTCGTAGCAATCATTGGCAGACCGAACGTCGGCAAGTCGTCGCTGTTCAATCGCATCATGGGAAGCGATGCCGCCATCGTCAGTGACGAGCCCGGCACCACGCGCGATCGCCACTACGGACGCGCCGAGTGGAATGCGCGCGCATTCTGGCTCGTCGATACCGGCGGTCTGCGCGAAGACTCGACGCTCCCGATGGACATCGAGATCCGCAAACAGGTCGCACAGGCGATTGAAGAAGCGGACATGATGCTGCTCGTCGTCGATTCGCAGGTGGGCGTGCATCCGAGCGATGCGCGCGTCGCCGAGCTGCTGCGCGAATCGGGAAAGCCGTGGCTGGTCGTGGCCAACAAGGTCGACGACCCACGCAGCACGGACTACTACGAGTTTTACAAATTGGGCGCGGGCGATCCGCTTCCCGTATCCGCACAGAACGGAAAGAACTCCGGCGACCTTCTCGACGAGCTCGTCAAGAAACTTCCGCCCGAGCAGGACGACGTGACGGGCGACGATCTTCGCATCGCCGTGATCGGCCGTCCGAACGTCGGCAAGTCGCTCTTCATCAATAAGCTGCTCGGTGAAGAGCGTCTTGTTGTATCAAACGTCGCCGGCACCACGCGCGACTCGATCGACACCCCGTTCACCTTCCACGGCCGCCGGATGATCTTCGTCGACACGGCGGGTCTGCGCCGTCAGTCGAAGCTCGACGATGGAATTGAATTTTATTCGTCGCTGCGCACGCGCCGCGCGATCGATCGCTCCGATATTTGCCTGTTACTCATCGACGCGACCGAAGGACTCCACAATCAGGATCTCAAAATCGCGGCACTCGCATGGGAAGCGGGGCGCGGCCTGATCATGATCGTGAACAAGTGGGACATCAAAGAAGAGAAGGGCGATAAAACAGCGCAGAAGTTTGAGAAAGAGTGCGCCGAGAAGGCCCCATTCCTGAAATTCGTTCCGTTTCTCTTTACATCGGCGCTCACCGGCCAGCGAGTCACGAAAGTTCTCGACGTCATCACCGAGGTCGACGAAGAGCGCCGAAAGCGCATCACGACTTCACAGGTGAACGACGCGCTTCAAGAGCTGCTCGCGCGCCGTCAGCCGCCGCAGGCCGCCGGGCACGAAATCAAACTGAACTACGCAACGCAGGTGGAGACCAACCCGCCGGCGATCGCCGTGTTTGGAAACAACCCCGAGCTCGTGGCAGAGCACTATATCCGCTACCTGCACAATGGGTTCCGCGAGTTCTGGGGCTTCAAGGGAAATCCGTTGAAGATCCTCATGCGCCGCAAGTCGGGCAGCAACGCGAATTGACTCCGCGATAACCGGACGAATGCATCCTGCTGTCGGTCTGATCATTGCGTACGTCGCGGGATCCTTTCCGTCGGCGTATCTCGCGGGACGATTGATCAAGGGGATCGACTTGCGCACGGTCGGCTCGGGCAACCTCGGCGCGACAAACGTCTACCGAAACCTCGGTGCCGGCGCTGCAGTAGTCGTGCTGCTGCTGGATCTTGCGAAGGGTGCGTTGCCAGTCCTCCTTCTTCCGCGGCTGCTCAATGCGGGGCCGCCGGGGAGCGATAGCGCACTCTGGTGGGCGCTCGCGTATGGTATCGCGGCCATCGCGGGACACGCAAAGCCCGTGTTCCTGCTCTGGAAAGGCGGCGGGAAAGGAGTGGCGACTGCGACCGGCGTTTTCCTCGTGCTGGTGCCGGGGCCAATGCTGATCACCGTCGTCGCGTGCATCGCCGTCGTTTGGTATTCGGCGTACATGTCGCTCGGTTCTATAAGCGCTGCGGTACTTTTTCCGCTCCTCGTTTGGATCGACCGCGGAGTTTCTCCGGTGCTCTGGGGCGCGCTCGTTGTGGCGGCGTTCATCTGCTGGACGCACCGCGCGAACATCACGCGACTGCGCAACGGCACTGAATCACGGCTCTTCAAGAAGAAGGAGCGCAGTTCATGAAGTGTGCGGTCATCGGAGCGGGCGCGTGGGGAACGGCGCTCGCGAATCTTCTCGCCGAAAACGGCCATCAGACCATCGTCTGGGCGTACGAGCCCGACGTCGCCGACGCGATCAACGACGGCCACGAGAATCCGCGCTTTTTGTCGGGCATACAGCTGCACGCGGAGTTGCGTGCGACGCCGGATCACGAAGCGGCGGTGAGCGGCGCTGAGTTGATCGTGTACGCCACGCCGAGTCATGTACTGCGTGATGTGTCGTCCGCGGGGAAGGCGTGGGTCACGCCAGGTGCGACGCTTGTCGTCGCGACGAAGGGAATCGAGCGTCAGCGTCTCGCGCTGATGACCGATGTGATCGGCGAAGAGTTCGCGGGCCATCCCGTGGTGGCGCTGTCAGGACCGAGCTTCGCGTTCGAGGTTGCTGCGCGTCAGCCGACCGCGGTCGTGGCAGCGAGTGCGAACGCGAAGGCCGCGGTTCAGGCGCAGCAAGCGCTGAGTTCGCCGGGGTTTCGCGTGTACACGCACGACGATGTGGTTGGCGTCGAGCTCGCGGGCGCTCTGAAAAATGTCATGGCGGTCGCGACGGGCATTTCCGATGGATTGGGCCTCGGTTTCAACGCACGCGCCGCGTTGATCACGCGCGGGCTCGCCGAGATCGTCAGGCTCGGCGTAAAACTCGGCGCGCGTCCCGCGACGTTCGCCGGTCTCGCCGGCGTCGGCGACCTGGTGCTCACATGCACCGGTGCGCTGAGCCGCAACAGAAATGTTGGACTGGAAATCGGACGCGGCGCAACGCTGACCGAAGTGCTCGCGGGTCGCGAGACGGTGGCAGAGGGAGTCGTGACGACGGAAAGTGCGAAAGCGCTCGCCGGACGCGAGGAAATCGAAATGCCCATCGTGAATGCAGTGCATCGGGTGCTGTTCGAGCGTCAGCCTGCGCGCTGGGCGCTCGTCGAGCTCATGACGCGCGGATTGCGCGGGGAGGAGGACTGATGTCACGCGGAGGCGCGAAGCCTGAGCCGGTGCAGGAGTTCTTCAGCATCGGTGAGGTATGCGAGCTGACGGAGCTGAAGCCGCACGTGCTTCGGTACTGGGAGAGCCAGTTCAAGTTTTTGAGTCCTGCAAAGAATCGCTCGGGCAATCGCGTGTATCAGCGCCGTGAGATCGAGATGGTGATGCTGGTGAAGCAGCTGCTCTATGCGGAGAAATACACGATCGACGGCGCACGACAGAAACTGGACGACTTCCGGAAGAGCGGCGGCATGAAGCCCGCGGCGCGCGCAGGGCTCGATACCGAAACCGTGACCATGGTCGAGCGCGACCTGCGCGAGATTCTCGCACTGCTCGATGGAGACTCTGCCTGATGCTTCTGCTGTGCAGCAACGACGATGGAATTCTTGCCCGTGGACTGTCCTGTCTCGAGCGCGCGGCGCGACCGCTCGGCGAGGTGTTCGTCGTCGCGCCGGATCGTGAGCAGAGCGCGACCAGTCACTCGCTGACGCTTCACCATCCGGTGCGCCCGATCAAGCTCGCCGAGAATCGGTGGCAGGTTGATGGCACTCCGACTGATTGCGTGATGCTCGCCGTGGAAGAGTTGATGCCGGCACGTCCCGATTTTGTGCTGAGCGGTATTAATCACGGCGCGAATATGGGTGAAGACGTTCTGTATTCGGGTACTGTTGCCGCGGCGATGGAAGGTCTTGCCTGCGGAGTGCCGTCGATTGCGGTGAGTTTCGCAGGACGCGCGACGCTCGGCGCAAATGAGTCGCTGCTCGAGGAGCACATCGAGCCGCTGACGGCGCTGCTGAAGCATCTCACGTCGCTTCCCGCGTTTCCGGCGAACACCCTGTTCAACGTGAATCTTCCCGCGATCCCGGCTGCGGAAGTGAAGGGCGTGAAGCTGACGAAGCTTGGGCGCCGCACGTTTACTGATTCGATCGCGAAGATGAAAGATCCGTGGGGCCGTCCGATCTATTGGATTGGCGGCGGGTCGGTCGAATGGAAGACCGATGAAGGGACTGATGTGACGGCGGTGAGAGAGGGATACATCTCGGTCACGCCGCTGCACCTCGATCTCACATTTCAGGCGCGCATCGACGACGCGGAGACCTGGTGGAAAGCCCCGTAGGCCGGCAATACCAGGGCGCGCGCTCGCGCCTGGTGGAAGAACTGCGCGATAAAGGCGTGCGCGACATTTCTGTCCTGCGCGCGCTCGATCTTACCCCGCGCCATCTGTTCGTGCCGACGGGCGTCCGGCATCGCGCATATGAGGACACGGCACTGCCGATCGGCAACTCACAGACGATCAGTCAGCCGTCCGTGCACGCGCGCTATCTCGAGACGCTCGCGCTCAAGGGAACCGAGCGTGTGCTTGAGATCGGCACCGGGTCGGGATATCAAACGGTGCTGCTCGCACATCTCGCGGCGCAGGTGTTTAGCGTCGAACGGATAAAGCCATTGCTCGACAACGCGCGCGAAGCAATTAAATCGTGTGACGTATCGAACGTATCTCTGCTGCTCGGTGATGGTACGCACGGATGGAAGTCGTACGCGCCGTACGATGCGATTCTTGTTGGTGCGGCGAGTCCTGATGTGCCGCAGCCGCTGCTCGATCAGCTCGCCGAAGGCGGGCGGTTGCTGGTGCCGGTGGGGTCGAAAGAGGAACAGCAACTGTTGCTGATCACGCGCAAGGGAAGCACGTTCACGCGTGAGACGCTCGCGCCTGTACGATTCGTTCCGCTGGTGGGCGATCACGGGTGGACGGCGTAGTGTGCGTGAAATGCGGAGGATGCATCGATGAACGGTGAAGATCGGGCTGCGCTTGCGTCGGCGGTGAAGGGCACGGTGCGCGAGGTTCCTGATTTTCCGAAGCCGGGGATTCTGTTCAAGGACATCACGCCCGTGCTCGCCGATCCGGCGTTGTTCAGCAGGGTGATGATGGCTCTTGCGGCGCCGTTCGAGGGGCAGGGAATCACGCATGTGGTGTCGATCGAGAGCCGCGGTTTCATTCTCGGTGCGCCGGTCGCGCTCGAACTGCGCGCGGCGTTCGTTCCTGCACGCAAGCCGGGAAAACTGCCGGCGGAGAAAGTGCGCGAGGAGTACGCGCTCGAATACGGCACTGACGCGCTTGAGATGCATGCCGACGCGCTGCGTGGCGCGAAGGGCGTCCTCGTCGTCGATGATGTGCTCGCGACCGGCGGAACTGCGGCAGCGGCATGCCGCCTCGTGGAGAAGGCCGGCGGAAAAGTTGTGGCGTGCACCTTTCTGATCGAACTGCTCGCGCTGAACGGGCGGTCAAAGCTCGGCGGTGTGCGCGTGGAGTCTTTGATTACGTACTAGAGCGCTGTGGTTGTTCGTCGGCGCCGGCTGGGATTATTTTGTGTCACAACAATCGCCCTCGTAGCTCAGGTGGATAGAGCAAGCGTTTCCTAAACGCTAGGTCGGCCGTTCGAATCGGCCCGGGGGCACTGCAGGGCAATGAGTTGTGCGAGCCGGTGGAACTACGCGCGAGGTCTGCTTTGAATGCTGTAACCGCGCTTGAAACAGAACGACTCGCTCTCCGACAACTCCGCGCATCCGACGTTGACGCGTACGCGGAACTCTGCGCTGATCCGGAGATCATGAGATACATCGGAGACGGAGGCCCGCTCTCATTTGATGACGCGTGGCGCCAGCTCGCGATGCTCATCGGCCATTGGGAACTTCGTGGTTTTGGGATGTGGGCCGTTGAAGAGAAGGCGACTGGCTCGTTCGTCGGGCGCGTCGGCCTGCACTATCCAGCGGGCTGGCCCGAACCGGAGATTGGCTGGGTGCTTGCTCGCCGGGCGTGGGGACGCGGCTACGCGCACGAAGCTGCCACCGCAGCGCTCGGCGTGGCATTCGATTCGCTTGCGTGGAACCGCGCGATCAGCCTCATTGCTCCCGACAACGCACGATCCATCGCCGTAGCGGAAAGGCTGGGCGAGCGGCTTGAGCGTGAGTTGACGCTGCGTGGACGTCACGTCGCGTTGTACGCAATCGAAGCAAGCGAGTGGCGCAGGTTGCCCCGCTAACGTTGCGCCACGTGTGATGGTAGAATCCAAACACCACCGCGAGCGCCATGTGCGCCGCGAGGAACCAAAGCATCAGCCGGTCGCCGCGGGCGTAGATGCCGTCCATGATTTCGCGAACCTGCGCGGAATCGAAGCCGTGGGAACGGCCGGGACGGAGGTCGGCTAGGCGCGCGGAATCGAGAGGGAGCAGAGCGGGTTCGGATTTCAAGGGACCCCTAAAGCAATCAGAAATCCGACTGCCGTGCAAGCTCGTGCGTGCACGCTGATTGCCGCGCACATCGGCGAGAAACACTATTGTGCCAGTCGTGAACGTTCACCACTAGCTATACCCCCTCAGGGTATGTAGATTCGAACTATGACCATCGATAAATGGATCGTGCTCGTCGTCGCCATCTGCGCGATCGTCGCGCTGAATGTGAACTTCATCCGCAGGATGAATCGACGTCAGCGCGAACAGCGCGTCGACGTCAGCGCGAGCGACGAAACGAACGCGAAGCACGAGTAGGCTTGCATGACAGGTCAGGCGACGATTGAAATCCCCGTCACCGGCATGCACTGCGCCGCGTGCGTGGGACGCGTGCAGCATGCGGTCGACGGTGTGGGCGTCTCGTCGGCCGTCGTGAACCTCATGACGAACAGCGCGACCGTCGTGTTTGACCCGGCGGCGGTGCAGCCCGAGACGCTCGTCGAGCGGATCAAATCGACCGGGTACGGCGCATCGCTTCCCGTTGGAACGCAGAGCGATCTGCAGCGGCAGGAAGAGCAGGACCGCGTCCGCCGCGCCGAGTACGTTGACTATCGATTGAAGGGAGTCGTGTCGCTGGTGGTTGGCGCGGCGGTGATGCTCGTTCCCATGGGCGTTGCCATGGCAACGCCGATCTGGCCGTGGATCCAGCTCGCAGTCACGACCGCGATCATGCTCTGGGCCGGCCGCGCGTTCTACTCGCGCGCGTGGACCGCGTTCCGCCATCGCTCGGCGGACATGAACACGCTGATCGCCATCGGTACCGGTTCCGCGTATGTGTATTCGCTCGCCGCGACCGTCGCGCCGGCTGCGTTCATGAGTCACGGCGTCGCGCCGGCGCTCTACTACGAAGCGGTGATCATCATCATCGCGCTGATTCTGATCGGCAACGCGCTCGAGGCGCGCGCGAAAGGCGAGACCGCCGGCGCGATCCGCCGACTGATCGATCTGCAGCCGCGCACGGCGCGCGTCGTGCGAAACCTTCAGGAGATGGATGTCCCGCTGAGCGAGCTCGTGAGCGGCGATCTTATCGCGGTGCGGCCTGGCGAACGGATTCCCGTCGATGGCGCGGTCACCCGGGGCACGAGCAGCGTCGATGAATCAATGCTGACCGGTGAAGCCATGCCGGTCACGAAGAATTCCGGTGACCGCGTGACCGGCGGGACGATCAACCTCACCGGCGCATTCACTTTCCGTGCGACGACACTCGGAGCGAGCAGCGTCCTCTCGCGCATCGTGAAGATGATGCGCGAGGCGCAGGGCACGCGCGCGCCGGTGCAGCGGCTCGCGGATCGCATCAGCAGTGTGTTCGTGCCGGTCGTGCTCACGATCGCGGCTGCGACATTCGTAGCCTGGTTTATTGCGGGAGGCGAGGGAAGCGTCGCGCGAGCACTCGGCGCAGCAGTCGCCGTGCTGATCATTGCATGCCCGTGTGCGATGGGACTCGCCGTGCCGACCGCGGTCATGGTCGCAACAGGTAAAGGCGCGCAACTCGGCGTGCTCATCAAAGGCGGCGCGGCGCTCGAACGTGCCAGCGAAATCACGACGGTCGTGCTCGACAAGACCGGTACGATCACGGCCGGCAAGCCCGCTGTGACGGACATCGTGATGGATCCGCGCACGGTCGTAGACGAACGGCAGATGCTGCAGCTGGCCGCCTCACTTGAAGCAAACTCCGAGCACCCGCTGGCAGCCGCGATCGTCGCGCACGCGCGCGGAAAGGGAATCAAAACGCAGAAAACGAGTGCGTTTGAATCCGTTACGGGCCGCGGCGCGATGGGTGGCGTCGGCGCGTCTGGCTCCACAGACTCGACGGCCGCCAGGGCTGTAATGGTCGGCAACGCCGCGATGATGGCCGAGTGGTCGATTGACGCGGCGGCGCTTGCCGGCGACGCAGATCGTCTCGCCGCAGAAGCAAAGACGACGGTCTTCGTTGCGATCGACGGCAAGCTCGCGGCACTCATCGCGATTGCGGATCCGATCAAGCCGACGTCGCTCGATGCGATTCGAAAATTCAAATCGCTCGGCTTGGACATCGTCATGCTCACCGGCGATCAGCCGCGCACGGCAAACGCGATCGCGGCGTCTATTGGAGTTGTTCGAGTCGTGGCCGGTGTATTGCCGGAGGGAAAGCTCGAAGAGATCCGGCGGCTGCAACGTGAAGGCCGCGTCGTCGCGATGATTGGCGACGGCATCAACGACGCTCCGGCGCTGGCGCAGGCCAACGTCGGCATCGCGATCGGGACGGGAAGTGACATTGCCATCGAGGCCGGCGACATCACGCTGATGCGCGGCGACCTGCGGGCGGCGGTTCAGGCCATTGAGCTCGCTCGCGCGACGATGCGGACGATGCGGCAGAATCTGTTTTGGGCCTTCATCTATAACAGTGTTGGAATTCCGCTGGCCGCCGGCGCGCTCTATCCGGCGTTCGGGATTTTGCTCAGTCCGATCATCGCGAGTGCGGCGATGGCGATGAGCTCGGTCAGTGTCATCACCAACAGTCTGCGGCTGCGCCGCTTTCAACCAACCATATGAACGTGAAAACGAAGAAGAAGGCGATCGCTGTGGATCCGGGCGGGAAACGCCGGAACCTCGCGCGGCTCAAGCGGATCGAGGGGCAGGTGCGCGGTCTTCAAAAAATGGTTGAGGACGAGCGGTATTGTGCCGACGTGCTCATCCAGATCTCGGCCGTTCACGAAGCGCTGCGGGGGGTAGGCCGGGAGCTCATGAGAAACCACTTGAAGCACTGCGCGACGTCCGCGATGAAGGGTTCAGAGGCGCATGCGAACGCCATGCACGACGAGATCCTCGGCCTCATGTACAAGCACGTGAGGTAGGTTATCTTTGTTGCTCTAAGCTGGCTAACCAACTGACATCCGATGCCAAAGACAAACCCGCCGGCCGTCGTGGCCGATGACGATTTCGACGTAAACAGCCTGATGGACACCCTCCGCGCGAAGAAGCGCGAGCTCACGATCGGCGCGACGGTTGTCGTGGTCGTGGCGGGCGGACTGCTCCTGTGGCGTCTTTCCGTCACCCAGAAGAGCGACCGCGCGGCACACGCGCTGACCGAGGCGACGAACTCGCTGTACCAGGGGAACCGTCCGCTGGCCTCATCGCAGCTCCAGACGGTTGCCGATCGCTACCGCGACACGCCGGCCGGGGTCGAGGGCGCGATGGTTCTCTCGCAGCTCGACTTTGAGGAGGCCCGGTGGGCCGACGGGATCAAGGTCCTCGAGGCGGTCAAACAGTCGAGCGCAATCGACAACTTCAAGGGTCCGGTCGACGGTCTGATTGGCAGCGGTTACATGGACCAGAAAAAGTACGACGATGCCGTGAAGCATTATCAGCTGGCCGCGGACGAATCGCCGTATCAGTCGATCAAGGACGCATTCCAGGCTGACGCGGCCCGAACGCTGACCTTGGCCGGCAAGAAGGATGAGGCTCGGAAGATTTGGGAAGCGATCGTTGCTCGGCCGGAATCGCCGTTGGTTGCGGAGGCGAAGGTTCGGCTGGGTGAACTGGACGCGGCGCCGGCTACGAAGAACTGACCTCAGGTTCTGAGTCCTGAGTTTGAAGTACAAAGTTGGGAGTGGTGAGTTGGTAGTTAGAAGTTGACAGTTGATTTGAAACGAAGCGGGCGAGCCGATCCTGTGGCTCGCCCGCTTCTTCTTTGCTGCCAAACAACTACGTATAATATGTATTATGTAAACTAAACACAAGAATCTCTGTGGGAAACCATGTTCAATACCAACGACTTAGCCAATTCCAGCTAAAACTCGGCGAGTTCGCCCGTGAACACGACCCTGGCCTCGCCCTGGAGCGATGGCTTGATCCCCGAGCCGGAATCATCCGGAACTGTGGCGGTCAGAATGCGGCCGGACTGGCTCCTGAGACGGGTCCGATCGCCGCTCAAACCCCAAGCCTTGAGCAGAACGCCGACCGCGACGGTACCGGTTCCGCAGGCCAAGGTCTCCCCTTCGACCCCTCGCTCATACGTCCGCATCCGCCAGAGCCCGTCCGCGGCTTTTGCCACGAAATTGACGTTCGCACCATCAGCCAGACTCGGGTCAAAACGGAGCTCGCTCCCTCGGCCGGCGACGTCCACACGCTCGATATCGTCGACCAAAACGACCAGGTGCGGGACGCCGGTATCGGCAAAACCCATGCGGAGCTCGCCAGCGCCGAGCTTCAGGCCAGCGTCGGGCCGAAGCCCTTTGACCGGCTGGAGGTCGATTTCGGGCTCATCCGCAATGAAACGCGCCGAGATCACTCCGGCATCCGTGGCGAAGCGAAAGCCGTTACGGTCGACCACGCCCAGCTCGCTCGCAAGCCGCGCGCTGCAGAGCGACGCGTTTCCGCACAACTCAGCGAGGCTGCCATCTCGGTTGAAGTAACGTATCCTAAATGCTTCAACCGCATCGGTTTGGATGAACACGACTCCGTCAGCACCCACGCCGGTCGCCCGGGCACAGACCTGATCGATCACTCCGGGAGTCGAAAACGCTCCCGGCGGGTCGATTCTGGCGTCAAAAAAGAGGAAGTCGTTCCCCGACCCGCTCATCTTCCAGAACTTCCGGCCGTGCGGGATGGTCATGGCGGACTAGATCTGCCCGAGAAGCGCCCGCAACCGCAGCATCCAAGGCGTCAGAAACGCCTCGGTGATGATTCCCTTGTTCATTTTGCTCACGCCGTGCGTGCGGTCAGAGAACACGATCGAAATCTCTTTCGGCTTGAAGCCTTTGCGTATCGCACGGTAGCTCATCTCGATTTGAAACGCGTAGCCGTTTGAACGTACGTCCTTCAAATCAATCGCGGCGAGCACGCGCCTGTGAAAGCACTTGAAGCCACCGGTCGCATCCCAGAGTGGCATGCGGGTAATGATGCGCACATACAGATTCGCGCAATAGCTCAACAGCAGCCTTCGCATCGGCCAGTTAACCACCGTCACGTTCGCGTCGAGATATCGCGAACCGATTACGAAGTCAGCCGTCTGGGCCGCCTCGAGGTGGATCGGCAGCTGTGCCGGGTCGTGCGAGAAATCGGCGTCCATCTCGAAGACGTATTCGTAGTCGCGTTCGAGCGCCCACATGAAGCCGTCGCGGTACGCCGTGCCGAGTCCCATTTTGCCGGGCCGGCGCATCAGGTGCACCCGCGGATTCCGCTTGGTCTCCTCCTCGACGATGTCGCCGGTTCCGTCTGGCGAGTTGTCGTCAACGATGAGTACTTCGATTCGCGGATCCGCCGCGAGCGCGGCCGTGATGATCGCGATCGCGTTCTCCTTCTCGTTGTACGTCGGAGTGATGACGAGCGCCTTCTCGGACATCAGGCGGCCTGACCCTGTCGCTTGGGCACGAACACGCCAGCCAGCGCTGCGATCAGCGAGATTCCAAGCGCCACGAGCGTGATCGATTTTCCTTCTTCATATGTCTTGCTCGTGAACGTCAGTTCGACTTTCTTGGCGCCCTCCGGAAGCGGCACGCCAATCAGCGTGAGATCGGCACGCTCGGCTGTCACTGGCTTTCCATCCACTGTTGCCTGCCAGCCGGGATAGAAATTCTCCGACGCCACAAGCGCCGAGCCTTTCGGCGCGGGCTCGCTGAGCGTGACGACGAAGTGTCCCGGCTCGTACAGATCGACATGCGTCGTCAACGTGAGCGGCGCCGGCAGCGCCGTGACTTTCGCGGCGTCGACTTTCGATGTCGTATCGAAGAACGCTGCGCTGTGAACGGGAAATGCCGGCGTCCGGAATGCATCGGACACGGCGTTATCGGGATACTTCAGCATCACAGGCGCGACCCATGCAAATGAGTGGTCGCCTGGCAGCTGAAAGAGCGAAACCATCGAGCCTGCGGCGTCTTTCACGGGCCCTACGATCCGGCGGATTCCAGGTCCGCCGATCGTATCGGTGTTGGTCAGGATGAATTCAGTGTTGGTGAGCGCCCACATTGTCGGGTTTGCAAGCTCGTTGCGCTCGCAATTCGGCAGATAGCGGCCGATTGAGTTGCCGTGGTAACCACAGGTGATCCGGATGCCATGCACCATCAGGCCGTCGGCCGTCAGATTGGGATCACCCTGGACCATTGGCATGTCGTAGATCGGGATCGTCAGCACGCGCATCGGCTGCGACAGCTTCTTGGCGAACTCGATCGTTGTGTCCGTTCCGTAGAGCGTCTGGGCTGGCTCCGAGAACTCCCAATACAGGCGCTCGATGCTCCAGAGATCGACAGTGACGAGCGCAACGAGTGCCCATCCTGCGAGCTGAGGCGAGAGTTTCTTGCGCATCACCAGGAGAATCGCTCCGCACGTCAGTGCCACAAAGAGCAACGAACGCAACGCGCCAACTTTGACGTCGGCTGCGTTTGCGTCGATGCGGTCGGCGACCTCGGGACCGATGGCGACTCCCTGCGACAGCGTGGTGAATCCGCCGACGAGCGCGAACAGCGCGACCACGGTCGCGCCGATGAGCCAGCCGTACACATACCGCGCCGAGAACCGGCCTGCGAGAAGCCGCTCGGTGCCGAATGCGGCCATGACGGCAACTGCGAACGTCGTGATATAGAAAATCGTACTCGGCGCGCGGAAGAATTTCGTTCCCGGCACGAGCGTGTAGATCAACTGGAAGAACGGCGTGCTGCCGCCGAGTGCCCAGAGAAGCGAGACCACACCAGCGCCTATCCAGAACCAGAAGAGTCGCTTGCGTGCTCCGGCCCAGGCGCCGCCGAAGGCGGCAAAGGCAAGAATGAGCACGGCAACGCCGATGTACTCACTGTGGAAGTGAATACCGTTGCGTCCCCAGTAGTTGTTCAGAATCCCGGAGAACTGCGGCAGGTATGTGTTGATGAGCTCTTCTATAGGAAACGAAAAGCTCGTTGCCGTTCCGTAATCGAATCCGGGTGCGCGCGGCGACCACCCGATGTATTCGCGAACCGGGAGATATTGAATCGCTCCGATCGCGCCGCCAACAATCACCGAGCCGAGTGCCCAACCGAGGCGCTGAAGCGCCGCTCGCTGCGGCAGTTTGTCCGCACCAACTCCACCGAACGCGAGAAAGAGTGCCCACGCACCGCACGTCAGCAGCATGTATTGCAGGAGCTGCGGGTGCGGCGTGAGCACCGTCAGGCCGACGATGATCGCGAACAGTCCCCATCCCCAGCGCTTTCCGTCACGCATGCACCAGGTGAGTACCAGCAATGCCACGGGAAAAAGAGCCGAGACGAAAATCTTTCCGTCGTGGCCGGCAGACGGCAGCGACGACACAAAGCCGCCCATCATATACGCAGCGCCGCCAATCAGTGCCGGGAAAAACGCAAAGCGGCATGCAAGGCGCAGGAACAAAAACGTCGCGAGCCCGCACAGAAAGAAGTGTCCGATCATTCCCCACGTCATCGCGACATCGGTCGGCATGATCAGGCGCAGCAGGAACGTCGGATAGAAAATGTCACCGTGCATCGCCGCCACATACGGCATGCCGCCGAGGAGGTAGGGATCCCACTGCGGGAATGCGCCCGTTGTTTTCATCGTATGCGCCGCAAAATCGCGGAACGAAAAGCCGGCCTTGTATTGGTCGCTGAGCGGGTTCACCAGGAACTTGCCCGCGAGCGCCGGATACGTCAGCAGCAGCGCGCTGATCGCATACACGAGCGCAGCCCACGCCGAAGCAAAGCGCGGGTTGTACGAATCGCGCGGCGCTTCGGCCGCGGAGCCTTCGTTATTGCGAGCCATTCTTCTCGGCGATTGGGTTGCTGGTTTGAAGCAAAGATGATTTTGGACGACGAACGGCAAGCAGAATGAGCCCGGGTGCAGCTTCGAGCACAGTGAGCCACAAACGGGACGCGATTGCCAGCGCCGTCGCCTGCGCTCCTGTTTCGAGTCCGGCCGCCGCGAGGAGCGTCACCAGTGACGTCTCTCGCACGCCTATCCCGCCCGGAGCGAACAGGACGATGTACCCCATCAAATACGAAAGGGTGAAAACTGCCGTGTAGTACGAGTGTCTGCCAGCGGCGCCGCCAAAAAGAGCGACGGTCAGGTCGTGAAATGCGAGACCGTAGAGATTCCAGGCGAGCGAGCAGCCGGCCACGGCGAATATGATCGCCAGAGGCGGAATGGCAGGAATCGGGATGTCGCGCCCGGTGACGCGCCGTGCGAGCCGCGCCAGCGGCGGCAATAGCCACGGCGACCCGAGCACCAACACGCAGAACAGCGCGAGCACCGCGAACAGCGCGCCACCGTGTCCCACCAGCAGCGGTGACCCCGCGATCAGCACGACCAAGACGCCCGCCAGAAGGTTCACGAGATTCACGACAAGCGCTGATCCCACGGCGGCCACACTCGAAACGCCCTCTTCCTGTGCGAGCGCACCCATCGCGCCAATCTGCCAGACTTTTCCCGGCACGTAGCGCCCAAGATTCGAAATGAACCAGATGCGTGCCGCTGCCGGCCACGACAGGTGGCCGCCCCATGCGACCACGATCTGCCGCCAGGTCTCAATGAGCACGATGTAGCTCGCCGCGACCCAACCGGCCGAGCCGAGCACCATCCACCAGTTCGGGTGCAGCGTATCGGGGAGCGAACCCAGGTCGCTCCACTCGCTCCGGATTTTCAATCCGAAGTAGACAATCGCGATCGTGAAGAACAGATACTGCGCCGACAGCCAGAGCTGCTTACGAGTCATGTTTTACACTCGCGTAAATAGAGGCGTAGTGCCGCGCGACGACATCCGGCGAGAAATGGGCAAGCGCGGCTTCGCGTCCGGCACGTCCAAGTGCGCCGCCTTTGTCAGCGCGCGCGATCAACGCGTCCATCGCCGCTGCGAGCGCGTCAATATCTCCGGCCGGCGTGAGCATTCCCGTGCTGCCGTCGGTGATCACATCCGAGAGCCCGCCCGAGCGAAATGCGATGACCGGCGTTTCGCACAGCTGCGCTTCGACCGCGACAAGTCCGAGCCCCTCGCCTTCACTCGGAATCACAACGGCGGTTGCGCCGCGATACAGCGGCACGAGCTGTTCCTGCGTCTGCGCGCCGAGCCAGCGTACGCGAGCACCGAGGCCGAGCGTGCGCGCTCCGGCCTCGAGTGCGATTCGATCATCGCCATCGCCAACGACATCCAGCGACGCGCCCGATGTCGTCGCCGCGAGCGCGCGCAACAGCAGCGCGATTCCCTTCTGCTCGTTCAAGCGGCCGACAAAGAGAAAGCGATCAGACGATCGGGTGGCCGCCGCGCCAGGAGAAAACAAGGCGATGTCCACCGGCATCGGTTCGACCTGCACCTTGAGGCCGCCGGCCATCGCCTGCGCTTCCCTCGCGAGATAGCTGCTCACCGCGGTCACGGCCGCCGACTTTGCCATCACGCGCCGAAACAGCATCGGCGCCCACGCACTTCTGCGCGCGAGACGCACATCGCTTCCGTGCATCGTCGTCACGAGGGGTCGTGATGAGAGCGATCCGAGCGCCAGCAGCCCGGCGGGAAACCACCAGTGCGCATGAATCACGTCAGGCGAGAACTCAGCGGCAGCGCTGCGCACGGCAAGCGATCCGCGACTGAGCATTCCTGCGAGTGCCGCCTTGCCGCGAAACGAATCGCCCACCTGCTCTGCCATCGTGCCGGTGTACGCGAGCGTCTCCCATTGCTTGGGGGCGTAGCGAAAACGGCGCACGTCGATGCCGTCGATCGTGTCGACGTTCGCAAGCGCCGGCGCAGAGGGCGCGAGCACACGAACGTCGATCCCTGTTTTCTCAACGGCGGACGCCAGGCGCAGAATGAACGCGCCCGCGACGTCGCCGCTGTGCCGCGGGAACGAATGCGTGACAAAGAGAACGCGCACGTAGCCCGGTTTCTCCGTTCGCTCAGCGGTCGCGCGGCGTGCGCCGCTCGTCCACCAGCCGGCGAAGCTCCCGCTGTTCCGCGCGCAGCACTGCGATCTGCTCACCGAGCAGGCCGGTCGCGAAGAAGATGGATCCGACTATCAGGCAGGTCTGGATGATCGTCCACACGGACCGCACGGCGAACAGCCCGTGGTTCGTCGCGATCATCACCATGTTCGCGAGGCCGGCGAGAAAACCGATCGCGAACAGCCCCGCGCCCAGCATTCCGAACGCGAGCAGCGGCTTGCGGCCGAAGCGCAGTTCGAACCAGACGGCGAGCATGTCGATCACGCCAATCGGTATGCGCGAAATGCCGAACTTCGATTTCCCCGCGTTGCGCGGATAGAGCGGCACCGGAATCTCGGTGACCGTGTATCCCTGCGCGGCCGCGAGTACGATCATGTAACGGTGCCAGTCCGGGCGCACCGGCTGGTCTTCCATAATTTCGCGGCGGTACGCCTTCACATTGTTGAGATCGCGCACTGGCACATGAAAGAGCGCGCGCGAGAGCTTGTTGTAGATCCCGGATACAAACGCCTTCTCGTACACGCCTTCCTTATATCCCGTGACCATATCGGACTCGCCCGCGAGAATCGGCGCGACGAGCCGCGGAATATCCTCGGGCTTGAACTGAAGATCCGCCGGGAAGAAGACCATCACGTCGGAGCGCGCGGCGAGAAAACCGCTGCGCAGCGCGTCGGCGATGCCACGCTGGCTGCGGTGGCGCACGACGCGCAGGAACGGGTACTTCGCCGCGAGCGTCTCGAGCACTTTCGCCGAATCGTCCGTCGAGCCGTCGTCGATGACGATCACTTCATACTGTTCCGGGCGTGTGCGAAACGTTTCATCGCACTGCTGCATGAACGGTGCGAGGTTCTCGGCTTCGTCTTTCGCCGGAACCAGCACGGACACGGCGGGACGCGATGCAGGATGCAGGTCGCCGGCGCTCATACGCGTTTTCTCATGCGCGCCGACAATACGCCGAGCTGTTCCCGATACTTGGCGACTGTTCGCCGTGCGATCTGCACTCCGTCGCGCTCCAGAATCTCCACGATGGCTTGATCCGTCAGGGGGTTCTTGGGGTCCTCGTCATTGACGAGCTTGGAGATCGTGTCTTTGATGCCGCGCGCGGAGACGTCTTCGCCGTCCGTGGTCGCGAGGCCGGATGAGAAAAAGAACTTCAGCGGGAGCACGCCGCGCGGGGTCTGCGCGTACTTCTCGTTCGTCACGCGGCTCACCGTGCTCTCGTGCATGCCGATCGCGTCGGCGACCTCGCGGAGTGTGAGCGGCTTCAGGTACTGGACGCCCTTCTCAAAGAACTCGCGCTGCCGGTCGACGATGAAGTGCATCACCTTGAGCATCGTGTGGCGGCGCTGCTCGATCGCCTGAATCAGCCATTGCGCGGCGTTGAGCTTGTTCGTGATGAACTCTTTGTTCTCGCCGTCGAATTTCTTTTTATCGCGCGCGATGTCCTGATAAACGCGACTCAGTTTGAGGCGCGGAAGGTTTCCATCGTTGACGAACACCATGTATTGACCGTCGATTTTGTCGACGACCATGTCGGGGATCACGTAATTGTCCTGTTTCCCCGATTGCGCGAGACCCGGCTTCGGATTGAGCTTCGCGATCTCATCCGCTGCGTGCTGCACCTCGGCGGTCGTGACGCCGACCTTTCGGGCGACGTCACTCCAGCGGTGAGCGATCAGCTCCTGAAAGAAATCGCGTACAAGCCGTTCGGCGAGCGTGCCCGTCCGCCCTGCGTCCTGGAGCTGCATCAACAGGCACTCGCGCAGATCGCGCGCGCCCGTCCCCGGCGGATCGAGATGCTGGATGATCGCGAGCATCGCCTCTGCTTCGGCCATCGTGTAGAACGGGAGCTCTTCGTCATCGCGGCCGGCGCTCTCTGCGGCCTTGGCCACGACTTCGTTGATGCCGGCGAGGATTTCTTCGAGCGACGCGGCGAGATAGCCGTCGTCATTGATGTTCCCGATGAACTCCTCGGCGAGCAGCAGCTGCCGCGGATTGAGATCGAGCAGCTTGATCTGCTCGAGCAGATGGTCATCCAGGTGCTGCGCGCCGACCGACACCGACTCGTATTGCTCGCGGTCGTCGCGCTGCTCGCTCATCCCGCCGGTGGATTCAAAACCGTCGAGAAGGATCTCTTCCCAGTTCGTTTCGTCGTCGGTGTTCGCGTTGGGCTCTTCCACCGCGACATCGGGCGAGGCTTCGATTTCGGCCTCGGCTTCTTCCTCAGCGCCCTGCTCTTCCTCGTCGTCCTCGAGCATGTCGAGGAACGGGTTCGTCAGGAGTTCCTGCTTCAGGTGCTGCTGCAGGTCGAGCAACGGCATGTACAGCATGTCCATCGCCTGATACAGGCGAGGATTGATCTTGAGCTCCTGCCCAAGCCGAAGGTTCTGGCTCAGCCCTCCTTTCATCCGGTGCGGCCCGGAGGGGTTTCGTTGGGAGCCACCGCGATCGTGCGCGTGGTCGGCTGCTCGCCGTGCTCGGACTGAAAGCGCGAGCGAAGGCGCGCGGTGAGCGTGGGTCCGAGGTAAATGTCCGCGACCGTGTCGTCGAATACGAGATCGCGCACGAGACCGGAGACCTTCACCTGGCCGTCGAACAGGATGTATGCGCGATCGACGATATCGAGCGTCTGCTCGACGTTATGGTCGGAGATCATCACGCCGATGCCGCGGTGCTTCAGGCTCGACACAATCTGCTGGATATCGTGCACCGCGATCGGGTCGACGCCGGCGAACGGCTCGTCGAGCATCATGAACTTCGGCTGCGTCACGAGCGCCCGCGTGATCTCCAGTCGACGACGTTCGCCACCAGAAAGCGAGAACGCTTTGTTGTGGCGGAGATGCTTGATGTTCAGCTCGTCGAGCAATCCTTCGAGGCGCAGCTCACATTCCTTCTTGCTGATCGGAAGCGTTTCGAGAATCGCGAGGATGTTCTCCTCGACCGTGAGCTTGCGAAATACCGAAGGCTCCTGCGACAGATAGCCGATGCCATGCCGCGCGCGTTTGTACATCGGCATGTTGGTGATGTCTTCATCGTCGAACAGGATTCGCCCGTGCTGCGGCGGGATGAGGCCGACGATCATATAGAAGGTCGTCGTCTTTCCGGCGCCGTTCGGTCCGAGCAATCCGACGATCTCGCCCTGCTTCACGTCGATCGCGACGTCGTTCACCACGTTTCGGCGGCGGTACGTCTTTACCAGACCCTCGGCGCGCAGCACACTGGATCCTGCAACGCGCGCGGCACCGGAGAGCCGGCGCTGCGTCGCGAACTCACCGGTCTCGCGCAGCGCGGCCGTGAGCTCACCGCGGAGATCTCGCACCTGACCCCAGAGTTCCGGCGCGATGCGGAGCGTTGGCATCTCTGAATCGCCTTCGAGTTTTTCAACGGCGCCGCTGCCGACGAGGCGTGGCACCACGACGTTTTCGAGGTGGAATCGCACTTCATCGAGGCTGAGTCTCCCCGCCTCTGCGTCCGCGTCACGCCCTTCGGCGCGCACGGCGGCGAGGTAGTCGGTGCGCAGCCCGAGCGCGACGTCGTGGAACGTCGCCGCGCCGTTGTCGTCTGCGAGGCGCACGAGCGCGAGAAGCGCGAGCGCAGCCGAGCGATCTTCACCGGCGTAGCGCTCAGCTATGGCGCGGACCTGTTCGCTTGCTCCGGGGATTGCGCCGTTGCCGATCAAGGTTTCTTCTTCTCCGCCGGCTTTGCATCCGGCTTTTTTGCAGTGGAATCCTTTGCGGCCGCGGTCTTGCTGCTGTCGACGGCGAGCTCCACGTAGAATCCTTCCACGTGTCCGTGCACATCGATGTCATGGATCTGTTTCTTCAGGAACGTGACCGTGATGCTGTCGCCGAGCACGTAGTTCTGGTTGGGCTTGTCGGTCTTGGGCTCACCGCTGCGCGCGACCTGGTAGTACGACTTCGCGCGTGCCGTGGGAGTGCCGCGTGCAAAGATTTCGCGGATCGCCGGCTGCTTCGCGGTGTCGGACGCGGTGAGCGTGTCGAAGTGCGCGGTGATCGTGTCGCCCTGAAGAAAATCCGGCTGCTTCGAAATAATCTTGGCAGAGTCCGGAACGCTCTCGGCAACCGCGCGCCCGATCGCGCGCATGGTGCGGATCGTCTGGCCGGGCATCATGACGTCGATCGAATCTGCGGTGATGTCCTCGTCTTTCGAGTGCGCGTGCGCGCGGCTCTTTCCCCACGAGAAGGCTTCGTCGAGTTTCTGAGTCTTGACGCGGAGATCGATCGTGTCGGACTGCAGCGTGACATCGTCGCTGGTGGCATGCGCGTGGCCGAGACTTTTTACGCGCTCGACTTCGTGATCTTTGGAGAAGATGTCGATGATGTCGCCGTCGAGCGTGAAGTGGCGGTCGCCGCGGCCGACGACTCTCGGGGTGAATGTGAGCCGCGCGAATTCCTTGAACTTGTCTACGAACGCTGAATCGCTGGTCGACAGCAGATCGGGACGTTCGATGACGACGACACCCTTTGCGTAGATCAGCGAGTCGTTGTCCATGATGATGCGATCGGCCTGGATGTTGACCGAATCTTTCGAGTCTTTGCCGGCGTCCGTTGGACTGATCCAGAGATTCGAGCGCGGGTCGGCAATGAGGTGCGACTTCTCGCGGATGCCGACTGCCGGGCGCCAATATTCGGCGCGCGGGCCGATGAAGCGCGTGCCGGTGTTCGTGACGCCGACCACGTTTCCTTCGGCAACGAGCCGCTCTTCGCCCATGAAATAGGTGATGCGGTCGGCGTCGAGTTTGAGGCGGTCCTCGGTGTAGTGCACGTGGCCGATCAGGACCAGCAGCTTCTTGTCCGTATAGTGCTCTGCGCTGTCGGAGATCACGCGCTGGTCCGTGCCCTCGCACTTCGCGTCGAACCCTCCGCTCACCCAGGTCGTGTCTCCCTTTCCGTTCAGCAGCAAGCTTGTCGTCGTCTTGCCGTCCACAATCACACCGGTGCTGATCACGACACACTCTTTCGCTGCCGCGCCCGCAGGTGCCCCGCGCTGCGCGCCACGCTGCGCGTACGCCGGAAGTGCGGCGCACGCGATCAGCATTGGCACGAGTGCGAGTGTGCGCATAGTTATTTAGGGATCACGACAGCACCGGCCTTGCTGCTGATTTCTTTCAGCACGCGCACGGTGTTGAGATCGGGGTCGCTCGTGAAACCGATTCCGTGGAGAACTTTTCCGTCGGATGTCGTGAGCGTGAAAATCGTGTCGCCGGAAATCAGGTTGACGCGCTGATCGTAGCGCACGTGCGGGGTTACGAGCGTGCGGCCGTCCATTCCGGTGATCACGACATCGCCGCGCGCCTCGAGCGAGTTGAGGCGCTGATTGAACTGCCCCGTGCGCGACGTCATCACGGCATCCTTCTTCCCATCGGAATCGAAAAAGATACCGCGCACAACGCGCATGTCACTGCGCGTGTTCTCGTCGAAGAAATACGCGGTGTCGGAGTCGATCTCCGCGCGGTTGAGCCCGCGGTCTGTAATCAGCATGCGCTGGTTAAAGAGCACCTGATCAGCCGAATCCGCGAGCGTCTGTTTGTTCGCGGCAATCGGCGGACCTTTGGGGTCCTTGCACGCGCACAGCAGCATGGCGACGACTGCGAGCGCACGCCTCATGCGGCACCCGCCCGCATGAGATCGTGCAAGTGCACAACGCCAATCACTCGCGCGGCGGCATCGGTGACGGGAACCGCCATGATGCCGGACTGTTCCATCCGGTAGACGACCGCGCTGCCGAGCTCTTCGGGAGACGCGGATTTCGGCGATTTCGACATCACCGCATCGACGCGCACTCCGAGAAAGTCTCCTTCCTTTTCCATGAGGCGCGTCAGATCACCGGTCGTAATCACGCCCTTGAGCGCGCCGGATTCATCTGCAACGATCGCAATGCCGCGACGTTTCGCCAGCTGCACAACGGCCTCGCGCATCGTCGCTCCAGGTCCGAGAATCGGCAGGTCCTCCGTCAGCATCACATCGCGTACAGCGAGCAGCAGCCGCTTGCCGAGCGCACCGCCCGGGTGCAGTCGCGCAAAATCCTCACGGCGAAATCCCTTTACTTCGAGCAAGGTCACGGCGAGCGCGTCGCCGAGCGCGAGCGTTACCGTCGTGCTGGTGGTCGGCGCGAGATCGTGCGGGCAGGCTTCTTCGCGAACGGAGGCGTCGAGCCAGACGTCCGCATGACGCGCGAGTGTCGACGTGCTCTCGCCTGCGATCGCGACGGTCCGTACACCGAGCCGTTTGAGCTGTTCCAGGAGCGGAAGCAGCTCCTCGGTTTCGCCGCTCTTTGAAATGAGGATCGCGACATCGTTGCTGGAAACAATCCCGAGATCGCCGTGCACGCTCTCGGTCGGATGCAAAAATGTTGCGGGCGTTCCGGTTGATGTCATCGTTGCGGCGATCTTTCGTCCGATCAACCCCGATTTCCCGACACCCGCGACGATCACCCGCCCCGTGCTCGCTGCAATGAGTTCGACGGCGCGCGCGAACGACTCTCCGATTCGCGGCTCGGTTTCGGCGAGCGCCTCACGCTCCAGCCGGACGACGCGCCGGCCGCTACCAATGATTTCGTCGCGCGTCATACCGGTTCCTCTGTTGCAGCGACGTAGCGCTCAACCACAGCGGCCCACTCGCCGCGCGCAGTGAGCAGCAGCTCGGCGAACTCACGGACGGCGCCATACCCGCCGGCCCGCGTGAGGTGAACGTTCGCGACCTCTTTGACTTCCTTCGACGCGTTTGCGACCGCGACCGACATTCCCACCGCGCGCAGAACGCTCAGGTCCGGCAGATCGTCGCCGACGAACGCGGCGTCTTCCGGCGCGATCGCAAACTGCGCGAGCATTGTTTTTAGTGCCGAGAGCTTTCGTGCTTTTGAATCCTGCGCAACAGCGTCGACTTTCAACTCTTCGCCGCGAAGGCGCACGCTTTCGGATTCTCTCCCCGTAATAATTCCGACTTTGATCCCCGCGCTGCGCATGAGCACGACGCCGAGTCCGTCCTGAATTTCATAGCGCTTGAGCTCGACGCGCTTCCCGTCGGCGTCGCCGAGGAAAATGCCGCCGTCGGTGAGGACGCCGTCGACATCGAGTCCGACGAACTTCACGCGCTTCGCCGCCGCTGGTGCGATCATGATGTTTTCAATTGCGTGCGGCGCTCCAGATCTCGACGGCCCGCTTGATAAGGTCGTCGAGTTTATCCAGCGGAATCATGTTCGGGCCGTCGCTCGGCGCGTGCGCCGGATCCGGATGCGTCTCGAGAAAGAGTCCGTCTGCGCCAGCGGCGAGCGCGGCGAACGTCAGCGGCGGAATCATCTCGCGCACGCCGCCGCTGCTGCCACCCTCGCCTTTGCCGGGCTGCTGCACGGAATGCGTTCCGTCGAACACGACCGGGCAGTTCGTTGCCGCTTTCAGCCGCGGGAAGTTTCTCATGTCGACGACGAGATCGCCGTAGCCGAAAAATGTGCCGCGCTCCGTTACGGCGATTCCACTCTTGGAATCGTGCGTTGCCGTCGTCCGCCCTTCGGCCACTTTATTCACCGCGCCGATCATTCCCTCGGGCTGAAGCCACTGCCCTTTCTTCACGTTCACCGGTTTGCCTGTCGCGCCCGCGGCAACGAGCAGGTCCGTTTGGCGGCAGAGAAACGCAGGGATCTGTAAAACATCGGCGACCTGCGCCGCCGCAGCGCACTGATCCGGCAGGTGAACATCGGTCAGCACGGGGAGCCCGGTGCGCGCGCGAACGCGATCGAGCGCGGCGAGCCCTTCGTCGAGACCGGGGCCGCGATGCGCGCCGGGATTCGATCTGTTCGCTTTGTCGAAGCTGGCTTTGAAAATAATTCCGCCCGGTACTCTTTCAGCGAGCCGCGCGAGATGGTCGGCGACCCGAAACATCAGGTCGTCGCCTTCCACGACGCACGGTCCCGCAATCAGAAAAAGGCGGTCGTGCGGAAACAACGTTGGTCGACCCGCCATTCACTTCGCCTTGGCGAGCGGGATTTCGGCAGTCGTTGCGGTCGCCGCAGTGCCCGGCGCAGCGACGGCATTTTCTTCACGCTTCTTTTTCGCCGTTACCGCAGCCGCAACAAACGCCGCAAAAAGCGGGTGCGGGCGCGTCGGACGGCTCTTGAGTTCAGGATGGAACTGGCACGCGACAAAGTGCGGATGATCCGGCAGCTCGATCATCTCGACGAGCGACGCATCCGGCGAGAGTCCCGAGAGGCGCATTCCCTTCTCCTGGAACAGCTCGCGGAACTGATTGCTCACTTCGTAGCGGTGGCGGTGCCGCTCGCTGATCTCCGGTACGCCATAAATATCGGCCGCCTTCGATCCCGGGCGCAGCCGGCACGGGTACGCGCCGAGCCGCATCGTGCCGCCCATGTCCTGCACATGCTGCTGGCTCTCCATCAGCGACACGACGGCATTGCCGCACTCCGGTGCGAACTCGCTGGAGTTCGAGTCGTCGAGGCCGCAGATGTTGCGAGCGAATTCAATAATCGCAACTTGCATTCCGAGGCAGATACCGAAGAACGGCGTGTTGCCTTCGCGCGCAGCTTTGATCGCGTCGACCATTCCCTCAACGCCGCGCACGCCGAACCCGCCTGGCACGAGAAGGCCGTCGAACCCGGCCATTAACTTTTCAGCCGTCTCTGCATCGGTGAACAGATCGCTCGATGTCCACGCGATCTCGACACCGACATCATTCGCGATGCCGCCATGGATCAGCGCTTCCTGCACGCTCTTGTAGCTGTCGGCGTAGTCCGTGTATTTGCCGACCACTGCAATGCGCACCTTCGACGGCGGATCCATCACGCGCTCCACCATCATGTTCCACACAGAGAGGTCGGGCTCGTTTGCGGTGAGGCCGAGTTTGCGGCACACGAGATCGTCCAAACCCTGCTCTGCGAACGAAAGCGGGATCTGATAGATCGTGCGCACGTCGCGGCTCTCGATCACCGCTCCAAACTCGACGTTGCAAAACAATGCGATCTTGCGTTTCACATCTTCGCTCAGCGGTCGTTCAGTACGGCAGATGAGCACGTCGGGCTGAATACCGATTTCCATCAGCTCGCGAACCGAGTGCTGCGTCGGTTTCGTTTTCACTTCGCCGGCTGCCGCGATAAACGGCACGAGCGTCAGATGCACGAACAGCGCACTGTCGCGGCCCAAATCGTGGCGGAATTGACGGATTGCCTCGAGGAACGGCAGCGACTCGATGTCGCCCACCGTGCCGCCGATCTCGACGATGACAACATCGTTCTCCGGAGCCACACGGCGGAGCGCCGATTTAATCTCATCGGTGATGTGCGGAATCACCTGAACGGTCGAGCCGAGGTACTCGCCGCGGCGTTCCTTCGTGATCACGTTCAAGTACACGCGGCCGGTCGTCACGTTGTTCTGCTGCGACAGCGGCCGGTCGATAAACCGCTCATAGTGCCCGAGGTCGAGGTCCGTCTCGGCGCCGTCGTCGGTGACGAACACTTCACCGTGCTGGAACGGGCTCATGGTGCCCGGATCGACGTTGATGTACGGATCGAATTTCATCATGGTCACGCGTAGACCGCGTTCGACGAGCAACCGCCCGAGCGACGCGGCCGCGATTCCCTTGCCGAGCGACGATACTACGCCGCCGGTGACGAAAATGAATTTCGTGGACTGCTGGGGCTGCGTCGGTGTGTTTGGCATTAGTGGGTCCCGGCGACTTTGTGTGTGGGGTGGGCGGAGCTCCAGCGGATATTTGCTGCGACGAGATCTTCTTCTGTGTCGATGCCACGGACACCCTGTTCCTGCTCAACGAGCGCGACGCCGATCGCCATGCCATCAGCGAGCGCGCGCAGTTGTTCGAGACGTTCAGTCAGTTCGAGCGGATGCGGTGGGAGCGAAACCCATCGGTTGAGTGCGTCCCGTGTGTAGGCGTAGATCCCGAGGTGCTGCCGGACGAGCCCGTCGCGCACAGGGCGATCGGCGGCGTCTCGCAAAAACGGAATCGGCGCCCGCGAGAAATACAGAGCACGTCCGTTTGAATCGGCGACGACCTTCACCACGTCCGGATTTGCAAGAATCTCCGAACCTGCGCGGCACGCGGCAGTGCCGAGGGGAAAGATCCCCGAGGTCACCTGCGAGAGCGCACCGCGTACAGCGTCGCCGCCTACGAACGGCTCGTCACCCTGCACGTTCACGAACGCGTCATACCCCCTGAACTCGCTCAAGTTTGCGACTTCTGCGACGCGATCCGTACCTGACGGATGATCCTCACGAGTCATCGCGACCTGAGCCCCGGCAGCGCGCGCGGCATCGGCGACTTCCGGCGAATCTGTCGCGACCACGACACGGTCGGCCACGGCCATTTTTGAAACGCGCTCCCAAACCCTGACAATCAGCGGTTCGCCGCCGAGCAGGCGAAGCGGTTTTCGGGGGAGTCTGGTGGCCCCCAGCCGGGCTGGGATCACGATCAAGGTGCCCATTGGAGCACCCTCGGCTGAGGCGGCGCGGACGCAAAATCCACGCCACGGAAGATAAACGGCGGGGTAGCATAGCGCAAAGCTTTGGCAGAAATCGGTTTGAACCGGCGACTGGCGACCGGTAAATGGCAATTGGGTGCATAGCGAATGGCGAGTAGCGCGGAGACCGTCTCGGCGCTACTCGCCATTCGCTATGCACCAGATCGCCGATTACGAGTCGCTAGTCGCCGCTGTTCCAGCCATGGTCAGGAAATTCTGCAGAATCCTCTTCCCATGCTGAGTCAAAATCGACTCAGGATGGAATTGCACGCCCCACACCGGATGCGTCGCGTGGCGCATGGCGTGGATCTCGGTTTTGTCGTCAACCGCAGCGGCGGTAACCACGAGGGACGACGGCAGCGATGACGACTCGACTACCAGCGAGTGGTACCGCATCACCTCCAACGGACTCGGCACCCCCTCAAACAACCCGGTCCCATCGTGCGTCACCTTCGACGTCTTCCCGTGCATCACCCCGCGCGGCGCGCGCACGACCTTTCCACCGTACGCCTCGCCGATCGACTGATGGCCAAGGCACACACCGAGAATCGGAATGGCAGCGCCGTAGCGCTGAATAAGCGGAATGCAGATTCCCGCCTCGGCCGGCGTTTTCGGCCCCGGGCTGATGACGATCGCGCTCGGCGCGAGCGCCGCGATCTCCTCAACGCGCATCGCGTCGTTGCGGATCACATGCGGATTCTCACCCAACTCGCCGAGGTACTGGACGAGGTTGTAGGTGAAGGAATCGTAGTTGTCGATGACGAGCAGCATGCCGGAAGTTACCTGAGCGGCGCGCCCTTCTCAAAGTCATACAGCGTGACGAGCCGCAGCGTGTAGTACGACACCCAGTACTGCTGCAGCGCGGCCACGTACGCTTGAAGCGCCGCGTCCTTTTCCTGCTGCGAGAGGTAGAGGTCGGCATACGTGATCTTGCCGATCACATAGCGGTTGTACGCGACCTCGTACCGCTTCGAGCCCACCGTGTCGCCCTTGGCCGATATAATCAGTCCACGCCGCGCTTGATCGAGGCCGAGCGCGGCATACCGCGCGCCCTGCTCGATGTTCGACGCGGCGAGCTTGTTGTTATTGAGCACCGCCTCGCGCGTTGCCTGCGCCGCCTGCACGTCTGCTGAGTGCGCGCCGAACAGATACAGCGGCGTCGAGAGCGAGATCGCCACGGCCTGCGACTCGAGCGGATTCTGATACGCCTGACTCAGGATCCCGGCGGTCTGGTTCACACCGTAGCTCGCGGTCACCGACGCGCCGGGACCTCCAAACAGTTTCGCCTCGGCAATCCGCCGATTCGCGTCGACGTCGTTGAACTCGTTCAACCGTGACTGCGACTGATTCCGCAGCGCCTGCTGCACGGCGACGAGCGTGTCCACGCGGAAATCGGAAACTTCCGACGTCACGATGACATCGAGTGCAGCCGACTGCGGGACGTTGATCGCGATTTTCAGCGCTGCGCGCGATCGGTCGAAGTCCAGCTTGGCCTGGTCGAGCGCCGCGCGCGCTCTCAGCAGTGCCAGTTCGCTCTGGAGAAGGTCGTTTTCGCCGATCTTGCCGACTTCAAACCGCCCTTTGTTCAGCGTGTACACCGTGTCGTTCACCGCGGCGTTGGCGACGGAATTGCTCAGGTTGATGCGCGCCGAGTAAAACGCGAAGAACGCATTGGTCGTCGCGATGGCTATCTGCTCGCGCGTCTCGAGGTACTGACGCTCGGCGATTTCGATGCTGATCGCCTGCTCGCGATCGTTCCACCGTGTCTCGTTCGGCCGGAAAATCGGCTGCTGCAGCGAGACCTGATACGGCACGGTCGTGTAGCTTTTGTACTGTTGGCCGCCGCTGAGCTGGAGCTGCGAGACCGACGATCCAAACGACAGCTGTCCGCCCGTGAGCGGCACTTGCTGTGTGATGTTCACGCCAAGATTTGAGCTCGTCTGCTGCAGCGGCGTGTAGAGCGTGGTGCCGTCGGGCTGCAGGACCGGCGTGATCGCACGCTGATATGCGGGGACGGTTCCGGCGAGCGAAATCTGCGGCAGGAGGCGCGCGTTGAACGCGCGGTCGTGCTGGCGCGCGGCTTCGCGCTGCGCCATTGCGGCGCGCGCCTGCGGGCCCTGGCGCTGCGCCATCTCGATCGCCTGCCGGAGTGTGATCGCTTCCGCAGGCAGCTGCGCATGTGCTCCACGCGGTACTGCCGCGACGAGAAGTGCGCACAGCAACGCTGACGTCTTCGCCATGAAAGTCATTCGTACCGGAGACAGGTGATGGGGTCCTGCTTCGCCGCGCGATGCGCGGGGACGATTCCAAATGCGAGGCCGACGGTGCACGACACGCCGAACGCGACGAACACGGACATGAAGCTCACGATCGTTTTGATGGCGGCGAAGTGCTCGATCCCGACGCTGATCAAAACGCCGACGATGATCCCCGCCGTTCCGCCGGCCACGCTGATCAGCACGGCCTCACTCAAGAACTGAAAGAGGATGTCGTTCTGCGTGGCACCGAGTGCGCGGCGCACGCCGATCTCCTTGATGCGCTCGAGGATCGACGCGAGCATGATGTTCATGATTCCGATGCCGCCGACGATCAGCGAGATCGACGCAATGGCGCCGAGGACCACGTTGAAAATGTCTTTCGTGTGCTGCTCTTGTTTTAGCAGCAGTTCGGGGACGGTGATCTCGTAGTCCACAACCGTGTTGTGCCGGCGGCCGAGCATGCGGCGCGCGACGTCGGCAACACCGGGCACGAGTGCGGCGTCCTTCACGCGTACGATGATCCGGTCGAGCTGGTTGAAGTTCGTGCGCTCCGCCTGCGCGTCCGGGTCCGCCGGCGCAGCGTTGGGATCAACGTTGAACTGACTGGCGGCCGCTTCGATGTCGCGCTGCGTCACCTCACCGCGATTTCGGAAACGCAGCAACATCGTCGAGAGCGGGATGTACACGTCGAGATTTGCATCGCGAATGCCGAGTTTCTGCGAGTTTTGGCCGGCGAGTTTGCGGTCCGCGAGTACGCCGACCACCGTCACCCATCCGTCGCCGACTTTCAGCGGCTGGCCGATCGGATCGACGCTCGTGAAGAATCGCGTCTTCACGCCGTAGCCAATGATCGCAACCAGGCGTCCCTGCTCGACCTGCGACGTCGTGAAGGCGGATCCGGCTACGATATCAAGATTCATCAGGCGGAAGTATGCCGTGTCGACGCCGACGAGTTTGCCGGTGCGACGGCGCCCCTCACGCGTGATGAGCGTGTTGAACACGACTTCGGAGCTTGCCGCGTCGACGTCGGGAATCGTCTGCCGCAGCGCCTCGGCGTCCTTGAACGTGAGGCCGGGCGAAAATTTCTTCGGCTTTTTGTCGCCGTCGTCCTTTGCTTTCTCGTCTTTCTGCTCGACGATCGGCGTGATCAGAATGTTGTTCGTGCCGAGCAGTTTCATCTGCGCGAGAATTTCCGACTCGGCACCTTTGCCGATCGCCAGCATCGCGATGACCGACGCGACGCCGAATAAAATGCCGAGCGATGTGAGCGCCGCGCGCAGTTTGTTGTGCCCGACGGCCTCGATGGCCGTGCGCATCGAGAACGCAACGTGCGCGGTGAAAGCGCCGCGCAGTCGTGCGAGGCGTTCGCGATCGAACTTCATTCGCTCAGCCCTTCTTTGCGGCGGGCGCGGTGGCGCTTGGCGCGGGCTTCACGGGAACGGACTGCGGTGAGGGCTTGGCGTCGTCGCCGGGTTTCGCGCTCGGGACGTTTCGCGAGCCTGCCAGTTTTTCGACCTTCACCTTGTCCTTGTCGGGCGGCGGTGAAAGGAGCACGCGATCGTTGATGTCGAGCCCGCGCTGAATCACGACGTCGTTGTCGTTGAGCGCGCCAAGCTCGACTTCCTGTTTGATCGAACCGCCGCCGCTTTTCTTGAAGACGTACGGAATGCCGCCTTCAGTCGTGATGGCCTCGAGCGGCACGTTCATGACGTCTTTGATCGAGAAGGTCTCGATATTGTTGGCGGTCGTCATGCCGGGACGCAGTGTGGTGTCCGACTTTTCGATGGCCACCTTCACTTCGAATACTTTCGCGTCGGCATTCGGGCGCTGCTCGCCGACGTTTGCGACGGCGCTCACTTTGCCGGGAAGTTTCTTGGACGCATCGGCGTCGAGTGTGACCATCACAGGCTGGCCGACGGCGAGTTTGCGGACGTCGATCTCGTTTACGTAGGTGATCGACTCCAGTTGCGTCAGATCCGGCAGCGTCGCGACTCCGGGATCCCATGGATTCACGCTCGATCCCACCGCGCGTTTCTTGCCGTTCCACTCTTTGATGTAAATCACCATGCCCGCCGACGGCGCCTTGATGGTGAAGCCGGCCATGATGTCCTGAATGACCTTCACTTTGTTCTTCTGCCGGTCGAGATCCGAACCTACCTCGCGCATTTTTGCTTTCGCCTGCTCGGTCTTCGTGTTGTAATCCATCTTCGACTGGGCGAGTGCGCGGTCCGCCTTTTCATAGTCGATATCGGCCTGGCGCTGCACACTCGGCGCTTCGTACTTCGACTGCTCCTTCGCGAGCTTCTTCCCTTCGAGATCGAGCTGGCCGGTGTGAATATCCTCACGGGCCTTCGAGAGGTTGAGCGTCGAGTCGAGCATGGCCTGCTCATACACGGCGTCGGCTTTCACCAGCGCCAGCTGGTAATCCGCGAGCTTCTGCGCGACGGTGGTGCGATCGATGTCGGCGACCACATCGCCTTCCTTCACCACCGTTCCCTCGGGCACGAGCGACGCGATCTTCAGCTGGAACGACTCAGCCTGCTGGGCATTTTGCGGCAGCGTGATCTGGACGAATTTTGGAGCCTTCAGTTCGCCAGAGGATGTCACTGTGATTTTGAAATCGCCTTTCTTCACTTTCGCGATCAGCGTGTCGTCGACCTTGGTGTCGCGGGCGAGGAGCCACGCAGCCGGCGCGCCGATCAGCACGATGATCGCCGCGATAATGAACCGGCGTGTACGGAGGAGGCGCTTCATGGAGGGGGTCCGTGATTGTAGTGTATTACAAATATAGTACACTGAAGCCGGAACGCATAGTGCATGCAACAGCCATGAGACACCACCAAGGCCGATTTGGTTGATCGGCCCCGCTACACAATGCGGGTCTTTGGCGCGCGGCGCATCAGCGTTAATCGTCTCGTAATGCGAACGTAATTGGACGATTACGCGGGTGGCCTGATTGTGCTGTGAGCTCTGGGTCTTAACCGCGGGGGTGAAACTGCTTATGGACCGAGCGCAGGTATTCGCGATCGACATGCGTGTAGATCTGCGTCGTCGAGATATCCGCGTGGCCGAGCATCTCCTGCACCGCGCGCAGATCCGCGCCGCCTTCGAGCAGGTGCGTCGCGAACGAATGGCGCAGCGTGTGAGGGCTCACATGTTTCTCGATGCCGGCGAGCTCGACGTATTTACGCAGAATTTTCCACGCTCCCATGCGAGTGAGCGGCGTTCCGCGCGAATTCAAAAAGAGCCGTCCCTTCCCCTCACCTCGTTCGAGGCGCGGGCGCAGCTCTCTCAAATACATGCCGACGGCTCCGATCGCCGACCGCCCGATCGGCACGAGCCGTTCCTTGGATCCTTTGCCGAACACGCGGAGCACGCCCTCATCGAGCATGAGGTCTTGCGTGCCAAGGTCGATCCATTCGCTCACGCGCAGGCCGGCACCGTACGCGAGTTCAAGCATCGCGCGATCGCGAAATACGAGCGGCTCGTCGAGTGACACGGCGGAGAGCAGCTTCGTGACCTCATCAACCGAGAGCACCTCCGGCAGCGTCCGCCATTTCCGCGGCGTTTCGAGCCTCTCGCTCGGATCGCTGTGCATCTGCCCTTCGCCGATCATGAACTTGAAATAGGTCCGTGTTGCGGACACGGAACGCCTTATGCTGGCTGGCGATAGCCCTATGTCTTTCAAGTGATACACGAAGTCGCGCAACAGTGCGGGCGTCAGCGCGGTAGGTGCGCTGACACTCTTCGTCACGCACCAGACGACCATTCGCTCCAAATCGCGCCCGTAGGCCTCAAGGGTACGCGGCGAGGCGCCGTCTTCCAGCGCCAGATACTCCTGGAATCGCTCCAGCAGGAAGGCGCGCGCGACGCCGTCCTCGAGCATCTCAGCCGTCCTTGGACTCCGGCGTATCCTGCACGGCAGCCGATTCTCCGCTCAGTCGCACGACGGCCGACTCCCCCGTCTGCTCCGCGGCCATCACTTCGGCGAGACGTTCGGCCGCGCGGCGGCGAACAACGATGAACACGATGATCGCGAAAAGCGCCGCGGCGACCAGCGCGACCACGCCTACGCGGCGCGCAAAGTGGCGCACGGCGGCCTGCATCACGATCCAGTCGTCGCCCACCCGGAACGCAATCCATGCGATTGCGCCGTACCAGATTGCCGAGGCGAGCACGAACACACCGGCTGTGCGCACCGGCGGAACGCGCATTGCGCCCGCCATCGGTGGCGCGACCGCGCGAAACACGGGCAGAAAGCGGCTGACGAACAGCGCCGTCATCCCGTAGTGCGAATACATCACCTCAAGGCGCTTCTCGACGTTGTCGATGCCGGCTTTCTTCAGGCGCGCATGCAGCCATGAAGCGCCGAATCGTCTGACGATCGCGTACACGACCATCGCTCCACCGACACTTCCCGCGACGATGCACGCTGCGGTTACAGGGAGGCTCGCACCGCGGCGCGCCGCAAGAAAACTTCCGAGCGCGACGACGAGATCCGCGGGAACCGGCGGAAATATTCCCTCGATGAACGCGGCGAGACCGAGGAGCGCGTAGAGCGCGCCGATCGGCATCGATGCGACCCAGTTGCTGACGGTATCGAGGAACGCGGCCATCGGTCAGACCGCTTCGAGCGTGGCGACTGCGATGACGGCCAGTCCCTTTTCCTTGCCGATCCAGCCGAGCTTTTCATTGGTCTTGCCCTTCACCATCACGGCATTGAGTTCGATGCCGAGCGCCTTTGCCAGCGACACGCGCATCTCGTCGCGGTACGGTCCGATTTTCGGGCGCTCGCAAATCACAGAGACGTCGACCTGAACCGGAGTCCATCCCGCGGCGCGCACGCGATGCAGTGCGAGGTGGAGCATCTCGATCGAGTCGCGTCCTTTGTTGGCCGCGTCGGAATCAGGAAAGAGTTCACCGATATCACCGACTCCCGACCCACCGAGGATTGCATCGGTGATCGCGTGCGCAACGGCGTCGCCATCCGAGTGACCGACGAGCTTGAACGGCGCGGGAATCCGGACGCCTCCAAGCAGGACGCCGGTGCCCTCTGCAAATCGATGCGAATCGTACCCAATGCCAACACGCGTTTTCACCGCTCAGACCTCACGCTGCAGCCGTCGTGGCTTCTTCGATGAATTGGTAGTTCTGTCTGCGCTTACGGGGCGTGAAGCCGGCTTCGCGAATCAGCCGCTCCATTTCTGCGATCGATGTGCGGTACGTCGTGTTGGCTGCGGAGACGACATTCTCCTCGAGCATCAGCGAGCCGAAATCGTTGCAGCCGAAATGCAGCGCGGTCTGCCCGACTTTCATTCCCATCGTCACCCAGCTCGCCTGCAAGTTCGGAATGTTGTCGAGCACGACGCGCGCGAATGCGGTCGTGCGCAGGTAATCGACGGCGTCGGTCTTCGGCTGCGCGCTCATGGTCGGCGTGTTCTCCGGCTGCAACGGCCAGCAGATGAACGCGGTGAAACCGCCGGTGCGCGCCTGAAGGTCGCGGAGCCGCGTGAGATGTTCGAATCTTTCCTCGAGCGTCTCGCCAATGCCGTACATCATCGTGCACGAAGTCTTTAATCCCTCGCCGTGCGCGATTTCCATAATCTCGAGCCAGCGATCCGCGCCGGCCTTCTTCTTGGCCACCTGATCGCGCACGCGCTGCACAAGGATTTCGCCGCCGCCGCCGGGAATCGAGTCGAGGCCGGCCTTCACGAGCTCGCGAATTACTTCGACGGCCGGCATGCGATACAGCGTGCTCCAAAAATCCACTTCGCTCGGGCTGAAGCCGTGCACGTGGATCGGATGGTATTGCTTGATATAACGCAGCAGATCGAGATACCACTCGAACGGGATGTACGGGTTGTGACCACCCTGAATGAGAATCTGTACGCCGCCGAGCGCCTTTACTTCGTCGATCTTTGCGCCGATCTGTTCATAGCTCAGCGTCCATCCCTCATTGTGCTTGGGACGGCGGTAGAACGCGCAGAAGCCGCAGTCGGCGACGCACACGTTCGTGTAGTTGATGTTGCGGTCGACGATATAGGTGACGATCCCCTCGGGATGGAGGGCCTTTCGCACGGCATCGGCTTCGGCGCCGAGCTCCAGCAGCGGAGCGTTCTTGAACCAATCGACCAGGTCACGAGTCATGCGGCAGATAAGAAAGCGAGACGGCCGGGGGCAACCTTTCCGGCGAGGGTCAAACGACGATAAAACTCGGTGAGCCCGCCGAGATGCGGATAGCTCAGCCCGTAGTCGAGGCCACTGAGATATTCGCTGCATGCCGCGGGCGGCACGCCGGTGTTCTCATGCGCTTGTGCTGCGAGAACGTCCAAGTGTTTCAGCCCCCAGTTTCTCGATTCGATCAGCGACGCGTGAACCGCGAGCGCCTGCTGCGTATCGACGGTGCGCTGCGCGACCCAGACGGCGAACACGAACGGCAAGCCGGTCCACTTCTTCCATTCGAGGCCAAGGTCGTTCACATGTTCGTACGGCGATGCAATCGCGCCGGTTCCAAGCATGAGCGCGGCATCGCCAATCACGAGCCGCGCGACGATCGACGAACTGCCGTCATCGCGCAGGTCGGACGCCTCGGCGTCGCCCGCAACAAACACCGGCTTCGTCTTCCACACATTTTCGAACAAGAGCTCGAGCAAGTGCACGCTCGTCATCGAACTGCGGCTCACGAGCACCTGCTGCCCGCCGAGCTGTTCCGCGGGCACGCGCGAGAAGAGCATGACGCTGCGCACGGCACCGTCGCACGAAATTGCGAGATCGGGCAGGAGCAGATAGCGCTCCCAGTCGCGCGCGTACTCAACGGCCGAGACGACGCTCACGTCGAGCGTACCGTCGGCCATCTGCTGGTTCAGTGCCGTGGGCACGCCATCGACGAGCTCTGCACCGAGCGGCACGATCCGCCGGTCAACCGCTCCGTACACCGGATAGCAGTTGATATAGGGAATGCGACCGACGCGCAGGGCCCGCGCGGCGTCGCTCATGCGCCGACCGTCTCCGGCGCGCGCGCTTCGAACTGACGCAACACGTTGTAGAACGAATCGCGCTCCGCAGGAGTCTTCCCCGCGCCGCGAATGAGCTTCAGGAGCCCCTCAAGCGTCATCCCCTGCGGCGTGTGCGCACCAACGGCGTGGTAGATCTTCTCGCGGACGACGGTCCCTTCGAGATCGTTCACGCCGAAGTGCAGCGAGAGCTGCGACAGCGCCGTCGACACCATGATCCAGTGCGACTTGATGTGCTGGAAGTTGTCGAGAAAGAGCCGGCCGACGGCGAGCATCTTCAGATCGTCGACGCCTGTCGTCGCCGTTCCCTCGCGACCGAGTTCTTTGCCGAGCACGTTGCCGTCGGGATGATACGCGAGCGGAATGTAGGCGAGGAATCCGCCCGTTTCATCCTGGAGATCGCGGAGCATCATGAGATGCTCGACGCGATCCGCACGCGTTTCAACATGGCCGTAGAGCATCGTGCAGTTCGTGCGAATGCCGAGCTCGTGCGCGGCGCGATGCACGCCGATGTAGTCGGCGCCGGCGAGTTTCTTTCCCGCGATCTGCTCGCGCACCGCGGCGCTGAATGTCTCGGCACCGCCGCCGGGCATGGTATCGAGCCCGGCCTCGCGCAGCGCGATAAGCACATCGCGCCATGACATCTTCTCGATGCGGGCGATATGCGCGATTTCCACGGCGGTCAACGCCTTGATGTGCACGTGGGGGAAGTTCGACTTCAGCGCGCGAAACATTTCCTGGTAGTACGCGAGCCCCGCTTTCATATCGAGTCCGCCGACGATATGAAACTCTCGCGTCAGGCCATCCGCGGCGTTGGCCGCTTCGGCAAGCGTCTGCTCGAGCGTGTAGCGGTACGCACCTTCTTCTTTCGGCAATCGCGCATAGCCGCAGAAGGTGCACGTCTTGCGCAGCGTGCAGACGTTGGTCGGATTGATGTGCTGATTCGAGGCGAACGTGACGACATCACCGTTTTTTGCCCGGTTGACGCGGTCCGCAAGTTTTCCGATTTCGATGAGGTCGTGCGATTCGTACAGCGCAAGCGCGTCCGCGCCGCTGAGCCGTTCGCCGGCGGAGATTTTTTCAGCGATGCGCGTGACGACCGGGTCGGTCACGAAAAACTCCTACTCAGCGAAGCGTCGGATTGCGAGGCAGACGTTATGGCCGCCGAATCCGAATGAGTTGCTCAGCACCACATCCACGCGCCGGTGCACAGGCTTGTTCGGCGTGTAGTCGAGATCGCACTCCGGATCCGGCGTCTCGTAGTTGATCGTCGGCGGAATGATGTTGTGCTGGATCGCCAGCGCGCCGAGAATGAACTCTACAGATCCGGCGGCGCCGAGCATGTGGCCCGTCGCGCCCTTGGTGGAGCTCACGTTGACGCCGGCTGCATGAGATCCGAACACTGCCTTGATGGCTTTCGTTTCGTTCAGATCGTTCGCCGGTGTGGAGGTGCCGTGCGCGTTGATGTACTGCACGCCGCTCGGCTCGAGTCCCGCGTCCTTCAGCGCACGCCGCATCGCACGCTGCGCGCCTTCACCCTCGGGCGCCGGTGCGGTGAGGTGATGTGCGTCGCCGGTGGCACCATACCCGCCGACTTCAGCGTAGATGCGCGCTCCGCGGCGTTTCGCGTGCTCGAGTTCTTCCAGAATCACAATCCCAGCGCCCTCTCCCATCACAAAGCCGTCGCGCGTGGCATCGAATGGGCGGCTCGCCGTCGCGGGAGATTCGTTCCGCTCCGACAGCGCCTTCATGTTCGCGAAGCCACCGATGGACATCGGCGTAACGGCCGCCTCCGATCCGCCGGCAATGATCACGTCAGCGTCGCCGTACTGAATCGTGCGCGTCGCATCGCCGATCGCGTGCGCGCTCGTGGCGCACGCTGAGACTGTCGCGTAGTTCGGTCCTTTCGCGTGGAATCTCATGGAGACGATTCCGGCGGCGATATCGGCAATGAACTTCGGAATGAAGAACGGAGAGATTTTACTCTGCCCGCGCTCACGATACACGTCGTGCTCATCCTCGAAGCTGGAGAGCCCGCCGATTCCGCTGCCGATGATCACGCCGGTTTCTTCGGGGGTGTAGCCCTTCCCCTCGCCGAACCCCGCGTCGTTCATCGCCTGCACAGCTGCAGCCATCGCGTACTGCGTGTACGGATCTGCCCGCTTTGCTTCTTTGCGATCCATGCAGCTCATCGGGTCGAAACCCTTGAGCTCACAGGCAAATCGCACGGGCCACTGCGATGCGTCAAACTTCGTGATCGCCGCCGCGCCCGACTTGCCCTCGAGAATAGCCGACCACGTCGCCGCGACGTCGTTTCCGACGGGCGTGACGCACCCGATTCCGGTAACAACGACGCGACGCTTCATCAGGCGCCGATCTTCGAGTCCAGGTACTTGATCGCGTCGCCGACGGTCCGAAGCTTCTCGGCGTCTTCGTCTGGAATGTCGATGTTGAACTCCTTTTCGAATTCCATCACGAGCTCGACGATGTCGAGGCTATCTGCGCCAAGGTCTTCGATGAAGCTCGCTTCGGGCGTGAGTTTCTCACGTTCGACACCGAGTTCCTTTTCGATGATGTCCTTGACCTTCGCTGAATGATCAGCCATGACTCAAATCCTCGGTGCGTAAAGGGGGTAAATCAGCCTGCAGAAATATAGTTGGAGGACTGCGAATTCGTCACATCACCAAGCCCCCGTCCACCACCAGCACCTGGCCGGTGATGTACGAGGCGTATTCGGAGCATAGAAAAGCCGTGGTCCAGGCGATATCAGCGGGCGCGCCGAGCCTTGCCAGCGGGATCTGGGCCATCATTGCCGTACGGGCCTCTTCGGGCATCGCCGCCGTCATATCCGTCTCGATAAAGCCGGGGGCAATCGCATTGCAAAGGATGTTGCGGGAGGCGAGTTCCTTGGCGACGGACTTCGTCAGGCCAATCAAGCCGGCCTTGCTCGCCGCATAGTTCGTCTGCCCTTTATTCCCTGTCAGTCCTACGACACTGGAGATGTTGATGATCCGTCCCCACCGCCGCTTCATCATGCCGCGGCTGGACGCACGGATCGCGAGGAAAGCCGACCGCAGGTTGGAGTCGATCACGGCATCCCAGTCATCGTCCTTGATGCGCAGCATCAGGTTGTCTTTCGTGATCCCGGCGTTGTTCACGAGAATGTCGAGCGAGCCGAACTCTTTTTCGACGTTCTCGACCAGCCTCAACACGTCGGCGGGCGCCGAAACGTCGCAGCCAAAACCACGGGCATTCGCAATCTCGGCGGCTACGGCGTCGGCTTTCGCTTTGTCGCGTCCCACGACTGCGACGCGTGCGCCGCAGGTCGCGAGCGTGTCGGCAATGGCACGGCCGATTCCGCGGGTGCTGCCAGTCACGAGTGCGGTCTTGCCCGTCAGATCGATCTTCACTGGGTCACCCGCTCGAGGAGTGCATTCACATCGGCAACCGTGCCGCACGTCATGGCGGGATTGCCCGGGGCGAGCCGTTTGAGAAGTCCGGTGAGTACGTTCCCCGGTCCCATTTCGACAAAAAAGGCGCCCGGATATGCGGCGGCCATGGTATGAATAATTTCGACCCAGCGCACCGGGCTGGTGAGCTGGGTGAGGAGCAGTCGGCGTGCGGCTGCCGGATCGCGGACTGGTTCCACCGAAACATTCGAGTAAATGGGCCAGTTCGCCGTTGTGAACGTTGCAGCGGCGAGTGCGGCGTCGAGTCCGGCGGCCGCAGGCTTCATAAGGGGCGAATGAAAGGCGCCGCTCACTCCGAGGCGCACCGCGCGCTTTGCACCAGCAGCCTTCGCGAGCTCCATCGCCTTTTCCACACCGGCGACTTCACCCGATACCACGACCTGCTCGAGCGCGTTGTAGTTCGCGGGAACGACTTCGCCCGCAGCGCTCGCTTCCGTGCAGATCTCCTCAATCGGGCGCTGCATCTCGCCGAGAATCGCCGCCATCGCGCCCGGGCGGCTCGTGCCGGTTTCGTACATGAGTTCGCCGCGTTTGCGCACTAAACGCACAGCGTCTTCGAGCGACAGCGCGCCCGCGGTGTGATACGCGGTGAGCTCACCGAGCGAGTGGCCGGCGGCCGCTCTGACGTGCGGGGCAACGCGTTCTTTCACGACTGCCCACACTGCGGCGCCGTGCGTGAGCAACGCGGGCTGGGCGTTGTGGGTCTGTGTCAGCTCTTCGGCGGGGCCTTCGAACGCCAGCGTGCTGAGATTTGTGCCGAGGGCCGAATCCGCGCGATTCCAGATATCGCGCGCCGCGGGAAAGGCCTCGGCGAGGTCTTTCGACATGCCGGGTTTCTGCGAACCCTGGCCGGGGAATAGGAGAAGGATTTCCAAAGCGAGTAGAAAGTTGTTGGTCGTTGGTTATTTGTAATTCGCCAACTGCTAAAACCTTTCCACCATGCTTCCCCACGTGAAGCCGGCGCCAAAGGCGACGAACATCACGATGGTTCCTTCTTTCACGCGCCCCTGCGCGATTGCTTCATCTAGTGCGATCGGGATCGACGCGGCTGATGTGTTGCCGAAGCGGTCGACGTTGACGAACACCTTGTCCATCGAGACGCTGGCGTGCTTCGCCGTGGCTTCGATGATGCGCACATTCGCCTGATGCGGAATCAGCAGGTCGATGTCATTCGCGGAAAGCTTCGCGCCGTCGAGTGCGCGATCGACGGCATCGGCCATCGATCGCACGGCATTCTTGAACACGTCGCGCCCCTGCATGCTCACGAGGTGCGAACCCTCATCGAGGATCTGCTGCGTCATCGGTTCGGCGGCACCGCCTTTCGGACGGTACAGCAGATTCGCGAGCGCACCGTCGCTGCGCATGTAGGTCGAGAGAATGCCGCGCTGCTTTGTGCTGCGCTTGACGATCGTCGCGCCCGCGCCGTCGCCGAACAGCACGCAGGTATTGCGGTCTTTCCAGTTCACGATGCGGCTGAGGAGCTCGGCCCCGACAACCAGAATCGTTTCTGCGTTGCCGGCGGCCATCATTCCCTCGGCCACCTGCATACCGTACAGCCAGCCGCTGCAAGCCGCGCCGACGTCGAACGCCACGGCGCGCGTCGCGCCGAGCGCCGCCTGAAGTTCAGCGGCGGCTGACGGAAGCAAACGATCCGGTGAGCAGGTGCCGACGATGATCATGTCGAGTTCTGCGGCCGTTACGCCTGCGACGGCCATCGCCTTGAGCGATGCTTCGGCCGAAATAGACGTGAGCGTCTCGCCTTCGCCGGCAATGTGGCGCTGACGGATTCCCGTGCGATCGCGAATCCATTCGTCGCTCGTGTCGATCCCGATGCCGACGAATTCCTCATTGCGGAACACACGTTTGGGAACGGCGTGGCCCGTGCCGGTGATCATGGCCCAAGGACGCTTCACGATAACGCCCCCTGCTGCTCCGCCGCGCGCTGCGCGAGACGCTGCCCGATGTGTGCGCTCATCCCTGTGTCGAACGTGCGCGCTGCGACGTGCAGCGCGTTGCGAATCGCATTCGCGGAAGATTTTCCGTGCGCGATGATGCTCACGCCGCGCACGCCGAGCAGCGGTGCGCCGCCTGTCGATGCATAGTCGAGTTTTTTCATCGCGCCCGCGAGCACGTCCGGCCCGGCGCCGGCGTCTGCAATCAGCTTCACGATCATCGGCGCGACCGCTTCGTAGAACTTGAGCATCACATTGCCGACGAATCCATCGCACACCACGACATCGACAGGGCCGCGTTCGCTCGCGCCCATTGGAAGATCGCGTCCTTCGACGTTACCCTGAAAATTCAGACCGGCGGCGGCGAGCAGCGCGTGCGCCTCTTTCGTGACCGCGTTTCCCTTCTCTGGTTCTTCACCAATGGACAGGAGGCCAACCGAGGGGTTCGCGCGGCCAAGCACGTCTTCGGCGTAGACGCAGCCGAGGCGGGCGAACTGCACGAGCTCGTCGGCTGAGCAATCGACGTTCGCGCCGGAGTCGAGCACGACGATCGGAATGCGCGCGGTCGGAAAGAGAGTCGGGATCGCAGGGCGCGTGAGGCCGTCGTGCAGGCGAAAAATAAAAATCGATGCGGCCATCTGCGCGCCCGTGTTGCCGGCGGAGACGAACGCATCGGACGCACCGTCCGCCTGCATGCGGAGGCCAACGACCATCGAGCTTTTCGGTTTTCCGCGGATCGCGACGGTCGGCTTGTCCGACATTTCGATGACGTCGGGCGCATCGACAAACTGAAGGCGCGAAACATCGACAGCCTTGCCGGCGAACTCGCCGGCAAGCTGCCGTGCCAATTCAGCGCGGATGACCTGTTCTCGCCCTATGAGCTGGATCACATGTTTCGATCCGAAGTCCTCTAGAGCGAGCAGCGCGCCCGCGACTGTCGCCGCGGGCGCGCGATCCCCTCCCATCGCGTCAAGCGCGATGCGAGCCAAGGTCAGGCTTCCTTTGCCGCTACCCGCAGTTTGCCCGCGTAAAAGCCGCATTCGGCGCATACACGATGCGGGCGCTTTTGCGCGCCGCACTTCGGGCATTTCTGAATGGCGGCGGTCGCCGCTTTGTTGTGCGTGTTGCGAGCACGCTTCTTACGCTTGGAAGTACGTCGCTTTGGAACGGCCATTGTTTACTCGTTGGTATTCTGGGCGCAGCTGCAGGCGCCAAGGTTCAAGTTTGCACCGCACGTCAGACATAACCCCTTGCAGTCGGGGCGGCACAGCACAAACGCGGGAGCTTCGAGGAGCCATTGTTCACGCAGAGCGGGACGCAGATCCACTTCGAGCCCGCTGCGCCCTCGGCCCAGTGGGAACACATCCGGATCTTCGCCGCTTTCTTCCACTGCTTCGGTGTCGGCAAAAATGAGATTCGCGTCGCCGCTAACATCATTCGAGACTTCCACCAGGCAACGCCGGCATTCTCCATTCGTGGCACCAGAAAACTTGCCCACGAAGTAGTACCGCCCCGCCCCAGCCGTCGAGAGCCGCCCGGTGACAAGGACGTTCTCCACGGGACGCACATCGCCCTCCAACCAGACCTGATCGTCGCGGTCCAAATTGCCTTTTACCTGGATCGCCGCGACGGAGAGCGACTGCGTTGGAAACGACAGCATAGCAGCGAATTATACCCGATGCACCCCCGTCGGGCAACTCTGCTTGTTTCCGTGACTTAGGGGTTTTGCAGGCTCACAGCCGGCCGCTCAAAGCTTGCCGCTCACGGCTAGCGGATCAGGTCGGTCTCCGCAAAGAAAAACCGGGCTTCCCGCGCGGCGTTTTCGTCCGAATCCGAGGCGTGGATGGCGTTCTTCCCCTTGGACTCGGCGTACAGCTTCCGCACGGTGCCCGCGGCGGCTTCGGCCGGATCGGTGGCGCCGATCGCGTCCCGGAGGGTCAAAACGGCGTTGTCGCGCTCAAGAACCATCGGCATGCAGTAGCCGCTGGTCATGAATTCGACGAGTTCGCCGTAAAACGGGCGACCCTTGTGTACGCCGTAAAACTCGCCGGCCTGCTCCTGCGTCAGCTTCATCACGCGCGACGCGATCAGGCGGAAGCCGCCCTTTTCGAGATGCGCGAGAATGAGACCGGCTTTGTTGCCGGCGAAAGCATCGGGCTTGATGATCGTAAGCGTTCTGTTGGCAGCCATGGTCTGTTATTGGATGGATTACTTGAGTCGTGCTTTGATAAGATCGACGAAATCAATCGGCCGTTTCGCGACGCCCATGCCGGCCGCCTCGAACGCTTCGATCTTCTCCGCCGCTGTTCCGGCCGATCCGGAAATGATTGCGCCCGCGTGACCCATGCGGCGTCCCGGCGGTGCGGTCTGTCCGGCAATGAAGCCGACCACCGGCTTCTTCATGTTTTCCTTGATGAACTTCGCGGCGTCCTGTTCATCGGTGCCCCCGATCTCGCCCATCATCGCAATGGCTTTCGTATGCGGATCTTTCTCGAACGCCATCAGGCAGTCGATGAAGTTGGTGCCATTGATCGGATCGCCGCCGATGCCGACGCAGCTCGTCTGTCCGATTCCCGCGCGCGTAAGCTGGAACACAATTTCATACGTGAGCGTTCCGGAACGGCTCACGACGCCGACCGGACCTTCAGCGCAAATACGTCCCGGAATAATTCCGACCTTGCTCTGCCCCGGTGAGATGAGCCCCGGGCAGTTCGGTCCGAGCAGGCGCACGCCGCGCTCTTTCACAAACGGGTACACGCGCGTCATGTCGAGCACCGGCACGCCTTCGGTGATGCAGACGACGAGCTGCACACCGCTCGACGCAGCTTCCATGATCGCGTCAGCCGCGAACGGCGGCGGCACGTAGATCACGCTCGTGTTCGCGCCAGTCGCCTTCACGGCGTCTTCAACGGTGTTGAAAATCGGGACGGTACCCTCGAACAGCTGGCCGCCCTTGCCCGGCGTGACGCCGGCGACGACCTGCGTGCCGTACTCGATCATCTGCTTGGTGTGGAACGAACCGTCGCGGCCCGTGATTCCCTGCACCACCAGCTTCGTGTTTTTATCGATGAAGATGCTCACGCTGCTTTCTCCCCCTTCACGATCGCGACGACGTGGCGCACTGCCTCATCCATGTCGCTCGAGGCAGCGAATCCGTTTTCTGTAAGAATCTTCATGGCGAGTTCTTCGTTCGTTCCCGTAAGACGAATCACGAGCGGCACCTTCAGCGGGTTTGCTTTCGTGGCCGTCACGATGCCGTTCGCAACATCGTCCGTGCGCGTGATGCCGCCGAAAATGTTGAACAGGATCGCCTTCACATTCGGATCTTCGGTGATGATGCGCAGCGCGTTAACAACTTTCTCCGGATTCGACGATCCGCCGATATCGAGAAAGTTCGCCGGTTCGCCGCCGTAGTATTTCACGAGGTCCATCGTCGCCATCGCGAGGCCGGCGCCGTTCACGACGCAGCCCACGTTGCCTTCGAGCTTGATGAACGTGAGGCTGTGCTTGCGCGCGTCGACTTCGCTCTGCTCTTCGCTTGATTCGTCGCGCAGCGCTTCGATGTCCGGGCGGCGGTCGAGTTCGTTGTCGTCGACGACCATCTTGCCGTCGACCGCGAGAATCTCGCCCTGCGGTGTCACCACGAGCGGGTTGATCTCGGCGAGCGAGCAGCCGGTCGCGATGAACGCCGCGTACAGCTGTTGCATCACCTTCGCCGCCGCGCGCGCGAGTTTCACATCGCTGTAGAGGAAAAAGCCAAGCTGCATGGCTTCATAGGTCTGAAGTCCGTAGCGGACATCGACCGGATGATATTTGATTTTCTCGGGCGTCTTGGCCGCGACTTCTTCAATGTCGATGCCTCCCGCCGCGCTCACCATGAAGACCGGCTTCTTTGACGCGCGATCGACGATGATGCCGACGTAGGCCTCGCTGCCGATATCAGCGGCGACGGTCACGAGGACTTTCTCGACCGTGAGTCCTTTGATTTTCATGCCGAGAATCGCGGTGGCTTTCTCTTTTGCGTCGGCTGGCGTCTTGCAGAACTTCACGCCGCCCGCTTTGCCGCGGCCGCCTGCGTGAACCTGCGCTTTCACCATGACGGCGGTTCCGAACTTCACCGCGAGGGCCTCTGCCTGGGCGGGTGTGGTCGCAACCTCACCCGGCGGAATCGCGACGCCGAAACGGCGAAGGATTTCTTTTGCCTGATATTCGTGGAGATTCATGCCGCTAAAGTTAGCTCATGGCGGCGATCTGAGAAGCCTTCCTAGCTGTGAATATGCCTGCCCGAAAGCGAGCCAGTCACCGCGGCGCATCGCCGCGCTCATCGCGTCGTAAAGGGCGGCGACTCGCGACCGAAGCGATGCGCTGGCGTCGGCCGCAATTGGACGCGTGACACCGAGAGCCTCGCTGAGCGACGCACCGGTTGAAATGCCGCTTTTTTGCAGCACGACCACGCCGGCGAGCGAGGGCGGCGCATCCGGAGGCCATTCATAGAAGGACTGCACGGCCGCCATTCCGGTCGCCGTCGGGATGAGCTGGATGTGTCCGCGTCGTGCGAATTTTCGCTGGTGACCGAAACCGGCGGTATCCGCCGCGTGCTGCAATGCCGTTCGCAGCTCGAGTCGGTACGACGGCTGCATCGGATGCCATTCAATGCGCGGAGTCGCTCCTCCCAGAGCGACCAGCGCGCCGGTCGTACGTGCGCCCGCGTCGATGAGCCCGAGCGACCATGCCAGCGGCCCGCGGTCGCCGAGTGGCGCGAAGAACGTTGGTCCCGCGCCCGCGAGGTCGGCATCAGCGTCATCGTTGGTCGCGAGCGAGCCGGGAAGCGTGTTGTCACCCGCCAAGCCGACGCGCACGAGCGCTCTCCCCTGCACAGTCGCCCAGTCAACGGCCGGCGGCAGCAGCGCTTCAACGTCCGCGGGAAGCTCCGTGTGCTGCACAAAAAGCCACGGATAGCGCCGCATCCAGCTCCGCGTGATGATGTCCGGATGCGCATCCGCAACGATCGTCACGCGGCCGGTCTGCGCTTGCACGATCGCCGTGGCCGCCTTGCGCACGTAATGCCTTGGTACGCCGGCGAAGACAACGGCCTCGGAAAGCGGGTAGTCGTCGCTCGTGACAAACAGGTCCGCGACCCAATAGAGCGAGTCGCCGCGAGCGGCGGTGAGCAGCGTCGGCCCGATCGTGAAGAACGGCGCGATTGCGCTGATACGTTCGCGAACATCTCGGTGAAATTCGATGCGCGCGCGCGGCTCGGGGATATCGATTCCCATCAGCCGCGGACTCTGCAGATGCCACGCGTGTGCGAGGCGTTCCCAGAACGACGCGAACGGCGGCGCCGGGAGTCTTCCGCCGCTATCCGCAACAACCGCCCATCCCTGGGCGTCGTCTTCCACCAGCACCGGCGGAATCCCGCCGTCAGACGATGCTGCGAATTCCATCGGTCGCGGCAGCGCGCGCCCACGCTCATCCGCGCTCGTCGCATCGGTGGCGGTGAATGTCCACTCGGTGACACCGCCGCTCGATGCGCGCTGCGCCATCGCTGCTGACAGACCGCGTGACGTCGGCAGCCATGCGAGTGCGGCAACTGGCAGGCCGCGCCGGTCGAGTGATGAAGTGCGAATCAGCGCTGCGGGATCCCACGACGACACGCCGCGCGCCATCGCATCGCGCGACACCGTCGTCCCGGGGGCGGAATCCGGGCCGAGGATCGTTTCGAGTCCGAACGCGCGGCGCGTAAAGAGCGTCTCCGTGCGCATGTACGACCGCTCGCGCGCGACTTCGGAATCCGGGCCGTACCATGCGGCGAGCGTCGGCAGGACGGTGCGCGCGCCAGGACCGGCGATCAGCGTGACGACAACGATCCCGAGCGTGACGCGTCGATAGCCGTGCCATCCCGACCAGAGTACGAGTGGCGCGGCGACGAGAGCACCGATCGAAAGACCGGTGAGCAACGGCAACGCGATCTTCGCATCGAATGCATTGAACGCGCCGAGCCGGCCGGAGCCGTTCGACAGAATCTCAAGACTGTCGATCCTGTAATGCCACGCGAGCAGCGCCATCGCGAGCGCCCCGAGCGCGGCAAAGTGCCGGCGCACGTATGCCGAGATATAGAGTTTTCCCCTCTCCCATTTGAGGCTCGGCGTTATCGCGTAGAGAAAAACCACCACGAACGCCGTCGTGATCAGCGCGCCGACCGCCCACGTGAAGAGCGATCGTTCGAATGGGAGGCGGTAGACGTAGTTCCCGAAGTCCCGATCGTTGAACGGATCGGTCTCGTGAAACGGCAAGCCGAATCGCGCGAGTGCGAGGATCGTCCAGTCGTCCTGCTGCAGCGAGAGCAGTACCGCGAGGACCGTCGATGCGACGAAAACGAGCGCGGTGAGCCGTCGTCCCGGTACGGCCTCGCCGAAGTCGAGGTTCCCCAGCTTCCGCGGCAGCACGAGCGAGACGATAGAGCTTCGTACGGCGTACAAATTCGCGAACGCAAGAATGAATCCCGCGATCAGCGTGCCGCTGAGCAGCGCGCTTTCATGCGCGAGCTTGCTCCGATACATCGGGAGCGCGCCCATCGCGGCGTACCAGGTCCATTCTGCGTAAATGCCGGCCGCGAAACGGCCGGCGAGTATCAACAGCGCGACTCCGGCGAGCGAGACGACCACCCAGCTCCGCCGCGTCATGTCAGTCCGAAGATAGAACTGGGAAAGCGACGCCCTGTGTGGCGAGCCAGCCGGCGATGTCGGCGCGAATCTCGTCGACACGGCGCTGCGTGAGTGCCTCGAAGCGCGCGACGATGATCGGCTGCGTGTTCGACGCACGGATCAGTCCCCAGCCGTCGCCGTAGAGCACGCGCGCCCCGTCGACTTCAATTACATCATGCTGCTTCTTGAAATGCGTGACGGCCGCGGCGACGATGGCAAACTTTTTTTCGTCGGGACAGTCGATGCGAATTTCCGGCGTCGATACATACTGCGGGATATCCGCGAGCAGTTCGTCGACACCCTTCCCTGAATCCGCCACGATCCGCAGCAGCCGCGCGGCGCCGTAGAGCGCGTCGTCGTGCCCGTAAAAGCCTTCAGTAAAAAACATGTGCCCAGACATCTCGCCCGCCACCGGCGCGTGCAGCTCCTTCATCTTCTCTTTGATCAGCGAGTGGCCGGTCTTCCACATCACCGGCGTTCCGCCCGCGCCTTCGATAGCCGTCGGCAGCGCCTGCGAGCATTTCACGTCAAAAATGATCGACTGCTTCTCCGCCGATTTCGCAGCGCGAGCGAGCACATCGCGCGCATAGATGATCAAGAGATAATCACCCCAGATAATCGTGCCGCGCTTGTCGACTATCCCGATACGGTCGGCGTCGCCGTCAAAACCAATCCCGACATCGGCACCCTCGCGCCGCACCGCCGCAATGAGATCTTGCAGATTCTCGACGACGGTTGGATCGGGATGATGGTTCGGAAAGGTGCCGTCGCTCTCGGCAAAGAGCAGCACCGGTTCGATCCCCAGTCGTGGAAAGAGTGTCGGCGCGACGAGCGCTCCGGCGCCATTCCCGCAATCGAGCACGACTTTCAGGGGGCGAGAAAGTTTTCCGATCCGCGCGACGATGTCGTCTTCGTAGCGGTCTATCACCGCTTCGTGGCGAACGCTGCCGCTTCCGATCGCGAACACTCCCGAGTCGACGATTGCCCGCAGCCGCTGGATTCCGTCGCCGTAGAGCGAAGCCGTACCAACGCAGATCTTGAAGCCGTTGAACTCGGCGGGGTTGTGCGAGCCGGTGATCTGGATGCCGGCATGCACCGCGAGATGGTGCAGGCTCCAATACAGGAGCGGAGTCGGCACGACGCCGATATCCACGACGTCGGCGCCGGCAGCGAGGAGGCCTGCAACAAGTGCGTCGCGCAGCGCAACGCCGTTCGGCCGGTTGTCACGGCCGACGGCGACGACGAGCGGAATATTTCTCTCTGCGAGCAGCGTCGCGAACGCGCGTCCGACCGCGTCCGCGGCTTCTACGGTGAGATCCTTCCCCACCACCCCGCGAATGTCATACTCCCGGAAAATCCCCGGGGGTATCAGGGAGCCTTCGCGGTGCTGAGTGTAACCGGCGCGGTGGGCTGATTGTTTCGCGCCCAGCCAACGGCTCGCGCCGGAATCAATCCGACCAGAATCACGAGCGCCACCGAAATCGCCAGCACCAGACGCGTCAGCGCGCCCGTCGCCGCGGGCACTTGTGCGCCTTCAGGGCGCGGCTTCATGAACATCACGCGCACGATCTGCAGGTAGTAGCCGGCGGATATCACCGATGCGAGCACCAGCAGCACCGTCAGCGGCATGAGTTGCCGGAACGGTGTCGCCTCGGCGGCCGCCAGCACATACACCTTGGCCCAGAATCCGGCGCCGCCGAAAACCGGGAAGCCCAGCAGCGCGAGCATGCAGATCGCCATGCCGATCGCGAGGCCGGGCCGGACGCGCCAGAGCCCTTCGTAGTCGGTGATCTCCAAGTCGCGATCACCAGGCCTGCTCATCGCGCACACGACTGCAAATGCGCCGAACGTCGCAAGCGTATAGGCCAGGAGATAAAAGAGAAATGCCGCCGAGCCGCTGTTCGTGCCGGCCGCGATCGCGACGAGCAGATATCCACTGTGAACGATGCTCGAATACGCGAGCAGACGTTTCACGTTGCGCTGTGCGAGCGCGACGAGATTGCCGTAGATCATTGTGGCCGCGGCAATCCACCACACCGGCATGAGCCACGCGAAGTCGAGCAGGTCGAACGACTCGCGCCAGAGGCGCAGGAAAGTCGCGAACGCCGCGGCCTTTACCGCTGCGGCCATGTACGCCGTGATCGGCGTTGGCGCGCCCTCGTAGACGTCCGGGGCCCACATGTGGAACGGAACGGCGGCCACCTTGAACGCAAAGCCGACGAGCAGCAGGCCGACGCCCATGAGGAGCATCCCCTGATGCGCCAGCTTGTACTGCACGATGTTGTGGCCGATCGTCGTAAAGTTCGTGGATCCTGTCGATCCATAGACGAGCGCGATTCCATACAGCAGGAATCCGGTCGAGAACGCCCCGAGCAGGAAATACTTGAGCGCACCCTCGGCCGAACGCGGGCTGCGCCGGTTCATTCCCGCGAGCACATACACGGCGATCGACATGATCTCGATGCCGATGAACACGATCATGAGATCGCGCGCCGCGGCCATGATCATCATGCCCGATGTCGCGAACAGCACGAGAACGTGTGACTCCGCGTTCCAGATTCCTTCGCGCCCGTTGTATTCGATGCCGAGCGCGATCGCGCCCAGCGCGGCGAGAATGAACAGCATATCGGCGGCGAGTCGGTAGCCGTCGACCGCAATCACTCCGGGTCCGCTGGTGAATCCGCGCGAACCGAACCAGATGACGATGCCAAGCGTCGCCAGCAAGACGCCGATGCTGCAATAGCCGACAAGGCGCTGGTGTTCGTCGCTGTCGGGGCGCAGCGCGGACACGAGCATGAGCGCCATCGCACCGACCATCAGGAAGACGTCGGGTGTCAGCGCCTGCATCAGCTGCGTGGGGACTGAAAGATCGAAGTTCATCAGCGGATCTCGACGTTCGCGCCTACGCTGAGATCCAGCGAGGACGTTTCAACCCGGTGCACGAAACGTGCGGCGGCATCACGAGTCTTGTCGAGCACCGGCCCCGGATACACACCGAGCCAGATGATCGCAAAGAGCAGCGGCAACAGGAGGCCGACTTCGCGCCAGTTGAGGTCGGGAAGAATTTTGTTCTCCGGCTTCGTGAGCGGATTGTAAATGATGCGCTGGAGAGCCCAGAGCAGATACGCCGCGGCGAAGATCACCGCAGTTGCCGCGATGAGCGCGAATATCGGCTGCGTGCGGAACGAACCGATGAGCACGAGAAATTCGCCGACGAATCCATTGGTTCCCGGAACGCCGATCGAGCTGAGCGACACGATCGTGAGGATCGTCGCAAACACCGGCATCACTTTCGCGATGCCGCCGTAATCTTCAATGAGACGCGAATGTCTTCGTTCATAGATCATGCCGACGAGCAGGAAGAGCGCGCCCGTGGAAACTCCGTGGGCGAGGTTCACGATCAGCGCTCCCTGCACCGACTGCACCGACATCGCGAAAATGCCGAGTATCACGAAGCCCATGTGACTGACCGACGAATACGCGACGAGCTTCTTGAAGTCCGGCTGCACCATCGCCACGAGCGCACCGTACACGATGCCGATGACCGCGAGCGTGAGAATCGCGAAGCGCACCGGTGGATAAGCGGCGACGCCGGGGAAAAGCGGAATCGCAAAACGCAGGAAGCCGAACGTTCCCATCTTCAGCATGATCGCCGCGAGGATCACTGATCCCGCGGTGGGCGCTTCGACGTGCGCATCGGGAAGCCATGTGTGGAACGGCCACATCGGCACCTTCACCGCAAACGCGATAAAGAAGGCCGCAAAGAGCCAGAGCTGCGTGTGCGCCGCGAAGCTCCCGTGTGCCAGAATCCAGTCGTAGCTGAAACTCGGCCGCCCGAAGGAGTCGCCGGTCTTTACACCGATGAACAGAATCGCGACGAGCATCGGCATCGAACCGAGCATCGTATAGATGAAGAACTTGAGACTCGCGTACAGGCGACGCTGTCCGCCCCAGATGCCAATGATCATGTACATCGGCACGAGCATCAGTTCCCACATCACGAAGAACAGCATCAGGTCGAGCGACATGAACACGCCGAGCATGCCGGTCGTGAGCACGAGCAGCAACGCGAAATACGTGTGCAGCTTTTCCTTCACGCTGGTCCAGCCGCCGAGCACGGCGAGTGGCATCATCAGCGTGGTCAGGAGGATCAGCATCTCCGCGATGCCATCCACGCCGAGCGAGATGCGCATGCCCCACATCGGAATCCACGCGCGGCTGAAGTACGCCTGCCACGTGGAGCTGGTGGTGTCGACCGACCACCAGAGCCCGAGCGAGAGCAGTGCTTCAATGGCGAAGATCGCGAGCACCATCCGGCGCAGCTGGTGCCGGGCGCCCTCTGCCTGTTCCGGTGTTCCAGCTGCGGCGAGGCGGCCATGCAGCAATACTGCCGCCGCGCCGGCCAGCGGCAGCAGCAGCAGGACCGGCAGGATCCAGCTGTTGTAGTTCAGCGTCGTCAGGAAATCATTCATAGTAGGAGGCGGCGCTTAGTGGACGCGGACGAACGCGCCAAGCAGCGCGATGACGCCGAGCACCAGGACCCACGCATACGTACCGATCTGGCCGGACTGCAGCTGCGACCCAATCCACCCGAGTGCACGGGCCAGCAGCGCGCTTCCGTTCACGAAGAGGCCGTCGATAATGCCGACGTCGACGCCCTTCCACAGGATGTACTTCGATCCGTTCACGACAGGCTGCACGATCGCTTTATCGTATGCTTCGTCGACGTAGTATTTGTTCTCGAGAACTTTTGCGAATCCAAAAGAGGGCGGAGAGTCCTTCTTCGGAACCAGCGCCGCGGGCTTGAGCCGCACGAACGCGAACGCAATGCCGGCAACTGCGATGGCGACGGCGGTTCCGATCAGCGCCTGCTCTGTCGAACCTGCGAGCGCACCGCCACCGGCTGCAATGCGAGCCGTCGATGCGCCAACCACAGGCTCAAGCCATTTGTCGAATACGCCGGTCGGACCGAGTGGCAGGAACTCCGGCAAATTCAACCAGCCGCCGACGGCGCTCAGCAAGCCAAGCACAACCAGCGGGCCCGTCATGATCCACGGGGCCTCGTGCAGATGCGATTCCGCGTCGGCGCCGGTGCGATTCGGGCCGTGGAACGTGTACAGCATCATTCGCGTCATGTAGATCGCCGTCAGCAATGCGGCGGCAAGACCGAACGCATACACCGCGTACAGCAGCGTGCTGCCAGGGATTCCGAGCAGCGATGCGTTGGCGAGTGTCGAACCCTGTGCGCGCTCGAACACGGCGCCGAGGATTGCGTCCTTCGAGACGAATCCTGAGAAAACCGGAATGCCGGCGATCGCGAGCGTCGCGATCCACATCAGCACCCACGTCACCGGCATGTGCTTCTTCAGGCCGCCCATGTTGCGCATGTCCTGCGCGTCATCGGCGTGATTGTGCGTCGCGTGATACGCGGCGTGCATCGCGAAGATCACCGAGCCGGATCCGAGGAACAGCAGCGCCTTGAAGAACGCGTGCGTGACCAGATGAAACACACCGGCCGTGTACGCGCCGACCCCGACGCCGACGAACATGTATCCGAGCTGCGATACCGTTGAATAGGCGAGAACCTTCTTGATGTCCCACTGCTTGAGTCCGATCGTCGCCGCGAACAGCGCCGTCAGCCCGCCGACGAGTGCGACGGTGAGCGACGCGACCGGTGCCAGTGAGAAGAGCAGCGAACTGCGAGCGATCAGATAGACACCGGCCGTGACCATCGTCGCCGCATGGATCAGTGCTGAGACCGGCGTCGGGCCCGCCATTGCGTCGGGCAGCCAGATATAGAGCGGAATCTGCGCGCTCTTGCCCGTGCAGCCGAGGAAGAAGAAGAGGCAGATCGCCGTGACAACAGCGCCACCCACCGGAAGCTTGTCGATGTTTGCGGCGATGCCGGCGAAGTCGAGCGCTCCGGTGTTCGCGAACAGCAGGAACATCGCGATCAGGAATCCGAAGTCGCCGATACGATTGACGATGAACGCCTTTTTGCCTGCGTCAGCGTTGGCTTTGTCGCTGAACCAAAAACCAATGAGCAGATACGAGCAGAGCCCGACCCCTTCCCACCCGACGAACATCACCGGGTAATTGGCGCCGAGCACGAGCAGGAGCATGAAGAAGACGAACAGGTTGAGATATGCGAAGTAGCGCGGATATCCCGGGTCGTCCTGCATGTACCCGACGCTGAAAATGTGAATCAGCGTGCCGATGCCGGTGATGACGAGCACCATCACCATCGAGAGCGGATCGAGCTGGAGCGCGACATTGATTTTCATGTCGCTGACGGGCATCCAGCGGAAGAGCGTGTCGACGTACGGCTGCGCCATGTCCACCGAGCGCATCGCGAAGAAGATCGCGACGGCGAGTCCGAACGAGAGCAACAGCACGCCGGGGCCGATCAGGCTCACGAGGCCGGCATACTTGTGCCGAACGACCGGATGATCGTCGTGCGAGATATGCGCGTCGTCGTGATCCGCATCATGGACACCGGCGGACGCGCTTCCATGGTGGCCGTGATCGGCCGCAGACGGATCGTTCGGTCCCAGTTTCGCCGCGGCCTTCATTGAAAGCGCGCCGTTCAGCAAGAAGCCAATAAGCGGCAGCACCGGCAGCAGCCACACGTATTGCGCGACCGTATCTGCCAGCGGGTGTCCGGTCACAACCGGTTCCTGAAGCATCATCATCCGCGCAGCAGGTTGATGTCCTTGAGATTCACGGTCTCCTGATGCCTGAAGATCGAGATGATAATCGCGAGCCCGACGGCGGCCTCAGCCGCGGCGACGGTCATCACGAAAATGACGAACACCTGCCCCGTCGCTCCGTACAGCTTGGAGAACGCGACGAAGCTGAGATTCACTGCGTTGAGCATCAACTCAACCGACATGAAGACGATGATCGCGTTGCGGCGCGTGAGTACGCCGATCACGCCGATTACGAACAGCACACCGGACAGTGCGAGCGCTTCGGCAAGCATTAGTTGGCGCTCCTCTTTCGACCGAGCACCACCGCGCCGGCAATCGCGACCAGCAGCAGGATGCTCGTGAGTTCAAATGCGAGCAGATACTCGCGGAAGAGCGGGCCCGCGACGCCGCCGATAATGCCGCCGGTGGAGTTCACCGACACCGCGATCGCCGGTACGACGAGCTTCAGCTCCAGCGGACTCCGCGTGAGCGTCATGATCTCCGCCAGCAGCGCGAGGCCGAGGAAGCCGGCGATAATCCTTCCCCACTTGCCGCGAATATCGGACAGCTCGGACGGATGCCCGAGGTTGAGCAGCATCACCACAAACAGGAACACCACCATGATCGCGCCCGCATACACGAGCACCTGCATCACGCCGATGAACTGCGCGTCCATCATTACATACAGCGCGGCGAGTGCGAACATCGTCACGACGAGCCACATCGCCGCGGCGACGGGACTCTTGCGCGTGACAAATGCAATCGCGGCCGCAATGGAAATGAGGCCGAACAAATAAAAGTGGAACGAGTAAAGGAGCGGGAGAAATTCGTTGCCCATCTCACTCACCCTTCGGATCTGCGGGATCCCACATCTCGCACACCGGATGCGTCTGCGTGCTCAACCGATCAAGGTCGTACACGAACTTGTCGCGGCTGTACTCGGCGTTCTCGTAGTGGCGGCCCATGTGGATCGCCTCTTCCGGGCAGACTTCCTGGCAGTAGCCGCAGAAGATGCAGCGGAATTCGTCGATCTCGAAAACGAGCGGATAGCGATTGCCCTGCTCGTCTTCACCCGGCACGAGCTTGATGCAGTTCGCGGGGCACACCGTCGGGCAGAGTCCGCACGCCACGCACTTCGACTTGCCGTCTTCGGTGGTGAGCATGCGGTGCGTTCCGCGCCAGCGCGGCGAGAGGTCCCACTTTTCGTCGGGATACTGCACGGTGACCTTGTGCGGATCGACGAGGTGCTTGAACGTGAGCGCCATGCCGCTGAGCGTGGCACGCACGTAGCTGACCTCTTCAATCGGCCGGTCGAGAACTTTTACTCCGATCGTCATGCGTTCTTCTCCGCCAGTGTCGACTTGCCGCTGCTGATATCGCGGAGCCGCGCGACTTCCTCGCGGTCAAGTCTCGAGTACGCAGGGCTCACGATGCGGCCGCGGTCGAGCACCACGAACAGCAGCACCACGAGCACGACATTCATTCCGAACATGATTGCGCCGTAGGTCGGCCCGCGGGCGATCCCCGCGCGATCGAGTGCGAGCACCACGGTCCCGATGATCGTGATGTACGCGAGCGCCATCGGCAGCATGATCTTCCAGCCGAGCGACATGAGCTGGTCGTAGCGGAACCGCGGCAGCGTCCAGCGGATCCACATGAAGAAGAACAGGAAGAACAACACCTTCGTCAGGAACGCGCCGAGCGTCAGCACCGTTTTGAGCACCGTGAACGGCGGCAGGTTGTCCCACTGCGTGAACGGAATGTCCCACCCGCCGAAAAACAACGAGGTGATCAGCGCGCTGGCCGTCACCATGTTGGCATACTCGGCAATGAAGAAGAGCGAGAACTTCATTGCCGAATATTCGGTGTGGTATCCGGCGATCAGTTCAGACTCCGCCTCGGGCATATCGAACGGAAGGCGGTTCGTCTCCGCAAATGCAGCGATCAGAAAAATGAAGAAGGCAATGGAAAGGAGAAATACATTCCATCCCATCGTCGACTGCTGCTGAATGATCGTGCTGAGCGAGACGTTGCCGGACAGCAGGAGCACGCAAACTGTCGCCATGCCCATCGCGATCTCGTAGCTGATCATCTGCGCACTCGCACGGAGACCGCCGAGCAGCGCGTACTTGTTGTTCGAGCTCCAGCCGGCGAGCACGATGCCATAAACGCCCAGCGAGGAGATCGCGAGACAGAAGAGGAATCCGACCGGGAGATCTGCGACGACCATGTCGATGCGGCCCCACGGCGTCGGCAGCGGGCTCGCGAACGGAATCACCGCCCAGGTGATCATCGCAGGAATGAACGAGATCGCCGGCGCGAGAATGAAGAGCGGCAGATTTGCCGCGTCCGGGTAGGTCTCTTCCTTCATGATGTTCTTCACGCCGTCGGCCGCGGGCTGGAGCCAGCCGTAGCCGACGCGGTTCGGGCCGTGACGATCCTGAATCCACGCGGAGATTTTTCTTTCGGCGAGCGTCAGCATCGCGACGCCGACCATATAAACGGTGAAGACGATGAGCATCTTCACGACTGTGCCGATGAGAAAGACTCCCTCCGTAGGCGGGAGCTGTGAGTCTGCGACTTGCATCAGCGGCTGCAACGCGAGGTGAATCACGCGCTCACCCCCGCGCGGACACCGGCGGCTTCGATGCCGCGCAGAGCGAGCGCATCGTAGGACATGCCGGCGAACGATTTCTCAGATGCGGCGAGCGCGTCGAATACCGCGCTGGCCGTGAGGTAATCAGCTTTGTCGCCGACTGCGTTGAGAAGATCGGCGAGCACGAACCATGAGGGCCGTGCCATGCCGGGCGCGGCTTTTGCCTGCAGAAAACGCTGCACGCGTCCGCGAAGGTTCGTGAGCGTTCCCTCTTCTTCCGCGACGTTCGCGATCGGGAGCACCGCGGCGGCCGATTTCACGATCGCCGGCATCGCCGTGCCGATCACGATTACCGCGTCGGCCTTGGCGAGTGCTTCGGCGGCGGCGGCGTGCGGCTCAACGTCGACGAGGATTGCAACGTCGCCCGCACCAATCTTCGTCAGCGGCTTTGCATCTCGCACGAAGCCGAGGAGTTCCGCGGCGGTGCCGTTGGCGGCACGATCCGCGCGGAGCGCGAGATCCGGCACGCCGGGCAACGGCGCCTCGTCACCCTGCGGGACGTTGTAATGACCAGTGCCGCCGGTCTTCTCGATGAGCCGCTTCAACAGGTAAAGCGCCTCGTTTGAGAGCGACGCATTTGCCACGACGAACGCCCGCTTCCCCTTGAGCGTCTTGGCCGCGGCTTCGAGCGCGATCTCCCAGTCGACAGCGTGGCCGCCTGCCATCGGCGCCTCGAGTCGATCCGGGCGGTTCATCCATCTGTAATTCATGCGGCCGTGATCGCACATGAAGAACTTGTTCACGTCGGTGTTGCCGCGCGGACGAATGCGGACAACCTGCTGGTCGCGCAGTTCGAGCGTGACGTTGCAACCTTGCGAGCAGCCGGTGCACACGCTTGCCGTGCGGTCGAGTTCCCATGCGCGCGCTTTGTTCAGGAAATCTTTCGAGAGCAGCGCGCCCACCGGGCAGAGATCGACGACGTTCGCGGCCCACGGCTGCGTGAGGTCTGCGTCCGGCGCCTTGCCGATGTACGCGCGATCACCGCGCTCGCTGACATTGAGCACGGGCGCATCGTGAATGTCATCCATGAAGCGGACGCAGCGCGTGCAGAGAATGCAGCGGTTCGGGACGTACATGACGTCGCCGCCGAAATCTTCGACTGGATTGAAGCGCTTCGCCTCGCGATAACGCGAGTCGGCGCGCCCTTCCTGAAACGTGTAGTCCTGCAGCTCGCACTCGCCCGATTGATCGCAGATCGGGCAGTCGAGCGGATGATTGATGAGCAGCATCTCGAGCACGCCTTTGCGGGCTTCGAGTGCTTTCTCGCTGTAGACGTGCACGACCTGGCCCTCGGCAACCGCGGTCGCGCAGCCAGGCGCGAGCTTCGGCGCCTTCTCGACTTCCACCAGGCACATGCGGCACACCCCGGCGACTGGAAGCCCCGGGTGATAGCAGTAATGCGGAATCAGAATGCCAGCGGTTTTCGCCGCTTCAAGAATCGATGTTCCGGCCGGAACGGAGACTGTGCGGCCTTCGATCGTGAGATTGACCATGGTCTCTGTCATGCGCCCGCTCCGACCGACAGCTTAGCGCTTGCAGCTGTCGTCTGAGAGCCCCCCGCGACAGTCGAACTTCTCTTGCCCGTAATCAGCGCCTCAAACTCATGTCTGAATTTTTGCAGCCCACTCACCACCGGCGCCGCGCACGAATCCGAAAGCACGCAAATCGTTTTGCCCGTCATATTCTCCGCCATCTCCAGCAGCGTATCGAGATCTTCGTATGTTCCCTGTCCCGCAACGATGCGATCGAGAATGCGCGTCGTCCACGAGGTTCCCTCGCGGCACTGCGTGCACTGGCCGCAGCTCTCGTGCGCAAAGAAACGCGTGAGCCGCGCGACCTGACGCGGGATCGACTGCGCATCATCGAACACGATGACGCCGCCTGATCCGAGCATCGTGCCCTGCGCCACAAAACCTTCGTAGTCCATCAGCGTGGCTTCGGCCTCATCCATCGTCTGGATCGGAACAGAAGCGCCGCCTGGGATAATCGCCTTGAAGCGGCGACCCGCGGTCGGCCCGCCACAGAGATCATATAGAAAATCCTTGAACGGAAATCCGAGGACAATTTCATAGTTGCCCGGCTTCGAAATATTTCCGCAAACCGAAAACAGTTTCGTTCCCGTGCTCTTCGCGTTCGACAGGCACATCGCCTTGTACCACTCGGCGCCATTCACGAGAATGTGCGGCACCGCAACGAGCGTCTCGACGTTGTTGATCGTTGTCGGCTGACCGAACGCACCCGAGACCGCCGGGAACGGCGGCTTGATGCGCGGGTTGCCGCGCTTCCCCTCGAGCGATTCCATCAGCGCGGTTTCTTCGCCGCAGATGTACGCGCCCGCGCCCTTGTGCACGTAGACGTTGATCGTCTTGCCCGTGCCCATCGCGTTCTTGCCGAGAATATTCGCTGCGTACGCTTCCTTCAGCGCCGCTTCCATGCGATCGATCGGCTCCTGAAACTCGCCTCTGATATAGATGAAGGCGGTTTCCGCGCCGATCGCATACGCACCGATCGCGCACCCTTCAACGAGCGCGTGCGGCGTCCAGCGCATGATCTCGCGATCTTTGAAAGTGCCCGGCTCGGATTCGTCGGCGTTGCAGAGGAGATAGTGCGGCTTGCCGTCGCCCGGCTTCATGAACGACCACTTCACGCCGGTCGGGAACCCTGCGCCGCCGCGACCGCGGAGGCCCGAGGCCTTCACGATGTCGACGATTTGTGCAGGAGTCATCCCGAGCGCGAGCTCCAGCGCCTTGTAGCCGCCGCGCTTCTTCCAGCCGTCGAGCGAGCGCGACTCTCCATCACCAAAGTGCTTGGAGAGAACCGGCGTCTCGCGCGGATGCGATTTGTGCGGATATCCCATGATTCAGCTCGTTCTCATTTCAGTCCCGCGAGAATCACGGGGACTTTATCGGGCGTGACGTTTTCGATCGTATCCGCATTGATCTGCACCGGCGTCGAGAATCCGCACGCGCCAAGGCACTCGACTTCGATGACTGTGTATTTGCCGTCGGCTGAGGTGATGCCGAGTTCTTTGCAGCCGGTGTGTTCGAGGAATGCATTCACGACCTTGTCCGCGCCGTTGCAGAGGCACGGTGACGTGGTGCACACCTGGATGAAATGTTTTCCGACCGGGTGCTGGTGGTACATCGTGTAGAAGGAGACGACACCTTTCACGTACGCAGCCGTCAGCTCAAGAACCTCTGCGACCTCGGTCATCGCCTGCTCGCTCACCCAGCCGCGGTCTTCCTGCACCATCCAGAGCGCTGGGAGCAACCCGGCCATCTTGGTCGGATAGCGCTTGAGCAGTTCGGTGATCTCTTCTTTTCTCTTGCCGACAAATACCGGCGCGTATGCTTCAGCGTGACCGCTCATCGGTCGATCTCTCCCATGACGATATCAATCGACGCGTTGATCGCGATCACGTCCGAGAGCAAATGCCCTTCGACCATTTTCGGAATCGCCGAGAGGTTCACAAAGCTCGGCGGACGAATGCGCCAGCGCGCCGGCTTCGACGTGCCATCGGACACGAAGTAGTAGCCCTTCTCTCCCTTCGGACTTTCGACTGCGACGTAGCACTCGCCAACAGGCGGCCGCGGTCCTTCCATCACATTCTTGAAGTGATGGATCATCGATTCCATTTCGCTCGTCGCCTTGTGCTTCGGCGGGAGAATCACGCGCGGATCATCGACGTTCACCGGGCCGTCGGGCAGGCGTTTGATGCACTGCTCGAGAATGCGCACGGACTGACGGAGTTCTTCGACGCGGACGAGGAAGCGATCGTACACATCTCCGTTCGTTCCGACCGGCACGTCAAAATCGTACGTCTCGTAGTCGAGATACGGGAAGTCCTTGCGAACGTCATACGCGACACCCGACGCGCGAAGCATCGGACCGCTCAGGCCGTAGTTGAGCGCCTCGTCCGGCGACATCACGCCGAGGCCGATTGTACGTCCGACCCAGATCGCATTCTTGGTGAGCATGCGATCCACTTCATAGATGGTCTTCGGGAATGTGCTGACGAATCCGCGAAGCCCCTCGAGCCACTTGTCCGGAATGTCAGCCGCCATGCCGCCGACGCGCGTCGCGCTCGTTGTCAGGCGCGCGCCAACCCACCCTTCGAGCAGGTTGTAAATATTTTCACGTTCCTGGAACGACCAGAGGAACGGCGTGAATGCCCCGATGTCGATGCAGGTCGTGCCGAGCCAGACCAGGTGCGACGCAATGCGCGACAGTTCCATCGCAATGACGCGCAGCACTTTGCAGCGCTCCGTGATTTCAATTCCGAACAACCGCTCCGCGCCAAGTGCGAACGCGACGTTGTTGCCGATCGAGTTGAGGTAGTCCTCGCGATCGGTCCACGGAATGATCTGGTTGTACTGGCGGTATTCGCCGATCTTCTCGAAGCCGCAGTGCAGGTAGCCGACGTGCGGAATGCAGCGGACGACGGTTTCGCCGTCGAGTTCCAGTACGAGCCGCAGCACTCCATGTGTGGCGGGATGCTGCGGACCGATGTTGATCAGCATGTGCTCGCCGTCGAGTTCCAGCGACGGCGGCTCGGCGAGCGCGACCCCCGTGTCTCCGCCCGTTACGAGGGGAACACGCTGCGGACGCCCTTCTCTATTGAGACCGCTGGTCGAGAGTTCGACTTCGATCGTGCGTTTGGTGGCCACGACTATTCTCCCGTCTTCTCGCCCGACGCGATGCGCGCGCGCATGTCGAGCGGGAGTTCTTCAAAGGCGTCGGCGACTTTCAGTTCTTCCATCGAGTACTTCGCCTCTGGATTTGCATCGAGCGCCTGACGGAGCTGCTCGGACCGGCTGAAGCGCCCGCGAAGGGGAAAATCTTTGCGAAGCGGGAATCCTTCCTTGTACTGCTCCCACATCAGGATGCGGCGGAGATCGTAGTGGCCGGCAAAGGTGATGCCGAACATGTCGTAGCACTCGCGCTCGAGCCAATCCGCGCCCTTGTACACGGGCCATACACTCGGCACTTCGAGCTTCGCGCCTTTCTGCAGCTGCGTCTTGATGCGGACGAAGCGGCGGTACTTGATCGAGCGCAGATGCCAGACGACTTCCATCGGCATCGACAGATCGCGATGCTCGACGGCGGTGACGTCGGAGAGGTATTCGTACGATTGCGTTGCGTCGTCGTGGAGCCAGCGCACGATGTCCAGAACTTTCGCGGTCTCGACGAGGACGGTCGTCTCACCGTTCACGACGTCGATACGAAGAATCGCGTTTCCGAACTGCGCCTTGAGCGCCGCTCCAGATGGATTCGCTTCGCCACCGCGGTTCGGCACGTTCTTAGGCGTCGACGGCTCAACGGGATTGCCGGAGCCGGGTTTGACGATTTCAAACTTCACGGCGCGGATCTCGTCTGATGAACCGAGTTTCCGAACGGCTCGGAGATCTCATCGATGCGGGACGCCGGGATGTAGAGCTTGGAGATCGGATCCGGATCCATCTCATCGCGGAGGGATTTATTGGACATCCGCTCGGTCATGATTTTTTTCTGGAGCATCATGATCCCGTAAATGAGTCCTTCGGGACGCGGCGGACAGCCGGGCACGTAGACATCCACCGGAATGATCGTATCGATGCCCTGCACCACGGCGTAGTTGTCGAACATTCCGCCGCTCGACGCGCACGCGCCCATCGAGATCGCCCATTTCGGCTGCGGCATCTGTTCCCAAATGCGGCGCAGAACCGGTGCGAGTTTGAATGGGACACGGCCGGCGCAGATGAGCACGTCGGCCTGGCGCGGGGAGAAGCTCATGCGCTCCATGCCGAAGCGCGCGAGGTCGAACTTGCTGGCCGCGGTTGCCATGAACTCGATGGCGCAGCAGGCCGTTCCGAACGGCATCGGCCACAGGGAGTTTGAACGTCCCCAATTCACGAGGAAGTCGAGGCGGGTGGTGACCCACCCCTCTCCGCCCGCCGGCTCAGCCGAAACGATGTGCGGCATTCCGGCTTCCGCGCCTCCGGCTTCCGGCTTGGTGATCAATCCCATTGCAATGCTCCCTTCTTCCAGACGTATACGTATCCCACGAGCAGGATGACCATGAAGACCAGCATCTCGCCAAGCCCGAAGAACTGGATCTGAGCGGGCGGACAGGCGCCGTTGACGAGCGGCACCGAGCAGGAGAGCTGGCGGAAGTAGACGCCCCACGGAATCATGAACACGGTCTCGATGTCGAACACGATAAACAGCATCGCGACCATGTAAAACTTGACGGAAAAGCGCTCGCGGGCATCACCGAGAGGCGGAATTCCGGACTCGTAGGGAACCTGTTTTTCCGGCGTCGGGTGCGCCCGCAGTGTGAAGTGCGAGAGCGCAAGCATCATCACCGCATTGGCGACGACGAACCCGAGGAGGATGAGGACTGGAAAGTAGTTGCGATCCATGTCTAATAGTTGCTCGTGAAAGATTTCACGAACGCCCGTAAAGTTAGGGAGGGGGTTCGGTACGTGTCAACGGACACTGCAAAGGCAAAGCTGTGAGACGACAGCTGCCGGTTTCGAGTGCCGAGTTACAATCGAATGGCGATGGACCGCGACTGAGCGGTAGATTCCCCGCGCGGCCTCAATTTCCCTCCAAAATTCCTGCGACGAATCTCTCATGAGCATCAAGAACGACCGCTGGATCACGAAGATGGCCAAAGAGCACGGGATGATCGAACCGTATGAGTCGAGTCAGGTTCGCTCCGGCGTGATCTCCTACGGCGTCAGTTCATATGGCTATGACATGCGCGTGGCTCGCGAGTTCAAGATCTTTACGAACGTCCTGAGCTCGATCGTTGACCCCAAGCACTTCGATCCGAAGTCGTTCGTGGAGTTCGAGGGCGATGTGTGCATCGTGCCGCCGAACTCGTTCGCGCTGTCACGCTCGGTGGAATATTTCCGGATTCCGCGAAACGTCATGACGATCACCGTCGGCAAGTCGACGTACGCGCGCTGCGGAATCATCACGAACGTCACGCCATTCGAGCCGGAGTGGGAAGGTCATGTGACGCTCGAAATCTCGAACACAACGCCGCTTCCCGCGAAGATTTACGCGAACGAAGGGATCGCGCAGGTGCTGTTCTTCGAGGGAGACGAGCCGCCCGAAGTGAGCTACAAGGACAAGAAGGGGAAGTATCAGTCACAGACCGGAATCACGCTTCCGAAAATCTGAACGCTCACAGGCGTGCGTCGCACAGCCTGCGCTTAACTACGAGGTTCATGATGCCCGACCGTCGCCCGCTCGCTCTGGGATTTGCAATCTTCCTCGCCGCGTGCGGCGGCTCGAAAACGGCCATGAACACACCGAACACCACCGTCAAACCATTTTCGCCCTCGAACCCGTTTGCGAACGCGAGCACCCTGCTCTATCAGGCGCCGCCGTTCGACAAGATCCACAACGACGACTATCAGCCGGCGCTCGAAGAAGGAATGCGCGTGCAGATCGCCGAAGTGACGAAGATCGCGGATTCCGCCGAGCCGACTTTCGACAACACCATCGTCGCGCTCGAAAAAACGGGTGATATGCTCACCCGCGCGAACAATGTGTTCCAAGCGGTTACGCAGGCGAACACGAACGACACGCTTCAGCAGGTGCAGGCGGCGATCGCTCCGAAACTCGCGGCGCACTTCGACGCGATCCACATGAATCCCGCACTGTTCGCGCGCATCAAGGCGCTGTATGACAAGCGCGCGACGCTTGGACTCGACAGCGTGCAGCGCTTTCTGGTCGAGCGGTACTACAAGGACTTCGTTCGCTCGGGAGCGCTGCTTTCCGAACCCGACAAAACGAAACTGCGCGCGCTCAACCAGGAAGAATCGAAGCTCACCACCGACTTCCAGAATCGCCTGCTCGAAGCCACGAAGGCCGGCGGCGTCGTCGTCTCGGACAAAGCTGAGCTCGCCGGCATGAGCGATGCGGCGATCGCCGCCGCGGCTGACGCTGCGAAGGCGCGCAATCTCGACGGCAAATGGGTGCTCCCCCTCCAGAACACCACGCAGCAGCCTTATCAGACTTCCCTCAGCGATCGCGCGACGCGCGAGAAACTCTTTCGCGCCTCCACCACGCGCACCGAACACGGCGATTCAAACGACACGCGCGCGCTGATCCTCCGTCTCGCCCAGCTCCGTGCTGAACGCGCCAAGCTGCTCGGGTTCCCGAATCTCGCCGCGTACGTCACCGACGATCAGATGGCGAAGACGCCCGATCGCGCGATCAAACTCCTGACCGATATGGTTCCGGCGGTCAAAGCAAAAGCAGACGGTGAGGCCAAGGCCATTCAAGCGCTCGTCGATCAGCAAAAAGGCGGCTTCAAGGTCGAGCCGTGGGACTGGCAGTACTACGCCGAGCAGGTGAGAAAGGCGCAGTACGCGCTGGATGACGCGCAGCTGAAGCCGTACTTCGAGCTCGACCGCGTCTTGCACGATGGTGTGTTCTTCGCGGCGCACGAGCTGTACGGCCTGACATTCAAGGAGCGCAAAGATCTCCCGGTGTATCATCCGGACGTGCGCGTCTTTGAAGTGTTCGACGCCGATGGATCATCGATGGCGCTCTGGTACTGCGACTATTTCAAGCGCGACAATAAAATTGGCGGCGCGTGGGAAAATAGTTTTGTCGACGGCACGGGTCTGCTCAAGACGAAGCCCGTGATTTACAACGTCACGAATTTCGTGAAGCCGAGTGCCGGGCAGCCCGCCCTCCTCACGTTCGACGACGCGACGACGATGTTTCATGAGTTCGGACACGCGCTGCACGCGATGATGACGCATGTCGAGTATCCGCGTCTCACGGGAACGAACGTGCCGACGGATTTCGTGGAGTTTCCGTCGCAGTTCAACGAACACTGGGCGCTCTATCCGAGCGTGCTCGCGAACTACGCGAAGCATTATCAGACGGGCAAGCCGATGCCTGCGGATTTAGTGGAAAAGCTGAAGAAGGCGAAGACCTTCAATCAGGGATTCGCAACAGGCGAAACCGTTCAAGCGATGCTCCTCGACATGGCGTGGCACACGCTGGCGCCCGGTGAAAAACAGGCCGACGTCGACGCATTTGAAAGTGCGGCGCTCAAGCACTTCAATGTTGAGATGCCGCTGATTCCACCCCGTTACCGCAGCGCGTACTTCGCGCACATCTGGAGCGGCGGGTACAGCGCGAACTACTACGCGTACATGTGGAGCGAAGTGCTCGACGATGACGCGTACCAGTGGTTCACCGAGCACGGCGGCCTCACGCGCGCCAACGGGCAACGATTCCGCGACATGATCTTGTCTAAAGGAGGGACCGACGATGTCGCGGTTCTTTACCGGAAGTTCCGCGGACGCGATCCTCAGGTCGGCGCTCTGCTCGAACAGAGAGGGCTCAAATAGGTAGGTAGCAGCACGATGTTCTCCACCTGTCTTTTCTGTCACGTTGATCTGGGTGCGAACGACACTGTTGCTGAGTGCCCCGTTGGGCAGCGCCTTGCATTCGATGCGAAGAAAGGACGGCTGTGGGTGGTGTGCACGCACTGCGGCCGCTGGAACCTCACACCGCTCGAGGAACGCTGGGAGCCGATCGAGAAGTGTGAGCGGCTGTTTCGTGATACGTGGCAGCGCTACACGATAGAGAACATCGGGCTCGCGCGAACAAAATCCCGTCTTGAGCTCGTGCGGATCGGCGATGCCCTTCCCTCCGAGATCGCCTCATGGCGCTACGGCGCGAAGCTCCAGCGCTGGGCGCGCAGCGCCGAACCGGCGCGCGGACTCGTCAAGCGCGGCGGCAGATATGTCGCGCGCAAAATCGCCGCGTTGCTGGCCAACGGCGCGTCGGTTGCCGGACTGAGTGATGCCGCCGTCCTCCGCGTGAGCACGATGCGCCGCGGGGATTCCGTCCTCGCGCACGGCACCGACGAGAACAACCGGCGCATTGTGATCCGCTACAGCCACCTCGCGCAGGCCGAACTCATCCGGCCCGAGCGTGATCTGCCGTGGCGCGTGCGCGTGACGCACGATGACGGGCAGTCGATGCTCGCCGAGGGGTCGGGGCTGCATACCGCGGGCAAACTGCTCGCCGTACTCAACTTTGCGGCCGCCAGCAACTCCGAAGTTCAGTGGGCGATTTCGAAGCTGGGAGATGCGAGCGATCCCTCCGGTTTCTTTACGCGCATTGCATCGCTCGCGATGCGCACGGAGTGGGGACTGCATCCGGATGCGCCCGACACCGGACCTGCAGAACCTGCGGCGGCGAGTGTCGCCGAACGGCTCGCACTGCGGCTGGCGAACCGTTCGTTCTGGGGGCATGGCGGCACGGGGAGTGAACCGGCGATGCCGCTCTATCGTTTGCCGTCGGTGAATAGACTCGCGCTGGAAATGGCGGCGAACGAAGACGCGGAGCGTCGCGCGCTCGCTGGTGAGCTCGACGAGCTGCGCGAAGCGTGGCGCGAGGCCGAAGAGATTGCCGCGATTGCCGACGATATGTTCGCGGACGCGACGCTCGAAGAGTTCAAGCGGCAGTATTATTTGCGCCTGCAGGCCGAAGGCTAAGGCCTCTTTGCCGCGGCGAGCGAATCGACAATCGCTCGTTGACGCGCTGCGATCGAATCGCGGCGGGCCTGCATCAACCGCGTTGTGGTTTTGTTCTGGTCGAGCGACGGATCAGATCGTGTCGCGAGTTTCGTCCAGTACATGAGGAGCGCGCACGAGCGGCCGGGCATCGACGGCTGGCGGTAAATTATGTCGCCACCCTTTTTCATCTGGCGCGTCGCCACACCCTGCGTCGAGTTCGCATATGCATAGTTCTTGTACCACTCAGGAACTTTGTCTTCTTCGTCGTAGAACTCGACGGCAACATAGTCCGACATTTTGAACTGGAAGGAATTCGTCGGCACCTTTCCGTCGACGAGCGTACGCATGCAGCGCCATCCCTTCGTCGATTCGAGCCGCGGACATCCCAATGACGGCACGAGGCGCACTCCCTCCATTCCCTGAAACATGTTCGCGGCGCAAACGGGCTTGAGGTCGGCCAGGTCAGCGCTGTCGCGGAACGCGCCGATCCCGGCCCGGCGACGGCATTCAAACCCCTCAAGCGTTTTTGTCGGGCAATCGTCATGTGACACAATGCGAACTTCGTCGAGCGACTGCGCGAGGCGCGACAGTACGAAATGCATCTCGCGCGGATTCTTCGCGTCGAGTATGAACGTCGTGTCGATGGCCTTCCATCCGAGTCGCCGGACCAACAGACGATTCGTCCCGGCGACGAGCGTGTCGATCTCGAAATGCCCATCGCTGTCCGTGCGCGTCGCGCGGCCGACCGCGGTCGCGGAAACCTCAACGCTCTCAATCGGATGCCCCGCGCTGTCGACGACGGTTCCGCGCACCGGGGCGAGCGCCTTCTGCGCCTGTAGAACGGAGGGAACCGCGCAAATCAGGGCGAGACCTACAGCGGTCAGCGTTCGCAATGGAGCTCTCCGTCGGTGGGGGACCGATCTGTGCCCTCTGCCATCTGTCCTGCCAGATCCCCTCTTACCGACGCTCGCTACGGAGTGTTCCGTGGCCTGATTGCGGCCGACACTTCGCCGGTAATCACCGATGCCTCGGCGGTCCATCGCGGCCCACGCTCCTCGTGCTCGTAGTCGTGGCCGAGCAGATACGGCACAGCTACCACGACAACGTTCGGCTTGAACACGAACGCGGTGCGGATATACAGCGCAGTCTTGTTGTGCAGCAGGTACTCCCACCAATGGCGCGGCACGAGCTCAGGTGTCACCACCGTCACGAGCGCGCCCGGCGTTTCATCCTGCAGCTTCAGCACGTACTCGACGAGCGGCCGCACGATGCTGCGGTATGGCGAAGAAAGAATTTCAAGTTCGTACCCGATGTCCCAGCGGTCCCACTCGCGCTCGAGCTTTGGCGTCGCCTTCGCGTCTACTTCGATGTGGATCGCGCGCACGTTACGTGATAGCGTAGTCGCGTAGACCAGCGCCGCCGCTGTCGCCTTGTTCACCGCGCCGATCGGAACCACCACCGTGTGCTCGTGCGGCAGAATCGGACTCCTCCCGCGGAACGCGATGTCGATCGCAAACCGGCGGTAATGCGTCTGAATCGACTGCAGGATCAGAATGAACAACGGAATGATCAGTGCGACAATCCACGCCCCAGCCGCGAACTTCGTCACGATCTGAATGATCGAGACTATCCCCGTTGCGAATGCGCCGACGCCGTTCAGCGCTGCCCTCCACCGCCATCCCTGCTCTTTCGTGCGCAGCCAGTGCATCACCATGCCGGCCTGCGAGAGCGTGAAGCACACGAACACACCAATCGCATAGAGCGGGATCAGCGCGTTCGTGTCGCCATGGAAGAGCCATACGAGCAGCATCGCGATGAGCGCGAGACTTATAATGCCGTTCGAGAACGCGAGACGATCGCCGCGCGCAGCAAGCTGGCTGGGCATGAACTTGTCGTTCGCGAGGATTCCAGCGAGGCGTGGAAAATCGGCGAACGCGGTATTCGCCGCGAGCACGAGAATCGCAAAGGTCGAATACTGAAGCGCGTAGTACGCGAGCCCGGCGCCGAATACGTGGTGGCCGAGCTGCGACAATACCGTCTCGGCGGTCGTCGGCATCACGGCGTACTGATGTGCCATGTAGCTGACACCGAGGAAGAACGTTGCGAGGATCGCGACCATCCACGACAGGGTGATCGCGGCGTTCTTCTGCGTGGGGGCCCTGAAGGCCTGCACGCCGTTCGAGATGGCCTCGGTGCCGGTCATCGCGGCGCACCCTTCAGCGAAGCCGCGCAGCAGCAGGAAGAGCAGCGCGTATCCTGCCGGGAACGCGTGGCCGGCGGTTGTGCGATCGACATCGAGCGGCGCGACAACTGCGACAGGGGTTACGCCATTCCGGAGTTTCCACAGTCCAACTCCAATCAGCACGAGCATCATGCCGATGAACGCATACGTCGGCAGGCTGAACGCGATCCCCGCTTCGCGCACGCCTCGCAGGTTCACCACCATCAGCAGGAGAATCGCGCCAATGCCAATCGCGACGGTGTGCGGGACGAGCGCGGGATACGCGGAGGTGATCGCCGCGACGCCGCCGGAAACCGACACGGCAACGGTCAGGATGTAGTCGGTGAGAAGCGCGGCCGCGGCGATCAGCCCGGCGCGCTGTCCGAGGTTTTCCTTGGCGACCGTGTACGATCCGCCGCCCCCCGGATACGCGTGGATCGTCTGCTGGTAGCTGATCCCAACGAGCACCAGCAGCGCGACGATAACGGCGGAAATCGGGAAAACGTATTGCACCGCGGCAACGCCGATCGCGCCGCCGAGTACGAACAGAATTTGGTCGGTCGCGTACGCCACGGACGAGATGGCGTCGGACGAAAGCACGGCGAGCGCCGTCTTTTTGTTGAGACGTTCGTGATCCATCCGCTCGTTGGAGAGCGGCTTGCCGATCAGATAACGCTTAAATGAGATGCCGGGCATCGCGGTAAGGCTACACGGTGCCAGACACCCGCGCTACGGGAAGATTGACCGAGATTTGACCGGGCGAGCGTTCGAAAGTTGCTCCGTGCGCTTCGATCAGACGCTGCGCGAGTGCGGAAGCCACGTCAGGTGCGGGCGGTGCGCCGTGCTCCACCACTATAGAGATCGCGTGGCCTTTCGCGCCGATGACTATGCGCACCTTCCCTCCGGACGGCGTGCGCCGGACGGAATCTGCGAGTACGAGCGCGAGCGCTTCCTGAAGGCGTCCGCGATCGCCGGTGACCGGCGGGAGCGCGGGCTCGATGTCGACTTCAACCCGGACTCCTGCGCGCGCGCCTTCGCTGTCGACCGTGGGTCTCAATGATTGGATCACATCGGCGACGTGCACGCGATCGCTGCGCAGCGTCAGCGCACCCCGATCGAGCGCACCGATCTCCGCCAGCCGGTCGGCGTCTGTGTTCACCTGCTCCGCCGCGGTGCGGGCGGATTCCAGCATTTCTTCCTGATTGTCGTTGAGGTCGCCGAAGCGGTTCTCGAGCAAGATGTAGAGTGGAAGGCGGATCTCGTCGATGCCCTTCGACACCGTCGACGCAACCTGCGACATCAGCTCGCCGTGCTCGCGGATGCGCGTGTCGGCGGCGGCCTGCGCCTTCGCACGTCGTTGTTCGGCTTCGCGCAGCGCGCTCGTGTAGCGATCGACAACGGTCTCGATTGCGTCGAGTTCGTCGAGCCCGGATTTCACCTCGACTTTCGCGGCAAGCTGCGCGATGCGCTGTGCGACGTAGCGTGTGTTGTACCACGCCATCACGAGCGAACCAACGGCCGCAAGTGCGGCGATGATCACGACGATCTCGGGGGCGGCGCGCGCGTATTCGCCCCAATAGGCGAGTCCGGCGACTGTGAGAACACCGAGCACCGCCGGGATGACTGCGAGGAACAGCCGCTGACTCGTCTTCACGCTGGCCTCGCGGCGAGCGGGGCCGCGACGACAAGCACGTCGAGGCCGTCGCTGTTCTCGACGATGCGCTCCGATACGGAACCGTGGCGAAGCCGGCGCCACCACGACTGTCGCGACTGACCGACGACAACAAGAGAGATTCCCTTCTCGCGCGCGAACCGAATAATCTCCCGCGCAACATCTTCGCTCTCGAGCGTCACGACTTCTGCGCCGAGACTCTGCGCGAGTTGGATATTGTCGACGAGTTTCCGCTGCACGGCGCTGTCGATTCGGTCGGCCTGTTCGTCGCGCGTTTGCACATAGACGCAATACCAGTCGCTGTTGAGGCGGCCCGCGGCGCGGCTCGCGCGCCGGATCAGTGCCGCCGTCATCGCAGGATCGCTCGACATCGCGACCAGCATGCGGTCAACGGTTTTCGCCGGCGCACGTCCCTCCTCGCGCCGGACGATTCCCTCGCGCGCGCGGTCGACGGTGTTGGCGACTTCGCGCAGCGCGAGTTCGCGCAGGGTCGTGAGATTTTCTTCGGTAAAGAAATTCGCGAGCGCCGCCGGGACTTTTTCCGCGGAATAGATCTTTCCCTCGCGCAGCCGTTCCTGCAGATCCTCCGCGGAAATGTCGAGGTTGATGACCTGATCCGCCGACGCCACGAGCCAATCGGGCACGGTCTCACGAACGGTGACGCCGAGGTTCTGCTGGATGACGTCGTTGAGCGACTCGAGGTGCTGGACGTTCACGGTGGTGATCACACTGATCCCCTCGTCGACGAGCTCACGCACGTCCTGCCAGCGCTTTCCGTTTTTCAAGCCGGGAACGTTGGTATGTGCGAGTTCATCGACGAGCACGACACTCGGGCGGCGCTCGATGATGCGCTCGAGGTCCATGTCTTCGAGCGTCACGCCGCGATAATCGATCCGGCGCCGCGGAACGATTTCGAGGTCGCGGATCTGCGCGGCGGTGTCGGCACGGCCGTGTGTCTCGACCACTCCGACGACAACGTCTATCCCACGGCGCCGCAAATCATGCGCCTCGTTGAGCATGCGATACGTCTTGCCGGTGCCTGCGGACGAACCGATGTAGACCTTGAGTCTCCCACGCTCGCGTTGTTTGACGAGCGTGAGAAACTCTGCGGCGCCGACCGGCTCAGTGCCGGCCATTTATAGCTTGACGAGCATCGCCAGTGTCATCCGGTTCTCCATCTTACGGAGGTCCGGGCTCCAGTTTGGAATTTTCACGGACGGGTTGCCGTTGTTGCCGCCGGGCGGAGTCACGCCGCCGGGGCCCGCGAAATAGGGCTGATCTGATGCGCGATAGTTGTACTCGAGTCGCATGGTGCAGAACTGACTGGGCATATAGTCAAATGTCACTGACGCATCCCATGCATGGTACGGGTCGCCGGGATTCGCCGTGAAGTACGGCGTGCCTGTCGCCGCCGTCGCGCCGTTCACCGGCGGAAGGAGGACGAGATAGCGACCGGGGTTATCGATCGCGCCACCTCCGATCGTCACACCGTACTTGTCCTTGGCAAACCACATCCGGTCGTAGACCATGAAGCCGAGGAAATATTGCCCCGGCGCTGCAGCGGTTCCGCTCGAGCAGGAAACGCCGCCGCCGTTTTCACAGCCCAGGTCGACGGTCACGCTGAACGCGCCCTTGCTCATTGTCTGCGTCGAGTCTTCGAAATATTTCACCTGAATGCTGTTGTCGCTGTGCACGCGCATCCGCGCCGAGTTTCCCGGCGTGTCGTATCCCCAGTAGTCGTTGGAGACGATCGACAGCGCCGACGTCGGGCGCCAGAGCACCTGCGCGCCGAGGCCCGGCGTCGAGTTGAACATTCCGTACGACTGCCAGCCGTTGATGATCCAGTATTCGAGTTTCAGCTTCTGCGTCGGAAAGGTCTGGATACGCAGCCCGTTGAAAAACCAGGGCGTGTTCGACGAGACATACGACGGCTGGTACGACCAATTGTCGAAGTTGTAGTAGCTGTAAAGTCCGATGTACGACATAAAGATGCCGGCGTCGACGTTGATGCCGTTGCCTTTGTCGAAGTGGTAGCCGCCGTATGCCTCGGAGATGTAGCGGTAGGCGTCGCCGAGATTCCATTGTCCTCGGGCCGGGCTCGCGTCGTTGCGCGGGACCAGCTCGGAGTAAATACCGAACTGCGTCATCAGACGTCCGCGCACGTTGTCGTAATGGAAATCGCCGCCCACGCCCAGTTGCGCGACTTGGAACTCTTGAGTGCGCGCCTGCTCACTTGAACCGGTGAGCGTGTGGTCCTGCGGATTGTTGAAATCCTGCACGTACGTCGCGTCGAGCCGGAATTCACCGGTGAACATTTTCGAATCGAGCGGCGAGTCTTTCGTACGTGCGTTGCCGGTGAGCCAGGTCCAGTCGGCCCAGTCGAACGGAACCGGTTTTGCCGGTGCCGTTGCCGGCGCAGTCGCCTTCGCAGAATCGGCCTGCGCGAACGCGAGCGCCGGCGTGAGGGTCAAGAGGGAGAGAATCGTGCGGTATTTCATATTCTGGATTCCTGGAGAGTTACGGCGCCGGATGAACCGGCAGCGTGTGGTCGAGGTCGAGGTTGAGCAGCAGGACATTCACGCGCGGTTCGCCGAAGAATCCGAACTGACGATCTTCGAGATGCTTCTGCACGATCGCGCGCACAGCCGAACTGTCGGCGTGACGCGCACGCGCGACGCGCGCGACTTGCAAGAACGCGTTTGCCGGCGAGATGTGCGGATCGAGGCCGGATGCAGATGACGTCGCCAGATCTGAGGGGACGCTTCCCTTGCGGGCCCCATCATTCTTGATCGCGCTGTCGACAGCCTGCGCGATGAGCGTGTCGGCGAGCTTCGCGCTCGTCGGGCCGAGGTTGGTTCCGCCGGAGAGCGTGTCGTCGTACCCGTTGCCTGCCGCAGACGGACGAGGATGGAAGTATTCCGGCTTTGCGAACGGCTGGCCGATCAAAGCACTGCCGATCACCGCGCCATCAGCAGACGTGATGAGCGACCCGTCGGCCTGTCTCGGGAAGAGGGCGCGCGCGAGACCGGTGACGATCCCTGGATAGACGAGCCCTGTGATGACGCAGAGCAGCAGCGTCAGCATCACTGCGGGGCGAAGTTGTTTGCGAAGCATGATTAAACCAGCCTGAAGAGGACGAGCGCCATATCGATCAGTTTTATTCCGACGAACGGCACCAGCAGCCCGCCGAGCCCGTAGATCGCGAGGTTCGTGCGAAGGACCATCGCCGCGGGCGCGGGCCGGTACTTCACGCCGCGAAGCGCGAGCGGAATGAGTGCGATGATGATGAGCGCATTGAAAATCACGCTCGCGAGAATGGCCGACGCCGGTGAATGCAGCCGCATCACGTTCAGCGCCTGCAGCGCCGGGAACGTCACGACGAACATCGCCGGGATAATCGCGAAGTACTTCGCGACGTCGTTCGCGATCGAAAACGTCGTGAGCGCACCGAGCGTCATCAGCAGCTGTTTCCCGATCTCGACGACTTCAATCAACTTCGTCGGGTTCGAGTCGAGATCGATCATGTTCCCTGCTTCTTTCGCGGCTTGCGTGCCGCTGTTCATTGCGACGCCCACGTCCGCCTGAGCGAGCGCGGGCGCGTCATTGGTGCCGTCACCGGTCATCGCCACAAGCCGCCCGCCGGCCTGCTCGCGCTTGATCAGCGCCATTTTGTCCTCGGGCGTCGCCTCGGCGAGGAACTCGTCGACGCCCGCTTCCTTTGCGATCGCAGCCGCCGTGAGCGGATTGTCGCCCGTGATCATGACGGTGCGAATTCCCATCGCCCGAAGCCGCGAGAAGCGCTCGCGGATGCCGCCCTTCACGACGTCCTTGAGATAGATGACGCCAAGCGCGCGTGCAACGCCGTTGTCGGACTCGGCAACCACCAACGGTGTGCCGCCCTCACGCGCGATTCGCTCGACGATGCCCGCGAGATCCGGAGCAAGCGAGCCATCCTGCTCACTGACCCAGCGCATCACCGCATCGCCCGCGCCTTTGCGGACCTGCAGCGAGCCCATATCGACTCCACTCATGCGAGTCGTCGCGGAGAACGGAACGAACTGTGCCTCGCCCGCCTCAAGCGTGCGTCCGCGAATTGCAAAGCGTTCTTTCGCGAGCACGACGATGCTGCGGCCCTCGGGCGTTTCGTCGGGAAGCGACGCGTACTGCGCGCGATCTGCGAGTTGCTCGACCGTCACGCCGGCGACCGGAATGAATTCGGCGGCTTGCCGGTTTCCGAGCGTGATCGTTCCCGTTTTGTCGAGCAACAGTGTGTTCACGTCGCCCGCGGCTTCAACGGATCGTCCGCTCATTGCAATTACATTCTGCTGAATGAGCCGGTCCATCCCCGCGATGCCAATCGCGGAAAGCAGTCCGCCGATCGTCGTGGGAATCAGACAGACGAGAAGCGAGATGAGCACGGGGATGCTGACCGACCCGCCGCTATACACCGCGAACGGCTGCAGGGTGGCCACCGCGAGCACGAAGATGATCGTGAGGCCGGAGAGCAGAATCGTCAGCGCGATTTCGTTCGGTGTCTTCTGACGCGAAGCGCCTTCCACCAGGGCGATCATCCGATCGAGAAAGGTCTCGCCGGGGTTCGCGGTGATGCGGATGATCAAATAGTCGGACAACACCTTGGTGCCGCCCGTGACTGCGGAGCGATCGCCGCCAGATTCGCGAATGACCGGTGCGGACTCGCCGGTGATCGCCGACTCATCCACTGACGCGACGCCTTCGTACACTTCGCCGTCGCCGGGAATGACATCGCCGGGTGTGCAGATGACATAGTCACCGACGCGCAGCTGCGCGGACGATGCCGCGACAATCGCACCTTTCTGTTTTGGATCTTTGAGCTGCTTGGCCATCGTCTGCGTACGCGTGGCACGCAGGCTGTCCGCCTGCGCCTTGCCGCGGCCTTCGGCCATCGCTTCGGCGAAATTTGCGAAAAGCACCGTGAACCAGAGCCAGAGCGCGATCTGAATCGTGAAACCAATTCCGCCGTGGCCCAGTGCGAGATCCCGCGCGAGCACGAGCGTCGTCAGGACGCTTCCGACCAGCACGACGAACATGACCGGATTCCGCACCATCTTTTTCGGCGCGAGCTTCGTGAACGATTCGCGCGCGGCGCGCCGGACAATCGGCCCGTCAAAGAGCGGGCGTTTGGATGCTGACATTTAGAAGAGCCTCCCGGCTTGCATCAGGAAGTGCTCGACGATCGGGCCGAGAGCGAGCGCCGGGAAAAAGGTGAGCGCGCCGACGATCAGGATCACGGAGATCAGCAGCGCGACGAAGAGCGGAGTCGTCACCGGGAAGGTGCCGGCCGAGGCAGGCACAGTTCGCTTCTCCGCCATGAAGCCGGCGAGTGCGATCATCGGCACGATCATTGCGAACCGGCCGACGAGCATGTTGAGACCGAGGATCGTGTTGTAGAAGTAGGTTCCGCCGCTCAGCCCCGCGAACGCGCTGCCATTGTTCGCCGCCGTCGACGTGAACGCATAAATAATTTCAGAGAGCCCGTGCGGGCCGGCGTTGTTCAGTCCCTTCAATCCGGCGGGGGACACGGCGGCGATCGCAGCGGTCACGAGAATGCTTCCCGCGAAGATCAGCACGAACAGCATCGCCATCTGCACTTCGCGCGCCTGGATCTTCTTGCCGAGGTACTCGGGCGTTCGCCCGACCATCAGCCCGGCGATGAACACCGCAAGCACGACCATGATGAGCATGCCGTACAGTCCGGCACCGACTCCGCCGAAGACAACCTCGCCGAGCTGCATGTTCACGAGCGGCACGAGTCCGCCGAGTGGCGTGAACGAATCGTGCATTGCATTCACGGCGCCGCACGATGCATCGGTCGTGATGGTCGCGAAGAGCGCGGAGTTGGCGATGCCGAACCGCACCTCCTTCCCTTCCATGTTGCCGCCCGGATTCACCGCCGACGCAACGACGTCAACGCCGCGCGCCGCGTGAATCGGATTTCCGCGCGCCTCGGCCCAGTACGCCGTGCTGGCTCCGCCGATGAATAACACGAACATCGCCGCCCAGAGCGCCCAGCCATGTTTTTGGTTGTTCGCCATCCGCCCGTACATACAGGTGAGCGCAGCCGGGATCGCGAAGATCGCCAGCATCTGCCAGAAGTTCGTCCACGGAGTTGGATTCTCGAACGGGTGCGCGGAGTTGGCATTGAAGAATCCGCCGCCGTTCGTGCCGATCTGTTTGATCGCCTCCTGACTCGCGACCGGGCCCATCGCGAGCAGCTGCTTTGCGCCCTCAACGGTGTGCACCGTGACGTACTGCGTGAAGTTCTGAATTACTCCCTGCTGCACGAACACCAGCGCGAGAATGATCGAAAGGGGCAGGAACAGATAGAGGGTGCCGCGCACAAGATCGACCCAGAAATTGCCCAACTTCCCGGCAGAGTGCCGCGTGATGCCGCGCGCGAGAGCGACGGCGAGTGCGACGCCGGTTGCCGCTGACGCAAAGTTGTGAAACGTCAGCTGCGTCATCTGCGAGAAGTACGACATCGTCGTCTCGCCGCTGTACGACTGCCAGTTGGTGTTCGTCGTAAACGACGCTGCGGTTTCGAACGCCTGCCTGTCTGGCACGGCGCCCATGTGCTGCGGGTTCAGCGGGAGCAGCTGCTGCAGGCGCAACACGGCGTATGTCAGCAGCATCGATGCGCCACTGAAGATCAGCATTGACGCGGCATAGCGCGTCCAGTGCTGTTCTTCGTCGCGATCGACGCCGCTGATGCGGTAGAGTACGCGCTCGAGCGGCGCGAGCCAGCGCATCGAACCATCGTAAACTTTCAGCACGTAGATCCCGAGCGGCTTCGTGATCACGAGCAGCGCAGCCGAGAACAGTGCGATTTGGAACCATCCGTTGGCGGTCATTTCAAAACTTCTCCGGCCTCACCAGCGTGTAGAGCAGGTAGGCGAGAAGGCAGAGGGCGACGAGACCGCCAACGACCGAATCAAGCGTCATGGCGAGTGCCCTCCGCGTCCGGTTTCCCGGCGAGACTGAGGCAGAAGCGCACGTACGCGAGCATGATCGCGAAGAACGCGACGGAGCCGGCGATGTACAGAATGTCGAGCATGATCTACTCCGATTGGGAAACGAGTCTCCAACGGGGATCATGATGCCGCGCGAGGCGTGAACGGCGCACAAAAACGAAGCGCGGGGGGTGCTAAAGTTTCGTTAAAGCGGCAACCCGGCATCGGCCGAATTGGCGTCGAACGGCTATCCTATGGATCGCGCACACTTCAGGAGCCGGTCGTTGGAAGCACGGAGCGAACAGTCATCGCCGGATAAGGCGCGAGATGCCGCGCTGGCGCTCGCCGCGCTGGGCGTTGTATTCGGCGATCTTGGCACGAGCCCCCTTTATGCGCTGCACGACACGTTCGTTGGCTCGCATCCAGTCGCGGTTACGCGAGCAAACGTCCTTGGAATTTTGTCGCTGTTCGTTTGGTCGCTGATCGTAGTCGTGAGCGGGAAATACCTCACGGTGATGATGCGCGCCGACAACGATGGCGAAGGCGGCATCTTCGCCCTCCTCGCGCTGACGGGGGCGACGACTACTCCGGCCGCCGCCGGCAGCGCCAGCCCTTCTCGGGCAGCCATGCGACGCACGTCGATGCTGCTCTTGCTCGGGATCGCCGGCGCAGCGCTGCTTTACGGAGACGGCGTCATCACGCCGGCGATCTCCGTGCTGAGTGCGGTCGAGGGCCTCGAGGTTGCCACCACGGCGTTTCACGCCTACGTCGTTCCGCTCACCGTCGTCATCCTGATCGCGCTCTTTGCCGCCCAGTCACTTGGTTCGGGACGGATTGGCCGGGTGTTCGGCCCCGTGCTCGCACTCTGGTTTGTGGTGATCGCGGCGATTGGTATTTGGGGGATCGCTCGCGCGCCCGAAGTCCTGCGGGCGTTCGACCCGCGTTTTGGCGTGGAGTACTTTGTCGCGCACGGGTGGGCCGGCTTTCCCGTGCTGGGCGCGGTGGTGCTCTGCCTGACCGGAGGCGAAGCGCTGTATGCGGACATGGGCCATTTCGGCCGTCGCCCGATACGCATCGCGTGGTTCGCACTCGCGTTTCCAAGCCTCGTGCTGAGCTACCTGGGTCAGGGCGGCGTACTCCTCACGAATCCCGCCGCCGCGCAGAATCCGTTCTTTCTCTCTGCGCCGGCGTGGTGCCTCTATCCGCTCGTCGTGCTCGCGACCGCCGCAACGATTATTGCTTCGCAGGGACTCATTACCGCAGTGTTTTCGCTTACGAGTCAGGCGGTGCAGCTCGGTCTGAGTCCGCGCTTCAAGGTGCTGCACACGTCGTCGCGCGAGATCGGCCAGATCTATCTCCCTGCGCTGAACTGGACGTTGATGATCGCGTGTGTCGCGCTCGTCCTCGGATTTCAGTCATCGACAAGGCTTGCGGCAGCGTTCGGACTGGCCGTGTCAGGGACGATGGCGATCACGACCCTGCTGTTCATTGCGGTCGCGCGTGGGCGCTGGCGGTGGAGCATTGCTCGCGTGACGGTGATCGCGGGAGCGTTCCTGATGATCGATCTCGCGTTCCTCGGGGCAAACCTGCTGAAAATCCGGGATGGTGGATGGATCCCGCTCGTGATCGGCGCGGTTGTGTTTCTGCTGCTATCGACGTGGCGGCGCGGCCGTGAACTGCTGAATCTCGCAGAGTCGGAACGCTCCGGCACGGCGGCCGGCGTGGACTCGGTCCTCGCGTCGATCGCCTCGGGTTCCGCCGCGCACGTGCGCGGCACGGCGATCTACCTCCACGGTGCCATCGACGGCGTACCGCGCGCGCTGCTCCACAACCTGAAGCACAATCGCGTCGTGCACTCGCGCGTGGTGTTCCTCACGGTACTCGTTGCCAACGTGCCGACGATCGCGCCCGCGGAGCGGATGACCGTGACCGCACTCGCCGACGGTTTCTGGCGCATCGTTGCGCGCTACGGATTCATCGAGGAGCCCGACGTTCCCGCGCTGCTCGCGCTCGCCGCCGCACAGGGACTCGAGTTTCGCCCCATGGAGACGACGTACTTCCTTGGTCGCGAGACGATTATTTCGTCAGCGAAACCGGGGATGGCAGGCTGGCGCGAGCGGCTGTTCGGCGTGATGGTGCGAAATGCGAGCCCCGCGACAGCGTACTTCCGTATCCCGCCGAACCGCGTTGTGGAGCTAGGCGCTCAAGTCGAGATCTGAATCAGGGCGCCGAGACGTCAGCGGCGGGAAGTTCGAGGGTGAACGTGCTTCCTGCCGGCATCCGCGTGTACCTCACCGCGCCGCTCTGCGCCTCCGCCATCTGGCGTGCGATCGCGAGACCGAGCCCCGCGCTCCCCGCGTCGGGCCGCTCCCCTGCCGGTCGATAAAACGGCGTGAAGATGCGCTCCTCCTCGCCGGCCGGCACACCAGGCCCGGTGTCCGAGACACTCACGAGGAGTTTCTGGCCGTCTCTCCGCACGGCAAGACGGATCGTCGTGCCCGGCGATGAGTACTTGATGGCGTTCTCAATCAAGTTCACGACGACGCGAATCGAGAGCGCGAGATCGAAGCGGCCGACGAGCATCGCTCCGTCGACCGGCAAGTCGGCGATCAATTCGCGGTCTTTCAACAGTGGTTCGGTGTCCTGCAGCGACGCGCTTAGCAGATCGTCAACGGCATTCAGTTCGAGATGCCGCGGCATCGCACCCGCACTCAAGCGGGAGAGGTCAAGCAGATCGGCCACCAACCGATTCAATCGATCTGCCTGTTCCTCGATGATTTGCGATCGCTCATCGCCGAGCGCACCAAGCTCGTGCGCGAGCGCTTTGATAGTCGTCAGCGGCGTGCGCAGGTCGTGCGATACCGACGCGAGCAGCGCGTCCTTGAGCCGGTCCGCCTCACGCAGCGCCTCGACGCGCGCGACGTCAGCCGCAAGCCGCACGCGCTCGGTGCCCAGCGCGGCGTAGTATGAGAGCGCATCGAGAAAGCGCCATTGCGAATCGTCGAGGTGCGCGACGCTGCCTCCTTCCAGCCGCAGCACGCCAACGGTTTGCTGGCGAACAGTCAGCGGGACCAGGATCGCGCGCACGGCATTGTCCGATTCGCGAACGATCTCTCGCACCGGTGTGTGCGCCCGCCCCAGCCGCGAGGTCCCCTCAGCCGTTTCGGCCGCTGGCGCGCGTTCCGTGGCGACCCAATCGACGAGCGGCGGCATTGGCACCGCACCCACCCCATCGGCACGCGGCGGACTCGACGCGCCGAACTGCATGCCCCGCTCGCCTGCGAAATACACGGTGCACGATTCAGCGCGGGTCGATTCGCGAATCACGGCAGCGACGGCCGCGAGCGCATCCTCCGCGCGGGCGGCGGCGAGCGCCTCAGCGCCGAGTGTGGCGAGGCGGTCGACTTCATCGGCGCGCGCACCGGCCATGCGGGCGGATTCCTGCTCGCGGTGCAGCAGTTGGGCCGCGACGATGCTCGTCGCGAGGAACGCGATGAGCACGAGCCAGTCGACCGGGTTCGCTACGACCAGCGTGTGCAGCGGCGGCAGGAAAAACCAATCAAAAATCAAGAACGAAGCAGCGCCGATGCCAACGCCGAGCACGCGACCGCCCTGCGCGCCCGCGCCAAGCACGACGAGCAGGAGCACGAGCGTGATGTGTGCTTTGTCGAGATCGGCGCGAAACGGAATGAGAATCGCCGTCGTGACGGCGAGCACCGCGAGCCAGAGCGCTGCGTCGCGCAGCCGTCGCTGCCGGCTCACGGCCCGAACCGATAGCCCACGGCGGGGATGGTGAAGATGAACCGGGGGTGCACGGGGTCGCTCTCGAGTTTTCGGCGAAGGTGGGCGACGTACACACGCAGATACTGCTGGGCGTCACCGTGATCGCGGCCACGCCAGACCGCCGTGAACAGCTGCTGGTGCGTCATGACGCGCCCCGGTTGCGTTGCGAGCGCGACGAGCAAATCCCATTCGATGGGAGTGACGTGCACGGGCGAGCCGCCGAGTTTCACGGCGCGTTTGTCGAGATCAATCTCCAAATCATCCTGGACGATCTTTGTCGCGCCGTCCGCCGATCCGGTCGCGGCGCGGCGGAGCAGCGCCCGGACGCGCGCTTTCAGCTCCGCAGGCGAAAATGGCTTTGTAACGTAATCGTCACTGCCGGCATCGAAGAGCGCGACTTTTTCTGCGTCGGAGTGCCGCGCAGACAAGACGAGAATGGGCACCTGCGTCCACGAGCGGAGCTGGCGGCAAACGTCTTCACCCGATCCGTCAGGAAGGCCGAGATCGAGCACGATGAGATCCGGCCGCTCTGCGGCGGCGAGGTCGAGTCCTTCGCGCGCGGATGCGGCTTCGAGCACTCGAGTGCCGTCGTCGTCAACGGCGTGCTTGACGACGCGGCGGATCTGAGGTTCGTCGTCGATGACGAGAATCGTTTTGCGCGCAGCGGCCATGCGGGTAAAGGTAGCTCTCGATTTGATGTGTGCCGAGCCGCAGCTTGCTGCAGGGTTGACAGTCGTCTGACCCCATCGCTAAGGTGTGGGTGAATGTCGCAGCGAAAGTGCGCACGCGGTGCCGGTTCATTTCAACGGCGACGTGCTGCGCAACACACAACGGAGCCCCAAATGGACGGAGATACTAGTCGGTCGCGTCGCCCGAGTTGGGAGACGATTGCGGGGTGAGGTCCTGAGCTGTTCTTGAGGACTGATTGACTGGGCGCTGGAACGAAAGACGCCCGACTCGACTCTGCAGTTGATTTTCCCCTCCCGTGGCGGCGCGATGCCATGACGCGGAGACGAGACCAATGAAAACCAATACTACATCAGGCAGCGCGCCAGTCGCGCTCGCGGAAATCGCACGGCTTCCAGCGAGTGCCGTTCTCGAACAGCTAGGCGTCACACGCCTCGGGCTGAGTGAGACGGCTGCGCAGGAGCGTACGGACAAATACGGCCAGAACAAAGTGGCGCACGAAGCGCCGCCGACCTGGTACTACCAGCTCGCGCACGCGTTTTGGAATCCGTTCATCGGTGTGCTGCTCGCGCTGGGGATTCTCTCATACCTCACAGGCGATATCCGCGCGGTGATCGTGATCGGCGTGATGGTCACGATCAGCGCGCTGCTGCGGTTCTTTCAGGAGTTCCGTTCGAATCAGGCCGCGCTCGCGCTGCAGGCAATAGTACGCACGCGCGCGACGGTCGAGCGCGTGAACGACGCAACCGACGAGGAGCCCGCGCCGGTTCCCACGCGCCGCGAATTGCCCATTGAGGCGATCGTCCCCGGCGACATCGTTCACGTCTCCGCCGGTGACATGTTGCCGGCCGATGTGCGCTTCTTGAGCAGCAAGGATCTGTTCATCAGTCAATCGGCGCTCACGGGCGAAGCCATTCCCGTCGAGAAGACCGATGCGGTTCCTGAGGAGACCGGCACCGGCCCGGCAGCGCCCGCGTCGCTCCCCGATCTGCGCAACATCGGCTTCATGGGGACGAGCGTGGTCAGCGGCACGGCGTCCGCAGTGGTAATCGCAACGGGCGATCACACCTACTTCGGCTCGATGGCGAAAGGACTCGTGGGCCAGCGGCCGGCGACGTCGTTTGATATCGGCGTGAACAAAGTCAGCTGGCTCCTGATCCGCTTCATGGCGGTGATGGTGCCGATTGTGTTCGTGATCAACGGCCTCTCGAAGCACAACTGGGTTGATGCGTTCATGTTCGGCCTTGCCGTAGCAGTCGGGCTCACGCCCGAGATGCTGCCGATGATCGTCACGGCTAATCTTGCAAAGGGCGCCGTGACGATGGCGCGCCGCAAGACGATCGTGAAGCGCCTGAACGCGATTCAAAACTTCGGCGCGATGGACGTGCTCTGCACCGACAAAACCGGCACGCTGACGCAGGACAAGATCGTGCTCGAGAAGCACATCAATGTGATTGGCGAGGAAGACGAAGAAGTCCTGAACCTCGCGTATCTGAACAGCGTCTACCAGACGGGGCTGAAGAACCTTCTGGACGTCGCGATTCTCGAGCGCTCCGACCTGCACGCACAACTGGGCATCGATACGGTCTACAAGAAGGTCGACGAAATTCCGTTCGACTTCGTGCGCCGCCGCATGTCGGTGGTGGTCGAGCGCGGCAAGGAAATCCACGAGCTGATCTGCAAAGGCGCGGTCGAAGAGATTCTTGCGGTATCGACACAAATTCGCGACGAAGACCGGATCATTCCGCTCGATCCCGAGACTCGTGAGACCGCGCTCGAAGTCGTGCAGGAGCTTAACGAAGACGGGCTGCGCGTCGTGGCGGTGGCGTATCGCGAATTCGCGCCGCGGACCGACGCGTTCACCGTCGCCGATGAAAGCGATCTGATTCTCGCAGGTTTCATGGCCTTTCTCGATCCACCAAAAGAGACGGCCGCCCCTGCTCTGCGCGCGTTGAAGGAATACGGTGTCACGGTGAAGATTCTCACGGGCGACAACGCGACCGTGACGCAGAAGGTGTGCCGCGACGTGGGAATCGTCGTCGGCACGATCGTCAGCGGCAACGAGCTCGACGCGCTGAGCGACAGCGAGCTTTCTGACCTCGCCGAGCGCACCACGGTATTTGCAAAGCTCGCACCGCTGCAGAAGACGCGCGTCGTGCAGGCCCTTCGCGCACGCGGTCACACGGTGGGCTTCCTGGGCGACGGTATCAATGATGCCGGCGCGCTGCGTGAAGCCGACGTCGGCATCTCCGTTGACTCCGCGGTCGACATCGCGAAGGAATCAGCCGACATCATCCTGCTCGAGAAGAGCCTGATGGTGCTCGAAGAGGGCGTGCTCGAAGGCCGGAAGATCTTCGGCAACATCATCAAGTACATCAAGATGACGGCGAGCTCGAATTTCGGAAATGTGTTCAGCGTGCTGGTCGCGAGCGCGTTCCTGCCGTTCCTGCCGATGCTGCCGATTCAACTGCTGGTGCTGAATCTGCTCTATGATATTTCGCAGACGTCGATCCCGTTCGACGACATGGACCCCGACTACCTGCTCGTGCCGCGCAAATGGAGCGCGGACGACATCGGGCGCTTCATGATTCTGATCGGCCCCACAAGTTCCGTGTTTGACATGGTGACCTTCGCCGTGATGTGGTGGGTGTTCAAGGCGAACGGATCCGAACATCAGGCGCTCTTCCAGAGCGGCTGGTTCATCGAGAGCCTTCTCTCGCAGACGCTCGTGGTTCACATGATCCGGACGGCCAAGATTCCGTTCATTCAGAGTCGCGCGACGTGGCCGGTGCTCGCACTGACGGCGACGATCATGGTCATCGGCATGATCCTGCCATTCTCGCCGCTCGGCGGGCATCTCGGGCTCGAGCCGCTCAGCGGATCGTACTTCATCTGGCTGGTTGCGATTCTCGGCAGCTACATCGCGTTGATGCAAGTCGTGAAGGGTTGGTACATCCGGAAGTATCACGGCTGGCTTTAGAAGGCGGCAGATGGCAGACGGCGGACGGCGGACACTATGCGCGATTGCGATCGCGTTGATTGCGGGCACAGCAGCGCATGCTCAGAGCGCGCCGGAGGTCAGCACTGACTCCGGCTCGGCGCGCTGGCATCCGATGCTCCTCGGCACGCAGATGGACTTCATCCATCAGCGGCTGTTGCCGTTCCACGCGCCGTACAGCGGCGACAACAGTCTCCAGAGTGGCGGAGATGCAAAGACGAGCGAGGCGTACGGGATCTACGCCGGGATGCAGATCGCGCGCGGTGTTGAAGGGTACCTCGACGTGGAGATGGTGCGCGGCAAGGGAATCAGCCGCACGGTCGGCCTCGCCGGCATCACGAATGGCGATGTGATCCGCCAGGGTTCCGCCGACCTTGGCGACGGCCCGTATATCGCGCGGATGTTCTTTCGATACACGATCGGGTTTGGCGCGGCGCTCGATACGCTCGCACGAGCGATGGATCAGCTGCCGCAGATTGCGAAGGCGACGCGGCTCGAGATCACCGCGGGAAAATTCGCGCTGAGCGATCTGTTTGATGTGAATCGCTACGCGAACTCGACGCGGCAGCAGTTCATGAATTGGGGACTCTTTCAGAACACTGCGTGGGACTATGCGGCTGACACTCGCGGATATTCAAACGGCGTGGCGCTGAACTGGATTCATCCGAGTTGGTCGCTGCGCGCGGCGGCCATGCAGATGCCGGTGAAAGCGAACGGCAATGTGTTCGATAGCGATCTTCGCCAGGCGCATGGATTCAATGCGGAGTTCGAGGGGCACATCGAACCGACCGGCACTGTGGTGCGCCTCCTTGGTTATGAGAACGAAGCGCGCATGGGCCTCTACTCCGAGGCGCTAACGAACTCGGGAAATTTCGACCCGAGCATTGCTCTCGATGATCAGCCGGGCCGCTTCAAGTACGGATGGGGCGTGAATATCGAGCAACCGCTCGCGGACAGCGGCGAGACCGGTGCCTTCTTTCGCTACGGCTGGGGTGACGGTGCCGCCGAGAGCTTTGTGTTTACCGAGTCTGACCGTCACCTGAGCGGTGGCGTCCAGATCAGCGGTGCACATTGGGGCCGGCGCGACGACCGCGTCGGAATCGCGGCGGTGATCGATGGGATCGTGAAGGTCCATCAGCAGTATCTCGCGGCCGGCGGCGACGGATTTCTGCTCGGCGACGGCGGCCTGACGTACGGCGAGGAGCAGATCGTCGAGGCGTACTATCGGATCCAGTGCGGTAAGTACATCGAGGTGAGCCCGGACTATCAGTTCATCAAGAATCCGGGCTACAATCGCGACCGTGGACCGGCGACAGTCCTCGGCCTGCGATTCAACGTGCGGTACTAGCCGCTGCCGAGAACGTCGGTCGCTTCGCGTTCAGTCGCCGCCGCGAAGATGTAGTCCCGATTCATCTGCGCGATCGTATCGATCGAAATGCCTTTCGGGCACGCCTCCTGGCATTCGCCAAACAGCGTGCACCCGCCGAATGTCTCGAGATCCATCTGATGCACCATCGCGAGCGCGCGCTTCATCCGCTCCGGCTGTCCCTGCGGCAACTCGCCCAGATGTGAAATCTTCGCGGCCGTGAACAGTGACGCCGACGCATTTGGGCACGCTGCGACGCACGCACCGCAGCCGATGCACGCTGCCGCGTCCATCGCGTCATCCGCGGCCTGCTTAGGAATTGGAATCGCATTGCCGTCCTGAGCGCTGCCCGTTGGCGCCGAAACGAATCCGCCGGCCTGAATGATCCGGTCGAACGCGCCGCGATCTACCACGAGATCTTTGATCACCGGAAACGCCTTCGCGCGCCACGGCTCGATCCAAATCTCGTCCCCGTCGCTGAAGCTGCGCATGTGCAGCTGGCACGCGGTCGTGAGTTTCATCGGCCCATGCGCGGCGCCGTTGATCATCATGCCACACGATCCGCAGATCCCTTCGCGGCAATCGTGATCGAACGCGATGGGATCTTCGCCTCTTACGATGAGCCGCTCGTTCAACACATCGAGCATCTCGAGAAACGACATGTCCGGCGAAATATCATCGGCCTGATAGTCGACGAGTTTCCCCGCGGCCGACGCCGATGCCTGACGCCAGACGTGGAGTACGACTTTCACTTGTAACTCCGCGTCGACAGGTGAACGTTCTCGAATTCGAGTGTCTCCTTGTTGAGCACCGGCGGCATTCCCTCGCCGGCGTATTCCCACGCGGAGACGTAGGCGAAATGCTCGTCGTCGCGGAGCGCTTCGCCGTCTTTGGTCTGATACTCCTCGCGGAAATGCGCTCCGCAGCTCTCTTCGCGTTGCAGCGCGTCTGTGCACATCAGTTCGGCGAACTCGAGGAAATCCGCCACCCGCCCCGCTTTCTCCAGCGACTGGTTGAGTTCAGCGCCCGTGCCCGGAATGCACACGTTGCTCCAGAATTCCTCGCGCAGTTTCGGAATCGCGACGAGCGCCTCTTTGAGACCCGCGGCATTTCGCGACATACCGCACTTCTCCCACATGATGTGGCCGAGCTCGCGATGGATCGAGTCCGCGGTGCGCGTGCCTTTGATCCCCAGCAGCCGCGCCGTGCGCGCGTTGACTCCATCGACTGCCTCGCGAAATGCGGCGTGCTCCGCCGTGAGCCCGTCAACCTTCACGCCGGCGAGGTAATCTCCGATCGTCGAAGGGAGCACAAAATATCCGTCCGCGAGCCCCTGCATGAGCGCGCTCGCCCCCAAACGATTTGCGCCGTGATCGGAGAAGTTCGCCTCGCCGATCACGTGCAGGCCGGGGATCGTGCTCATCAGGTTGTAATCCACCCAGAGCCCTCCCATGGTGTAATGCACCGCGGGATAGATCCGCATTGGCTGCTTGTACGGATCTTCGTCAGTGATGCGCTCGTACATCTCGAACAGGTTGCCGTAACGTTCGCGGATGGTATGTTCGCCGAGGCGCTTGATGGCGTCCGCGAAATCGAGATAGACGCCGCGGCCGCCCGGGCCGACGCCGCGCCCTTCGTCGCACACTTCTTTCGCGGCACGGCTCGCGATATCTCGAGGTGAGAGGTTCCCGAAGCTCGGGTACTTCCGCTCGAGGTAATAGTCGCGGTCGCCTTCGGCGATCTCACCTGGCTTCTTTCCGCAATCTTCTTTCTTCTTCGGGACCCATACGCGTCCATCGTTGCGCAGCGATTCGGACATCAGCGTCAGTTTCGACTGGTGCTCGCCGGCTACGGGAATGCACGTCGGGTGAATCTGCGTGAAGCATGGGTCTGCGAACGCAGCGCCCTTCTTGTACGCGCGATACGTCGCGGTGACGTTGCACCCTTTCGCGTTGGTCGAGAGGTAGTAGACGTTGCCATAGCCGCCGGTGCCAAGCACGACGGAATCGGCAACGTGTGCCTCGACGGCTCCAGTCACGAGATCGCGCGTGATGATGCCGCGGGCGCGGCCGTCGATGACGACGATATCGAGCATCTCGTGGCGGCTGTGCATCGTTACTCCGCCGCGCGCGATCTCCTTCTCGAGCGCCTGATACGCGCCGAGCAGCAGCTGCTGGCCCGTTTGCCCGCGCGCATAGAACGTGCGCGAGACCTGCGCGCCGCCGAACGATCGGTTGGCGAGCAAGCCGCCATACTCGCGCGCAAATGGAACGCCCTGCGCTACGCACTGATCGATGATGTTCACGCTCACCTGCGCGAGGCGATACACATTCGCCTCGCGCGCGCGGAAGTCGCCGCCTTTGATGGTGTCGTAGAACAGGCGCCATTCGCTGTCGCCGTCGTTCTGGTAGTTCTTTGCCGCGTTGATGCCGCCCTGCGCTGCAATCGAGTGCGCGCGGCGCGGTGAGTCCTGAAAGCAGAAGCAGCTCACACGGTAGCCGAGTTCGGACAGCGATGCGGCGGCGCTCGCACCGGCGAGTCCGGAACCGACGACGATCACATGATATTTTCGCTTGTTCGCCGGATTCACCAGCTTCATTTCAAAGCGGTGCTTGTCCCACTTCTCCGCGAGCGGGCCGGCGGGAATGCGCGCGTCGAGTTTGGTTGTCATTTCATCACCGCGCGCGCCCTAGTGCATGAAGCCGAGCATGACGCTCAGCGGCAGAAGACTGAACCCGGCCGGCACGATGATCGCAATCGCGAGCGCGAGCCGCCGGTGGAGCGGGTCATTCGAGGGTCGCGCGATTCCGAGCGTGCGAAACATCGCCCACGCCCCGTGATAGAGATGCAGGCCGAGAAATGCCATCGCGCCCAGATAAAACAGCGCGACCCACATGACCTGAAAACCGATCACGACATTTCCGTACGCCGCTCGGCGCACGAACGCAGGATGCAGTGTGCCGGTGGTGAAATGCAGAATGTGATACGGAATGAAGAGCAGGAGGTATACTCCGCCCCACCGCATTGTCCGCGCGGCGTAGGTCGACACCTGCGGTTCGCGCTTTACATATCCCGCCGGCCGCGCCGCACGATTGCGCATCGTCAGCTGGTACGCGGCGGTGATGTGCAGCACGACTGCGCCGAGCAGCGTGATGCGCATCAGCCACGTCAGCTCGATGAGGTCGACCTGCAGCAGGTGCGAATACGCGTTGAAGCGCTCCGATCCTGAAAAGAACTGCAGGTTGCCGGCCATGTGGAGTATGACAAACGCGACGAGGATCAACCCCGTCGCGCCCATCACGACTTTCTTGCCGACGCTGGAATCCCAGAATCGAAGGAGTCCTGCTCGTTCCATCTGGAAACCTAGAGCTTGATCACGCCCATCGGCTCGCGCACCGCTTCGGCGCTCTTGGCGAGGGCGGCTTTCTCATCGTCCGTCAGCGTCACTTCAATGATCTTTTCCATTCCCTTCGCGCCGAGCTTGACCGGCACGCCGAGGAACAGATCCTTCATGCCGTATTCGCCCTGGAGCCACGCGGAGCACGGCAGGATGCGCTTCTGGTCGTGCGCGATCGCCTCGACCATCTGCACCGCGCCCGACGACGGCGCGTAGTACGCCGAGCCGGTCTTGAGAAACTTCACGATCTCGGCGCCGCCATTGCGCGCGCGATCGACAATCGCGTCGAGCTTGTCCTTGGCGAGCAGCTGCGTGATCGGGATGCCGCTCACGGTCGTGTAGCTGATCAACGGAACCATCGTGTCGCCATGTCCGCCGAGCACCATCGCCTGGATGTCGCGCACAGAAACGTCGAGTGCCTCGGCGAGGAACGAGCGGTAGCGCGCGGTGTCGAGCACACCGGCCATGCCGATCACGCGTTCGCGCGGGAAGCCGCTCGCTTTCATCGCGACGTAGCACATCACGTCGAGCGGGTTCGAGACGACGATGATAATGGCCTTGGGTGACGTCTTCGCAACCTGTTCCGCGACGGACTTCACGATGCCGGCGTTCGTGTTGAGGAGATCGTCGCGGCTCATGCCGGGTTTGCGCGCGATGCCGGCGGTGATCACAACGATGTCGGAACCGGCGGACTCGTCGTAGCCGTTCGATCCGATCACGCGTGAGTCGAACAGTTCAACCGGCGCGGATTCCCATTGGTCGAGTGCTTTGCCCTGCGGGATTCCATCGGCGACGTCGACCATCACAACTGTGCGGGCGAGTTCTTTTTCGGCAATGCGCTGCGCAGCCGTGGCGCCCACATTTCCGGCGCCGACAACGGTGATCTTATTCAGCATGTTGATTGGAGATTGGTGGAGTGAGAGAGATAGTCCCGAATGATAATCATTTGCCGGTCACTCTCAAATCCTTCTCAGGCTCACAGGTCAAGCTCCAGGCTCGCATGCCCATTGCTTGGGAGTGTCAGAGCTCAAGCTAGGAGCGAGAAGAAGCTAGAGCTCTGACACTGCCAAGCCGTGCGCGGCAAGCTTGGCGCGCGAACTGTGAGCTTCAAACACTACCCCCCGACCTGCGACAGTGCCCGCAGCCCGCCGACTTTTAGCTGCAGCAGATTGTGCTCCAGCGGCTTCTCGGCCAGCGCCCGGCGGAACAACGGCTCGAGCGGCGCGCCGGCACGGAGTGGATCACGAAGGTTCACTTCGTGGTCGCCGTAGAGGCAGGTGCGCAGCCGGCCGTCCGCAGTGAGCCGCACGCGATTGCACGAGCCGCAGTACGTATGCGTCATTGGCGTGATCACACCGATCGTCCCCGGGGCGCCGGCGTAGCGGTGGTATGCCGCCGGCCCATTGCCGCGAGCTGGACCCGCCGCTGGTGTGAGCTCGCCGTGCACGCTCGCGCGTTTCAGTACTTCGTCACTCGGGACGACGTGCTCGAACGTGAGATTTGCCATGTCGCCGACGGGCATGAGCTCGATGAAGCGCACGTGCCATGGATGGTCGAGCGTGAGTCGCGCGAAATCTTCGATCTCGTCGTCGTTGATGCCGCGCATCACGACGACGTTCAGTTTGATCGGGTCGAGTCCCGCGTCCTCCGCCGCCTGCGCAGACGCGATCGGGTCGAAGGGAAAATTGCGACGCGCGATCGCCGCGATGCGATCTGCCCGCAGTGAATCCGCGCTGATATTCACACGGTCGAGCCCCGCGTCGCGCAGTGGCGCGGAAAGCTCGGGAAGCTTCACGCCATTGGTCGAGAGCGCGATGTCCTCGATGCCGGGAACGTTCTTAAGCATGCGGACGAGCGTGACGAGGTCGGGGCGGATTGTCGGCTCGCCACCCGTAATCCGCAGCCGCCGCAGCCCGAGCGGGGCGAGCTGACGCACGACTTCCGTGATCTCTTCGTAGCTGAGAATCTCCGCCTTCGGCATCCAGTCGAGTCCTTCGAGCGGCATGCAATACACACAGCGGAAATTGCAGCGATCGGTGATCGAGATGCGGAGATATTCGATCGAGCGGCCGAATTGATCCTTCAGCGTGATGGGTGTCATGTCGCTGCCTCGCGGGCCATGACAGACGGATCGAGCCACTCACGGGTGCCATCGGTATAATGCTCACGCTTCCAGATCGGCACGCGGCGCTTGAGCTCGTCGATCACCCAGCCCGTCGCGTCGAGCGCGTTCCGCCGATGCGCATGCGCCGCCGCAACGGCGACGCTGACGTCGCCGAGCGCGAGCGCGCCAACGCGATGCTCAACGGCGATCGCGACGCCGTCAAACTTCGCAGCGGCTTCGCGTGCGATTTTTTCGAGTTCGCGGGACGCCATCGCGTCGTACGCCGTGTAGTCCATCCCAGTCACCGCGCGCCCATCGTTGATGTCGCGCACCGTGCCAAGGAAAAGCGAAGTCGCCCCATGCGAATCGGACGCGACCGCTGCAATGAGCGCCGCCGAGTCGATCGGGTGAGAGACAATCGCGACGTGCATCAGCCGCCCGCCACCGGCGGAATCAGCGCGACTTCATCGCCCGCGCGGACGACGTCACCGGGTGCAGCGTATTCTTGATTGATCGCAATGAGCGGCGCCGGCGGAAGCGAATGTCCCACGGCCATTTCCTTCACTCGTGCGAGTAACTCTTTCACCGTGGCACCCTCACGAACGGTGACGGACACATTCGGAGACCCGAACGCATCGGCGTAAGACGCAAAGAGGAGAACGCGCACTTCCATACCTGCAAACTACCCTATCTGCTTATGCGTCGGTGAGTTCCGAGATATCAATATCAGCAACCATCGCGCGAAGTTCCTTCGACGGCTTGAACACCGGCACCGGACGCGCGGAGACTTCAACCGGCGCCCCAGTCCGCGGATTCCTCGCCATTCTCGTCTTCCGCTGACGAATCTTGAAGGTGCCAAATCCGCGCACCTCAATGTTCTTCTGCTCTTTCAACGCGTCCTTAATCGAGTCCAGGAACGAGTCTACGACGCGCGCGCAGTCTTTCTTCGAGATCATCGGACCCGAAGTCTGCGAGATCGCCTCGGTGACTTGTTCAACCAGATCAGCTTTGGTCATTTACATCCCTCTGCGGAGGACACTCGGCACCTGGAACCACCTACAACAAAGACCGTAAGTGCATCCAGTCTAGGATGTTATGTGCCGTGGTGTCAAGCGGTTGGGCGGCCAGTCCTACGTCCTTACAGGGCCTCTGGAGCCTCTTGGAGGGGCTCTCTCGCTCTAGGAACGGGCTTCGACGGCGTTCATGAAGTCATCGAACAGTCCGCGGGCGTCATGAGGCCCCGGCGCGGCCTCCGGATGGAACTGTACTGCGAAGACTGGCAAGCGTTTATGACGCAATCCTTCGATCGACCCGTCGTTCAGGTTCACATGCGTCACCTCCAAATCCGGTGCGCCCGGGATCGATTCCGCAGTTCCCTTCACCGCGAACCCGTGATTTTGTGATGTGATGAGCACTTTCCCGCTCATGACATCCTTCACAGGGTGATTGCCGCCGCGGTGACCGTACGGAAGTTTGAATGTCGTCGCGCCATAGCTGAGGCCGATCAGCTGATTGCCGAGGCAGATTCCGAAAATCGGCACCTTCGCATCTGCGATCTCGCGAATCGTTCCCATCGCGTAGGTCACGGCTTCCGGATCGCCGGGTCCGTTCGAGAGAAATACACCGTGCGGCTCGAGCGCGAGGACTTCCTTTGCTGTCGTCGTCGATGGCACGACAGTCACGCGGCAATCGCGATCTTCAAAGAGCCGCAGAATGTTCTGCTTGATCCCGTAATCGAATGCGACGATATGACGCGCCGCGTCCGGCTTGCCCCACGCGTATGGCTTGTCCGTCGTTACCACCGACGCGAGGTCGAGCCCTTCCATCGACGGGCAGGCATCCAGTGCAGCCTTCGCCGCGGCATCGGGCTTTTCCCCCGCGCCGATCACTCCGCGCAGCACACCGACTGTCCTCAAGTGGCGTGTGAGGCGACGTGTGTCAACATCATACAGGATAGGGATATTCGCGTTCGCCATGTAGCCGGCGAGTCCACCCCCCGCCCGCCAATTCGAGAATGTCGTGGATAGTTCGCGGACGACCACTCCGCTCACCTGCGCTTTCGTCGATTCGGGATCCTCGCCGTTCACCCCGTAGTTGCCGATCATCGGCGACGTCATCACCACGATCTGGCTGCGATACGAGGGATCGGTGAACACCTCCTGATAGCCGCTCATGTTCGTCGTGAACACGACCTCCGCAACCGCCGGCGTATTGCTCGCGGATTGGATATGGCCGTGAAAAAGGGTTCCATCCTCAAGGAGGAGGAACCCTTTCGAAGCTCTGAGAATGCTCACGCTTGCGCGATCAGGGCTTCTTCGTGGTAGCCGGCGCTTTCGCGCCGGTGTCAGGCTTCGCGGTCCCGTTCGGCAAGGCCGTGCTCGGCGCTGCCGGAGCAGGAGCGGCGCCGGGGACTGCCGTGGGTGCGGTCGTCGTCGGAACCTGCTGCTGCGTACGCGGTGCGGTGGGCGCCGACTTCGTCGGTGCAAATGATTTATCGAGAATCGACGTCGGCACACGGCCGCGGCCGGCGCTGATTTCAAGAACGAATGCGAGGCCGATGAAGATTCCGCCGCACCACCAGCTCGCCTTCGTCAGGAGATTTCCAGCCTGACGGGTGCCGAAGAGTGCGTCGCTCGAGGACGACGCGCCGCCGAATGCAGCTGCCATGCCGCCACCCTTTCCGCTCTGAAGCAGAATCGCGATGACGAGCACGAACGCGTCGATGATCAACAGCGTGAGCAGAAACTTGTAAACCATATGGCCTTCTGAACCCTATGCGCGAGAGGAAGGTAAGCCTCGAAGAATAGCCGACTTACCACGGCGCTTCAAGGGCAAAATCCCGACTTATGCGCGAACAATAGACGCCCAGCCCTCGGCATCGAGGCTCGCGCCACCTACGAGCAGGCCGTCGACCTCCGGAGCGGCCAGGAGAGCCGTGGCGTTGCCGCTGTTTACGCTCCCCCCGTACAGAATCGGGACCGCCTCGCCGCGCTCGCCGGTGAGGGTCCGCAGTTCCGCTCGCAACACGGTATGCACGGCACTCGCGTCAGCCGGAGACGCGGTCTTTCCCGTCCCGATCGCCCACACAGGCTCATACGCGACCAGTGATGACGCGATGTGCTGCGGGCCGACACCGGCCAATGCGGCGCGCAACTGTCTGATCACCACGGCGTTCGTCTCGCCGGCATCGCGCTGCGCGGCGGTTTCGCCGACGCACACCAATGGCGTGAGGCCCGCGCGTACTGCCGCCGCCGCTTTCTTCCCCGATTCTTCGTCGGTCTCGCCGAACACGTGACGGCGCTCGGAATGTCCGACGAGCACGTACTTCGCTCCGGCGGCGCGCGCGATCGGCGCAGAGTTCTCGCCGGTGAATGCGCCGTTGTCTTCCCAGTAAATATTCTGCACGCCGACCTGGATGTCGGGCCGGTCCTTCAGCGCGTCCGTTACCGCGTGCAGCGCGAGCGCCGACGGAAAAATCAATACGAGACGATCCTGCTGGCGTGGGAAATACGCGAGGAACTGTCGCACGAACGCTTTGGCGTCCGCCGGCGCCTGATTCATTTTCCAGTTCGCGGCGAACACGGGGTGTTTCACTTTGCAGACCTCTCGTCGAGTGCGGCAACGCCGGGGAGCACTTTTCCCTCGAGGAACTCGAGCGATGCTCCACCGCCGGTGGAAACGTGGCTCATCTTTGCTGAAAGCCCCATCTGCTCCACCGCTGCCGCGGAATCGCCGCCTCCGACAATCGTGATCGCACCTTTCGCCGTCGCCTCGGCCATCGCGTTTGCGACGGCCTTGGTGCCCATGTCGAACGGCGGCGTTTCGAATACGCCCATCGGACCATTCCACACAATTGTTTTTGCGGCGAGAATGGCGCGCGCAAACGACTGCGCGGTCTCCGGTCCGATATCGAGCATGGCCTCAGACTCGGGGATCGCATCGCGCTTCACGGCGTGCGCTTTCGACGCGGCCGCAACAGATGGAGCGACAGTCGCATCGTGCGGAAGCGTAAGACGGAACGCCGCGCGTTCGATCAGATCTTCAGCCATCTCGACACGATCCGGCTCGACGAGCGATTCGCCAGTCTCGAGTTCCATCGCGCTGAAAAAAGTACAGGCCATCGCCCCGCCGATCAGGATCCCGTCGACCTTCGGCAGCATCGCTTCGATCACGTCGATCTTACCCGAAATTTTTGATCCGCCGAGAATCGCAATGAATGGACGCTTCGGCTTTTCAAGTGCGGCGCCGAGCCACTCGAGTTCTGCGTCCATCAGCAGACCGGCAACCGCGGGGTGCAGGAACTCGGCGACGCCGGCGGTCGACGCATGCGCGCGATGCGCCGTGCCGAACGCATCGTTGACATAAAAATCACCGAGGCGGGCGAATGATTTGGACAACGCGGCGTCGTTTTTCTCTTCGCCGGGGAGAAAGCGCGTGTTCTCGAGGAGCAGTACGTCGCCGTCGGTGAGTTTCTTCGTGGCGGCGAGCGCTGCGTCGGTGTCGGTCTCCGGGCAGAACGCGACCGGCTTGCCGAGCAGCTCGCCCAGGCGGAGGCCGACCGGAGCGAGCGAATACTTCGCATCTGGTTTCGCTTTAGGCCGTCCGAGATGCGAGAGCAGTACGATCCTCGCGCCGCCCTTTATCAGGAGCTGTAATGTCGGGATCGCGGCGCGAATACGGGTGTCATCTGTGATGCGCGTGCCGTCCAGCGGCACGTTGAAGTCCACACGCACGAGCGCGCGCTTGCCTTTGATCTCTGCCGGCGCGAGGTCGCGGACGGTGCGCTTGTTCACAAATGTCGCCCGATTAGAGGCGTGCGCCGATGTAACCGAGCAGGTCGACGCAGCGGCACGAGTAGCCCCACTCATTGTCGTACCAGCCGGAGACCTTCACGAGCGTATTGTCGATCACGTTCGTGCACTTCGAATCGAGAATGCACGACGCCGGGTTTCCGATGTAATCGGAGGACACCAGTTCGATCTCGGTGTACTGCAGGATTCCCTTCAGCGGTCCCTCGGCGGCGGCGCGGAATGCCGCGTTCACTTCGGCGATCGTCGTTCCCTTTTCGACTTCGACCGTCAGTTCGGTGAGCGAAACGTCCGGCGTCGGGACGCGGATCGAGATGCCGTCGATCTTTCCCTTCACTTCTGGAATCACTAGCGCGGTCGCCTTGGCCGCGCCGGTCGTCGTGGGGATCATCGAGAGTGCGGCCGCGCGTGCGCGACGCAGATCCTTGTGCGGATAGTCGAGGATGACCTGGTCATTCGTGTACGAATGGATCGTCACCATCGAGCCGTGCTTGAAGCCGAAATTTTCGCGGATGACTTTCACCAGCGGCGCAAGGCAGTTGGTTGTGCACGATGCATTCGAGATGATGTGATGCTCGGCCGCGTCGTATTTCTCGTGATTGACGCCGAGCACGACGGTGATGTCTTCCGATTTTGCGGGCGCGGAAATAATCACTTTCTTCGCGCCGGCCGTGATGTGCTTCTTTGCGTCTTCGGCGTTGGTGAACTTGCCGGTCGCTTCCAGCACAACATCAACTCCGAGAGACTTCCACGGCAGCGCGGCGGGATCGCGCTCTTTGAAAACACGAATCACATCGCCGTCTATCGTGACGGTGGCGTCGTCGCACGTCACGGTGCCGTGGGCCATGCCGTGCACGGAATCGTATTTGTAAAGATGCGCGAGCGTTTTCGTATCGGTGAGATCGTTGATCGCGACGAAGTCGATATCGGCCTTCATCTCTTTCGCCGCTCGAACGACCTGACGGCCGATGCGGCCGAACCCGTTGATTCCAACCTTCAATGTCATGTGAGACTCTGCCTCGAGTATTTTTTGACGTTACCGGTCGCCGCTCGCGCGGGCACGGCCGAATGTCGCATAGCTGATCGTTCGCGCGCCCGCTGCGAAAAGCGTGGCGGCGCATGCGTTGAGCGTGGCGCCGGTGGTCAGCACATCGTCTACGAGTACGATGTGGCGTCCGCGCATCCTCATTCGCGCGCACCGCAACGACGACCCATCGGGCACTTCAAACGCGTCACGAACGTTCGCGGAACGCTCTCCGGGAGTCAACCGCGTTTGGGTGCCGGTTGACCGCGTGCGCACGAGCGCGTCAGTCCAGACGGGAATCCGCCATGCCGGCGCGAGCGACTCGGCCAGCGATCTCGCCTGATTGAAGCCCCGCTCGCGCTCGCGCGCCGAGGACAGCGGCACCGGAATCACCGCAGCGCGCTCTGCGAGGACATCCGGCGGCCAATGCGATCGCGCCATTCGCGCGGCCATTCCGCGTGCGGCACCCGCCCAGCCGTGATACTTGAGCGCGTGAACGATCGCGCTGCCGACGACGTGCGGCACCCAGCACGCGGATCGCGCGCATCGAACGAAGGGCGGAAGCGTCGCGCAGAAGCGGCACGTATGACCTTCGGTCGGATGCCCGCAGCGATCGCAGTGCGGACTCGGTATCAGTGCGAGCCGCGACCAGCAGAGTGAGCAGACGAGACCATCCTCGTGTGAATCCATCTGCCGTTCGCACGCCACGCACACGCGTGGCAGCAGGAGGTCGAGTGTCGCACGAGCGTAACGCGTGGCGGCGGAAACTTTCATAGACGGTGTCAATTCATCGAGACCGTCATGCGCACGTCACACGCCTGTCTGCAGCCCTCTACCCGCGCGCCGCCTTCCACATCGCGTCGCGATCCGGCATTGCGCCGAACCAGCGCTCAAACGCGAGCGCGCCCTGCTCGACGAGCATCGCGAGCCCGTCGCCGGCGCGCAGACCGCGCGCACGGCAGGCGTGTATCCACGGCGTTTCGCCGCGACGGTAAGTGAGATCGAGCACGTCCGCGCTGGGTGGAAGAAACGCAGGGTCGAGTGGCAGTTCATTGCCGTCGAGGCCGACGGGTGTCGCATTGACCACGAGCGATGCGTCGTGCACCGCATCGGCGATATGCTCGACCACTGTTGCGATTCGCGAAAAACGCTCTGCAAGCGCATACGCGCGAGTCTGCGAGCGCGCGACGATCCGCGCGCGTGCCCCGTCCCATCGCTCGACCGCAGCGAGCACCGCGGCGGCCGATCCGCCCGCGCCAAGCACTACGACCACGCCGTGATCGTGCGGAAGCCCGAAGTGGCGGCGAACGGCGGCGTCGAATCCACCGACGTCCGTGTTGTCACCAACGAGCGCGCCCTCTTCAGTCCAGAACGCATTGACCGCGCCCACACGCTCCGCGACGGGGCTCCGCGACGTGCACAGCGCGGCAAACGCTTCCTTGTGCGGCACGGTGACGTTGCCAGCGGCGCCTGCGTCGCGAAGAAGCCCGGCGACCGTCGCGAGCTGCGACGGCGCGACGTCCATCGCCTCGTACGTCAGTCGAATCCCTGCGCTGCGCAGCGCGGCGTTTTGAATGGCCGGAGAAAGTGAATGCGCGACGGGATGGCCGAGCAACACGAGCCGGCCGGGAAGCTCCACTACACCGCCCCGCTGTTCTTCGACCGTTCTATCGAGATGCGATCGAATACCTGTCCGACGATGCGTTCGAGTTCGTCTACGGTGGAGCGATAAATCTCGAGACCACCGCCGAACGGATCGACGATCGCGCGCCCGTCGTCGGAACGCTCGGCATAATCAGTGATCAAGAAAGTTTTCCCTTCGCCGCCAAGTGCTTCGATCCGTTCGACGTGATGCGGGCCCATCGCGAGGATCAAATCGGACTCGGCGACGATCTCACGGCTCAGCTGGCGGGACCGGTGCGCGTTTACGTCCAGACGACGCTCGATGCCGACGAGCAGCGCGCCATCGGATGCCGGTGCTCCGTCCCATGCACTCGTCCCCGCGCTCGATGGCTGCACGTCGCTCATTGCGCGCGCGGCAGCCTCGCGCACCGCGATCGCTTCCGCGAGCGCGCTGCGACAGGTGTTGCCGGTGCAGACAAAGAGCACACGCACGTTACTGGTCTCCAATCAAGTCGGGCACACTTTCGCGAAGCAGCTCGGCCGCGATCGCGCCGGGCCGAATCACGCGCAGTCGTTTGGTTGTGCAGTCGACCACGGTGGACGGCGACGACGCGCTGAGCGCGCCGCCGTCGAGCAGCCGGATTTTCCCGCCGGCGACCTCCGGACTCCACAACGAAAGAATGTCGCCCGCACTCATCGCTGCGGGAAGGCCGGGCCGGTTCGCGCTCGTAGAAGTGAGCGGGTCACCCATCGCGGCAATGAGCCGCTGCAATCCGGGATGCGATGTCCAGCGCACGGCAATGCCGCCCTCAGGACCGCGCAAGCGTGGCGATACTCGCCGCTCGCCGCCGCTCAGAACGAGCGTCAGCGGACCGGGCCAGAAACGCGCGGCGAGCTGCGACGCCGAGCGCGAGAGCTGGAGCCCGAGCCGCTCGATCATCTCGCTGCCGGACACCAGCAGCAAGAACGGTTTTCCCGCCGGCCGGTGCTTCATCGTCACGAGACGATCGACCGACGCGCTGTCGATTGCGCCACCGAAGCCGTACACCGTTTCGGTCGGGTACGCGAGCACTCCGTTTGCCGCGAGATGCGCGAGCGTTCCGGCGATCGACGCCTCGATCTCCGGAGGCGACCAGAACGGCACACCGCGCGGACCTTCCGTCATTCCGGGAGCGGAAAGAGTGCGTCGACGCGCGCGAAGTCGCCGTCGTCGGTGACCTTCAGCGCGCGTTCACTTCCGCGCACGACAACCACCGGCAGCTGCAGTCGTTCGCACAGCGCGGCGTCGTCTGTCGCGGTGATGCCCGCCCGGCGCGCCTCCTTGTGCGCGCGGTCGATCATGTCACGCGGGAATCCCTGCGGAGTTTGCGCGCGCCAGAGATTGGTCCGCTCGATCGTCCTTACAATCCTTCCATCCGAGTCGACTTCCTTCAGCGTGTCGACAACAGGCAGCGCAGCAATCGCGCCGTGGCCTTTGCGCACTTCGTTCACCACGCGATCGATCATCGCCGGTGCCACGAGCGGACGCGCCGCGTCCTGGATGAGCACGATGCGGCACTCATCGGGCAAATCCTCGAGGCCATTCTGCACCGATTCGCTGCGCTCTTTGCCTCCAACGGAAATCAGCATGCGCTCCACGTCGCACTGAAAAATCCAGGGTGGCGGATCGCCCGCGTACGAACTCGGCAGGACGCAGACGACCATGGCGACATCGGCGCGCTGCTGGAACGTCTGCAGCGAATGGAGCAGCATCGGTTTGCCGGCGACCCAGCGCAGCTGTTTGAGCCGGCCCTGATCCGTTCCGGTCGTGCGCGTACTCGCACCACCGGCGACTATGACGACTCCAACGTCACGCGCGCTCATCGGAACAGCCTCTTGAACAATTCTGAAAGCGAGGGGATTCCTTCGACCTTGATCGACTTGGGCGCGCGCTTCGGGACACTGCGCTCGCCCACGTACGCGATCTTCATTCCCATCTTTTCTGCTTCGGCAACGCGCCGGTCGATCTGACTCACCGCGCGAATCTCGCCGCCGAGCCCGACCTCGCCAATGAACACCGCGTCGGCTGGAAGAACCTTGTCGTACACACTCGATGCGAGTGCGGCCGCGACCGCGAGATCGCCGGCCGGTTCCTGCATGCGCACGCCACCGACCACATTGAGAAAGACATCGATATTCGCGAATGAAAGTCCGGCGCGTTTGTCGAGCACGGCAAGCAGCAGCGCGAGGCGTCGCGCGTCATAGCCACCGGCGACGCGCTGCGGTGTGCCAAAACCGGCCTTCGCTGCGAGCGCTTGCACTTCGAGCAGCATCGGGCGCGTGCCCTCGAGAATCGCGGTGATTGCGCTCCCCGACGTGTGATGCCGTTCGCGATCGCCAAGGAAAAGCGCTGACGCGTTTTCAACAGGAATGAGGCCCTGCTGCGTCATGCGAAATACGCCGATCTCATCGACCGAGCCAAAACGGTTTTTCGTTGCGCGCAGCACGCGGTGATCGAGCGTTCCCTCGCCTTCGAAATAGAGCACGGTATCAACGATGTGCTCGAGCGTCTTCGGGCCGGCGATCCCGCCGCCTTTCGTGACATGGCCGACGACGAACACCGCGGTGCCGCTCTCTTTTGCGAATCGCATGAGCCGCGCGGCGCACTCGCGCACCTGCCCTACATTTCCCGGCGCGCCTTCGAGATCGCCGGTGAAAACAGTCTGGATTGAATCGACAATCATCACGGCAGGCGTGCGATCAGCGGCGGTCGCGAGGATCGTCTCGAGCAACGTCTCGCCGAGCATCTCGACGTCACCCGAGCTGCCGCCGAGCCGGTCCGCGCGAAGCTTCACCTGCAGCGGCGATTCTTCGCCGGACACATACAGCGATTGAGTCCCCGCGGCCTGAAGCTGTGCGGCGACTTGCAGGAGGATCGTCGACTTTCCGATCCCCGGCTCGCCGCCGACGAGCACCATCGATCCCGGTACGATTCCGCCGCCGAGTACGAAGTCGAATTCGGCGAGCCCGGTGCGCAGGCGATGATCTTCCGCGCCGACGACATCGCGAATCCGCGGGGTTGGCGAGACGGCACCACCGCTGCCGAGGGCAGTGACGCCGGCTTTACGCCGCGCGGATGCCGAGCCGGCGGCAAGCGCGCGCGGCGCGGCCATCTCTTCGGCGAGCGTATTCCATTCGCCGCACACGTCGCACTTGCCGGACCATTTGAGATGATCGGCCCCGCATTCGGTGCAGCGATAAACGGTTTTCGCCTTCGCGCCCACGCTTTTATTCCCGCGTTACTCGTGAGCGCCCGGCGCGCGCCCGGTCCAATTCTCGAAGCGCGTGAACTGCTTTCGGAAGTTGAGACGCACGAGGCCGGTCGGACCGTTGCGCTGCTTTTGGACGATGACTTCGGCGAGCCCTTCGATCGGCGTGCCGTCGCCCATTTTTGTCGCGTTGCCCGAATCGTCCACCGGGCGATCGTACATCTCGGGGCGATAGATGAACATCACAACGTCAGCGTCCTGCTCGATTGCGCCGGACTCGCGCAGGTCGGAGAGTTGCGGACGCTTATTCTCACCCGTGCGCTGTTCCGGCGCACGCGAGAGCTGCGAAAGCGCGACAACCGGCACGTTCAGTTCTTTCGCGAGAATTTTCAGCGACCGCGAAATCTGACTGATTTCCTGCTGACGACTCTCGGAATTCGGCGGCCCCTGAATCAGCTGCAGGTAGTCGATGACGATCATCTTGACGCCCGACGTCGACTTGAGGCGGCGCGCGCGCGAACGAATCTCGAGCAGCGTGATACCCGGCGTATCGTCGATCCAGATCGGAGCCTGTCCGAGCAGAGCGGCGGCCTTCGCCAGGTTCGAGTGATCCTGGCTCGTGAGCTTTCCCGAACGCAAACGTTGGGCATCGATAAATCCCTCGGAAGCCAGCATGCGCTGGATGAGAGACTCTTTACTCATTTCGAGCGAAAAAATCGCGATCGGAAGATTGCTTTCGACAGCGGCGTATTGCGCGATGTTCAGCACGAACGCGGTTTTTCCCATCGACGGGCGTGCCGCGATGATGATCAGGTCCGACGGCTGGAACCCGAGCGTGATCGCGTCGAGGTCTTTGAAGCCGGTCGGCACGCCGGTGAGCGGGCCGCCGTCCTTGAGCGACTCGATCCGTTCCATCGCCGGCCAAAGCAGCTCTTTGATGCGCGTGAAACCGTCGGTGCCCCGCTGCTGGCTCACCTGAAAAATGCGATGCTCCGCGAGGTCAATTAAATCCGCCGCGTCGGCACCGGATTCGTGGGCCTCAACCACCAGCCCCTGCGCAACTTCAATGAGCCGGCGCCGGAGCGCCTTCTCTTTCACGATGCGCAGGTGGTATTCGACGTTCGCTGCCGTCGGCACAACGTCGAGCAGGGTGCCGATATAATCCTTGCCACCCGCTGCTGCGAGGCCGCCTTGCTTCTCGAGCTCGTTGGCGAGGGTCAGCGGGTCGAGAACCGCACCCTGCTGATGCAGCGAGAGCATCGCGCGGAACATGCGGCGGTGCGCTTCGCGGTAGAACATCGTCTCGTCGACGAGTTCAACGGCGCGCACGATCGCATCGGCGTCGAGCAGCATGGCGCCCAGCACCGCCTGTTCCGCATCCTCCGACCAGGGAGGCTTGCGGTCCTTAAACGGATCACGCGCCGCTTGGGGCGCTATCGAAAATTCTGCGGGCGAGCTGGACATCTTCCCAGGTAGAGCGCTTCCACGACGGATTGCGAAGGAGCGCGGCGGGGTGGTAAGTGACGATCAGTGGCACCCCGTAATAGCGGTGGACCTGTCCACGCAATTTACCTATAGGCTGCGTGGTCTGCAGGAGAGTTTGCGCCGCAAACGTTCCCAGTGCAAGGATGACGCGCGGCTTGAGCAGTTCCAGCTGGCGCAGCAGATACGGGCTGCACACGGCGATCTCATCCGTTGACGGATTGCGGTTGGCCGGCGGACGGTGCTTGAGCACGTTGCAAATGAAAACATCTTCGCGTTCAAACTTGATCGCCGCGAGGATTTTTGTGAGCAACTGCCCCGACTGGCCGACGAACGGCCGTCCGAGCTCGTCTTCGGTCGCGCCCGGTGCTTCGCCGACACACACAAGCCCTGCGTGCGGATTCCCTTCTCCAGGCACGGGATTTTTTGCGGACGCATGCAGCGCGCATAGCGTGCACGACGCCACGGCCTTCGCCACGGCCTCGATCGAGTCGAGATGCGCGAGCGTGCTGTTCTCCGTGCGTGCCGCGGCAGTGCCAACGACGAGGCCGGGCTTGAGCTCAGCGTTCGCGTCCGCGATGGGCGCTGTCTTGGGCATTTCGTAGCGACCGATTTTCTCAGGCGCCACCGCTGCCGCAGCCGGCTCGATCGCGCCCGGCTCACCGGCGGCATCTTCGCGCACGGCCTGTTCTTTCGGAGCTTTTCTCTCCGGCTGGTCCACGCCAACAGAGCGCAGCGCTTCGCGCCAGCTGGTGTTCACCGGACCGCTCTCGCGCGCCTCGCGCGGGGCCGGCTCTGCGGGCTTGCCGCCGCGGACGCCGAGCTTGCTCAGTGCTTCGTCGACCGAAAGGCCGTCGAGCACGAACTCGCTCTCGCCGAGCTCGCGCCGCTGCTCGAGATACTCGCGCAGCCGGTCTCTAGCGTCCACTCAGGATCTCCTGCACGCGGTCGAGAATCGCATCCGCGGTATCGCTCTTGCTAAGCAGCGGAAGCACGGCTGGTTCGGCCTTCGGAGAAAGGATCGTCACGCGGTTCGTGTCGACACCAAAGCCCGCGCCCGTCTCACGTGCGTCATTCACGACGATCAGATCCAGCGCCTTCGCTGCGAGCTTCTCGCGGGCATGACTGATCACATCGTCTGTTTCCAGGGCGAAGCCGACCATCACCGCGCCCTTCTTTCGCGCGTCGCGAGTCGTGACGAGAATGTCGTCTGTGTTCTCGAGCGCGATCGCATCCGGGCGCGACGCCTTTTTGATCTTGTGATCGACTGCGGCAGCCGGACGGAAATCCGCCGGTGCTGCGGCCATCACGACAACATCGGCCGTCGCGAGTTCGGCGCGCACTGCGTCGCGCATCTGCTCAGTGCTCTCCACGTGCACCACACGCACATCGTGCGGCGGCGCGACCGCGAGTGGTCCGGCTACGAGCGTGACATCAGCTCCGCGGCGCCATGCCGCGGCGGCGATCGCCACACCCATCTTTCCGCTGCTGTGGTTCGAAAGAAATCGAACCGGATCGAGCGCCTCGCGCGTCGGCCCGGCCGTCACCAGCACTTTGCGCCCGGCGAGCGCACTGCGCGCCTCGAGCATCCGTCCGACGTGTGCGAGAATCCGTTCGGGTTCCGGCATCCTGCCCGGCCCCGTCCCTTCCTGCGGTGACGCAAGCGCGCCCGCTTCGGGATCGAGCACCGTGTACCCGAGCGATCGGAGATGTGCGACGTTCGCAACGGTCTGCCGATGCGCCCACATGCGATCGTTCATCGCGGGCACGAGCAACACCGGTGCATCCGCAGCAAGCAGGCACGCCGTCAGCAGATCGTCCGAACGGCCCGACGCAGCGCGCGAAAGAAAATCCGCTGTCGCCGGCGCGACGACAATCAGCGCCGCGGCACGCGCGAGCTTGATGTGATCGAGTGCATGTCCTTCTGCGACGAGCTCCGTGTGCACCGGCCGCCCCGTCAGTGCCTCGAACGTCACCGCACCGATGAACTCACGGGCGGATTTCGTCAGCACCACATCTACTTCGGCGCCGGCCTGCGCGAGCAATCGCGCAAGCCACGCCGTTTTGTAACTCGCGATTCCCCCGGTGACGCCAAGGAGAACGCGCCGGCCCTCGAAGGGGCGCACTGCTGCCCGTTCCGCGGCCAAAAAAATAGTCGCTGTGGAGCGGGTTACTCCGACCGGCGGCGCGGAACGACGCGGTATTCAATCGCGCCAGCCGACAGCTCTTCGAGCGCACGCGTCGTGAGCTTCTTCTCTCCGCTCTTCGAGCGATCGCGCGGGAACTCGTTCAGCACGCGTGAATACTTCGCCGCGACAAGGATCGCGAGATATTTGTTCGCCGAATTAACGGTGACTTCGTTCGGAGTGAAAACGCGCATAGTTCAATACCCCTTTATGAGTGCCGCTTGATTTCCAAATCGAGCGTGGCGATCAGCCCGGAAAGCTGTGAATCGAGCGCCCTGATCCGCTCGCGCTTCACTTCTTCGGCGTCGATAATCGACGACACCCGGGCCACCGCGGTCTCGAGGTCGTCGTTCACCAGCACATAATGATAACGACTTACCACCTGTAATTCAGCATGGGCGCTTTTGAGCCTGGTCAGGAGGGTCGATCCGTCCTCCGTATTCCGCTCCTGGAGGCGCCCCAGAAGCACCTCCACCGACGGGGGAAGCATGAATATCAGCACTGCTCCCGGCCAGATCGCCGCAAACTGTGCCGCCCCCTGTACGTCGATGTCCATCATTACGTGCTTCCCACCTTCCAGCACGGTCGCGATGGCCGATTTGAGCGTCCCATAGAATTTACCGTGGACCACGGCCCACTCGGCAAAATCACCACGCTCGCGGTGCTCGATGAACTGCTTTTCGGTGACAAACAGGTAGTCGACACCATCCACTTCGCCGGGCCGCGGCGGCCGCGTCGTGCACGACACCGAGTAGCCGAGGTCGGCGCGCCGCTGCATGAGCAGTTTGGTGACCGTCGTCTTCCCGCCGCCGGACGGCGCAGAGAGCACGATGGGAAACTGGTTCATGGCACCATCACTCGACGTTCTCGACCTGCTCACGGATTCTCTCGAGTTCTTCCTTCACGAGAATCACGTCGCGCTGGATCTGCGTGTCGTTCGCTTTGCTGCCGGTGGTGTTGGCCTCGCGCAACATTTCCTGCAGCAGAAATCCGAGCCGCTTGCCGACTGGATCGCCGCCCTTGGGCGCGAGCACGTCTCTGAACGCCGCGATGTGCGCCTTGAAACGGTCGATTTCCTCTCCCACATCGAGGCGATCCGCGAGAATCGCGATCTCCTGCGCCAGCCGCTGCTCGTCCACCGCCACACCCTCGGCGATGACCTTCACATTTTCACGGAGCCGGTCGCGCTGGGCGATCACACGCTCAGGGGCGCGCACGGCGATGCGCCCGAGCGCCTGTTCGATGACGTTCATGCGGTCGAGCAATACGACGGCAAGACGGGCGCCCTCACCTTCGCGCATCTTCGTGAGCGCGACGGCGGCGGCCTCGACAATCGCGACGAGTTCGTCTGCGCTTCCTTCCTCGGCCTCTTCTACGGACGTGCGAATAACGTCGGGCATCCGCAGGACGGTCGCGACGTCGATTTCACCGCCGAGTCCGTTGCGATCGCGCAGCGAAATGAGCGCAGCCGCGTGCTGCGAGAACTTCGCCTCGTCGATCTGCGCGCCTTCGGTAGCCGCACGCTCGATATGCGCCGAGATCGTCACGTGGCCGCGCGCGACGTGCTTCCTCAGCGACTCGCGGACGTCGGCCTCCCACCGCGAAAACGCCGACGGGAGCTTGACGCTCGGATTGAAGAAGCGGTGGTTCACGCTCCTCACCTCGACGGTGACGCGCGATCCCCCAACGTCGCCCTCAGCAGAGCCGAAACCCGTCATGCTGCGTATCATATAGAGCTAGCTAACCTATTGTGTAATAATGAGTTTGTAAAGTTTTGGCGAACCTTCAATTCCAAAACTGCCAGCGCATGCCGTAGATGTTCACGAGCCGCGGCATCACGTATCCGGGATACGTCGAGTATATCGCTCCCACCGGATTCCGGTATTGCCAGAAAATCACGGCAGTCGAAATACGAATCTCGAGCAGCGTCGAGAAGGTCCCTGCCCCCGGAGTGCTCTGCCCGACCGGGTTCGTGCCGAGCGGCACGAAAAGGGTCGAGAAATAGTCGAAGGTGCCCGACGCGAATACGTGGAAGTTGTCGCGCGGAAAGCGGTGCAGAAAGCTCGATTCGAACCAGAGGCGCGTGCGGGCCTGTGTCTGGGGACGGTACGCATCGGTGACGCTCCAGTTGATTGCGTCGAGATCGAGATTGACGCCGAACAACAGCGGCCCACGAAACGAAACAATCACGCCGTTCGCGGCGGTGGACTGCACCGCCTTGAGCGTCGTGTCGATTTCGATCGGCGGCGCGTCCAATCCGGCGCTCCGCGTCACGACTCCGCCCGTAAGCCAGCGATTGTGCCACTGTACCCCGACTTCCAGCCGTGTGTCGGTAGTGATCGCGCCAAATGTGCCGGGGTTCGGCGACGCACGGCTAATCGCGCCGCCGACGTTCAACCACGAAAACGGCGCGAAACGGCCGAGCACGTCTGTACGGGTCGTAGAATCCGCGCCGCGCTCTGCGAACGCTGACAGCGTCAACAGCTTCGACTCGTACTCGGCGCGCACTCCCGGCGAGAAATTCATCTTGCCGTTCATCGAGCGAATACGGTTCGTGCTGCTCAACCGCACGCCCCACCGCGTGAATCCCGCGGCGAGCACATACTCCGGCCGCGAGGTCAGCGTGTCGGTGGAATCTTTCGCGGACGTTCCCGAAAGCGCCGTCGTGAGACTGGACGTCGTGTCTTTCTTCGCCTCGCTCAACGTCGCGGCGATGAACTGCGCCCACGGCCCGTCTGTTTCCGGATCACGCCAGCCGATGCGCAGATATGCGAGTCCTTCGCTGCCGTTGTAGGGCGGGATCGTGCCGAGCTGCGGAACCGTGTTGATGAAACGATCGCCGGTGTTGCGATTGATGCCCTGATGCAGCCAGGTCGCGTCAACACTCCAGTCGCCGCGAGCCCAGCCAAGCCGTGCGAGGCCGCCGAGCGCATCGCCGTCCATTCCGCCCGGCGAAATGTTGCTCTGCTGCTGCCCGGCGAGCTGAAGATCCAGGCCGTTGTCAAAGCGCTTACCGAAAAATCCGCGGTACATGTTCAGATTTTCGGTGCCCGTGACGACGTCAGTCCGGGTGTTCGCGGTCGTGCGATCCACGCGCCAGAGACGCATGTGCACGCGCAGTTCGCCCGCTGCGCGCTCCACCTTGATGTCTTCGAGCGACCAGAGCGGAATCAGCGCGAGATCGTGGATCCCGCCGTTGCGCGGATTGAGCACGTCGAGTTCCACGCCGTCCAGATACAGGCGCACGCCTTTCGGATTGCCATAGTACGCGGCGACCTGCGGCGCGAGGATGAATCCCGTCGCCATCAGCGTGACGCCGGGGACGTTCATCAGCAGATCACCGAGCGTCAACGCGCCCGACGAAAAGATCTGATCGCGGTTCCAATGCCAGCTGCTCGCGCCGATTTCCGTCGAACGCGGCGTGTATGGGCGCGCGATCGGAGTCTTGATCGTGTCGCGGGGCGGCTTCTTCGGCGCAGTGTCCGGCGGAATGCCGACGGTTCGTTTCGCGCTGTTCAGGCTATCGGCGACGGCGGCTTTCTTGGTGGTGTCGGGCGCGGAGGTTCGTGTCGTATCCTGCGCGGATACGATCACCGGCGCGCACGCCGCGAGCGGCAGGAGCCGCCGCAGCGTGCGCGCGAACGCCGTCAGCGAACCCTCCCTCGCACGAACTCGACGAACGTGCGCACGGGCACGCCTGTCGGCCCTCGAGGAATCGAGATCATATCCGTCTCTGAGTACGCCGTACCTGCAATGTCGAGATGCGCCCACTTGTAGTCCTGGGTGAACTCTGCGAGGAACAGTGCCGCGGTGATCGTTCCCGCGCCGCGCCCGCCCACGTTCTTCATGTCTGCCACATCGGACTTGATCTGATCCTTGTACTCGGGCCACATCGGGAGCTGCCAGCCCGGCTCGCTGCCGCGCTTACCGGCCGCAAGAATCTCGTCGACCACACCCTGATCATTACCCAGCACACCCATCGCGGTGTTCCCGAGCGCGACGACAACCGCGCCGGTCAGCGTCGCCGCATCGACCACGGCCTGCGGCTTGAAGCGCGCAGCGTAGGCGAGCACATCGGCGAGCACGAGACGCCCTTCAGCGTCTGTATTAATAATTTCGATCGTCTTGCCGTTGCTCGCGCGCACAACGTCGCCCGGGTTCATCGCGGTGCCCGACGGCATGTTGGTGGTCGACCCAACGAGGCCGACGACATTAATCTTCAGCTTCATGCGTGCGATCGCTTCCATCGCGCCGAGCACGCCGGCCGCGCCGCACATGTCGAATTTCATCCACTCCATTCGATCCGCCGGCTTGATCGAGATGCCGCCGGAATCGAAGCAGAGTCCCTTGCCCACGAGCGCGACGGGCGCGTCGTCCACACCGGCGCCGCGATATTCGAGCACGATGAACTTCGGTTTCTGCGGCGTGCCCTGCGCGACCGCGAGGAACGAGCCCATCCCCATCTTTTCCATTTCCTTCCGACCGAACACCGTCAGCTTCAGCTTGTGCCGCTTGGCAATGTCCTTCGCCGTGTCGGCCATGAACTGCGGCGTGCAAAGATTTCCGGGCATGATCGCGAGCGTGCGGGCGATGCGCTGCCCTTCGGCGACGGCAATCCCATTTCCGAGCGCAACATCGGCGCCTTTAGCGGAATCGGCGCACACGACTGCGGCAACGAGCGGCTTTGGCCGGTCGCTCGCAGGCGGCTGCGTGCGCAAGTCGTTGTAATCCCAGCTGCCGAGCGACAAGCCAATCGCCGCGTTTTCGATTGCAGCACCTTCGAGTCCTTCAGCCCAAAATCCCATGCGCTCGATTCCCATCGAGTTGCCTTTGCGGCCCGCCAGTGATGCGGCGCGCACCATGGCGCCGTGCTCTGGTGTTGGGCCAAGCCCGACGAGCAGTACGCGCTGCGGCCCTTTGCCGGTTGCAAACAGCAGCAGCGTCTCGTCGCGATTGCCTTTGAAATCCTTCTGCTTCACTGCACGCGAGAGCGCGCCGCCGAGCGCTTTGTCGAGCGCGGCGAGCGTCTTCGGAACGGGCTTGTCGGATGGAAGTGCGACGGCGAGGAGCGGCGTCGCGAGACGCGCCGGATCGCCCGTATGGAGTGAAAGCTCGAACGCCATGATCAGCTCCGCATCCCGGCGATCACGGCATCGCCGAAGCCAGTGGTGGAAACTTCTTTTGATCCCGGCATTTGCCGGGCAAGATCGTAGGTGACGGTGCCTGCAGCGATCGCGTTCTCGACACCCTTTACAATGAGCGCGCCGGCTTCGTTCCATCCCATGTGCTCGAGCATCATCACGCCCGAGAGGATCACGCTGCCGGGATTGATCTTGTCGAGGCCTGCGTACTTTGGCGCGGTGCCGTGCGTCGCTTCGAACACGGCGGCGGCGTCGCCGACGTTGCCACCAGGTGCGATCCCAAGCCCGCCGACCTGCGCGGCCGCGGCATCAGAGACGTAGTCGCCATTGAGATTCGGCGTCGCAATCACATCGTAATCCTCGGGGCGCAGCAGCAGCTGCTGGAACATCGAGTCGGCGATGCGATCCTTGATGATCACGCCGTCTGCGCGGGCGCCGCCGCCGGCCTGGTTCAGATCGGCCTCGGCGATGACGAGATTCTTGAATTCGTCGCGCGCGATTTCATAGCCCCAGTCACGGAATCCACCCTCGGTGAATTTCATGATGTTGCCTTTGTGCATCAGTGTGACGGACTTCTTGTTGTGCTTGATCGCGTATTCGATCGCCATCTTCACGAGGCGCTTCGAACCAAACGGCGACATCGGCTTGATGCCGATTGCCGAGCCTTCACGAATGTTCTTGTTGAATTCCGTCTTGATAAACGCGCGAAGCTTTTCGGCTTCGGGTGTACCGGCGCGGAACTCAATTCCCGAGTACACATCTTCGACATTCTCGCGGAAGATGGTGATGTTCACCTTCTCGGGATGTTTCATCGGCGCGCCAACGCCCTTGAAGTAGCGCACCGGACGAATGCAGGCGTAGAGGTCCAGCTCCTGCCGCAGTGCGACGTTCAGCGAGCGAATGCCGCCGCCTACGGGTGTCGTGAGCGGGCCTTTGATTGCGATTTTGAATTCGCGGACGGCTTCGAGCGATTCGGCGGGCATCCACTCGCCCGTCGCCTTGAATGCTTTTTCGCCGGCGAGGATTTCCATCCACGCGATCTTTCGTTTGGATCCGTACGCTTCCCGAACTGCCGCGTCGAATACGCGCACAGAGGCGCGCCAGATATCAGGGCCCGTACCGTCGCCTTCAATGAACGGGATGATCGGATGGTCGGGAATACTGAATTTTCCGGCCGCGGCTTCGATGCGATCGGCGCCTGCGGGAACGGTGGCAAACTTGTAGTCGGTCACTTTGCGCTCTCCCTGAACCATGCCTGGGCAGCCGCCACACCGCTGCCGAGTGTCACCGGAATCCCAACGTCGTTCAATGCCATCTCGACGCCGGAGAGCGCGCCCAGAACCATCAGCTCGTTGATGTCACCAACGTGCCCGATACGAAACACCTTTCCAATCAACCGACCCGTGCCGCCTCCGAGCGAAAGGTTGTAACGGCGGAACGCAACGTCGATGACTTTCTTCGCGTCGATGTTATCGGGCACGACGATTGCCGAAACGGTATCGGAGTAGGTCTTTGGATCGCGCGCGCAAAGTTTGAGCCCCCACGCGGCGATCGCGCGGCGCACACCTTCGCCGAGGTGATGATGGCGTGCGGCGACGTTCGCCATTCCTTCTTCGAGGAGCAGATCGAGCGCCGCGCGCAGTCCAAAGAGATGTGCGAGCGGCGGTGTGTAGGGGAAATAGCCCTCGGCGTTGTGCTTGACCTGATCGCGCAGGTCGAAGAACGCGCGCGGACATTTTGCCTGCTCGAACAGTCCCATCGCTTTCTTGCTGACGCAGAGGATGCCGATACCCGGTGGCATCATGAATCCTTTCTGTGATCCTGCGATCGCGAAATCGATCTTCCATTCGTCGAAGCGGAAGTCGAGTGACGCGACCGAGCTCACGCCGTCCACGTAGAGCAGCGCCGGATGAATCGCGCCGTCAATCGCGCGACGCACCGCGGCGACATCGCTCGTGACGCCGGTGGCGGTCTCGTTGTGCACGATGAGAACCGCCTTGAACTCGTGCGCCGTATCCGCCGCGAGCATTTCGCCGACGCGTGCGGCGGGAACGGCATCGCCCCATTCGACGTCGAGGATTTCGACTTTCAATCCGAGTCGCTGCGCGGTGTCGATGAACAGCGTGCTGAACTGTCCATTGCGAACTGCGAGCACGCGATCGCCCGGTGAGAGCGCATTCACCAGCGAGGCTTCCCACATCGCCGAACCAGAGCCGGCGAAAATGAACGCCTGTCCGTTGACGCTGCCGAAGACCTTGAGGAGATCGGGGAATATCGTTCGAACTATTTCAGGCGCAGCCGACGACCGATGGTCTTCCATCGGGCGATCCATGGCGCGCAGGACGCGCTCGGGAACGTTGGTAGGACCCGGAACGAAAAGAAAATGACGACCCGTCTTCATACGATGGCTTTCAGGCGTGAGAGATTTTCAACTGCTCGTTCGAGCGTTTCGTGTTTCTTGCAGAAGGCAAAGCGGGTGTAGCGCTTCCCTTCCGGGTTGCCCGGACGGTAGAAGCTCGACCCGGGAACTGTGGCGACCTGAATCTCCTTCGTCATCCACTTGGCGAAGGTGACGTCGTCGCGATCGTCGAGATCGGAGAAGTCGGCCATGATGAAGTACGCGCCGTCCGGTGTGGCGAATTTGAAGCCGGCATCGCGCAGCGCGGCGCTGAGGAACTCGCGCTTGGCTTTGTAATCGTCGGAGAGCTTCGTGTAGTAGGAATCGTCAAAGCCGTATCCGATCGCCGCGGCGTCCTGCAGCGGCGCCGGCGCGCCGACAGTGAGGAAGTCGTGCACTTTGCGAATCGCGCTCGTGCGCTCGGGATTGGCGATGGCGTAGCCCAGGCGCCAGCCGGTGATGCTGAACGTTTTTGAGAGGCTGGAGATCGTGATTGTGCGATCGCGCATTCCCGGCAGCGTCGCGATCGGAATGTGTTCGCCCGAGAAGATGATGTACTCGTACGGATCGTCGGTAATCACCATGAGATCGTGCGCGATGCAGATCTTGGCGATCGCTTCGAGTTCGCTGCGCGAGAACACGTGACCGGTTGGATTGTGCGGCGAGTTGAGCACCAGCGCGCGCGAGCGCGGCGTGATCGCTGCTTCGAGCGCGGCCGCGTCGAACTTCCAGTCTGGCGCGATGAGCGGCACGAAGACCGGTTTGGCCTCACTCAGGATTGCATCCGGTCCATAATTCTCGTAGAACGGCTCAAAAATCAGGACTTCGTCTCCCGGATTGAGCAGCGCGAGGAATACGGAAGCGGCGGCTTCTGTGGCGCCGCACGTCACCGTGATTTCGCGCTCCGGATCGACGCTCATGCCATAGCGCCGCTCGTATTTCCCGGTGATCGCGTCGCGGAGTTTTTTCGAACCCCACGTGGTGGCGTATTGATTGACGTCGTTATGGATCGCGGCGCAGGCCGCGTCTTTCATCACGGCAGGCATCGGAAAGTCCGGGAACCCTTGCGAGAGGTTGACGGCGCCATGTTCGTTGGCGACGCGGGTCATCTCGCGGATGACGGACTCGCTGAACGTCTGCGTGCGCAGTGCATTTGGCATATCTAAACCTAGTAGAGTTTCGCGTGTGGCCGCTCACTTCCGTTCACCGCTGCTCGCGGCGGCTCCCGGCGGCTCCCGGCGGCTTCTAGTTCCCGCGACGGCGCGCCGTGATCAAGACAGGGATCTCATCGGTGCGCGGGTTCAAGAACGACAGACGAATCCGTCCGTCCGCCTGTTCGGTTACGGTCGTGGGGACCGAACTGTTCGTGAGCATCCACCCCGCCGGCAGAACGACATCGTTGGCGGGCCGCCCGAAACTGCGGTCCCACATGAGCTCGCCGCCGACGAGTTTGTAACGCGCCGTATCAGTATACGTCTCGAACATGCGGATCCGGACTGATTCGCCGGTCTTCACCGGCGCAAAGTGAAAGACCACGATCTCGGATTGCGGTGTGACGTTCGCGACTTTGTACCCGCCCTTGGTGATCGCATCGCCCTTCACGACCTCCCATTTCAGCTCTTCGCCGGTATCCAGGTTCCTGGCCGACGGTTTTGAGACAGTGCTCCCGCCGCGGACCTCATTGATGTAGGTGCTCGTGCCGGGGACCGACTCGGTGTAGTCGTGATAGAGATCGAACGCGTGCGTCTCGGGCTGCTGCAGGAAATACACGATCGTGCGGTTCTGGTGGGCGCGCTCATCGAGCCTGCCAGCGGTACCTGGGACGCCGGTTTTCGTCGTGCCGACGCCAGCGGCCGGCCGCGCGCGGAGTGTCAGCGGGGCTTCGCCCGGCGTGACGTTCCAGAAGCTGATCGCCACACGACCGTCGTCCTGCTGGATGACCTGCGACGGGTAGTTGCATGCAATCATTTCATAGCCTACCGGCAGCACGACGGTGTTCCGTTTGATGCCGAGCGGGCGCGTGAAGGTGATGACCTCGCCCTGCGAGAAATAACTGGTGGCATCCTCGTATGTTTTGAGGATCAGCACGCGCGCTTCGCCGCCGTCGGCGGGTACCGGCCGCGAGAGCTTCACGCGGATATACGTCTGCGTTGAATCGCGGCCGCCGACACCGCCCGCTGTCGCTACTGCCTGCCCCACCACGTCAAACACCAACGGCTTACCTGTCGCGCGATCGATGACACTCTCGTCGGTGGCGACGCTTCCTTTGCGGATCGGATTGAAGTAGTAGGTCGCGCCTGCGGTCTTCGCGGTTACTTCATATATGATGCGGAACTTGGCCGAGCCGGGTGCGAGCAGCTCGTATCGTGTGTACGCGTCGCCTTCCGTCTGGCGCGGCGGGGTGGTTCCCTGAGCTTGGGCAGATGCGGCGAGTAGCGAAACGCCGATGGCTAGCGCAAAGCAAAATCTTGTGCGGGTCACTCTATCTCTCCTTGTAAACTGCGTCCCCACGATAGTAATCGCCCAGCAAATGCTCGGCGAAATACTCGAACATCAGCCGGTTCGTGTACGGTGTCATGTCGCCGTACGAGTGTGGTTTGCCGGGGAGCATCATGAAGTCGAAGCGCTTGTTTGCCTTGATCAGCGCCTGCACGAGCCGAATGGTGTTTGCCGGGTGCACGTTGTTGTCCATGTCGCCCGTCTCGAGCAACAGGTTGCCCTTCAAGTTCGCCGCAAGCTCGACGGTCGTCGGAACGTGAATCTGGAACACGTTCGTGGTGTCGTCTGCCGCGATCGATCCGTCGACCAGCGCCGCAACGCCGGCCAGCCCTGCCGCGTCGCCGCGCGCGCCATTTCCATCGCCGCTGCGCGGACCGCCCGGGCCGGCGCCATTCCCCGAGCCACCCGCCTGCGCCGCTCCGCCGCGCCCGCCGCTGCCCGCCTTCGCGACGACCTTCAAGCCGTGGTACTGCTCGCTCCAATTTTCGTTATAAATGTTGTTGTCGTGATTTCCTGATTCGCTCACGCCCACTTTGAAGAACTCATTGTACGGCGGGAGCAGCATCGCCGCGGCGGTGAGAAACCCGCCGCCCGAGTGGCCGAATATGCCGACGCGGTTGAGGTCGATGTACGCGTGCCGGGCCGCGAGCTGCTCGATGCCGGTTTTCTTGTCGGCCAGCGCGTAATCCCGAAGGTTGTAATAACCGTAGCCCTGATATTCCTGCGAGCGCTGCGGGCTGCCGCCGCGATTGCCAATCTGGATTACGATGAAGCCGAGTTGCGCGAGCTGCTGCGGCACCGGATTCGCCGCGAACGGAAACGTCACCGACTCCGTCTGGGGCCCGGGATACACGTTGGCGATGATCGGATATTTCTTGGTGGAGTCGAAGTCGAACGGCTTCCACATGTCGCCATAGATATCCGTCACGCCGTCGGCGGCTTTGGTCACGAATGTCTCGGGCGCACGCCAGCCGAGTTCCTTGAGGCGCGAGACGTCCATCTCCTCCAGATCCATCACGATCTTGCCGGTCGCGTCGCGCAGCACGGCCTTGGGCGTCTGGTCGACGCGAGAATAATTGTCGACGATCCACTTCTTGTTGGTGGAGAGACGCGCGTTGTGCGTGGCGTTGCCCGGGTCGAGCAGCGCCATACCGGTGCCGTCGAGGTTCACGCGGTAGGTATGCGTGTAGTAGGGATTCTCTCCCGCTTCCCGGCCCACACCAGCGACAACGGCAATCGCGCGGACGGAATCGACGTCGACGAGCTGTTCCGCGCGCCATGCGCCGGATGTGAGGGCGCGTTTCAGCTTGCCGGCGTTGTCATACAAATAGTAGTGGCCCCACCCCGATCGCTCCGACCACCAGATGAAGTCGCCGCCGGCCTTCACGTACTTCACGTTTTGGCGCTCGCTCGAATTGTTCTCGAGGTCTTCGCGCAGCAGCTGGGTCGTAGACTGCGATGCGACGTCCATGTCGATCAACTCGAAGTGCCGCTGCGTGCGATCGCGGCGCACCATGCGCAGATGATCCGAGCCTTTGCCGTTCCAATGGATATCGAACAACCGCTGGTCCTTCCATTTTTTCACTGTCGCCGGCGTGAGCTTGGTATCACCCGCGCGGAAGAGGTAAAGCTCCTCTTGTCCAACTTCTTCCTCGCCGGGCATGGCGTAGCTGTAGCTCATCAGCTCCGGCCGCGGACTCGCCGTGTTGTTGACGAGGAACAGCTCTTTCACTTTCCGCTGATCCATTCGCGTCACGGCGAACGCTTTTGAATCCGGCGACCAGGTAACGTTTGCGCGGACGCGCGGGTCGCGATTTGCTGCGCCCCGCCCGCCGCCACCGCCGCCGCCCTGCTGTCCGCCCGCGGAATCGGCAAGATTCTGGCCCTGCAGTGTGAGCTCTTGCTGCTGTCGCTCCTGGAGCGTGTCGCGCGCGCCAAAGCTGTAGTGAACGGCGCCGTCGTGCGTGAGCTGCACGGTGTCCTTCGTCGCGACCTTCACGACGTACAAATTGTGATCGCGAGCAAAAGCGAACATGGTGCTGTCCGGCGCGTAATTTCTGAAGTCTCCCCCACGGCCTCCGGCGCCGCCCCCTCCTCCGCCGCCACCACCACCGGCGCGCCCGCCACCCGCTCCACCGCACGTATTCAACGTGTCGGGCGGAGTCGCCGGCGTGCTGTCGGCCACCACCCCGCCGCGGCCGCCGCGGCCGCCACGTCCGTTACCGGCGGCGGCCGGTGTGGCCGGACCCAGCCGCTTCAACGTCTCGGCGGCTACGTCCCACTCCCATTTGGAACTGTCGGCGGTGAAGTCGAACGTTTTTCGATCTTTCGAGAATGTGATCGATGCGAACGGCAGATTCTGCGGATCGTGCGCGTGGCGGCTCAGGTCAGAGAGCTGCGCGGCGAGCTTCGTCTGATCAAAGAGCGGCTTCTTCGTCTTGGTGGTTGGCACTACGAGGAAGAACGTTGAGCCGGTGTGGTCCTTCCAGTCGTAACAGAGTGAATCGCTCTGCCCGAGCCAGTGAGGATTCACGGCGGTGGTGTACGTTCGCGTTCGCACGCTGGCGGTGGAGAATTTCTCCGCGAGCGCCCAGTTGGCCTTGTTGTTGGCGGTGTTGTTCGCAACGGGCGCATGGTCTTGCGCGGCAAGCGGAAGCGCCGCGGCAAGGATGAGACCAGCAGAGACGAGTAGGCGCATACGAGTCGATGGAGAGAGGGGGATCCGACGAGTTCGCCGGAAAATGTACGATGAAGCCATCGCCGCCGCGAAGAAGAAGCTCATAGTTCGAGCTCCCAGCTTAGCGGCTCCCAGCTCGGCATTGTCAAAGCTCAAGCCGATAGCGGCTCTAAGCTCGAGCTCTGACACGGCTAAGCTGGGAGCCGCTAAGCTCGCAGCTTGAACTGTGAGCTAACGTCGCGACCGTAACAGCATGCACCACCGCCTTTTCCACCACCATGTCCCGCCAGTAGATTACCGCAAACGAGTCACTTCTTTGCCGGAGTCGGCCCATGGCCCGCAAACGTTCAAATCCGCGCCTGTACCCCCGTCTCACCACGCCGATGGTTCGCGACAACGGTGTGCTCCGCCCTGCTTCCTGGGACGAAGCACTCGATCGCGCCGCCGACGGGTTCAGGCGGAATATCCAGGCCGGCGGACCGAACTCGCTCGGAACCTTCAGCTGCTCGAAGTCCACGAACGAAGTGAACTTCCTCGCGCAGAAGCTCTCCCGGGTCGCGTTCGGAACGCACAACATCGACAGCTGTAACCGAACGTGACACGCTCCTAGCGTCGTCGGTCTGGCGACAGTTTTTGGTGCAGGCGGCGGGACGAGTTCCTACCGCGAAGTGGAGGAGACGGATGTCGTCTTCCTCTGGGGCTCTAATGCGCGTGCTGCCCACCCGATCTGGTTCCATCACCTGCTGAAAGGAATCCACAATGGAGCGAAGCTCTACGTGATGGATCCGCGCCGCACGGAATCGGCTCAGTGGGCAGACGTGTGGCTCGGGCTGAACGTCGGATCAGATATTGCTCTCAGCAACACGATGGCGCGTGAAATAATTCACGCCGGTCTCGTGCATGAAGAATTTGTTTCGAATGCGACATCCGGCTACGAAGATTACAAAGCGTCTGTCGAGTCATACACGCTCGACGTGGGCGAGCGCCTTACGGGCGTTCCCGCCGACGTAATCCGTGATGCGGCACACGTGTTCGCCAAAGCAGACCGCGCGATGATCTGCTGGACGCTGGGCATTACCGAACATCACGACGCGGCCGACAACGTTCTCGCGCTGATCAATCTCTGTCTGCTCACGGGCCACGTCGGCCGCTGGGGATGCGGCTGCAACCCGCTGCGCGGGCAGAACAACGTGCAGGGCGGCGGCGACATGGGCGCGATCCCGAACAAATATCCGGGGTTCCAGGAAATTACCGACGGCGTCACGCGGCTCCGCTTCGAGAAACACTGGAAGACGAAACTTCAGCCGAATGCGGGATTGAATCTCACGCAGATGCTGAAAGCGATGGAGGCCGGATCTCTCAAAGCGCTTTTTGTCATTGGTGAGAACCCCGCGCAGTCAGATGCGGACGGCCATCACGTCGAAGGCTTGCTCGAAGGACTCGACCACCTCGTCGTGCAAGAAATCGTCATGACGAAAACTGCGAGCCTCGCGCACGTCGTGCTCCCCGCGGCGGCCACTTGGTGCGAAGGCGAAGGCACCGTGACCAACAGCGAACGCCGCGTGCAGCGCTGCCGCAAAGCGAGCGAACCGCCCGAGGGCGCGAAGGACGAACTCTGGATCATCGCTGAAATCGCCAAGCGACTCGGCCACGACTGGGGTCATCCCACCGCCGAAGAAGTGTGGAACGAATTCCGCAAAGTCGCGGCTGATTTCGCCGGTGGCATGAGCTACAAACGCCTGGAAGAGCTTGGCGGAATTCAGTGGCCCTGCCCCGATGAATCGCATCCGGGCACGACATTCCTGCACGCGCGCCTTTGGGAAAAGCGAAAGAAACGCGGACCGGCGGCGCCCTTTACGGTCGTGCGGCACGAAGGGCCGGTTGAAATGCCCAACGAGGAATATCCGCTGCTGCTGACCACAGGCCGCCGCCTCGAGTCGTACAATACTGGCGTGCAAACGGCAGGCTACGATTCGCCGCTTCACTGGGGCGAGATGGTTGATATCTCGCCCGAAGATGCCGCGCGACTCGGCATCGCCGACAACGAGGAAGTGCGAGTCACGTCGCGGCGCGGATCGGTGGTCGCACCCGCACATATCGATTCGACGCTGCGCGCCGGCCTCGTCTTCATGACGCTGCACTTCCCCGACGACGTCGCGACGAACCTGCTCACGATCGACGTCTCAGATCCGAAGTCCGGAACCGCAGAGTTCAAGGCGTGCGCGGTGCGCGTCGAGCGTGCGTTTGCAAACGTTTTGGCGAGCTCGAACCACTCCTAATGGATATCCGTCTCCTCGGCGCTGAGCCGTCTGCTGAAGAGAAATCGGCGATCGACGAGATCCTCGGTGCTCCGGTATCGGCGTGGGACGGCGGAGAACGCGGCAGTATGCGCGACGCTCATACCGCTGAGTTCGGCGGTCACTCGACACGCGAGCAGCGGCACATGCTGCTCCCCGCGCTTCAGGCACTGCAAAGCCGTGTTGGGTTTATCACCGAAGGCGGACTCGATTACGTCTGCGCGCGGCTCGGAGTGCCGCCGGCAGAGGCGTGGGGCGTCGCGACGTTTTATGCGATGCTTGCAACGTCGCCGCGTCCGCGCCGGGTTGTGCACGTGTGTGACGACATTGCATGCCGTGCGAAAGGCGCGGTGAAGTTGTGCGCGGCGCTCGAAGCACGCGTTGGTCCTCCGATTTCGCACGAGCCCGAGGGCGATCACGTTCCACTCGATCGCGACAAAGCGGCGTGGATGCATTCGCCCTGTCTTGGATTGTGCGACGTCGCGCCCGCCGCGCTAATGGTCGAGGCGGGTGAGACGGTGATGGAACGCTCGATTGGCGGCGCGAATATCGAACGTTTGTACGCATTGCTCACCGAGATCAAAGTCCCCGGCGCCGACGGCGCGAACAAGCCGCACATCCTGCGGAGCCCTCAGATCGTCAGCGGCGGACTCCTGCAACGCGTTGGCAAAGTCGATCCAACGAGTCTCGCCGCGTATCGCGCGGCCGGCGGATATGCGGCGCTCGCGAAGGCGATGGACATGGGCGCCGAGGGCGTGATTCGTGAGGTGACCGAGTCGAAGCTCGTCGGGCGCGGCGGGGCCGCATTCCCGACTGGACGAAAGTGGGAAGCGGTTCGCACACAGAAAGCGCAGCCGCACTATCTCGTGTGCAACGCGGACGAATCAGAGCCGGGCACGTTCAAGGATCGTGTGCTGCTCACGGAAGATCCGTTTGCGATTGTCGAGGCGATGACGATTGCGGCGTTCGCCACGGGATCGGAGCATGGATTTTTCTATGTGCGCGCCGAGTATCCACTCGCGTTCGAGCGGATGAACGGCGCGATTGAACAGGCGCGCGCCGCGGGTTTGCTCGGTGAGAATATTCTCGGCCGGGGGATGAAGTTCGACATCGAAATGCGTCGCGGCGCCGGCGCGTACATCTGCGGTGAAGAAACCGCGCTGTTCGAATCGATCGAAGGGAAACGCGGCGAGCCGCGCAACAAGCCGCCTTTCCCTGTCTCGCACGGATTGTTTGGCAAGCCGACTGCTGAGAACAACGTCGAAACATTCGCGAATATTTTGTCGATCATTCTCGACGGCGGCGCGGCGTTCGCAAAAGTTGGCACGCCGCAGTCGACTGGCACGCGGCTCTTTTGTTTGAGCGGCACAGTTCGGCGGCCGGGTGTGTATGAAGTGCCGTTCGGCACATCGCTGCGCGCACTGATCGACATGGCGGGCGGCGTTCCCGAAGGGCGCACGCTGAACGCCGTGCTGCTCGGCGGTGCGGCCGGCGGATTTATTCGCGCCGATGAAATCGACATCAAGCTCACGCACGAAGACACGCGCGCATCCGGAACGACGCTCGGATCTGGCGTTGTGGTCTTGTTTGACGAGACCGTTGATCTGCGCGATGCCGTGCTGCGCATCGCCGCATTCTTCCGCGACGAATCGTGCGGGCAGTGCGTGCCGTGCCGTGTCGGCACCGTTCGACAGGAAGAAGCGCTGCATCGAATCGCAAGCGGAAAAACCCGCGGCGGCGTGAGCGCAGAGCTCGCCCTGCTGAACGAACTCGGTGACGCGATGAAAGACGGATCGATTTGTGGGCTCGGGCAAACCGCGTACTCCGCGGTTGAATCGGCCATCAAGCGTCTCGGTTTGTATTCTGAAGCCGGGAGCGCGCACGCATGACCGTGCCATCGTTCGTGCAAATCCGCCGTCCCGATCGCGAGCCGAAGAAGACGATCGAGCTGCAGATCGACGGCAAAGCTGTGAAGGTTCCGGAGGGCACGACGATCCTCACCGCGTGCCGGACGCTCGGGATTGAGATTCCGACGCTCTGCTATCTCGAGACGCTGCGCCCGGTGAATGTGTGCCGCGTGTGCATGGTGGAAGTCGAAGGATCGCGCGTGCTCGTGCCGAGCTGCTCACGTCAGGTGGAAGCCGGGATGGTCGTGCGGACCGGCAACGATCGCGTGAACCACACGCGCAAAATGGTTTTGGAGATGCTCGCGTCGTCGGTCGATCTCTCGACCACGCCAGGCATGGACGAACTGCTCGAGGAATACGACTGCAAGCCCGAACGTTACGGCCCGCCTGCTCCGCCGGCCGCCGCGGGTGTGCGCGACGCTGCCGTATGCGGCCATCACACGCCGCCCAATCCGGATTTTGCAGCGACCGTGGCGCAGCCACCGATGGTCGACAATGATCTGTACATTCGCGATTACGCGAAATGCGTGCTCTGCTATAAATGCGTCGAGGCGTGCGGTGTCGATCACCAGAATACATTTGCGATTGCCGTAGCCGGCCGCGGATTCGACGCGCGGATTTCTACGGAGCTTGCCGTGGAGCTGCCCGATTCCGCGTGCGTGTATTGCGGCAACTGCATTGCGGTGTGTCCGACGGGCGCGCTGATGGCGAAGCGTGAGTTCGATATGCGCAGCGACGGATCGTGGGACGAGGAAAAACAAAAAGCAACTGACACGATCTGTCCGTACTGCGGAGTTGGCTGCACGCTGACGCTGCACGTTCAGGGCAACGAGATCGTGAAAGCCACGTCCCCGCTCGACAACGGTGTGACGCTCGGCAACCTCTGTATAAAGGGACGGTTTGGCTGGCGATTCGTTCAGCGTAATGCTGAGTCGTGATCAGCCGTTTGTCCGTCTGTCGGGCGTTGAACGCACCGACGATGGCGCGCAGGTAGCGGATGAAACGCCCGTAGCGTTCGTCTACTCGGGCCGGCCGCACGTGGTAATGATGTGCTCGCCCGACAATCTCGAAGATCTCGCGTACGGTTTTTCGCTGACGGAAGGAATTATTTCGAACCCTGCGGAAATTGAGCGGGTCGAGCAGTCGCGGCATGCCAAGGGTTTCGAACTCGCGATCACTATTCCCGTTGAAGCAGCAGCCCGACTCGCGCAACGCACTCGCGCGCTCGCGGGACGAACCGGCTGCGGCTTGTGCGGCGTAGAAGCGATCGATGATGCGGTACGAGCGGTTCGGCGCGTGGAATCTCCACTGACGCTCCCGGCGAGTGCACTCTGGCGCGCGGGTGAAGCGCTCGACGCTCACCAGCCGCTGAATCGCGAGACGCGCGCAGTTCACGCAGCCGCGTGGGCTACCCCGGATGGCACTCTCGTCGTCGCCCGCGAGGATGTCGGCCGCCACAACGCGCTCGACAAGGTCCTCGGCGCGCTCGCGCGCGCGGGGACCGACGCGTCGACCGGCTTCCTCATCGTCACGAGTCGTGCGAGCTTTGAGCTCGTTCAGAAAGCCTCCGCCGCCGGAGTCGCCCTGCTCGCGGCTGTATCTCGTCCAACCGGACTGGCGATTCGCATCGCCGATGAATCCGGCATCACACTCGTAGGTCTCCTTCGTGGCCAAACGGCCAACGTCTACTCGCATCCAGAGCGCATCACGTGACTTTCCCTTCTGATATCGAAATCGCACAGTCGGCAAAACCGCGCCCGATCACCGATGTGGCCGCCGATCTCGGCCTCGGCCCCGATGATCTTGATCTCTATGGGAAATACAAAGCGAAGATTTCACTGGAGATTTCACAGCGCCCGGTGAAAGGGCGGCTCGTGCTCGTTACCGCGATCAGCCCGACTCCTGCGGGCGAAGGTAAGAGCACGGTGAGTGTCGGCCTCACGCAGGCGCTGCGCCGCGTGGGATCGAAGGCGATGTTGTGCATGCGCGAGCCGAGCCTGGGGCCGGTGTTTGGCGTGAAGGGCGGCGCAGCGGGCGGCGGCTATTCGCAGGTGATTCCGATGGAGGATATCAATCTCCACTTCACCGGCGACTTCCACGCGATCTCCAGTGCGCATGCATTGCTCGCGGCGATGCTCGACAACTCGTTGCAGCAAGGAAATCCGACCGGGTTGGATTCGCGTCGCATCACGTGGCCGCGCACAATCGACATGAACGATCGCGCGCTGCGCAACGCGATCATCGGACTTGGCGGTGCGGCCGATGGCGTCGTGCGCGAGGAGCACTGGGTGATCATCCCCGCCAGTGAAATCATGGCTATTGTCGCACTTTCGACGAGTCGCGCAGATCTCGAAGAGCGGCTGGGCCGGATCATTGTCGGGTCGACGGCGGGCAAAGACAAATCGCCGGTGCGCGCGCGTGATTTGAAAGCATCTGGCGCGATGGCGATGCTTCTCAAGGACGCGATCCGTCCGAATCTCGTGCAGACGCTCGAAGGCGGTCCGGCATTCATTCATGCGGGACCGTTCGGGAATATCGCGCACGGCTGCAACAGCATTCTTGCGACGAGGTCGGCCCTCGCGCTTGCAGATGTCGTCGTGACTGAGGCTGGGTTCGGATCAGATCTCGGCGCGGAAAAATTCTTCGACATCAAGTGCCGCGCAGGCGGACTTAACCCCGAAGCGGCTGTTCTCGTTGCGACCGTTCGCTCGCTGAAGATGCAGGGCGGCGCGGACAAGAAGGCGCTGACGAAAGAAGATCTCGGCGCACTCGAGAAGGGTCTTCCGCACCTCGAGCATCACTTGAAGAATGTTCGTCAGTTCGGTGTGCCCGTCGTGATCGCCATCAATCGATTCGGTGCCGACACCGACGCAGAGTTGAAGATGGTGAACGACTACGCGTTGAAGCTCGGCGCGAAGGTCGTGCTCTGCGAGGTGTTTGCGAAGGGCGGCGAAGGCGGCGAGGCGCTCGCGAAGGAAGTGCTCGCGATGCTCGCGGAGAAGAAGGGTGCGTACAAGCCGCTCTACGACACCGCGCTGCCGATCAAGGAGAAGATCAATACGATCGTGACGAAGGTCTACGGCGGCGACGGGGCGGATTATTCACCTGCTGCCGATCGCGCGATTGAGTATCTCACGTCGATCGGGCTTGGCAATACGCCGGTATGCATCGCGAAAACGCAGACTTCACTTACCGATGATGCGTCGCGCCTGTGCAAGCCAACGGGATTCCGCATTACGATCAATGAAGTGTATGGATCGGCAGGCGCTGGATTCGTGGTAGCGAAGGCGGGCGACATCATGACGATGCCGGGATTGCCGAAGGTGCCGGCGGCCGAGGGGATGTCGATTGATGGGGATGGGCAGATAGTGGGCTTGTCCTGATGAAACGTTAGGCCTGGAGTGCCCGCCTACGAAGCTTCGATCTCGATCGCGGGTACGCGCGAGTCCGTCTGGCGCGTTCTCGCGGGAGTCGCAGCGTGGCCGAAATGGCTCCCCACTGTCAGCAGCGTTCGGCCGCTCGACGGCGAACCGCTGAAATTGGGAGCCAGATATACCGTCCGTCAGCCCAAATTGCGCCCAGCCACATGGGTCGTCACGGAACTTGAGCCACAGTACTCATTCGTGTGGCAGGCGCGATCGCCCGGTCTCTTGATGATCGCGGGTCACACAATCGAAGATCTGCCGGCCGGCGGTTCTCGCGTGACCCTACGATTTGAGTTCGCCGGCCTGTTGGGGCCGTTGCTCGGGCGGCTATTTCGCTCGACTACCGAGCAGTACCTCGCTCAGGAGGTGGCTTCGCTCAAACTCACGGTGGAAGCGTAACACTGGGTTCTTCGATTCCTCATGGCGATTGTGGCGTACGGCGGCCCTCTATAGCCGCCCGGCGCGACCGCCGGTAGATTCGACGCTCCCTCGGAACCCCGTGAGCAACGATGCCTGGAGCGCCACTCCCACTTTCCCCCGACCAGATCACCAGCCTCGATTCGAAATTTAAGGAGCGGGCGGATTAGCTATGCGCTGACGCCCAAAAGGGTGTCAACCGTACCAAGGTCTCATCAGCGCTCAAGCAGTACTGGAACGACGCAGACTTCCAGACGCTTGCCGCCGAGACCACGCTCAAGTTGGGAGTCGGCGTGGCATCGGGTTTCGCAGTGGGTGCCGTCGCGGCGGCCGGAGTCGCGGCCGCGGCGGTGACGTTCGGCGTCGCGCCGGCGCTCGGTCTTGTGGTTGGCCTCGCTGTGTCGAAAGGACTGGGCGAATATCACTACCAGAGCTCGAGCAACGCGCTGCGGCGGGCGATCAAGGGCGACAAATCGAACGATAAGCGGAATACGCTGCCGCTCGACAAGCTTCCCGAGGCGGTGACGAAGGTCGTCAAGAAGTACATTCGCGTTGCGCGTCGCGGAAAGCAGCTCGTCGGTGGGGCGCGCGGCGCAGCGTACAACCTCCGCCACATGACCACGACGATCCGCGCGGCGTGGACCCGCAACGATCACATCGACGGTCCAATTCTCACGAACAAATTCGGCGATGACTATGAGCTGAAGCGGCGGCTGCTCGAGTTCCGATACTACGCGCAAATGACGTACAACACCGTCGGTGTGCACCTCGCAGCGATCGTGGAGTCGCGCAATAAGCTCGTGGAGAACTCGCAGCTTTACTACGCGCATATTCTTCGCCAGGTGCACTTCACCGGCAATCACGACAACTGCGGTGTGACGTCGTGCTACAACATCTCCGCGTCGGATTTTCGCACAAACGTGCGCACGATCGGCCTCTCCCGTCCTCACGGAAACATTCTGACGACCGGATACCACGCCCGGCAGGACGCGGCCGTCATACGGAAGGGCGCGCTGGCCATCCAGGCGCACCAGTCGATAGATCCGTTCAAGACGGCGAGCGAGACCGTGCGACTGCCCCCGATGGACACGGCGCACCTGAAGACGATAATCCAATCCAAGCCGCAGTCGCCGCCGGAGAAAAAAACGACGGGCGAGGAGGTGCAGGAAATGATGAAAGAGGAAGCCGGAGACAAAATCGGCTGGGGAGTCGTGCCGGAGATCATGGGCGACATGGCGACTGGCGCATCCGACCATGCGGCGGGCGGGTTCGAAAACTGGGCCCATGCGATTGTGCACAATGAAACGAGCACCGTCAGCTACACCTCGTTTAAGTCGGTCCACGAGGGGGCGGCTTCGGTACCCTTTGGTGCGGCGGTGGGCGCCGGGGTTGGCACGGCCGGGGATCTCGCGATCAGTTTCGGCAGGGAGCGCTACGCCCGCTATCAGGTGCGAAAGAAGGTGCTCGGGATGCAGGGCTCCGTCGAGTTATTGCTCGATGCGTCGCACCAGGCCGCGCACGACGAGATGGAGAAGTTCGCAAAGCTGAAGAAGGAGGATCTCCAGCGCATTTCCGAAAAGATTATTTGGTACGGGAAAAAGATTCACGAGCTGGAGAGTGACGACATCTTTAAGAAAACGCAGCAAGCGATTGGTGCGGACAAAACATTCGTTGCGAGCAAATTCCCGAAGTGCGACGATGCGTACAATCTGTGGTATTCAGTCCAGTATCTGATGCGACAGTACGGCAAACTCATCGCCAACCTCGTGTGCATGGAAATCATGCTGCTGAGGCTCGATACCAAACTCGTGCACATGGAGCTCGGTGTGGCAGCGGGGTCGCTTGTGAAGGATGGCGTCGAGACGCCTGCGCGGCCCGCGCACATGAAGGACATCGACTGACCGGGGCACGTCCCAGTGACGATCGCTGAGTCACGCGTAACGATCCACATGGCAGCGAGCCTCGACGGGTTCGTCGCGCGCAGGGATGGGCGCGTCGACTGGCTCGAGACCTCTGACGAGTTTGCGGATGGCGCGACGATGGAGCCGGAATTCGTCGCGGCATTCCTCAAGTCGATCGATTGCTACGTCATGGGCTCGCGCACATACGAGACCGCGCTGGGTTTTGTCGCGAAGGGTTTCGGCTGGGCGTACGGTGACAAACCCGTGTTCGTTCTCACGAGTCGTGAGCTGCCGAAGACCGTGGATACGGTTGAGTTCTACTCAGGTGATCTCGCGCGCTTCGTGCGCGAGCTCCGGTCCAAGTTCAAAACGATTTGGTTTGTCGGAGGGAGCGTGCTCTCGGCCGAGTGCCTCCGTCTCGGGCTGGCCGATGAACTGCGCTACTCGATCCTGCCGGTGCTGATCGGGAATGGGATTCCCTTCTTCGACAATCTCGACAACGATGTCGCGCTGCATCTGGCGGAGGTCAAAGCGTACAAGAGCGGGATGGTGGAGCTTCGTTACGAGGTGCGAAACGAAGCCCCACCCGTCGCCGCTATTTAGCCGCTACTTAGGCGTCACGCGAAACAGCCCGCCCGTATTGGTATCCTCTAGCATCCAGACCGCGCCATCTGGTGCGACGGCGACATCACGAATGCGGTGGCCGACGTCCCAGCGTTCCTTGACGGTCGCCCCGCCCTTCCCGTCGAAGGTGACGTGGATGAGTGTCTTGCTCGCGAGCCCGCCAATGAGCGCGGCGCCCTGCCACTGCGGAAACATCGCGCCGCTGTAGAAGGTCATATTTCCCGGCGCGATGACCGGAGTCCAGTAAATCACCGGCTTCTGTAGGTCTGCGCGCGAGTCAGGACTCGGGATCGGCACGCCGTCGTAGTTGGTGGCGTAGGAAACGAGCGGCCAGCCGTAGTTCTTACCGGGCTCGATCAGGTTGAGCTCGTCGCCGCCCTTCGGGCCGTGCTCGAGTTCCCAGAGCTGGCCGTTCGGTGCGAATGCCAGGCCATACGGTGTGCGATGACCAGTGCTCCACGTTTCCGACGGCGTGAGGTTCGGCCCCGGAAAGGTGTAGGTTCGCACAACTGCCGCGGTCTTCGCCTCCTCTGTGTTGCGCGGCGGATCGATCACGGGAACGGTCGCCGCGCCGATCTTGCCAGCCATCGGATTGCCCGGTGCGGGCTTTCCGTCGAGCGTCAGGCGGAGAATCTTGCCCAGCGGCTGATCGGGATCCTGCGCGGGTGTCATGCGCTGGCGATCACCGACGGTGAGAAAGAGAAACTTTTTGTCGGGAGAAAACGCGATTGCCGCGCCGAACTGCCCGCCGCGGCCGCGTTCGCCATCACGCCAGATGACTTGAAGGCCATCGAGACTCGCAGAGCTGTCGCCGATCGTGAGACGCGCACGCGCCAGCGCGAGGCTCGAGCCACCGGGCTCACCGGGCTCCGAATACGTGAGGTAGACGTTGTGGTCAGTGGCGTAGTTCGGCGACGTGTAGATGCCAAGCATGCCGCCCTGCCCGCCATAGAGCACAGCAGGCACGTTCAGGACGGGCATTTTCGCCCCCTGCTGCGTGACCAGCCAGACCGGACCAACTTTCTCCGTGATGAGCATGCGTCCGTCAGGCAGGAACGCGATACGCCAGGGCAGCTTGAACGTCGCGACCGTGGTGACGGTGAACGGAAGGATTGAGTCGGACGCTTGGGTGCCCATATTGACCTGGGCCTGCGCCGCGGTCGAGGCAAGACTCAGCAGCAGTGTGACACGTGCGAACAGCTTCATTGCATTTCCCCCCGTTTGGTTTTTCGCTATGAGAAACATAAATCAATATCTTCAGTGATGCGAAAATACTTGTGCTATGCCGGCCTTCTTGCGGCGGTCCTGCTCGGTTCGAGCCCTGCTCGCGCGCAGGGCGCAGTGCTATCTGGCACGGTGTTCATCGACGCAAACGGCAACGGCAAACGCGATCCCGGCGAGCGAGGCCTTGCGAGCGTCGCGGTCACGAACCAGAACGCCGTCGTCACGACCGACGCGAACGGTTCGTATCGCATGCCGCGCGGAAAGACCGGAGTGATAAACATTTCGGTGCCGGACGGCTACCGCGCTATCGGGTCGTTCTGGCGCCGCGTCAGCGACACGACATCAACCGTCGATTTTGCGCTCGCGCCGATACCGCCGGCGACGACGTTCACTTTCATTCACGCATCCGATACACACGTCGCGCCCGCCGTACTGCCGCGAACACAGCGCTTCCGCGCGATGGCAGACTCGCTCAATCCCTCATTTGTAATTATTACCGGCGATCTCGTGCGGGATGCGTTGCGCGTGGGTGAAACCGAAGCAGTTGGCTACTACGAAATGTTTGGGCGTGAAGCTGCGCAGTTCCGCAGCTCGGTTTGGACGATTCCGGGCAATCATGAAAATTTCGGCATCGAGCGCGGGCAGTCGAAAGTCGCGGTGACGCATCCGCTCTACGGGCGCAGCATGTATCACTATTTCCGTGGGCCAGACTACTACTCATTCACGTACGGCGGCGTGCATTTCGTCGGGCTCAACTCCGTCGACATCGACGACCAGTGGTACTACGGCCATGTCGACAGCCTTCAGCTCGCGTGGCTCGAGCGCGATCTGGCACTGGTGCCCGCCTCGATGCCGGTCGTCACGTTTCAGCACATCCCGTTTTTCTCGTCGTTCGATGGTCTCAGTGGGTATCGCGAGGAGCCGCCGGCACCAACGCTGATCACGATCAATGGCAAGCCACAGTTCCGCCACGTCGTTGCCAACGCCGGCGACGTGCTCGCGATTCTGCGCAAACACCGCCATGTGCTCGCACTCGGCGGTCACTTGCACGCCGGCGAGCGCATTGAATACGACGTTGATGGATTGAAGACGCGATTCAATCAAGTCGCGGCGATTGTCGGACCCTCGCTCGGCGCCGGAATGCAATTCACATCGGGCTTCACGGTGTACACGGTGCGCAATGGCGTGATCGACGAAGGAAGATTTATTCCGTTGGGTATGGATCAGCGGAAATAGAGAATGGACTACGCTGCAGCGCTTGCTCTGTACGAGAAACTCGTCGCCACAAATCCGCGCGGCAAGTGATGGCCGTATATTCGCGCATGCGCCACACAAGCTTTGTTCGCATTACACACTGGATAACGACGCTGGCGTTCCTCGCGCTGCTCGTGACGGGTGTCGAGATTCTCATCTCCCACCCGCGATTCTATTGGGGCGACACGGGCAACGTGAACGTGAAACCCTTGCTCACGCTGCCGATTCCGACGTCGCGCTCGACGATCCATAACGGCTACAGCATCACGCTCGATGATCAGAACGGCTGGAGCCGGTATCTGCATTTCGAAGCAGCTTGGGTCGCCGTGCTCGTCGGCATACTTTATGCCGCGTACGGATTCCGCAGCGGCCATTTCAGGCGCGAAATGCTGCCGTCGAAATCAGAGCTCGCTCCGAGAAAGCTCGCGAGCGAGATGGTCCGGCACGCCCGCGTCTGGAAGCCGAACGAAGACGAAGCATGGTCATACAACGTGCTCCAGCGGCTCGCATATTCGGGTGTGATCTTCGTCCTGTTCCCACTGATCATCTGGACCGGCCTCGACATGTCGCCGGCGTTTACGTCGGTGTTTCCCGGTGCGGTCACGATATTAGGTGGCCGGCAGGCGGCGCGCACCATCCATTTCGCGGTCACGATTCTGCTGGTGTCATTCCTGATCGTGCATGTGGCGATGGTGGTCCTCTCAGGATTCCGTGAACGGGTCGGCTCTATGATTACAGGACGGCTTTCAAAAGCGGAGGAGCGCGCATGAGCAATATTTCACGTCGCGAGCTTATCACGACCGGACTGGCCGCAGCGGCAGGAGTCGCCGGAGTCGGAGCGCTCGCAAAAATCGCGAGCGCGAATGGACTTATTCCACCGGATTCCGGCGTGCTATACGGAACCGGCGAATCGCTCACTTATGCGGCACAGCGGCTGCTCACACGTCATTCGATGGCACAGGAGTTCTCACGCGACAAGATCTCCGCGAAGCCATTTGCCAACGAGGTCAATACGCTTCCCGCCGAATTCGCGCCACTTCAGGCGGGCGGATTTGAAGGCTGGCGCCTCAAGGTCGACGGGATGGTCGCGCGGCCAAAGGCGTACTCCGTCGCAGAGCTGAAGCTCGCGCCGAGCCAGAGTCAGATCACGATGGTCGCATGCGAGGAGGGATGGGATTACATCGCCGAGTGGAGCGGCGTGCCGCTTGAGAAGATTCTGCGCGACGTGGGTGTGCATCCGTCTGCGAAGTACGTCGTCTACCAGTCGATTCAGCCCGAGTGGTATGAAAGCATCGACATGGCCGATGCGCTGCATCCACAAACCATTGTCGCGCACACGATGAACGGCACCGACCTTCCGGTTCCGTTCGGCGGACCGCTGCGCATGCGCGTTCCGCGACAGCTCGGCTACAAAAGCGTGAAGTACATCACGCGCATCACCGTGACCGACGACTTGAAGCCGTTCGGCAAAGGCCTCGGCGGTATCGACTCGGACAACGGTTACGCGTGGTACGCCGGCATTTGAGTAGGTACGCATGACGCCGACGCTGACGGAGCAGTTCGGCGCGGTCGATATCTACCTGTTCGACCAGCTTCTGCGCGGCCGCATTTCGCCGGGAATGCGCATTCTGGACGCCGGCTGTGGCGGCGGGCGTAACATCGTCTATCTCTTGCAAGCGGGCTACGAAGTGTTCGGCGCGGATGTGAATCCTGCGGCGATTGCGGAGGTACGCAGCCTGGTCGCGCGGCTCGCCCCTGCTCTGCCGGAAGATAATTTTCGCGCCGAGCCGCTCGCGGCACTCTCGTTTCCAGAATCTCTTGCCGATGTCGTGATCTGCAACGCCGTTCTGCATTTCGCGAAGGATGACGCCGACTTCAGGGCGATGCTGCACGGCTGTTGGCGAGCTCTCAAACCTGGCGGCGTGTTCTTTTGCAGACTGGCCTCATCGATTGGCTTCGACGGCCGCGGTGAATCGCTCGGCGGGCGCCGGTTCCGATTGCCGGATAAATCAGAGCGCTATCTCGTGGATGAAGCGCTCCTGATGACGTTGACCAGAGAGCTGGGCGGAACGCTTCTCGACCCGCTCAAGACGACCGTCGTCCAAGGGCAGCGCTGCATGACAACGTGGGTCGTGCGCAAAGGATAGCGTCCATCCGAAACATGCCGCACGGCCGCGCGTACGGTGGTTATGGAAAACACACTCCGCGCTGGCAGAATCGTCGGCGCATTGATCTTCCTGCAGATGGCCGGCAGCTACGTCGTCAACTTCGTGCTGGAAACTCCCCTGTTCGATCCTGCGGGGTTCTTGCACACCGCTGCTCCCCACGCCACCCAGATCGCCGTGTCCGCGTTGCTCGGTATCGCGTTTGGCGGAATCTGGCTCGCCATCGCGGTCACCATGTTTGCGATGGTGCGCCGCCGCAGTGAGCGCCTGGCGCTGACGCTCTTCGCGCTCGCGACCGTGTGTCTCGCGATTTCAGTCGTCGAGCACATGAACGTGATGTCGATGCTCTCGCTGAGCGAGGCATATACGAACGCTGCAGTTGCCGACCAAGGGGCCTTTCAGCAACTCAAACTGGTTGTCGCCGCGTCGCGGAACTGGGCGCACTTCACGCAGATCATACTGTCGGGCTGCGCGATGTTCATCCTGTATGTCACGCTGATTCGATTTGCGTTCGTTCCGCGCGTGATTCCGCTGCTTGGATTGGCGGCCGTATTGCTGCAAATCACGTCGGTCGCAATGCCGTATTTTGGGCATAGCGTCGTATTCCCGATGCTGGCACCGCTCGGCCTCACGCAGTTGGCGCTTTCGCTCTGGCTGCTGGCGAAAGGCTTTCGCGATGATGTCAGCCTTGATACTGCTCGTCGGTGACATACTCCATCCAGTCGACGGCTTTCCCGTCGAGATTCTCCTGAATCGCGATATGCGTCATTGCCGTCGATGGCGCAGCGCCGTGCCAGTGTTTCTCGCCGGGCGCAATCCAGACGACGTCACCTGGCCGGATCTCTTCGATCGGTCCGCCTGCGCGCTGCACTCTCCCGCAGCCGTCCGTGACGACAAGAGTCTGGCCGAACGGATGGGTGTGCCACGCCGTGCGCGCGCCAGGTTCGAAGGTGACGCGCGCGGCGACGACTCGCGCGGGCGACGGCGCCTCGTTCAGCGGATCAATGCGCACAGTGCCGGTGAAGTATTCAGTCGGCCCTTTTACAGACGGCCGGGACCCGATTCGCTTGATGTCCATAGCAGTGAGCCTTTGAGTTCGTCAGTCGGTTTTCTTCGCGGCATCGGCCGCGTTCATGATCACAACATGCGCCACTGTATCCCACGCGTTGTGAATGCCGATCAGTAAAAGGCTGAGCACGCCGGCGGCAGCGATGAACGCGGCGCGGCGTGGATGGTCACCCAATAGAGTGATCGACGCGAGCGACGCGTAGCTCATGCACGGGAACACGGTGTGCCAGATCCAGTCGTCCATCACCGGCTGATATACCGATTGCCGACGCGCACGGAGTACGACGATCACGCAGTAGCCAAGTCCGGCGAGGCCCCCCGCTCCCAGCGCGATCGTGAGCGGCGCAGACGAGGGCCATGGAGCGCACATCATCGCCGACACTACGAGCGCGACGGCGAGATGCACCACCGTGGGGGTGCCGAATGCGTTGAGCGTGCCCTCGTTGACGCCAACCTGCCGGTTGGAGATCAGCGCCATCACCACGAACTGCAGACCAACTAGCGCGCCGGCGGACGATCCTACGATGACGTAGAAATTCGTCCAAGATGAAAGTGCAGTCGCCAGTTCGGCCATTAGGATTCCTTATCGACCTCCATCCGACGCCGGGTGCTTCGTTGCGCCCTTTTCAAAGTGATCGCCGAACCAGGCGAACATCCGCGTCCAGTGATCGCGGAAATCGGCTTCGTTGCCGGCGCGTCCCGCACCGTGGCCGGCGTCAGCGTATTGCACCCAAACCGCTTCTCTCCCGAGCCGCCGCAGCGCGTAATACATCTCGCGCTCGTTTGTATCCGGCACGTTCCAGTCCTGTTTGCCGGTGAGCATGAGCAATGGCGTGTGAATGCGATCGGCGAACATGATCGCCGAGTGCTGGATGTACTTCATCGGAGCCTCCCAGAGCGTCGCACCGATGCGATCCTGCCCCTTCTCCGCCGCGTTGTAATTCCGCGTGCCAATCTTCGGACTGTCACCCAGGAACGAGATGATGTCGACTTTTCCCGAGATGTTCACCGCCGCGGCAAAGCGATCGGTCTGCGTGATGAGCAGATTGGTGGCGTAGCCGCCGTAACTTGTGCCAAAGACACCGAGTTTCTTGTCATCGACGAGGCCGCGCTCGATGAGCGTGTTGATCGCCGACAGCACGCCCTTCTCCCACGATTCGCCGGGATAGCCGATCTCGAGGTTCACCGATGGGTGAAGCACGAAGTATCCGCGCGACGCCATCAAGTCCATCTGTTCGCTGTAGCCGTTGTCGAAATAATTTTCGTACAGTTCGGCGACGAGTGGATATTTCTTCCCGGCCACGTAGTCGGTGGGATAATACAGTACTCCATAAAGCTTCTTCCCGTCCGCGTCGCGATAGCTGACGAGCTCGGTGTGCGAAAGGGCGACATCTGCGAGTTGCGGGTTGAGATTGGTGAGCGCGTGCGGATTCGAGAAGCCGCTCCCGGCAGTGAACACGTCGTTCGGATGGTCACCGTCGGAACGCTCGAACACGAACCGGGCGCCATCATCCGACACGTGCCACGAGCCGTAGAGGTTCGCGTCTTGAGTGAGTTCCGCCGCCTGCTTGGTGGCGACGTCGAACCGTTCGAGGCCGCGCGCCCAGCGATCCTTGGCCGATCGCGAGAAGTAGAGACTGCGGCCGTCCTTGCTCCACGTCACGAACGCACGCGTGGGCCTCGTCGACGAATCGGCCTCGAGCGGATAAATCAGCGACATGGAATCGGTGGGCACATCAAGGACGTAATAGCCATCCTTGCCGCTCACGAGGAGTGCGCCGCCGTCGGGGCGCCAGTCAACGAGCGTGTACGACGCCCGCGTGGTATCGGTCTTCGATACGGGGCGTCGATATTTCGCGGTCAGGTTGCGCGCGCTGTCCGGGCCGAGGCCGTGGACGAAAATGTTGCCGCGATCGGCGTACGCAAACGCGGTGACCGCGTCGTTCCACCGCGCCGCGATGCGGCGTTCCGCGGGATTCACCAGAGTGTCCGGCTTGCTTCCCGCCGCGAGCGAGAGTTTGAATACGCCGTACTCGGTGCCCGAGGTGTTGTCGTACGACGTTTTCTTCGGCTCGGTCGTGCCGTACACGATATACGAACCGTCGGGCGAGAATCTCGGCGCGGTAATCCGCGTGTCGGGGAGGACTTCGCGAACAGTGCCATCGGCCACGGTCACGATTGCGGGGATCTGATGTTCGCTCAGATTGCGCACCGCGTCCCACGATAGGAATGGCTCTTTTGCGTCCTGCACGACGATCGGTCCTTCCGCGATTCCGAGATATGCGGCGCGGGAACTGGCGGCCCATCCCTCCGGGCGCAGCGTGACGAGCAACGATTTGCCGTCAGGCGCCCAAGAGAGCGGCGAGTTGGACGCGACCTGTTTGGTGGTGTGCGCCGCAATCTGTCGAACTTTGTTGGCGCTTACATCATAGATGTCTACCGTCCAGTCATCGCCTTTCTGAACGAAGAACGCGAGCTTGCTGCCGTCCTTCGTGAACGTTGCGCCGCGGACCTGCACTTTTCCCGGCAGGATGGAACGGGTCTGCCCGCTCGTGGCGTCAATCAGTTCGAACTCGGCGGGCGACGGCGTCACGTAGGTGGGATCGCCATAGCGCGCATTGTCCACGCCGAGCGCATCACGGCGCACGCGCACGGTGAGCGCCACCAATCGCCCGTCTGCGCTTACGTCCTCGATCCGCGACGAGCGAATGTTGAGCGCATCGTCGATGCCGAATGGGCGAGCTGCCGCTTGCTGAGCGTGTGAGTTGGCGGCGACGAATGCAAGCGCAAGCGTCGAGTGTGCGATGATGCGACGAAACATGGAACCACTCCCGGTGAGTGAACGTGGCGACCGTACAGAGGGGAGTATGCCGACAACTCGCGAAGGCGGCAACCGGCAGAGTCTCGCGAGAATCGCACCCGCAGATCTGACTTTTCTTGTGCGCGACCGTTGCGCCTTAGAACCGCTCAAAGCGGTACGCGATTTCCGGTCGTTACTCGTTCAACGTCCGGTCATGTTCTCAAGCTCAGGCGTGTACCGGTCTCAACCCGCCGCCAGCAACCCGCAGCGCTCGCGGCGCTAGTTGGCATGCTGCACCTTACGCCGGACGCTCGAAAAAGTATCCAGCGCGAAGGCAGAGTCATAACGGCCCGGCGACGCTTACCTGGATTCGCGCGCGACGACAGCACGACGAACGAACGCGAACAATGAGTGTCGTCACCGGGAAGATGAAAAAGCCGCCGATGACCACCGTCGTGATTGCCGCGCGAGTCGTGCTCCAGGTTCCGAGACTCGCCGCGATCATCCAGAGAGTGGCCGAGACGAGCTGGCCGTAGAATCCGCCGACGAAGTGGGCGCGGACCTCGCGCTGCGCCGTTGAGATTTCCATGGGATCTCCTACGAGATCGCAGGCGATTTGGTTACAGTACGGCAACCCAGAGCCCGGATCTCGTGACTCTTCCAACGATCGGACCACCGGCGGATCATGAAATCAACGCACTTGCGACGCTGATGCGCGAGACCATCGAGCGTCTCGACATCTACAGCGAGCGTGCCAAGCATGCCGAGTTCGCCAAGTACACTCCGGACGCAATTCGCGCGCTCGCCGCGGAGGATCCGCATGCGGTGATCGTCGCGCGCGACGACGAGGGACTCACAGGATTCTGCCTGAGCCGGTTTGACGACGGCACGGTTTGGCTCTCGTGGTTCGGCACGGCGGCGCGAGCCCGGGGGCGCGGCATCGGAACGGCGCTCCTCGCAGCGCTCGCCGGAACACTCCCGGCCCGCCGCGCGCACAAAATCTGGTGCGATTCGCGAACGGACAATCTGAAATCGAAATCAGTTCTCGAGAGAGCGGGATACCAGCGCATCGCTACGCTCGCCAACCACTGGTACGGACAAGATTACTACCTGTGGGAGGTCTATCCATAATGGCCGGGCTCTACTTCGCTGAGCACGGCGCCGGGCCGCCGTTGCTCCTGATTCACGGCTTGATGGCGACCGGCGAAATGTTCGAGCCGGTAATCGAGCACTTCTCCGCACGGCATCGCGTCATCGTCCCGGATCTGCGCGGCCACGGCAAGAGCCGCGCCCTCCCGCCGCCGTACGACGTGTCGCACCTCGCATCCGACTTGGCGGCCCTGCTCGATCAACTCGGCACCGGCCCAGCGGCCATCCTGGGCTATTCGCAGGGCGGCGCGATCGCCCAGCAACTCGTACTCGAACATCCGGAATGCTGCTCGCGACTGGTGCTCGCCTGCACGTATGCTTTCAACATGGCGACGTTGCGCGAGCGGCTCGAAGGGCATCTCGCGCCGGTCTTGATTCGAGTTCTCGGCATGCGGCGGTTTGCGAACCTCGTCGTACGTCAGGGCGCGAAAGGCCTCGGCAGGAAACGGGGCGATTGGCTTGCCGCGATGATCGCGAGTCAGGACCGATCCTTGATGCTGGCGGCGTGGACGGAGACGATGATGTTCGATAGCAGACTCCGCCTCGGCGAGATCAAGTGCCCGACGCTCGTCATTGCCGGATCAAACGATGACGCCGTGCCGATCCACCACGCGAGGATGCTGCACACGGGGATTGCCGGTTCCCGGCTCGTCGTCATCGTCGACGCCGATCATTCACTGATCTGGACGCATCCAGATGACTTCATGCGCGCAGCCGACGAATTTCTGGACGCCTGATCCCGACGAGTCGGCCGGTGATCGACAGACTACTCGTTGACGTGAACCACAGTTGCCGGTGAGAACCCATTGAACGTCGTAGCCGACGCATAGGTATACGCGCCGATCATCTCGCTGTACACGAACTCACCGCGATTGAGATCGGGAAGATCTTCCGCCATCGAGATGACGTCGAGCGCATCACATGTTGGGCCAAACACGGCCGACAGCTTTGTCTTGCCACGCTTGAATGCCTTCACCGGATATTTCGCGTGATCGAAAATCTGTCCCGAGTACGTGTGGTACACGCCGTCGTTCAAGTAGTACGACGGCTTCCCATCACGCACTGACTTGCCGATGATCTTCGAGACGGCGTACCCGGCGGTCGCAACAAAAAAACGCCCCGGCTCCGCGAGAATCTCGATCTCCTTCGGGAAGAGCCGCTTGATTTCGGAATTGATAATTCGCGCGAGCTCTTTGAACGGGCGAACGGTCGAATCGTACGGCGCAGGAAAGCCGCCGCCGATATCGACGAGGTTCATTTTCGTGTAGCCGCGTGATTTTGCTTCCGCGTAAATATCCGCCGTGAGGTTCAGCGCCTCGACGTAGTTCTGATAGTTGGTCGTCTGGCTGCCGACGTGAAAACTCACGCCTTCTACCACGAGCCCGCGACGGTCGGCCTCGAGAATCAGGTCGACCGCCTCACCCGAAGTTGCGCCGAACTTCGATGACAGCTCGACCATCGCCCCCGTGTTCGAAACTTTCAGACGCAATACCAACCCCGCACGCGGTGCGTGCTCCGCGATCTTCTCGATCTCGTCGAGGTTGTCGAACGTCACCAGCGGCTTGTACTGATCGAGCTCCGTAAGCGTCTCGATCGGCTTGATCGGGTTCGCGTAAATGATCTTGTCCCAGATCCACTGCTGCCGCTTCTTCGCGGGCATTTTCTTGATGTTGTCGTAGACCAGATCAAACTCGGGCATCGACGCGACGTCGAAACTCGAACCTTCCTTGAACAGCGTGCGAACGACCGCCGGATCCGCGCCCGCCTTCACTGCGAAGTACGGCTGCACGCGCGGAAGATATTTCCGGAACATCCGATAGTTCTTCCGCAGCTCGTCGTGATCGATGACGAGCAGCGGCGTTCCAAACTTCTCGGCCAGCTGCTTTAGGCGGGCCTTCGAGATCATTCGCCGTCCTTCACGAGGAAGTTCTTGAACTGCCACGGGTCGCGAAGATCGTGCTGCGGCTTGTTGTAGCCCGGGAATGGGTTCTTGTAGTCGCGCAACGGCGTCCAGTCACTCGGCGTCGAGATGAACTTGCCGAGGTATGGCTTCGAGATGCGAAGTACGAACTCGTGCGGAAGATCGTCCGGAACGACGACGCCCATCTCCGGATTCTCGATCATCCACACGGTGGCGGCCACAACGGAAATCGCGACCTGCATCGTGGTTGCATTCTGGTGCGGCACGAGGCGGCGCGATTCTTCGATGCTGAGATCGCTGCCGGTCCACCATGAATTGTACGAGTGGCCCATGATCAACGCGCCGAGGATGTCTGAGCCGGTGGTGATCTCGTCGTTCATGATGCGCTGATTGTCGTTCAGCTTGTAGTCGTACCCGCGCATCTCATTCAGTGATGCAATTGCCGCGTCGCTCGGGCAGTAGGCGTAATGCACCGTCGGCCGGTACACGGCCTTTCCCTTCTCCCACACGGTCAGATGGTCGGAGATCGTGAACGCCTCGCCGTGGCGCACGACCATTCCGCGCTCGGTGTAGTTCGGCACCCACGTGCGAACCCACGTGTCCATCCCCATGCGCGCGAGACAGATCTGGTTCTTGGGACCTTCCTTGTGCTTGAACGCGTGCGCGGGGAGTTCCTTCTCGTGTGTTCCCCACCCCATTTCGGCCGTGGTCTGTCCTTCCTCACGGAAGCCTTCGATGCTCCAGGTGTTGACGAACTCGTCGACCTGCTTGGGCTTGTCGCTGATCTGCGTGTCGCGCTCGGAGCAGTGGATGACCTTCACGCCGAGCTTGTGGGCGAGGTGGTTCCACTGCTGCGTCGCCATCAGTTCGGCGATCTTCTCCGCCGGCTTCGCTTTGAACTTCTTATCTGCGAGCGACGCGGCGCCGATGTCGAGCAGTCCCTGCTTGGTGAAGTGCGAGATGAGGCCGGGGTTCGCGCCGTGCTCGAGCACCGCCGTCGGGCCCTTCGTTTTCCACTTCGCCATCATGCGACGGACGTTCATATGCCGCCAGTAGAGCGTCTTTTCAGTCGGGTGCTGCTTTGGACCGGCTGCGTACGGATCCCACAACTCAGTCGACGTGTTGACGTAGTTCACGCCTTTCTTGTGGCACCAATCGAGGATTTCGCACGCGTCGATATTCCACGCGAGGTCGATGATGACGTCGCCCGCGCCGACGAATTTGCCGAGGAGCGCACCCATATTTTTTTTCGTGACGCGGTCGCGCACGAAGCGGACGCCTTTCGCGGTCCACTGCTCGAGTTTCTTGGAGCGGTCCTCGAAATCCATCACGGTAATATTTCCCGGCGGAACTTCGAGATACTTGAAGAGGATCGGCAGCGTGCATTCGGCGACAGCGCCGTAGCCGACGAACAGGATTTTGTTCGTGAACTTGGTCATTGATTATCGGAGGATGAACGCCGGTGCGTGCGTCGCACGGCGAAAAATGGGCGAGCGATCGGTTGGTCATTCCAGCGCGCAGTAATTGAATCACGGTGACCGAAATTTGCCAGCGAGTGCGGAGCGCCAATCGGCGCTCCGCACTCGTCAAACTGCGTTCGATACCGTCCTGCGACGGCGGCGTGACTCCGTTGCCGTCTGCTTGCCGCCTAGCTGCCGACTAGTTGCCGCCGCGGCCCGGGCGCGGCAGCGCCGACGGGGGAAGCATGCCGTTCAGGCGCATGTAGTTCGAGATCTGGCTGTAGTGATCGGTGAGGTCGAGCGCGTGGCCGAGTACCATGGTGATGCGCGTCGACTTTCTCTCGGCGCCGCCGAAGGTGAACGAGATCGCATCGGGGAGCGACGCGTCGGTGACCTGCTCGATTGCTGCGTCGCAGAACGCGAACGAAGCCTTCAGCTTGGCCACGAGCTCCGCCTTCGGCCACGTCGCCTTCACTGAATCCGGCGTCGAGCTGTCCTTCGCGTCGATCGTCGGCTTCATCGCGCCGAAGTTGCTGCAGAACAGGTAGCTGTCGCTGGCAACATGCTGCGCGATGTATCCGAAGGTCAGTTGCGCCGGCGTCGGCTTGTAGCCGAACTTCGACTCCGGAATCGAGTCGAATGCCTGTGCGATGTTGCGGTGCGCGCCCGCGATGCGTCCCTTGAACGCCGCGACGATCGGGTTGGCCTGCGGCGTCGCCGGCTGCTGTGCGGCGATCGCAACCGGAAGAGCGAGGCCCGCGAGGACGATACGAAGTAACTTCATCTGGTCTCCGAATAGGGTGGCGGCGTGGGTACGATGAATATATGAAAGTCGGGCGCATGATGGTGCTCACGGCGGCCGTGTGCGCGATTGTCATAGTTCCTTTACACGCGCAGGAACCAGACGAAGTCCACTACAGAAGTGGCCTCGGTTTTCTGAACAGCTAGGATGAGTGGACAAGCGGGCTCTCCGGACGAACCTTTCGTCCACTACCCAGGAGCTCGTGATGTCGAAACGGAATCGCAGGAACCACGCCCCGGCGTTCAAGGCCAAGGT
>CAIVZZ010000014.1 GCA_903910555.1 uncultured Gemmatimonadota bacterium | reverse complement strand
CGGGTTTACGCGGGTTTACGCGGGTTTACGCGGGTTTACGCGGGTTTACGCGGGTTTACGCGGGTTTACGCGGGTTTACGCGGGTTTACGCGGGTTTACGCGGGTTTACGCGGGTTTACGCGGGTTTACGCGGGTTATCGGCGCGCCGCGACATGATCACGCCGAGAAGGCTCACTCCTGCGGCGAGCGAGAGCCAGATCGCCGGCGAAGCCTTGTTCCCAGTGTGCTCGATCAAATACGTCGCGATCGCCGGCGTGAAGCCGCCGAACACCGCTGTCGCGAGACTGTACGCAAGTGAAAACGCGGCGGTGCGCACCTCGACGGGCATGATCTCCGTGAGAAACGGAATCATCGCGCCGTTGTAAACGCCGAATAGGAACGAGAACCAGAGTTCCACGGCGAGCAGCTTGTCGAGACTCGGCCCGTCGACGAGCCAGAGCATTGCCGGATACGCAGTGAGGATCGTCAGCACGGGTACGAGGATCAGAAATGGCCGCCTGCCAATGCGATCCGAAACCGCTCCTGCGATCGGCAGCCAAGTGAAATTCGAAAGCCCGACGCAGAGCGTAACGACGAAGGTCTTCCACGGTTCGAGATGCAGCGCCTGCTTCCCGAACGTCGGCGTGTACGCGGTGATCAGGTAAAAGCAGGTCGTCGTGAACGCGACGAGCATCATGCCCGCGAGAATCAGTTTCCAATTTTCGCCGACGAGGCGAAGAACTTCTGATGTGCGCCGCGGGTGGTGCGCCATATGCTGGAACGCGGCGGTTTCCTCGAGCGAACGGCGGAGCCAGAAAATGATCGGGATGATCAGACAGCCGACCAGCAGCGGCACGCGCCATCCCCATGCGGACATGTCATCGGCGCTTACATAGACGGTCAGCGCGAGACCGAGCAGCGCCGTGAATACAACGGCAAGTTGCTGACTAGCCGATTGCCAGGAGCAATAAAATCCTCGGCGGCCCGGCGTTGCTATTTCAGCGAGGTACACGGAAACGCCGCCGAGTTCGACGCCGGCGGAAAGGCCTTGCAGCAGGCGGCCAGCGACGATGATCATCGGAGCGAGTAAACCGATAGTCGCGTAGCCAGGAGTTACCGCGATCGTGAGCGTGCCGATCGCCATCAGGCCGAGTGTGATGATCAACCCCTGTCGCCTTCCCTTTCTATCGATGTAAGCACCGAGTACGATGGCGCCGATCGGCCGCATGAGATAGCCGACACCGAACGTCATCAGCGAGAGCATCAGCGATGCGAATTCGTTGCCCGTGGGGAAGAACGTCTTCGCGATGTACGTGGCGTAGTAGCCGTAGACGATGAAGTCGTACATCTCGAGGAAGTTTCCGCTCGCGACGCGGAGCACCGCGCCGATTTTGGCGCGGCGCTCGGTTGAAGTCAGCGCCGAATGCGCGAGCTCGCTCACTTCGCGCGTGCCGGTGCGAGAGGGAGAATGATCTGCGACGGGTACTGCGCGCTGTGGTAGATCGTGTTGTCCGCGGTGATCATGCGGCGGTTTTTTCCGAGTGGTTCGCCGGTGTTTGGGTTGACATCGAAGCGCGGGAAGTTGCTGCTCGAGATATCGACGCGAATGCGATGGCCTTTCTTGAAGACGTTCGCGGTTGGGAACGGCTCGATCGTGAAGGGATAGACTTCGGTGCGAGTGAGCATCACTGCGTGATCGCGCGTCGCGCGATAGCGGCCGCGGATGATGGCGTCGGTGAGGTTGAGATCGAATCCCCCGGGCCACGAATCACTCGGCGGATAGACGTCAATGAGCTTCGCCGTAAAGTCCGTATCCGTACGATTGGTCGATGCGTAGAGCGTCACTTTGATCGGTCCCGTGACTTCCATGTCCTGCGCGAGCGGCTCAGTCTCGAAAACGACAACGTCGGCGCGACTGCGCAGCGGCATATAAGGAGGCTGCGACGGCGGGAACCGCGGATCTTCGCGCTGGTCGTACGCGCCGTCTTTCAAACGTGCAGACGAACCGCCGCCGATTGTTGGAACGGGATGACGCGGATCGAACGTGTATGTCGTCGACGACAACTCGCGCTTCGCGGGCTTCGTCGTCGACAAGGATCCATCGCCGTGAAAGTAGTACGGCACCATGCGAGTGCCGGGGATCGGCCACGCTGTTTCATCGCGCCAGTAGCCACCGTGAAAGAGACGACCATCGGCATCCTTGTGCCCGTCGCCCGTCCCCATGATGAACAACCGCACCGGCGCTTCATTCTCGACGCCGGTTGCCTTCCCTTTCAGGAAATGATCGAACCAGCGGAGATGAAAATTGTCGTCGAAGTCGGCGATCGCCGCAGTCGGACCGAACGAAACGTCGCCCGCATAGGGGCGCATGTTTCCATGGTGCGTCCACGGTCCGACCATGATACGCTGCGGCGACTTTTTGATTTTGCCGAGCTCGACAAAATTATTGAAAGTCCCCGCGAGGAAGATGTCGTACCATCCGCCGATGTGAATCATCGGAATGTCGGACGTCTCCGCGTAGTGCTCCGACCAATTCACCATTGGATCCTTCCAGAACGCGTCGTAGTCCGCGTGCTCGAAGAAATCGATGTACCAGCTTTCGTATTCGGGATTCACCGAGAGTGGATTCAGCCCGCGGCGCATCGGCTGGACGTTGTACCAGTCTTCCACTTTCTCGCGAGCGAGAACTTTCTTCACGTTTGAATCGCGTGTGTCGGCGGCGAGCTGCTCCCAGGCCCAGGTGAGCTGCCGGCCCATTTCGTACGTGCCGCGATAGCGAACGCCGTGATCCCACGCGTTCGACATCCCGCCCATGTTGATGACGAGCGTTTTGAGCGCGGGCGGATGGAGGATCGCGGCGCCGGCTTGCGTGTGCGCGGCGAACGAGGTGCCGAACATGCCGACGATCCCGTTTGAGTACGGCTGTTTTGCGAGCCACTCGATGACGTCGTAGCCGTCGGTCGCGTCCGCGGGCTGCACCTTCATGAACTTCCCTTCGGACTTGTAGCGGCCGCGGATGTTTTGGAGGGCGACTACGTAGCCGTGCTGCGCGAGGAACTCGGCTTGTTTTATAGAAGTGGCGAGGTCGTACGGAGTGCGAGTGAGGAGAACGGGAAACTTCTCGTTCACGGCGACGCCGTTTTTGGCGGGGCGATAGATCTCCGTCGCGAGGCGGATGCCGTCGCGGGTGGGGATCATCAGGGTGTGGTCGGTTAGGAGGGCGTCGTAGGGGGCGGCAGACTGACCACCGACGGATCGGAGCGCAGTCGCACCGACGAGCAACGCGACGAGGATCGATCTCTGAGAGTGCATCATCTTGTCGAGTGGGGGTGCGGTGGAATCTACGGTCACCTCCCGATCGACGTTAGCGTCACTGCCGCGTTCGAGTCGATCGCATGAGCGGGACGTCGCGACTGCGGCGGCGTCCCGCTCAGCGCCGCCTCACCTATGCTTCGCGCAACGCAGCGATCGACTTCGCGACGATATGCTCGAGCGCGGTGCTCGCGGTCACCAGCTGTTGCGCCGACGCGTGCAGATTCGCGAGCTGCTCCGCTTGCGACGCTTCAGTCACAACATTTTCAAACTCGACCGGTCCGGGATCCCCCATTCCATAGCGTTCAGGAATCTCCCGTACCGCGTGAAGCACTCCTAGGATCGCCTCGCATCGCTGTACGGCGCCAAGCGACGCCATATCAAATGAAACCGACGGCGCGCGAAAAACCGCTTCGGGGAACAAAGCGGTGTCGACGTGCACCGAAAGTGAGACCGTGACCCTGCCGAGCTGCGACGGCAACATAAATGTGCAACTCGATCCGAACGCGGTAAAAGCGAGCAGCTGCGTCACCGCTGGATTAGCCGCCGATACCCAAAGGACCCCGAACTGAATCCACCTGACCGTATCGATTCCGGGGCGCACGCCGGTGAGGTGCGCATCGACCGTGACCTGTTTTCCTTCTTCTCGCCACTGTCCGCACCGGCCGGATACGCGAGGCGTAACAAACGCGGCGACGTTCGCCGGCGGAATAGGCGGTATCGGTTCGAGCGCGACAAGCTGCACAGTTGACAGATCGACGCTCACGGGAAGCGCGATCAGGCTCGTCCCGAACTGCAGTTGATCTGCCAACGTGGGCATCGCTGCCATCCCCGTTCCTTGCAGCAGTATCGCACCCATCTCAACGGTTCCTGCTGCGTTGCGACGATTCGTGATCGGCGAGATCGCCGAGAGAACTGTCGTCAAAGTGCCGGTTATTGAATTGATCGTGACGTCGATCCCTTCGAACTTGACCGAATCAGGTGGCGGGTTCGGCGGGTAAATCGAAGCAGCCCATACAATGGAATCAGGGGAACCGGCCGCTGGGGCGGTTACTCCCGTCCCGGTAAACAGGACATCGAACCCCGGCTTGATCGTGTCCGCAAGCCCGAGATCGTCGCTGTTTAGCTTGAACGTCAGGCCAGCGGTGCCGGGCGCTGGCACCGCGAACGTACTCCCGTTCATCACCGAGAACGCGGTGGAATAGGCTCCAGCATGTCCGACAGCTACGAGCTGTTGGAGAAACACACTATTGCATTTGCTCGTGAACTCGTCGAGGAGGGTCACGCTACCTGACTTTTCGTGGGGATGCAGCGAAGGGGTCGCGAGGGAGTTGCGACAATAGCCCCATTCCGGTCGCGTAGGCAAACGGCGATACGGAATCAAGCCATCTCGCAATGGGTCGGGCGCGCCTGAGATTCACTTGGCGGCCGCAGCGACTGATCGCTATTCTTGCCCCTAGGATGACCCCCCTCACCGTAATGTCCTACGCCAGCGCCGCCTGGATCCTCAGCTGGATTGCCGCCGCTCTCTGGAGCGCTCCCGCCAGCGCCCGCCCCGGCTGGCACCGCGAACGATTCTATCGGCTGGTAACAATCACCGGCGTCTTCCTGCTCTGCGGTGTCTATGATCGCGCGCCCTGGTACGGCCGCGCACTCTGGACCGCCGCCGACCCGCTCGGCTGGCTCCTCGCCGCCATAACCATCGCCGGCTTTCTCTTCACCTGGTGGGCGCGCATCCACCTCGGCCGACTCTGGTCCGCGAGCATCACGCGCAAAGCCGAGCATCATGTCGTCGACACGGGCCCGTACGCGTTAGTCCGCCACCCGATCTATACCGGCATCATTTTCGCAACCGCGGCGATGGCGATCGAGCGGTCAAGCATTGCCGCGCTCGCCGGCCTCGCAATTTTGACCAGCGGCTGGTACATCAAGGCCCGCCTCGAGGAGCGTTTCTTGCGCGAGCAGCTTGGAAGAGAGCAGTATGATGCATACGCCGCGCGGGTCCCGATGCTTGTGCCATTCACCGAGTTCAACACTTCTCGTGGGAAAGCGTGATGAAACGTCCGATACTTACTGCGCTCGCGATCTCCGCGTTCGGCATCGCGATTCCTGCGCATGCACAAAGCACGCGCCCCGCCGCCGAGCAAGCCCTCGCCCGCGAGATCTACAAAGAGTTCATCGAAATCCAATCCGGCTTCACCACCGGCTCCACCACGCCCGTCGCCCGCGCCGCTGAAGCCCGGCTCTTAGCCGCAGGCTTCCCCGCCTCCGACATCCACGTCGACGGCGCGAGTCCCACCAAGATGAACCTCGTCGTCCGCTATCACGGCACCGGCGCACGCAAACCGATCCTGCTCCTCGCGCACACCGACGTCGTCGAAGCCAAACGCGAAGATTGGAGCATGGATCCGTTCAAGCTGATCGAGAAGGACGGCTACTTCTATGGAAGAGGCACCGGCGACGATAAAGCGCAGGCCGCCGTCTGGATCGCGAATCTCATTCAGTACAAGAAAGAGAACTTCAAACCCGACCGCGATCTCATCGTCGCGCTGACCGCTGACGAAGAAGGCGGCGGTCCGTTCAACGGCGTCGATTGGCTCGTCAAGAATCACCGCGACTGGATCGACGCCGACTACGCGCTCAACGAAGGCGGCTGGGGCGAGTCAGTCGACGGCAAGAAGATCTCGAACGATCTACAGGTGAGCGAGAAGTGGCTGATGAACGTACGGCTCGAGGTGCACAACAAGGGCGGCCACAGTTCGCTGCCCGTTGACGACAATGCGATTTATCATCTCGCCGGCGCCCTCACGCGGATTTCGCAATTCAAGTTCCCGCTCAAGACCAACGAAGTGACCGCCGCGTATTTCAAGGCGATGGCGAAAACCGAATCGGGCGCGACCAAAACCGATTTGGAACAGGTCGCAGCCGGCTCGCAGGCGGCGATGCAGCGCGTAGCCAAGGGGTCAGTCCAGTGGAACGCGACCCTCCGCACGACATGCATTCCAACAATGCTCGAAGGCGGACACGCGCTGAACGCGCTCCCTCAGCTCGCGGCGGCGACGGTGAATTGTCGTGTGCTGCCGGAGGACGGAATCGAATACGTGCGCAGCGCACTCCAGAAAGCGGTCGCGGATACCGCGGTCGCAGTCACCGTGATCGGCACGCCGCTTATCGGCCCCGCCTCGCCGCTTCGCGCCGATATCATGCAGGCGGTCTCGACCGTGACGTCGCAGCAATGGCCTGGCGTCGTGACGATCCCGATCATGGTGATGGGCGGCACGGACGGTCGTTCACTGCGCGCGGCCGGAATCCCGACCTACGGAATGCAGGGATTCTTCTTTGATCGTGATGACATCCACTTTCATGGGAGCGATGAGCGCATGAAAGTGCAGTCGTTCTACGAGGGGCACGCGTTTCTGTACGATCTGGTCAAGCGGCTCTCGAAGGCGACACCGACGTCGTAGGCACCGCCGCATCGGATCATTCCATCTCATCCCCGGACTGGCCGATTCTATGATCTGACGCACGTCTGACTCTCCGTCGCGATCGTATCGACGGTTCTACATCGATGAACGTCAGACGTGAGGGTTGCCCTAACCTTGATTCCCCCAACCTCGCGCTGGCGACGTCGCTACTGCGCGACGCGCAGCGGATTTCGCACAATCCCGTTTTTCGCGGCGTTCCTTGGCGTGACGACCGCCAAGCTTGCCGCACAGGAACCGAGAGCACCGATCGCGCTCGCGGAACTCGACAAGTGGCTTAACGCGGGTCTTTCTGAACGCCGAATCGTGGACCTTGTATCGCGTTCATGCGTGACAAGCTCGCCCTCGCGCGATCAACGCGACCGTTGGCGTCGAGACGGAGCGACGGCGGGTTTTGTCGAGTTCGTATTGACGCGTGTTTGTCCCGTCGATGCGACCAATGCCGCCTCTGCAACCCAGGCTGTCGACGCCGCTGATGTGGAAGCGCGCAAAGGAGTGTCGGCGCCAGGGCGCGATCGGCAAGCGCTTGGCGGAGGGTGCTGTGTACCCCAGTTCGTGAGGCACTTTGGTTAGCTCATGGGACCTGCGACGAGCATGGTGCGGCGGTACAGCTGCGGTGATTGATAGTTGAGCGCCGAGTGCGGCGCGATCGCGTTGTAATCGGCCAGCCACGTCGG
>CAIVZZ010000013.1 GCA_903910555.1 uncultured Gemmatimonadota bacterium | reverse complement strand
CCGCGTAAACCCGCGTAAACCCGCGTAAACCCGCGTAAACCCGCGTAAACCCGCGTAAACCCGCGTAAACCCGCGTAAACCCGCGTAAACCCGCGTAAACCCGCGTAAACCCGCGTAAACCCGCGTAAACCCGCGTAAACCCGCGGCGTATCGTCGTTGGTTACACGAGCGCCTCGGCTACGATCGACTGGACCTCATTGATTTCGTCATTGTTCACGAGATGACCCATGCCAGGATAAAGCGTGCGCTTCACGCGCGCGCCGAGCCGGGTGAACACCGCCTCACTCTCGATCACGCGTTCCTTGGGAATGTGCGCGTCAACATCGCTGCAGCCGAGGAATACCGGTGTGTCTTCGAGCGCGTCCGTCGTAACATCATCCCACGTTGTGCCCGGCGCGCCGATCAGCCCGCCGCTAAGCATGAGTATCCCGCCGTATCGGCGTGGGTGTCGAATGGCGAACTCGCCCGCGAGACATGCGCCCTGTGAGAAGCCGAGGAGAAGTATTCGCTCGGGCTCGAATCCGCGATCCATCAAATCAATCACCAGTGACTCGATTACCTCGAGCGCGGAGCTGAGCCACGGTTCGTTCTTCTCGCGCGGCGCAATAAAGGGGAGCGGATACCATGCGCCGCCTGCCGCGGCCGGTGCGACGAACGCGACGTGCGTGGTATTCAGTTCCGCACCGAGCGGGAGAATGTCGGCCGGCGATGCGCCCCGTCCGTGAATCATGATCATCACCGCTTTTGCACTTTCGAGCGGCGCGCCGGTGTGTGCCACCGGTTGGTCGGCGTGCGGATGTGCTTGTGTCATGATCAGTATTTCACCGGTGGGAGATGCGATTCGATATCAGCGCGATTCACTTCTTCCCACGGCGGAAGTTTGAGTCCTTTGCCGAGCTCGTTGAGCGGCTCGTCGACCATGAAACCGGGTTCGACAGTGGCGACTTCGAACAACACGCCACCGGGTTCGCGAAAATAAATCGAATGGAAGTATGAGCGATCGATCACCGGCGTCACGCTGATCCCGCTCTTTAGCAGTGCGGCGCGAAGTTCGAGCTGTTGTTCATCAGTGGCGATCGCCATCGCGACGTGATGCACAGTTCCAACGCCGTTGTGCGCTCGGCGGCCGTCTGTTGATTTGAGAATGTCGACGGATTTGCCGGGGCCGCTGCCGTTCACCGAGACGCGTGTGCGTCCGTCCATTTCATCGGCGACTCCAAAGCCAAACCATTCCTGCATGAATGCGAATGTCACATCGGGGTTGGCTTCGGTGAGCGTAACGCTGTGAATTCCGCGTACTGCGGACGCAACGTCGATCCCTCCCGAGGTCCACGGCGCGCGCGAGTCGCTCTTGGTGGCGACGAGCTCGATCACGAGGCCTGACGGATCGGCGACGACGATTGACTCTTCTCCAAAGCGTGGCGGCGCGTCGGTCACCGTGAAGCCATGGTCGCGCAGGCGCTTCTTCCAAATGTCGAGCGAGCCTGCGGGCACAGAGAAAGAAGTCGTCGTGACCTGCCCAGCGCCTTTCACGCCGGGCGGGACGTTCAACAGTTTGTATGGAAAGGTTGTCCAGAGTGTGCCCGGCGTGCCGTGCTCGTCACCATAATAGAAGTGGTAGACGCCGCGGTTATCGAAGTTCACCGTCTTCTTTACGAGGCGAAGGCCGAGCGCTTTCATACCGAAATCGAGATCGGCCTGTGCGTCGTTGGCGGTGGCGGTGACGTGGTGCAGGCCGAGTATTGGGAAGCTCATGCGTTGCGCGGGATTGGCGTACAGTTGACGTGGATTGACTTAGTGGGTCGTGCATCACGAGACTATTCTGTCCCGCGCAACGGAGCAAGTGCTGCAGCCGATCGATCGTTTCTATCAGAGTGTGGCACGGAATCGCGATGCCGTTGCGGTCGCGGGTACGGCTGACGGCGACGTCACGTATGCCGGCCTCGCGCGCGCGGTTGATGCCGTTGCCGCGGCGTTTCAGGAGCGCGACGGCGCGGCGGGAAGTCGCGTTGGAATCTGTCTCTCCAATTCGTACGAGCATCTCGTCGCGCTGCTCGCGACGTACGCGGCTGGGAAGGTGTGGGTGCCGCTCGGATTTCGAAACGCGCGCGCTGAGCTCGATGCGATGATCGCCGCAACCCGTCCATCGATTCTCATTGACGACGCGGCAGCGATTCGGAAAATGATAGCCGAGTACGATGGCAAGACGCCGGCTCGCGCTGAGCGTGGCGCTGAAGATCCACAGATCATCAAGTTCAGCGGCGGGAGCACCGGCGCGCCCAAGGCCGTGGTGCAGTCGCAGCGCTGCGTGAACGCGCAGGCCGATGGACTCCGTGATTTCTTCGAGTTTCAATCCGACGATGTGAATCTGATTGCGGCGCCGCTCACGCACGGCGCGTCCTGTTTTGTGCTTCCGATGTTGGAAGTCGGCGGCACGCACGTGCTCGTAGAAAGTGCGAAGCCCGAAATCATATTCGACGCGATCACCGCACATGGCGTGACAACGATCTACGCCCCGCCCACGCTACTGTACGCCCTGATCGACCACCCGCGCGCACCCGCGTACACCCGCGGCAAAAGTAGTTCTCTCCGCCACGTGATCTACTCCGCCGCCCCGATGCCACCCCAACGCATCCGTGACTGCCAATCCGCTCTAGGCCCGGTGATCGAAACCGCCTACGGGCAAGTCGAAGCGCCCCAAATCATCTCGGCCATGCGCGCCGACGAGCTTCTAATAGAAGAGAATCTCTTATCAGTCGGCCGCCCCTCGCCGGTTGTCACGGTTGGGATCGTGAGCGCGACTGGCGAACTGCTTCCATCCGGTGAAGTCGGCGAGATAGTAGTGAGCGGCCCGCTCGTCATGAGCGGCTATCTCGATCGTGAAGAAGAGACAGCTCGCACGATCGTCGACGGTTGGCTGCACACGGGCGATATCGGCACGATCGACGACCGCGGCTATCTGTTCATTCGCGGCCGGCTCCGCGAAGTGATCAACACCGGCGGCTTCAAAGTTTATCCGGCGGACGTCGAAGCGTGCCTCGCGAAACATCGCGCCGTCGAGGAATGCGCGGTGTTCGGAATGCCAGACGCGAAATGGGGCGACGCGGTGAACGCGGCCGTGGTGGTACGCGAAGAAATGGACGTTTCGGCGGAGAACCTGATCGCGTGGGTGAAGGCCGAACTCGGCTCGGTGAAAGCGCCCAAGCGCATTTGGTTCGTCGATCACCTCGAGCGGAATGCCGCAGGGAAGGTGAGTCGCGGCGGAGTGCGCGCGCGGATCATCTCGAGCAATGTCGCGCAGTAAGCGTCGCGAACGGCGGGCAAGCTAGAGTTGTGTTGGTCATGAGCTATTCGTACCTCAGTGCAACCATGGGATCGACGCGCGTCGCGCGCAGCGCGGGGATGTAGCACGCAAGGATCGCGACGAGCATCAGCATTACCGCAACGCCAGCAAAGGTGAGCGGGTCGTGCGCCGAGACGCCATAGAGCTGCGCGGCCATGAGCCGTGTAAGGCCGAGCGCGGCGAGAGTGCCAACCGCCGCGCCAACGAGCGCCATGCGCACACCTTCCTTGAGTACGAGTCGCATGACATCGGCGCGCTCGGCGCCTAGCGCAATGCGCACGCCAATCTCGCGGGTGCGTTGCCCGACGAGGTATGCGATCACGCCATAAATCCCGACGCACGCGAGCAACAGCGCCAACGCTGCGAATACCGTGAGCAGCATCATCGAGAGCTTTCGTGCCGCGAACGACGTCGCGATCACATCGTCCATGGTCTGCGCCGCGTAGATCACGTCGCCAGGCTCGTACGCATTGACGGCGGTGCGCACGGCGGTCATCATCACGGCCGGGTCACCCTGTGTGCGCAGCACAACCGCGACGCCATTCGCCGCGAGCGGCATCAGCTTCTCCGGCAGCTGCATGAACGGATAGTAGATCTGTGCCTCAACCGCTGATTTTGGATCGGCATCGAGGCGCCATTGTTTGATATGCCCGACGACTCCAACAATCTCCGCCTGCACATCGAACGCGCCGATATTCACGCGCTTGCCAATCGGGTTCTCGTTCGGGAAGTACGTCCGCGCGAAAACATCGTCGATGTCGATCACGAGTGGCGAATGCTCGTCGTCCTGCGCCGTTACGAATCGTCCGCGTTCGAGGGTGACACCCATTGCTTGACGGAACCCAGCTTCAACCAGGTAGCACATAGTCTGCGCCATGTCGTGGAGTGTTGCCGGCTTCGGTGTGCCATCGATCCAGAACGGAAGCGCGGTATCGTGGATCATCGGCCGCGAGCCGAGTGTGACCGAGACGGCATCGACGCCGGGGACGGCGCTCTTTCATTGTCACCTGCAAGATCACATGGACGCGGGGTTCATGATGCTCTTCGAATGCCGGTGAGCGGACGATCTAGCCGCTGATCGTAGGCCGCCGCTTTTGAGGCGCTCCTATTGACATTCTGTATGAAGAAGTAAACCTTTGACCCCTATCGACTGTCTATAGGGGTACAATGTCTCAGACAAACCTGCTGCAGGGAACCCTCGATCTCCTGATCCTCAAGACTCTCACTCTTGGGAAGCTTCACGGTCTCGGCATCTCGAACCGGATCGAGCAAATCACCAAAGGCACTTTCCAGGTAAAGCCCGGCTCACTTTTTCCGGCACTCCATCGCATGGAGAACGCCGGATGGCTCGAGTCCTCGTGGGGCGAATCGGCAAACAACCGCCGTGCGAAGTACTACGCGCTCACCAAAGCCGGACGCCGCCAGCTCAAGAGTGAAACCGACGAGTGGAGCCGCATCGTAGTGGCGATGGGACTCGCTCTGCGTAACGCGTAGCCTTCAGAACCGCTGAAACCCGCGAGGCATCCATGTTCGATCATGCGCATGAAGACCGTGATCTCGATGACGAACTGCGCGCGTACGTCGACCTCCGCACCGCCGAGCACGTGAAGGCGGGGATGTCGCCGGACGCTGCACGGCGCGCGGCGCTGATGGAGACTGGTGGGGTTGAGCAGGTGAAGGAAGAAGTGCGCGATGTTCGTCCCGGCATCGTACTCGAAGCGATCGTTCAGGACACGCGCTACGCATTCCGCACGCTGCGCAAAGCGCCGGGCTTCACATTGGCCGCGGTCGTCACGCTCGCGATGGGTATCGGTGCGGCCACCGCGATCTTCAGCATGGTAAATGGCGTGCTGCTGCACCGGCTGCCGATCGGCAGCGGTGACCGGCTCGTGCATCTCACACAGCCGTCGCTCAAATCGCCCGACGAAGGCTTCTCGGTGATGGAAGTCGCCGACCTGCGCCGCGATATGCAGACGATGAGCGGAGTGGCCGAATACCATAGCATGACGTTCCAGCTCTATGGTCACGGCGACCCGCTGCGCGTGCTGACAGGCGTCGTCTCCGACCGCTTCTTCGATATGATCGGCGTGAAACCCGTGATCGGCCGGACGTTCCTGCCGGGCGAAGAAGCGGTCGGTGCAGCACCGGTCGTCCTGCTCAGCCACGCGTTCTGGATGAGTCAGTTCAATGGTGATTCATCCATAGTCGGCGCGACCTTCACGATGAACGACAAACTGCACACCGTGATCGGCGTCCTGCCGCCGCTGCCGGGCTATCCCAACGGCAACGATATCTGGATGCCGGCTGGCGCCTGTCCCTTTCGATCGGCGCCGAGCATGATGAACATGCGCGACATGCGCATGGTCTTCGCCTTTGCTGTGATCAAGGAGGGTGTGTCGCTCGAGCGTGCGCAGACAGAACTCAATACGGTGGGTGCGCGCTTTCATCAGGCGTATCCCGCAGCGTACCCTGAATCGCAGCGGATGCAGTTCATAGCGGTCGGCGCACGCGACGAAATGACCGCGCGCGCAAAGCCCATTCTCTACATGCTGCTCGCGACCGCGGTATTTCTGCTGCTCGTCGCCGTGGCGAACGTCGCGACGCTTTCGCTCTCACGCCAGCTCCGTCGCTCGCGGGAGCTCGCGCTGCGCGTGGCGCTCGGCGCGGGCGGTGCGCGACTCTATCGTCAGCAGGCGCTCGAGAGTCTTGTGCTCACCTTTGCCGGCGGCGCGCTCGGTGTGGGAATTGCCGCCGCCGCTATCGGCCTGCTCCGCTCGCTTTCGACGCGCTTCACGCCGCGCGCGGGTGAGATCCAAATGAACACGACGATCTTCGCGTTCGCCTTCGCGCTGTGCGCAGTGGTTGCATTCGTGATTGCGGCCGCGCCGTTCGTGCACGCGCTCGGACGGCGCAACGTCGCCAACGCGCTCCGCCAGGGAAATACGGGGTCGGTCGGAACACGGAGCGATCTCCGCCTGCGCAACATGCTGGTGACGGCGCAAGTCTCGCTCGCGTTCGTGATGCTCGTGGGCGCGGGGCTCGTCGCGCGGAGCCTGGTGGAACTCGAGCGCGTGGATGCCGGCGTCGATGTGCACAACGTGCTTTCGGCGCAGCTTTCGCTGAACTTCACGAAGTACAACACGTCAGCAAAGCAGGTCGCGATCGCGAGCACACTGCTCGAGCGCCTCGATGGACTCCCCGGTGTGTCGTCGGTGGCGCTGGCGAGCTCATCACCGCTGCGGACGTCGTCGCAGAACGACGTGCGGTTTCAGATCGAAGGAATCGAGCCTCCCACGGGCGCGCGCGGGCCGCACGCTGAGGCGACTTCGATCAGTCCGGAATATTTCAAGACGGTTGGAATCCCGGTGATCCATGGGAGAGCGTTCACGCTCGCTGACCGTGACTCAACCAACATCTCCGCGATTGTTAGCGATCGGATGGTCAAGACGTACTGGGGATCGCGCGATCCGATCGGTACGCGCATCACGCCCGACAGCGGGAAACACTGGCTCACGATTGTTGGTGTCGCGGGAAATGTGCGAAGCAGCCTGACCGATCCCGAGGTTACAGACGAACTCTACGTGCCGATTCTCGTCGCCGCCTCGAATGACGTTCGCGTGTTCCTGCGCGCGAACGGCGCAATGCCGCCGATCGAGAAATCACTGCGCGCGGCCGTTCGGGACATTGATCCACAGCAGCCGGTGTCATCGGTGCAAACACTGGAGCAGGTGCGCGGTGCGCAGCTCGCGGAGCCGCGCCTGACCACCACGCTCGTGTCGGCATTCGCGATCCTCGCGCTCGTCCTCACGGCAACGGGGCTCAGTGGCGTGATCGCGTACGGCGTCACGCAGCGCCTGCCCGAAATCGGGATTCGCATTGCGCTCGGCGCCCAGCGCGGGAGCGTCCTCGCGCTCGTGATGCGCGAAGGGCTGGTGATCGTCGCGTTTGGTTTGTTCGTTGGGCTCGGCGCGTCGTATGCGATGCGCGGACTCGTTGGCCGCCTCCTGTTCCATGTCGGCGCAACCGACCTTGCGACGTACGCCGCAGTCGCTGCGGTCATTCTGGGCACCGCGGCCATTGCCTGTTTTGTTCCATCGAGGCGCGCACTCAAGGCGGATCCGGCGCGGGTGTTTCGCGGAGGGTGAGTAAAGGGTGTGTATATTGGGAGGACACGCCAACCGCAGAAACAAACCTCGAGGTATGAGACGTGTCCCAGTCATTTGATATTCGCAGCGCCGCGCACCGCGCGATGATCGCCAACGGATTTCAGCCGGACGTTCCAGCTGACGTCACCGCAGAAGTCGCGCAGGCCGCTGATCCGGCGACACGTCCCGTTGGCAACGTGAAGGACCTGCGTGCGCTGCCCTGGTCGTCGATCGACAATGATTCGTCGATGGATCTCGATCAGATCGAAGTCGCCGAGAAACTTCCGAACGGTGATGTGCGCGTGAGCGTCGCGATTGCCGATGTCGACGCGACGGTCGCGAAAGGGTCGGCGACCGATCGCTACGCCGCCGTGAACTCGTGCTCCGTATACACCGGCGTCGTGACCTACCCGATGCTGCCGGATCATCTCTCCACGCAACTCACCTCGCTCGCGCAGGATGCGGATCGCCCGTGCATCGTGATCGAGTTCGTCGTGGCGACCGACGGCACGGTGAAGTCGCACGACGTCTATCTCGCGCGGGTCGACAACAAGGCGAAGCTCGCGTACTCGAGTGTGGGCGCGTGGCTCGACGGTCGCGGCGCATTGCCGCCTGCCGCCAACGAAGGAATCCAGAATCAGCTGCGTTTGCAAGACGCAGCGGCCCAGTGTCTGCGATCCGAACGCGGGCGCCGCGGTGCGCTGAGTCTCGATACGATCGAGGCGCAGACGGTCCTGCGCGCGGACAAAAGTGTCGATGTCGAACTCGTCGAGAAGACGCGCGCGAGCCATCTCATCGAAGATTTCATGATCGCTGCGAATGTCGCGATGGCGGAGTTTCTCGACGATCACAAATCGCCGACGATCCGCCGTGTCGTACGCGTGCCGGAGCGATGGGATCGCATCGTGGCGCTCGCCGCAGGGTTCGGCGAGAAACTTCCGGCGGTGCCCGATTCTCAGGCACTGGAAGCGTTCCTCACGAAGCGGCAGGCGGCGGACCCGGATCGCTATCCGGATCTTTCACTCTCGGTGGTAAAGCTTATCGGTCCCGGCGTGTACGAGTTGCATGAGCCGGGCACTCCGGACACCGGGCATTTCGGTCTCGCGACGCACGATTATACGCATGCAACGGCGCCCAATCGCCGGTTTGCAGATCTCGTAACGCAGCGGCTGGTGAAGGCCGTGCTTGCCGGGAAGCCGAGTCCGTATACGTCGGCTGAGCTTACGACGATCGCAGCGCACTGCACCGAACGTGAAGATGCGGCGCGAAAAGTCGAGCGTCAGGTGCGAAAGGAGGCCGCGGCGGCATCGTTCGCCTCGCGAATCGGCGAGAGCTTCGATGCGATCGTGACCGGTGCGTCGCCAAAGGGGACGTATGTGCGCGTTGTGGCACCGCCGGTGGAAGGGAGGGTAATGCAGGGTGAGAACGGGCTCGATGTCGGCGACCACACCCGCGTGAAGTTGCTGCACACGGATCCCGTGCGCGGATTCATTGATTTTGGAGTCGAGTCGAAGTAGGGTAGGCTACTGGCAGTTCTGGAGGGATATGCGACGTGGCGTCGGCAGAATGTGCGCAGTGGGCGTCGCCCTTGTTGCTGGATGCAAGGGCGACAGCACGACCAGTCCCACCACGAAGCAGTCGACGCTCAGCGTACAGATCGAAACCAAGACCTGCTCCGCGGCGAGTCCGGTGACTATCGATGTGTTCATCGATCACACGCTCGTCGGCTCACCGTCGCTCATGATCGGCACGACGGCCACGTATGCCGTCACGCCGGGCAGTCATGTCCTCGGCGGCGTGGATATCGACAGGCGGTTTAGCTGGGCGTCGGAGACCGTGACTGTACCGGTCGGCGGCGACTACACTGCGCAGTTCGCCTGTTCGTCGGAGGGCGTCAGCGAAATTGTGAAGGCGCGCTAGCCCTCAATCGCTGCGCCGTGCTGGCTGACGCTCGCGCCATCGTTGTCGCGCAGCATGTAGAAGATCGCGGCCGAGAGGACGGTGAGCGCGCCGAGCAGCACGAACGCTTCGTGCGTGCCATGAATCATTTGCGCGGCGCTCGTAGAAAAGCGATCGGGAATAAAGAGCGCGGTCGTTAGTGATGCCGCTGCCACGCCGAAGCTCAGTGACATTTGCTGGTTCGTACTCATGATCGTGCTCGCGGCGCTCGTCTCGGCGGTCGGGACATCTGCGTATACGAGCGTGTTCATGCTCGTGTATTGCATCGATGACAAAAAGCCGAATGTGAAAGCCTGCGCGACGATCATTGCTATTGACGTTTGCGGTCCGACTGTCGAGAAGAGCGCAATGAGTGCGCCAAGCATGACTGTGTTGATGAGCAGCACGCGCCGGTAGCCGAAGCGCGCGAGGATTTTCGGCATGACCACTTTCAGGCTCATCGCGGCGATTGATTGCGGCATGATCAACAATCCCGATTGCACGGCGGAGAAGCCGAGGCCGACTTGATACAGCAGCGGGAGCAGAAAGGGCATGCCGCCCGCGCCGAGTCTGGTGACGAAGCCTCCGGCGATGGCGCAGGTGAGTGTGCGCAGCTTGAAGAGCGAGAGGTGGAGCAGGGGCTTCGGTTCTATGCGTGCGTGCAGTACGTAGCCGCAGAGAAGGGCAACCGAGATGGCGAGGAGGCCTGCAACTTCGCGGCCGCTCAGTGACGTCTCGCCGAATACTTCGAGGACGTAAGAGAGGATCGCGATTCCCGCGCCGAACAGGATGAAGCCGACGACGTCGAGCGGATCGTTGTGCTCTGCCCGGAAATCCGGGAGATGGCGATGGACCATGTACAGTCCGACCAGCCCGATCGGGATGTTCACGAAGAAGATCACGCGCCAGTGCAGGTAGCCGACAATCAAGCCGCCGGCGAGCGGACCGAGCATCGGTCCGATGAGTCCGGGAATCGCGACGAAGCTCATGGCGCGGATGAGTTCCGATTTCGCGAAGGTGCGCACGACCGTGAGTCGTCCGACGGGCACCATCATGGCGCCGCCACAGCCCTGAAGGATTCGGCACGCGACGAGCAGGTGAATGTCGGCGCTGATTCCGCAGAGGAAGGAGCCGAGTGTGAAGATGCCGATGGCGGAGGCGAACACGCGGCGCGTGCCGTAGCGATCGGCGACCCAGCCGCTGATGGGAATGAATACCGCGAGGCTGATGGTGTAACTGGTGAGCACGGCCTTCATGCTCAGCGGCGCGACGTTCAGCGCGGCGGCTACGGTGGGGACCGCGGTGTTGAGGATGGTGGTGTCGAGCGACTCCATGAAGAACGCGACAGCCACGAGCCAAGGAACGAGGCTCTTGGCGGTGTCAGTGAGTTCCGGGGTGTCGCGCATTTATAAAACTACAACGGCAACTGCTCCCACGGATTTCGCAGATGACGCGGATAAGCAACGGCAACTACAACGGCTTTCCCACGGATTGCACGGATTTCGCGGATACTGCAACGGCCTTTCTCACGGATCACGCAGATTTCACGGATTACGAGCAAAATCTTAGCGGGAACAGCAACGGCAGTGCGGTTGCAGTTCCGCCAAAGTTTTTATCTGGCGTTATCAGCGAAATCTGCGTAATCCGCGGGAGAAGCAGTTGCAGTTATAGCGCCAAATCCCAATTCTGCCCGACGAGATCTTTACCAAACGCGTGGTGTTTTTCCTCGTGCGCGAGATGGAATCCGGCGGATTCGTAGATGCGGCGCGCGGAAGTGAGGACGCTGTTGGTCCAGAGCGTCAGTTTGCGATAACCCTTTGCACGTGCGAATCGGATGCATTCGTCGGTCAGACGGGCGCCGATGCCGAGTCCGCGAGCCGATGGTTCGACATACAACAGGCGGAGCTGGGCGACACTCTTCGATTTCCGCACCAGGAATACGGACCCAACGATCTCGTCATTGCGCTCGGCGATCCAGCAGCGCTCCATCGATGGATCGAAGTTCTGGATGAACTTCGACATGATTCCGGCGATGAGCGCCTCGTACTCCTCGTTCCAGCCGTACTCCTGATGGTAGAGCACCGCCTGACGATGCGTGATCCAACCGATGTCGCCAGGCCGGTGAGAACGAAGCTCGTACGATTTTTGTTTTCGTGGCATAGCTGAAAGTTCTGAAGGCAGATTCCTCCGTCAAGTTCCTGCTTGATCCGCGTGTTGTGGCTTGGACAGTTTCCGCGAAAATCCGCGGCAAAGTAGTTGTAGTTGTTCGTGCAGTGGTTGGTGCGGTTGCCGCACCAACCCGTACATTTGTCCGCATCCATGCCCACCAAACTCAACCGCCAGCAAATCACCGGCTTCTGGGCCGCATGGACCGGCTGGACGCTCGACGGCATGGACTCCGTCATCTACGCCCTCGTGCTCGCGCCTGCGCTCACTGAACTCCTGCCGCGCTCGGGAATCGAAGTCACGCCGGCGCATGTCGGCTATATCGGCTCCGTGATGTTCGCGCTCTTCCTGGTAGGCTGGGGATGCGCATTCGTATGGGGCCCCGTTGCCGATCACTTCGGCCGCACCAAAGCACTCGCCGCCACGATCCTCGTCTACGCGCTCTTCACCGGCGCGTCCGCATTCGCGCAGAACGTCTGGGAACTCGGCGCGTTCCGCCTGCTCGCTGGAATCGGCGTCGGTGGCGAATGGGCGATGGCGGGGACGTATATCGCCGAAGCATGGCCCGAGGACCGGCGTGCGATGGGCGCCGGTTATTTGCAGACCGGCTACTATTTCGGATTTTTTGTGGCCGCAGCGCTCAACTATACAGTCGGTGCGCACTACGGCTGGCGCGCGATGTTTCTCTGCGGCCTGGTGCCGGTCGTGGTCTCAGTCCTGACACTATTCAAAGTCAGAGAGCCACCCCGCTGGAAAGCACATGAGGCCGAAGCGAAACAGTCGCATCCGCTCGTCGAAATCTTCTCGCCCAAGTACCGCAGACGCACGATCGTAAATGCCGCGCTGCTCTCCGTTGCCATCATCGGACTCTGGGCCGGCGCCGTCTACGAACCCGCGGCCATCACCACCCTCGCGAAACGGGCGGGAATGGATACACAGATGGCCGCAAAAATGGTCTCGCTCGGCACCGGCACACTCTCGCTCGGCACGATCCTCGGCTGCCTCTCGCTTCCAATGATTGCCGATCGATTGGGCCGCAAGAAAACGCTCGCCCTGTTCTTCGCCGGCATGATGGTCACGATCCCACTCGCGTTCGGCTGGGCGTTCTACGTGGAACGTGGATTGGTGCCGTTCATCATCGTGCTCTTTTTCATGGGATTCGCCGGCGGCAACTTCACGACGTTCAGCATCTGGCTTCCCGAACAGTACGACACGCGAGTGCGCGCGACGGCATTCGCATTCTCGACGTCGATCGGCCGCTTCCTCGGCGCGGGTGTGAACTTCGCGCTCGGCGCGATCGTGCTGCGCATGGGGACGCTCGGTACACCGATCGCGTGGACCGGTGCCGCGTTCGCGATCGGGATTTTGATTATTCCGTTCGCGCTGGAAACGAAAGGCGAGCGGCTCCCGGCCTGAGCTTACTGAGGCGGCGGGAGCAGGTGCTTCTGAACTTTGCCGAGCGCGGTGCGGGGGAGTGAGTCAACGCGCACGATGCCACGCGGAATCTTGAAACTCGCGAGTTGTGTGCGGAGATGCGCGAGGACCGCGGCGACATCGAGTGAAGAATCCGCGACGACATACGCCACCGGCACTTCACCGCGAAGTTTATCGGCGGCACCGACGACTGTCGCCTCCCGCACGCCAGGCTGCTCGAGGAGCAGTTCTTCAATCTCGCGCGGATAAATATTGAAGCCGCCTGAAATAATCAGATCGCTGCGCCGTCCCTCGAGCGTGATGTAGCCGTCCGCAGCGCACTTGCCGATATCGCCGGTGCGGAACCAGCCGTCTACGAATGCCGCAGCAGTTGCGTCCGGCCGCCGCCAATAGCCATCGCACACATTGGGGCCGCGCACGAACACTTCTCCGGTTTCGTCGACACCGACTTCGCGTCCGTCCTCAGCGAGAATTCGAATCGAGACGTTCGGAAAGGGGAGGCCGACCGTGCCAGGCCGCCGCTCACCGTCGTACGGATTCCCCGCGTTCATCAGCGTCTCGGTCATCCCGTATCGCTCGAGAATCATCTGGCCGTATTTCGCGCGGAACGCATCGTGCACGTGCGCGGGGAGCGGCGCGGAGCCGGAAACAAAAAGACGCGCCGTCTGACCGATGCCGCGTGCGCGATCGTCTGGCACATCGAGCAGCCGCACGTACATCGTGGGGACGCCAAAGAAAAGCGTCGGCTTGTACGCCTCAAACAGAGCTGCGGCCGTTGCATATTCGAACCGCGGAACGAGCTTCATGTGGCAGCCCACGGCGAGCCATGTTTGGATTCCATTGCCGAGCCCGTGCACATGGAAGAGTGGGAGCGCGGCGAGATAGCGGTCGTCACTCGTGATTTTCCAGCTCTCCGCGACGGCGCGCGCGTTTGCCGCGAAGTTGCCGTGTGTGAGGACCGCGCCTTTCGACGCTCCCGTCGTGCCGGAAGTGTACACGAGCGCTGCCGGCGACTCGGCGCGCAGTTCTGTGCGCGGCCGCTTGTTTGGCATTCCAATCGCTGACGCAGTCAGCTCGTCGATATCCCAGCATTTCACGTCAGCCGGAAACTCGCCTTTCTGCGCCGCTGTCGTCACGACGGCGACTGGCTCGGCATCATTCACGATGTGCCGGATTTCGCGCTCTTTGTAGAGCACGTTGATGGGCACGACTATCACGCCGAGCTTCACGCAGGCGATCCAGAGATCGACAATCTCGATTCTGTTCACGAGATAGAATGCGAGGCGATCGCCCTGCTTCAGTCCGCGCGAGCAGATGAGCTGCGCGAGCCGATTGCTGCGTTCGTCGAGTTCACCGAACGTCAGCGATCCCGTCCCGCCGTCGGCACGATCGTATTCGACCGCCGCTTGATCGCGCCGGGCGACCAGCGATTGATCGTATAACTCAACGAGTGACGGCGTTGGTCTGGCAGTCATGTGACCCGCAAACTAACATCTGGCGTGAGCTCACAGCCATCTCGCGGCTGTCAACTCTCAGCTAACGTCTGACGTCAGACTTTTTCCCTGAGGATCGATCCGTGCTAGCCAGCGCCGCCAAACTTTCGGATTGGATCGTAGGAATCCGTCGCGAGCTCCATGAATATCCGGAACTGATGTACGAGGAAATCAAAACAGGCGCCGTAGTAAGACGCACGCTCGACGAACTCGGCATCAAATACAAATATCCGATGGCCACCACCGGCATCGTCGCGGCTATTGGCGATGGCAAAGGCCCGTGCGTCGCGCTGCGCGCGGATATGGACGCGCTCCCGATTCACGAGGAAGTCGACGTCCCGTTCCGCAGCAAAGTCGACGGCAAGATGCACGCGTGCGGACACGATTGTCATACCGCGATGCTGCTCGGCGCGGCACGCCTGCTCAAAGAGCGCGAGTCGGACGTGCACGGTACGGTGAAGCTGATCTTTCAGCCCGCAGAGGAAGGCGGAGCAGGCGGCGAGCGCATGTGCGATGAGGGCGCGCTCAACAATCCGGATGTGCAGCGCATCTTCGGGATCCATGTATGGCCCTATCTGCCGATGGGCGCGGTGGGATCGCGCACCGGAGTGTTTCTCGCGGCGGCCGGCGTGCTCGAGATCACGGTGACAGGCCGCGGCGGCCACGCGGCCATGCCGCATACCACGCTCGATCCGGTCATGACCTCGGCGAAGATCGTGACCGAATTGCAGACGATCGTTTCGCGAGAGGTCGACCCGCTCGAGCCCGCCGTGATCAGCGTAACCACGATTCACGGCGGCGACGCACACAATGTGATTCCGCAATCGGTGAAAATGGGCGGCACCGTTCGTTCGCTCACGCTGGACGGACTTCGTTTTCTCCAGAAGCGCGTGCGCGAAGTTGCACAGCAGGTTGCGATCGCCAATCGGTGTGAAGCCACAGTCGAGTTCCCTGGCAACGACTACCCACCCGTGCTCAACGATGCGACCGCGTGGGGTTCTGCGCGCGCCATGGCCGAAGAGATGCTCGGGAAGAACGCCGTGGTGGAGCTGCCGCCGGTGATGGGCGGCGAAGATTTCGCGTTCTACACGCAGCGCGTGCCCGGCTGCTTTGTGGTGCTTGGCGTGAAGCAGGATGGCGATGGCCCCGTCTATGGGGTCCACCATCCGCTCTTCACCGCCAACGAAAAAGCGCTGCCGGTTGGGGCAGCGCTGCATGCTTCGTACGCGCTTCGTGCGCTTGAGGAGCTTCGGTGATGTGACACGCGGCACCCGTCACGGGTGCCGCGGTCACTGCACCATCACACCAGCTTCGGCGATCTTAGCGGCGTCCGCGGCCGCCGCGGAACCCGCCACGGAATCCGCCGAACCCGCGGCTATAGATCCCGATCGACGGATAATAGAACGGCGAATAGCCATAGTAGCCGTACGGGTAGTAGCCGTATGGGTAGTAGTCGGGGTGGGCGTAGACGACGACCGCTTCCTGCGAATAGGTCGTGTCAGCAGACTGCGTGGCCGTTGTTGCGCTCTGATCGAGCGGGCGCACCGTCACACCGTTGTTGTTCATCCTGTTCGACGAACCGCAGGCGCGATTTCCCTTCGGCTCTGACGCGACGACTTTGCCGCCCACATACAGCTCAACGTTGCCGTCCTGCGCCGATGCGATCTCTGCCGACTGCTTGCCGTTCAGGTGGAGCTGCGATTTGTCCTGACTGCCGGCCACCGAATACTCGATGGCGACAGGGTTCGTGCCATCGTTGCGCACGAGAAAACGATCACCGCATTCGTAGCCGAATGCGAGCTGCACATTTTGTGTCGAGCCCTGCGCGCGGAGCGGTGCCTGAGCCGCTGCGACGAGGGCGAGAGCGCCGAGTGAAATGAAACGAACGTTTGTCATGATGATGTTCCTCGCGTGGTAATGACCGTTACGGTACTGCTACTGCGAAACCTACACGTCCGGGCCCGGATACGAACCGGACACCGTGGGCCTGATTCCAATGTTGCACATCCGAGCCGGCTGTCGCTATCCCGTAGAGCCAAGTGCCGATGCCGACGGTGAGGCCGAGTGCCGCTGGAGTCCAGTCGGTGCGATGGCAGCCCTGCGTTTGGCCGCCGGGGCCGAACACGTTGCAGGCTGACATCGGTCCGCCCGGCGTATTCACGAAGTCTGCATGCTGACGGTTCACATTTGCGTAGCCAATAATCGGCGCGCCGATTGCGAGCGCCGTTATCAGAAAACCCTTCCCGTCGTTCCCGGCGTAGTACTGCCCGCCGCCCGGAAAGAGAAACGAGAGTGTGGTACCGAGGTTCGGATCCTTGGCGAACACGCCTGTGGACGACCGAAGCCCATAGCGCGGTGCGCCATATGGAGCGGGCGCCATGCGCGGCGCGGGCGCCGCCTGCTGGGCGGGCGCGATGTGACGCACGGTGACCGTGGTGTCCTGCTGTGCCGGGAGGTGCCGGACGACGACGACCGTCGTGTCCTGTGCTTTCGCGACGGACGCCACCAGCACCACAGACGCTAGCGCGGCGAGACTCATCAAGCGATGCATATCTATTGTTGCCATGTAGAGAGAGTACAGCTCTGAGGGCGCGGCGTCGCGCTCTTCTCTATATACGACAGAGACCTACATTTGTTCCTTAATGAGTGCCCCGGATTACATCCCGTTTTCGGAGCGCCGTCGCGTCGTGCTGCTCGATGGCGCGTCCGAGGGCGGGTCGCTGACAGACCATCTGGCCGACGTGCGCGCTGATTTTTTATCGCGTGGATACGAGGCGGTGGTGATCGACCTTAAGCAGCCCGGCTCGGACGCACGGCTCATTTCGGAAGTCCAGTCCGGCGCTGTGCGGTTCTGTTACGGCCTCTCGGGGTTTGGATCAGACCTCACGGTTACTCATGCCACGGGCACGGCGAATTTCTGGAATTTCGCGCGCACACCGTACGTCGGCGCGATGCCGGACAGTCCCGTTTTCATGCCTCCGCGTCACCGGCTGGTGAGTCCGTGGATTCTCTTCTTATACACCGACGCGGTGCATTTGGAGATTGCGACGGCGATCGGCGCGCCGGAGACCGCGCGTGCGCTCACGGGGCAGGGCGGTATCGCACCGGCAACTTCATCAGCGCCGATGTCCGGCCGCGACATCGCGATTCTCTACGCCAAGGCCGGCGGCGACCCCGAAGAAATCCGCGCGGCGTGGTCGGGGTTCCCGCGCGAGCAGCGTACGCTCGTGGAGGACATCGTCGAGGCGTCCATTTGGAAGGCGGATGCATCGATCTGGCACGTCGCGCGCGAGGTGGCGCGAGGACGCGTGGCGGAGCAGGACATGATGTCGGACGGATTCTTGTTTCTGGTTTGTCAGTGCGAGTTGTATGTCCGCCGCGCACGCGCGTCGCGCGCGCTCGAAGAGCTGATGGGATCGCCGGTCCTGGTGACCGGCGGCGACTGGGCGCATCTCGACTGGACGGGCGCCAAGGCGAGGCTGGTCTCTCGCGTCTCGCTCATCGAACTTCGCGCGCTATTCGCACGCTCGAAGATTGTGCTCAACGCGATGCCCGCGCTGCGCTTCTCCACGCACCATAGAGTCGTCGAAGGAATGCTCTACGGCGCGGCCGCGGCGAGCGACGCGAACAGCTGGCTCGACACACACGCGACGCGTGATGCATACATCGCGTTCGATTGGCCCGCCGGCGCGGTACGCCATGCGGTTGAGTCGGCGCTGGCCGATGAAGCCGCGCTCGGCGCGCTCGCAGAACGCGGCCGGAAATTTGCGATCGCGAATCACGATGCCGCCGTGCACTTCGATCGCATGCTGCGCACGATCGACGAGTTTCTCGAGCGGTGCGATACTCAGCGGGGATAACACCCGCTCTGCGGTAATTATCGGCCTGTATTAGGCAAACTTTAGAGCGCGGCGCGAATCTTAGCGCCCGTCTCCCGTCTGCTGTCCCTCAATCAGCGCGCACGTTCGGATAATGCTCGGTAAGACAGTCCGGGCACACGCCATGTGAAAACGCGGCATCAGTCCGGCGCGAGACATACATGTCCACCGCCTCCCACAGCCGGCCGTCTTCGATGCGCACGCGGTTGCAGTGCGAACAGATCGGAATAATGCCGCGCAGCGTTTGCAGCTCGCACTTCGCATGATCTGCTTCGATTGCCGATTCCCACTCGGCCTTTCGTGCGCGGATCACATCGCTCCACAGTTCGAAGCGGCGCAGGCTCGCGACATAGCCGAGTGCGATTGCCGCGGCAAAGAAAATCGCGAAGCGAAGTTTGTCGCCGTCGTCGAGCCCGGTTCCGGGGCGAATCCACAGCATGAACGCCGCGCCCGCGCTCAGGATCGTCACCGGGATGAGTTGCAGCGACGGACGACTTGGCAACGCCACGAACATGGTGGTCACGAACACGAGATCGAACGCGATGCTCGGAATGTCGTTCGAGGGCAGGAGCGCCTGAATCAGGAGCAGCAGGATCACAACGGCAATCGACCCGCCAAATGAAATCGCTTCCAGCCGGCGCTGATCCCTGGCCGCGCACAGCATGGCGAACATGACGGCGGCGACGAACACGCCGATCAATCGCACAATCACGACCGGCGGAATCCCCGAGACGTCCGGGCCGCTGTCGCGAAGATTGAGAATCACAAAAACGAGATTTACACACAGCAGGATTGCCACCACCGAGATGGCGAGCCTGCGGTCACTCTCGAGACGGAGTTCGTCCGGCGTGTCCGGCGGAAACTCCAGCGGGTTCACCGTTGCGCGTCCGAGTCGCCGGAGCCGCATGCGGATCCGGCGGGCGTCGTGTCGAGCAGTTCGGTGACGGCAAAGACGAGATCCGAGGGGAGCACGGGCTTCTGGAGCGTGATATGCGCGCCGAGGAGGTGCGCGAGTTCCAGATAGGTCGTACGGCAGATCATCCCGCCGCCGGAGATGGCGATGATGCTGACGTTGGGATGATCGGTTCTGAGAATGCGGATGACTTCGAGCCCGTCCGAGTCGGGCATGACGATATCGGTCACGACAATCGCAGGCGCGTGCTCGACCACAGCGCGCAGGCCGTCGCGACCGTTGTCGACGGCACGCACGTCATGGCCGGCGCGCTCGAGCGTGTGAATGAGTACGCGGCGAACGCCGGGATCGTCTTCGATTATCAGGATTGTTGCCACGGGATCCGCTGCGCGTTCAGAAGGGATGGGTTCTTTCTGAGTATCGGCGCGGCCAGCAGGAGCTATAGTCGCGAGGAGCGAGGAACAAATGACGCAGAACGAAGGAGAGGAATTAGGACGAGGGACTCACACTCCACCCCGCGTCCGAATTCCTCTCCTGCGTTCTGCGTCAGCAGTTAAGGCGTGATCCCTCCATCCCGAAGAATCTTCTGGCGTTCGAGGTACGTCTCGCCGTTGGTAATCCAGTTCGGCGCCGCATCGCCTTTGAGGTAATGCCCGAACCACTCAAGCTGCCGCTTGTGATAATCCGCCTGACTTTCCGGCCTCGCGACGTTGTGATTCTCGCCCTCATACACCAGGAAGACAACATTCTTCCCGAGGCGCCGGCCGAAGTTGTAGAGCTCCATCGACTGGTAATAGTTCACGTTGCCGTCGGCATCGCCCTCTTCGAGCAGCAGCGGAATCTTGAGCGAATCGGTCGCGAACACCGTCGAGTTCGAGATGTACGCTTTGGGGTCTTCCCAGAGCGGAACTTCCATGCGTTCCTGGCTCGTCTCGTAATGCCCCGTCTCCGGCTGGCCGGTGTTGCCGGAGGAATAACCGTACATCGAAATGAGATTCGTAAGCGGCGCACCGGCGATGCTCGCGGCGAACACGCCGTTGCTGTGCACGGCGTAGAAGGCCGACTGGTAGCCTCCCCACGAGTGGCCCATGTTGCCGACCTTCGCCGCGTCGATCATTCCCGTTGCGAGCGCGGCTTTCACGGCGGCGGTCACACAGTCGAGTCCCGACCAGCCGGGTGAACGCGCCTGAAAACGAATGTCGGGACGCAATACGAAATATCCTTCCTGCGCAAAGACCGTCGTGTTGTACACGGCGCGCTCTGACGGCACGACGTACTGGTGATGCGTGTTCGACAGCGTCTCGTAGTAGTAGACGACCATCGGATATTTCTTTCCCGGTTGATAGTTGGCCGGGTAGGTGAGCATCATCTGCAGTTTGTCGCCGCGCTTGTTGGAGTAGGGAAGGAGCACCTGTTTGCTCCACGCGTAGTTTTCCTGGAACGCGTTGGTGTGCGACTGCGCCTTTGCATTGGCCAGCGTCGCGCCGGCGGCAAAAATATTCGGCGAGTCCTCGTACGACTGCTGCGTGTAGAGGTATTCGTCAGCGTCCTTCGCTTTGGTGAGGCGCGCGACGCCTTTGTCGAGCCACACGAGGCGCTGGACGGGCTGGCCGATTTGGACGCGTGCGTAGCCGCTCTTCTTGCTCCACTCGCCTGTTGCGCTGAGCATGAGCGGCTTTGACGGATCGATCGTGCGCGCGTCCGGATCGACCGAGACGTAGCGGTATACCGTGGAATCCTCGCGGCCTTTCGTAAGGCGGACGGCGTGTGTGCCGTCCGTATTGACCTGCCAGAGATCAAAACGATCGTAGAGGATCACGCTTTTCTCGCCACTGACCCAGCCAGCGAGTCCGTATGGCCGGCGCTCTGCGGTCGGATGATCGTCCTCGACATTCATGAAGCCGCTTTTGATTTTCGCTGTGAGGCTCACCGGCGCGCCGCCGGCGAGTTCCTGATACCACCACTGTCCGCCGCGTCCGATCAGCATCGCGTTCCCCGACGGCGAAAGCGCTGGCGCGAACGGCGTTTTTGTCGCGAGTTTCTCGCGCTTGCCTGTGGCGAGATCGACGCGATACAAATCGCGATAGTCGCGCCCTGAAATAATTTCCTTGAAGTACGGATCTTCGTCCGATGCGACAGCCGCTCTGTGGTTGTCGGAGAACTGCACCTGCTCGAATGGATTCTCGGAGAGACGGGCAATCCCATTGTTGGGGATATGCCACGCAACGAGTTGTGTGCGCTGACGATCCTGCGCGCCGTTCACCTGCTGCGTGTGAAACTCGCGCAGATCTTTCCAATGCCAGACTTCGACGCGCGCGGGGGCGTTGGCGCCGCTGAGACGCACCGCCGGCACGGCGGGCTTCGCTTCGCGTTGTGCGATGCCAAAAAAGAGCGTGCCACCGTCGTCATTCCACTGCGGTCTGCGGTACGATGCGACGCGCATCCCCGCGGGGAACTCCCGGTCGCCGCTGAAATCGTAAATGCGCGGCAGCCGTTTTCCACCGGAGAGCCCGTTCCACGCCATCACGACAAAACTCGTATCCGCAAAGGCGCTGTCCGCGCGGCTGCGGAATACGACGAGATCGGTGCCGTGCGGCCGCCACAATAGATTCACATATTGCGCATCGCTCGCGTCGAGCGAGCGAATGTTGCCGCTCGCCGCCTCGAGGAGCTGCACGCCATTCCCAGTCTTGCCGTCGACGTCGATCGTCATCGCCAGCAGTGCGCCGTCATCGCTCCAGGCGTATTCGCTGACATTGCCGAGTGTGACGTCTGCCCCGGCATCGAGATCGCGCACGACGAGATCGGCGCCGCGCCCCGCGCGACCGGCCGGTGCATACCGACGGAACGCGACGTGCGCGCCATTCGCGCTCACGACAAAACTTTGGACATCTTCAAACGTCGTCGCGGTTCCGCTGCGCAGATCAACCACCGCCGCCTTGTTGTGGTTCGAGGCGGGTGCCACAACCGCAGCACCAGCGCCGCCGCCGCGACCACCGCGTCCGCCGCGGCCACCACCGCCGGTGGTATCGGCGCTGATCGTATAAATGAGATAGCGGCTGTTCCGCGTGAAGGTCGCGCCGGTCCCGAGCTTCACGGTTTTCTCAGCGTCTGAATCCACGGCGTGCCAGCGCAGTTCACCCTCGCCGCTGTTGCGCCGGAAATCGTAGGCGACCCATTTGCCATCCGGCGAAATGACGCCATTGCCGAGGATTTCCCACTTGGCGTAGTCAGCGGAGGTGACGGCGGGTTTCTGCGCGGAGAGCGGCGCGGCAACGACGGCAGCGGCGGCGAGTGCGATTCGGAAGATTTTCATGCCGTGAAAGTACGACCGCACAGTGCGGACGGCAAAGAAAAACGGCACCACCGCCTCATCGCGATGGTGCCGTTTTTGACCCGGGGGTGGGGCAGTTATGGCGTCTATGACGTCTATGGCTTCTTGGCTTCTTTATTCTCTTTGTGCGCCGGTTCCTTCGGCTTCGCGTGCGCCGGCTCCGGATCCTTCTGCGGCCCAGCCGGCCGGCCGGCCCGCAGATTCTGAATCTGCTGCGGCTCGAGCGGACGACCCGGATGCTCCGAAATCGCCTTCTGTCGCGCCTCGAACGGAACCGCTGCGGGCGGCGCCGGTGCGCGAACCACGAGCGGACGCGCAACCTGCGTCACTCCAGTCCTCGTCGGCGCCTGCGCACGCGGCACACCATTTCTGTCGGGCTCGGCTCCGCGTGCAACACCAACCGGCACGCGCGCAACATCCATCCGCTCGACCGCTGCATGCGGCCGCGGCGCAACAACACCGATCACTGCCTCGCGCGTCGGGACAACTCCCGGATGCGGCGCAATCCGTGCCTGCGCAATGCGCTCCGGTGCGACCCGAACGACATCATGTGCGATCGGTCTCCCCGCAGCGAACGACGCCGTCGGCACGACTGTCATCGCGACCGTACGATTCGCATAGTGGAATCGCTCAACATCCTGCACGTGCACGAACACATTGATGTCAGCGACGCCACGGACATTCGCGCCGTTCACCGCACGCAGATACCTGTCGTCGTGATGATACCAGGGAATGAATGGATCACGCGGCCCGAGCGGGAACCACGCCGACACTCCGATGCTCAATCCAAATCCACCGCCGTCCGCAAACGCGACGAGCGCGGGAGAATAGTACGGCCTGCCGAGTCGCGGGCCGGGGACCCAGCCCCAGCGATTGCGCACGAATGCCCAGCGGCCGTAGTGGAACGGCGCGAAACCCCACGGCTCGTCGGCGATCCAGACCCAACCCCAGGGCTCCACCCAACCCCAGTGACCGTAGCGGTACGGCACCCATCCAGCGACGACAACCGTCGGATACCAGACCGGTCCGTTCGCGACATCATTTTCCCAGCGTCCCGATGCATCGAGATCGCGCACGCCCGGGATGTCCGGATTCACATAAGCATCAGATGCGGAGGTCGGGCTGGTCAGCACGCCATCGCGGTACTGGCTCCACGAATCGAAGCCATCTGGACCCGGGCGCGGAGCGTTTGCGAGTTGCACGGTGCCGCCGTCGCCGGCGCTGAGCCGCACGGTGCGCCCGGCATCAATGACCTGCGAAAGATTCGGCCCGGTCACATCGACGCGACCGCGCTCGACACTGACAATCGTTGCGGTGCCGGCAGCGTTCGTCGAGATGCGATAGTTGCCCGGTGCGAGAACGCCTACCGCGCCGTTCGGCGTATCAACTTCAATCGTGTCGCCCGGATTCATCCGGTACACGCTCAACCGCAGCGTGCCGGCCGGAACGCCAAGCTGCAGCAGTCCGTCCGTAAGACTCGTGACGGTAACGTCTGTCGAAGATCCAAAACGAATCGCTGTCGGTCCGATCTCCAGTTCAGCCCGGCTTCCGTCGTCGGCGACCAAACGGTCGCCCGTCGTCACGCTCGAGTTGACCGCGGCGACTCCCCACTCGGTGGAGCCGGCTGCCTGGAACGACACGTTCCCCTGCATTGAGCTCAGGCGCGCGACACGCGACGGCGGATCGCCGGCCGCTGCGGTTTCATTTGCATCGAGCGGACGCACGACGACATTCGGCGATCCCGAAGCAGCCCCCGCCGGCGCACCGTTTGCGCCGCATGCTTTGTTCCCCTTGGGTTCCGTCGCGACAACTTTGCCGTTCACCCAAAGTTCGACCGCATCACTCGATGCCGAGGCGATCTCGCGTGACTCGTTCGGATTGAGGTGCAGCTGTGAACGATCCTGGCTGCCAGTCGCCTTCCATTCGAGCGCCACTCCCTGGCTGCCGTCGTTCTTGATAAGAAAGCGATCGCCGCATTCGTAGCCGAACGCGAGCTGTACGGCCGGCGACTGGGCGCCGAGCGCAGCGGTCGCAGTCGCCGTCGCGAGCGCACCGAGCGCGATGAGATACAAACGAGAGGTATTGGTCATGACGAAATGTACCCCGTTGGGTTGAAATCGAGCCGTTGATTCGCGTTTCTTATACGACCCCGTATTTCCGGAGATGTTAATGACACGCGCCCTCGTTCGGAATCTCGCGCTCGCAGCCGTGACAGCCGGCTTCGCACTCCCTCTCGCCGCGCAGGAGAGAGTCGACGTCGCGACGATCGAGAAAATCAAAGCCGAGGAGATGAACCATTCGCAGGTCATGGATATCATGAGCTGGCTTTCGGACGTGTACGGTCCCAGGCTCACGTGGTCGCCAAATGCGACCCGCGCGAAAGACTGGGCGCTGGGTCAGATGACGTCGTGGGGCCTCTCGAATGTTCACGCGGAGACGTGGGATACACCGGCCGGACTCGGCTGGCAGAGCGAGCGCTTTTCGTTGATGGCGCTCACGCCCGCGCCGTTCATCGTGCAGGCCGTTCCGCAGGCGTGGTCGGCAAGCACGAAGGGAACTGTGACCGGTCCGGCGACGCGCATTACCGCGGCGAATCTCGACGAGCTCAAAAAGAATTACAGCGGCAAACTCAAGAACGCCTTTATCATGCTGGCGCCGCCGCTCAGCCGGCCGGTGAATCAGTTCGCGGCGACGGCAACGCGATTGAGTGATTCGTCGCTCGCGGTGATGGCCGCGGCTCAGCCTCCGCCGGCGGGTGGTGCAGGCGCCGGTGGAGGGCGCGGTGGTCGCGGCAATGCGCCTGCAACAGTGAGTCTCGCCGACACTGCCGTACTGCGGTGGCTTGTCTCGGAGCACGTCGCCGCGATTTTACTCGGCGATGCAGCGCACGTCGGCGGCGACATCGGCACGAACAACGGCGCCTCACGGAACGGCGCGGTGGCCGCAGTTCCCACCGTGCACGTCGCGCAGGAGTCGTACGGACGCATCGCGCGCATGGTGGAGAAGGGCGTTGCCGTGCCGCTCGAACTGAACATGCAGAACAAGTTCTTCCCCGAGAACAAGGCGTCGTTCAATCTGATCGCGGAGATTCCTGGAAGCGATCCGGCGTTGAAAGACGAAGTCGTGATGATCGGCGCACACTTTGATTCATGGCACTCGGGAACCGGCGCGACGGACAACGGCGCCGGATCGGGCGTGATGCTCGAGGCGATGCGCTTGCTGAAAACGCTCAACCTCAAGCCGCGCAGAACTATTCGTATCGGTCTATGGACAGGCGAGGAAGAAGGGCTGATGGGGTCGCGCGCATACGTGCGCCAGCACTTTGGCTATACAGACAGCACGGGCACGCACGTTTTCGACGAGCAGAAAAAGTTCGCCGCGTATTTCAATGTCGACAACGGCAGCGGAAAAATTCGCGGCATTTATCTGCAGAGCATCGAAGCCGAACGTCCGATCTTCGACGCATGGATGGGGCCGTTCAAGAACATCGGCATGAAGACGGCCACGATCAGCAACACCGGCGGCACGGATCACCTCTCGTACATCGCCGTCGGATTGCCGGGATTCCAATTCATTCAGGACGGGCTCGACTACGGCAACCTCACGCACCACACGAATCAGGACGTGTACGAGCGCCTGCAGCCGGACGACATGATGTTCAACTCGGCGGTCGTCGCGAGCTTCGCGTGGCAGGCGGCGCAGCGCGATGAGAAGCTGCCGCGTCCGCTACAGCCGTAGCCGCGTCGACTACGGCTTCTGCGCTTCGAGAATATCCGACCGTCGGTAGTGGTAGTTCTGATCCACCACGAGCGGTTCGTCACCGCCTTTATAGGTGATCGCGCCGTGCAGATCACCTCTGCGATCGCGTGAGAACATCCGGCCCTGGGCGACGAAGAACAGGGCGACGCCGTCTTCGTCGCCGCTGAGCGTGAGCTCGGCGACGTACGGCTGCTGCTGCATCGGCGTGGTGCTCGTGATGCGCACGTCGGTATGCTGCGAGACGATCGCCGCTTTGCGACCACCGACGATGGAGTCGCCGATCACCTTATAGCGGCTGATGCGGCGCATGTAGATGCGGCGGCCCGTGGTGTCGCTTTCATTGCGTGTCGACGTGTCCGTCCACGTCGCGCCGACCGACAACGTTCCGGTCGACGGCAGCCGCGGAAAGAAGTCGTCGAAGCCGGGCGGCAGCTCGGCGATGAGCCGTGCCGTACGCGGGAGTTCGGGCGCCTTTATTGTCGCGACGCGCCCGTTGGGTTCCATGTGCAGGCGAAAGGGCGCGCGCAAAAGCGCATCGGGATTCGGCTTCTCGCCGCCGAGCGCGCCAGATGCTTCAATTGAGAGCGCGTCGTACCACGCCGTGACGGCGTCGGTCCCGGAAAATGCGAATGCAAACACGGCATCGCGCGAAAGCGTGAACGGCGCGTCGCCTGCGGCGCCATGCACGGTGCCGTCCATCTTCGTGGTGTTGCGATAGCGCAGTGTATCGCCGGCCGCGCGGACGTATATCGCGGCCTCCTGCGCACTGAGCGGCGCAGCGGCGGAAAATGAAACGAACAGTGCAAGGCCGATTCGGCGGCGGGCGTTCATCCTTCCGCTCCGAGCAGCTCTTGCAAGCGCGAGAGTTCGACGGGCTTCACGAGATGGTGATTGAAGCCGGCCTGCTGGGAGCGCCGGATATCTTCGGGCTGTCCCCAGCCGGTGAGCGCGATGAGGCGCATCTGCACGCCCCACGACCGCTCGCGGATTCGCGATGCGAGCTCGAGTCCGTTCAGCACGGGCATGCCGATGTCGAGCAGCATGACTTCGGGGCGGAAGAGCTCTGCCTGCGTGAGCGCATTGACGCCGTCGTAGCACACACGGACGTCGTGGCCGACCATCTGTAGCATCGTCGCAAGTGTATCGGCGGAATCACGGTTATCGTCGGCAATGAGAATACGGCGCCCTTTTGGTAACGCGAAGGTACGCGCAGGCGTTGGTTCGAGCAGTGATGAACTTTCTGCCGCGCGCAGTCGAACGGTGAACGTGCTCCCTTTACCGGTTCCTTCGCTTGCGGCTTCGATCGTGCCGCCGTGCAACTCGACGATGCGGCGTGAAAGTGTCAGGCCGATTCCCAGTCCGCCCTGAGACCGCTCCAGCGAGCTGTCGACCTGCGTGAACATTTCGAAGACGCTGCGCAAGTGCTCGCGCGCCATACCGATCCCATTGTCTGAAACGGTGATGATGGCGTCGAGACCTTCACGCATGGCGCGCACATGGATGCGTCCGCCGGGATGCGTGTACTTGGCGGCGTTGCCGAGCAGGTTGTAAAGCACCTGAGCGAGGCGGCTTTCGTCCGCGTCCACGACGAGCGGCGTCGACGGCAGCGCCAACGAAACGCTATGGCGCCTCTCTTTCAGGATTGGGTCGGAGCTCTCCATCGCGCGATGTACGACGGCTGAGAGATCCACCGGCTTGCGGCGGAGCTCCAGGCGGTTGCGCGTGATGCGCGAGACGTCGAGGAGGTCGTCGGTCAGGCGCACCATGTGATCGACCTGGCGCTCCATCGTGCCGCGAACGCTTCCGATCACCGTGGGGTCGTCGGCCGAGAGCCGCACCATCTCGAGCGCATTGCGCATCGGTGCGAGCGGATTGCGCAGTTCGTGCGCAAGAACGGCGAGGAACTCGTCCTTCTTACGATCGGCGTCGCGCAGCGCGCGCTCGGCGGCTTTGCGTTCCGTGATGTCGCGGAAGATGAGCACCGCGCCCGTCATCATGCCGTGCGCATCGCGAATCGGCGCGGCGCTGTCGTCGATCGGCGTCTCGGTTCCCGATTTTGCGACCAGCACCGTGTGGTTTTGCAGTGCGACCACCGCGCCATCGCGCAGCGCGCGCAGTGCCGGGTTCTGCACGGGTGCGCGCGTTTCTTCGTTTACGATTTCGAACACCGACGCGAGCGGTTCGCCTTCGGCGTCCGACGAGCGCCAGCCCGTGAGTGCTTCCGCAACGGGATTCAGGAATGTCACGCGCGCGCCGCGGTCCGTCGAAATGACGGCATCGCCGATGCTCGCGAGCGTGGTGCGGAAGAGCTCTTTCTGCTCGAACAGCGCATCCGCGGCGATCGTGCGCGAACGGAACGCGCGCTGCTGCATTGTAACAAACGCGGTCACGAGGAAGAGCGCGGTGAATCCCGCCGCAAGACCGGCGCTGACCGCCCAGTCGCGGCTGCGCGTGTACTCGGCGGCCCGCAGCGCGATCATCGTCTGCTCGCGGCGCTCCATGCGGCTGACCACGGCGTGCAGCGAGTCCATCGCGAGACGGCCGCGGTCGGTCAGGACGATCGCGTTCGCCGCATCGGATCCGTTTTCCTTGCGCACGGCGATCGTGAGCCGGAGCTCGTCGAGTTTCTGCACGACGAAGCGCTGGGCGCGCGGGACTTCAGCTTCCTGCTCCGCGTTGTCGCGCGTGAGCTGCGCAAGCGTCGAAACCTCAGCGTCGATGCGCTGTTCAGCCGCGCGGAACGGCTCGAGATAGCGCTCGTTGCCGGTTATGACGTAGCCGCGCTGGCTCGCTTCCGCTTCAGCCGCCGAGGTGAGGACTTGCTTCAGGGCGACCTGCACCTGCTCGCTGTGTGCGACGCCATCAGCGGCGGCATACAGCTGCACGGTGTTGCGGTACGAGAGCGCCGTGTTCGCCAAAATTATGGCGACAACCACAGCGATGCCTATCGGGTACTTTTTTTCGAACGCTCGATTCACACGGCCTCGTAAGGTCGGGGCGCTCGGTGCTGCCTACGGCACCAGCAGATTCACCTCGAAGTAACCCTGAAAACCGTCAGCGCGCAACTCGGTGTTTGCCTTTTACAGTGGCGGAAAACTGTCAGCGCGGAGAGCGTCCTGCAGAGTCGCGGCGGACGGTCAGGCCGTCCGCCAGCCAGAGGGCAACGCGGCAGCGAGAGGGAGCGTTGACCGTCCACTGCGCGGCGAGCGCCGCGCCGGCGAGACGACCTGCGACGGTCTCGGTAATGTCTTCGCGAAAGAGCTCTTGAACCTGCCCGCCGCGGCTCTCAGATGACGTCAGGCCGATGCGCCCTTCGAGGTGGGATCCTGTGATAAACCGGACCAATTCGCGCTGTGCGCGGAGCCTGGCGACGGTGCAGGCGTGCGTCGGCGCCGCCGCGTCAACCGATGCGGTTCCCACGGCGACGACAGACGCGACGGAACCCGTGAGCGAGATTGCGCCATCTCCGTCGGCAAGCGGCGGGTGAGCGATCGCGTCGAGCACGGCGAGCGGCAGGGCCTGCGGTTCCTGCGCCGCTGCGGCAGCGGCCGAAAGGCGATGCGTGGTGGCTATTGGAGCGATACCGATCGATGTCAGGTGCGCGAGTTCGGCGTTGGTGAGCCACACGTCCACGAGCGCGGTGTCGGCATGGGCCTGTTCCGCGGTGGGAACCGTGACGGTCACGTAAGGCGAGCCGAGCATTGTCGCGGCGCCCGGGCCGCCGCTGAGGTGCGGGCGGAATCCCTGCACCAATTCGACTGGCAGCGATCCCGGCGCGGCGTTCGCGCTGAACTGCGGCTGCGGCTGGCCCGTGCGCGGTGCGCGGAACGATTCGGCCACGTCTATTTGACGGCTGCTGATTTCGAGGCGATAACGGGCGTCATCGAATGTGGCGCGCAGATAATCGACAACGGCGAGATAGCCGCGTGTCGAGCGCACGTGCACGAGCTGCTGGTGCTGTTTGACGGAGTCGACGAAGGCGACGACGAAACCGCCGGCTGTTTTCAAATCGGGGAAGAAAGCGGGAAACGTTTCGCTGTGCGGAGCGGTCAGCACCGGCGGATCGAGTGCGCCGAGTGAGTCGGCTGCGTCGAGCGCGGCACGTGGATTCAGGATGCGCCGTTCGCCTGTTTCGCAGTGTGAGACACAGGCGTGCACGGTGATTTTTTCGCTCGCGAGCGGCGGCAAGTGCGTCGAACGTTCACCCGCCGGCCCCGCGATCGCAGCGAGAATCGAGAATGCGCGCTCGCGCAGCGCAGCATACGCCGGACTCGGAGAGCGAATCACACGAATACGCATGCGCAGATTCGCGGCGCCCGTTCCGCTCGCGACCGGCGGTCCGGATTCGACTTCATATTTGTACGCGTTCGGCTGGCGGTCGATCGCGCCGAAGATCTCAGAGAGCAGCGCGGCCTCGTTGCCGCGGCGATCTGTATCGAGCGTGGCGCTGGCATTCCAGAGCGCGCCCGGAGCGGCAACGCGCTGACCGCGTGCGCCAACCGCGTCGCGCTCAACAATCCGCGACACCATGGCCAAAATCCGCACGTGCGCGCCCGCTGCGCTGCTCGAGCTGTCGACCACTACGTAACGATTCACCACGCCGCGGCTCACCGCGCGGACGGAGTCGGTCGTGATCCGGTCGCCGTTGGATGCGATGGCGCCGGCAACAGTCGCGCCGGCACCTGACTCTACCGCCATGCGGATCGCGCTGGAGAGTGCGGCGGAATACGAGCGGCCGTCTCCGATTGCGACGATCGGCACAACAGCGGACTGTGCGCGTGCTGTTGGCGCCGCACTGCAGAGCAGTGCCGCACAAATCAGCCGCACACCGGCAGCCGTCACGGTGCCGACGGTGGTGTTGCGGTCTGCGCTTCGAGATCCTTGAACGCCTGCGTTGCGCGGAGGTGCGTATAGAGCGCTTCGTTGGCCTTCAATTCTTTGAGCAAGCGCGCGGCAATATCGTCGCGCGACACAGCAACGAGGACGAATGCACGATACCCTGGTGTCTCCTGCTGGAGATACTGCTGGCGCAGCACCGTATTCACCAGGTTCGCGTTCACCACCGCTTCGACCGTTCGCGTGAACTGATCGAGCAGTCGGCTTGAATCGTCGCGGCCGACTTCTTCGGCAAACTGCTTCGAGAGAACTTTGTACGTCGCCTGCATTTCTTCGGCAAGCGTCGCGCGCGCGACCGTCTGTGCCTTGGTCAGCGCGAACTGCATGTCGCTCGATGTGGCCGAACCTGACGCGACCAGGAACTTCTCGTCGCGCGGCGGATTCACGTACCAGTCGGGAACGATCCGGCCCGCGTCAGCTTTGGCCACCTTCGGGAGGGTCGTCACGTGCGTCCCGCCGCACGCGGCGCCGAGCGCGAAGGCGCAAGCCGTGGCTACGAGGAGATGGCGCGCTGAAACGGCGGAACTGTGCATACGAAACTCCGGAGAAGGCGGGTAGGGTACGGCCTTCTCCGGAGTCTCGACACTACCAGCGGCGAACTTTAGGCGGCCTTGGAAGGCCTTAGAACGCGACCACGCCTGAGATCATCACGCCCTTGAAGTTGCCGCCGTTGCGGATGTCGGTCGGCACGAAGTTGTTGTAGTCCTGATTGATGTATTCGATTTTCGTGAGGATGTTCTTCGTGAGGAACAGGCCGGCCGCGAACTGCGTGCGCACGATGTTCGCGTCCACCGGATTCCCCAGCAGCTCGCCCTCGGCCTTGTTGTAGCGGTAGGCCACGTAGGCCTTTTCGTTGTCGAGGAAGCGGTAGATGAAGTCGCCCGACTGCTGGCGCCAGGTGCGATCGCTTGTCTCGGTCACGGCGCCGCCCGTCGATGTCTCGAAGTTGCCGAAAAACTCAAACCCCTTGTACTTGAGGAACGGGTTCACGACGTACGAGGCGACACGGTTGCTGAACCCCGGCTGCAAGTTGCCCGACCACGGGTTGCCGCTCTCGGTCGACGCGGTGTTCTCGAGGACGTCGAAGTAGTGCGAGCCGGCGCGATCGCCGCTGTACAGCACGTTGGCGGTTGCTTTCGCGTCGTTGTACATGCCGCCCGTCAGACGGAAGCGGAAATCATTCGTGAACTGTTTGTCGAACCCGATCTTCGCGAGGTACGCCGGCTCGTGCTGCCCCGGTGACGTCACCTGACCGTCGGAGGTGCCCTGCGTGAAGCCGCCCGCGAGGATGAAGCCGTCGCGGCGGAAATACGCGGTGGCGCCGATCTCCGTGCTGTAGGCATCCATGATCAGATTGCCGATGAACGGGTTGTACATCCCGTTGCCGCCGTCCGTGCGGCGATAGTGCGCGTCACCGTAATCGACATCGAACTGGCCGATCTTGAGCGTGGTGTACTTCATGATGTCATTCAAGATCGGAACGTCGATCGGCGATGCGTCGATCTGCAGGTAGCCGCCTTTCACCCATGTGTCCGTGTGATGGCGCGTGGAGAGATAGGTGATCAGGTCCACATGAATGCCCTGCGCGAGCTGCACGCTCATGTTCAGGTTCGCCATCGCCGTCGTGAAGCCCGGGCCGATCGGGATGAGCGCGTTCTTGTTGACGCCGTTCACCAACACCGACGTCGCGGTGTTGGTGTGCGTCAGGTTCTGGAAATCCTGTTCGAATGCTCCGCCGAAACCGACGTACACTTTCTTGAACGTGGTCGTGTCGGTCTTCGGGCTTTCGAAGACATTGATGCCGCGCTGATCGGCGGGACGGACGTTGGTGATCTGTGCGAAGCCTGTGGACGCGGCAAGCGTGACTGCCGCAATCGCCAAGGTGAGTTTGCTGAGGGGCCGCATGTTCAGTTCTCCTGGTTGCTCTTCAAGAGCAGGTCGAAGTTGATCGTGACTTTCTCGTGGACTTTCATCGTGCCGAGCATGAGTGAAGGCGGCTTGATGCCGAAGTCCTTCATGTTGAGCTCGTACTTGCCGGTCACGCGCAGTGCTCCGGCCGCACCTTCCTGCAGCTGAACTGGCAAAGCGATGGTCTGATCGGTGCCGCCGATCGTCAGAACGCCATTCAGTGTTCCCGTCTCGCCCTTCTCACCGGCCGTGAGTTCGTACGAGACGAGACGAAAGCCGATCTCGGGATGATCCTTTGCTTTCAGCGCTTCGAGCATGTGGCCGTTCATCGTGCCGTTGCCGCAATCGAGCGTCTTCGCGGGGACGGTGAACTGCACGCTCGTGACTGCTTTCGCGCCGGTCAGTTCGGCGCGTATCGCGTCAGCGCCGGTTGCTGCGACCGTTGCCTGCAGCGCCGTCGACGTGCACTTGTAGTCGCGCACGGTGGATGTCCCTTCGATCCAGAGCCGGCTCTCGGGCGCCAGCGTGAGGCCGTCGGCGATGCTCTTCCATCCGAGTGCCGTTGTTGCGACGCCTGCAATGATCAGCGCGGTGACGATTCGGTTTCGCATACGATCCCCTTGTTGTCGACCGAGCCGCGCGTCGTGCGCGACTCTCGAGAGGGAAGATCGGATGTAAGGGGACCCACTACAGTCAGGGGCTCGCCGGAACTCTTGTGAGGATTTTGAGCGGTGTTTTGTAGGGGAAACCCACCCAAACCCGCCTAATCCGAGCTACGGAACAACGACCGTCGCAGCGCTCGTGAGTGTCTCCAGCGTCAGCACCGTCTTCCCGAACACCGGGACGGTACTCTCGATGCGCACAGGGATGCGGCGCGCGTCGTCGGACAGGTTGAAGACCACCACGCCCTCGCCGCGGTAGTGCCGCGGATCCTTCACGCGCATCTCGACGCGGATCGTCTCGAAATGGCCGGCCTTGGTGTCCAGCGATTCGTGCGCGACGACTCGCACGTTCGTCGGATTGCGCTGCACGTCGAAGTGGCGGTCGAACACGTATACGGAGTCGTCGAGCAGGGGGAGGGAGCGCACCAGATAGATGAACGAGAGCTCGTCCAGCGGTGAGTCGCCCGGCGTTTCGCCGCTCGTGCCGTCGGCGGCGGTCCAGCGGCGCTGCGTTGGATAGATCTCGACTTCGTCGTGATGGCTCTCGAGCAGGTGGTGTTCGATTTTCTCGAACCGCATGGCAGCCATGCGCGTGGGATCAATCCACGACGTAGTGCGATCGCTCGCCGTGAACGGTCCAACGCCGGCCTTCGAGTTGAAATGCAGCACGTACGTCTCCGTGCCTCGCACTACCTCCGGACCGGCGACCCACATTTCGGCGTGTCCCGTCGCACCCATGCGCGCGACGTGCACGCCGTACGTAAACCGCTCGCCGAGATACCACGGCCATTGTTCGCGCGTCGAAGGACTATTCCACGCCCCCAATGCGAGCAGGAGCGTCCAGAAGAGTGTGCGCATGCCGGCATTCCTGCTGCTCAGCCCTCGAGCAGCCCGAGTTTCATCGCGAACCGCACGTAATCGGCGCGATGCGCGAGTCCGATCTTTTCGTTCACGCGCTGCTTGTACGTGTCCACGGTCTTGGGACTGATGTTCAGCTGCTCTCCGATCTCGGGCGCGCTGTATCCAGACGCGACAAGACGGAGAATTGCCTGCTCGCGCTCGGAAAGTTTTTCGAACTGGTCGCGCTCGCTGGCGTGGTCTTCACGCCGCTTCAGTTCTTTCGCGAGCGTCCGGGCAGCGGCGGCCTGGAGATATTGCTGGCCGCCGGCCACGGTGCGCACGGCATCGACGAGATCGCGGTCCGCCGCATTCTTCACGAGGTAGCCGCTCGCGCCGGCCTCCAGCAGCGGAATAAGGAACTCATCCTCTGCGTGCATCGTGAGGATGAGGATGCGCGATTTGCTCGCGCGCGCGCGCAGCTCTTTCGTGGCAGCGGCGCCATCCATCTCGTCCATCGAGAGATCCATCACGACGACGTCGGGATTCAGGCGGATCGCCGCGTCGACGGCCTCACGACCGTTGCGCGCCTCGCCCACCACCGTGATGTCTTTCGCAGTGCCGAGCACGGCTTTCAGTCCCGCCCGAACAACGGCATGGTCGTCAGCCAGCAGCACCCGAATCAGATCACCCGCCATGGCGCCTCCGTGGTTGTGCTTCGCTTCCGTGCTGATCACGCCTGCACGATCAGTGCGGTCACCATGCCCAGCATGCCATGGTCCGACTCGGCATGGGGAAGAATATGGCAGTGGAACGCCCAGGTGCCCGGATTGTTGCAGTTGACGATCACATCATAGCGCTCGCCCGGCGCGACGTTGAGTGTGTCGCAGCGCCACGGCGCGGGGAGCGTCCATCCATCCTTCGCAAAAACAGTCATGTGCATTCCATGCAGATGCATCGGGTGGATCATCATCCCTTCGTTCATAAAGCGGATGCGCACTTTCTGTCCGAGCTTCGCGACGATGGGCTGCGTCGCCGGAAAGCTCTTCCCGTTGAACGTATATCCGTGGAATCCATCGTTGAGCACCATCACGTGGTCAATGTCCGCGCGCTCGTACTCGGTCGTCTCTTTTGGCGCCACGAGAAATGCACCCAGGAGGCCCATGCCGACCTGCTTGGTCGAGTTGTGGTGCGAGTGGTACATATGCGTGCCGGAATTCGGCACGGTGAATTCGTACGTAAACGACTGCCCCGGCTTCACCGGGGGCTGCGTGATGAAGGGCACGCCGTCCATCGCATTCACGAGTTCCAGACCGTGAAAGTGAATCGCCGTCGACTCGGGGAGATTGTTCTTCAAGATGATCCGCACGCGATCGCCCTGCGTGACGCGGATCTGCGGACCCGGCACCTGCTCGTTGTACGCGAACGCGGCGACTTTCACTCCCGGCGTCGTTTCCCAGGAGATCGCCGACGCGGTGAGCTCAAACACTTTCACGCCTGCGACGATTTTGGGCGCGAGCAACTGATTGCCGAGTCCGGTGGTCTTTGCGGGGAAAGCTTTGATCCCCGCTTCGTGCATCCGGTCCATTTCGTCGGCAGCGGCCGTCGCGGACGGTACCGCGGGATGTGCGGCCATCGCGCCGCCGGATTGATCGCTGTCGGCGGTCGGCCTCGCGGCAACCACCGCACTGTTTGACGCTCCCCGGCCGCACGCGGCGAGCACTCCGCCGGCGACAACCGTAAACGCGGAAGTTCTCAGGAATTCGCGGCGGTCTGTTGATTTTGCTTCAGAGGGGGATTTCGTCTCGGCAGACATAGTGCAGTCCTCGCTTGATAGCGTTGGATTGGCGTTCGGTAACGAGCGTTGCTGATCTGCGAGTAAGTCTCGCGCGGATCGAGCGCGCGCAAAGTCGGGAAAGGGCTGAACTTTCCGCGCGAACCACCGACGCACTTGTAGGGAGATCCCCGACGGCACAAGCCGTGGCGAACTAGATTCTTTCACACATGCTCCCGTTATCGGACACCCTCGTCGCGGAAATCCTGTCGCTCGCAGCGGACGCGATCATTTGCGTCGACGGCGAACAGCGGATCACGTTCTTCAACGACGGCGCCTCGAGGATTTTCGGTTACGAGGCGGAGGAGATGCTCGGCCAGCCGCTCGCGACACTGTTGCCGCTGCGCTTCCGGACCATGCACAGTGCGCACCTCTCAAAGTTCGGAAAATCCGAGCAGTCGTCACGCCGCATGGGTGAACGCTCCCTGATCTCAGGCGTCCGCAAGAATGGCGAGGAGTTCCCGGCTGAGGCCGCCATCGCCCACATGCAGTCCGAGCGCGGGCCTGTGTACTCTGTGGTGCTGCGCGATGTGACCGAACAGCGGCGCGCTGACGAAACGAACGAACGCCTGCTCGCGGAGATGGAGAAGGCCGTGAAGCAGCGTGATGAGATGCTGGGGCTCGTCTCGCACGACCTGCGAAATCCCGCCAACGCGGTGAAGATGCTGGCGGGCGCGATCCTCCGGCTCGGTGAAAGCGGCGACGCCGAACTGCCGGCTGAAGTCGTTGAACACGCCACGGTCATGCTACAGGCGGCAACGCAAATCGACGCATTGATTCAGGATCTGCTCGACTCTACTCGATTGGAGGCGGGGCGCCTGCGCCTCACGCCTCAGTGGACATCGGCCGGTGAACTCGCGATGGCCGCCGTCGAAACACTCGCGCCGCTCGCCGCGGCCAAGGGGATCGCGCTCACGCGGGGTCTCGCACCGAATCTCCCCGATGTCTACGCCGACACCGATCGCATCACGCAAGTTCTCTCCAACCTCATCGGCAACGCGCTCAAGTTCACTCCAGAGGGCGGCGCCGTGAGGATTGAAAGTGTCGTGGATGGAAAATTCGTCGAGTTTTCCGTTCGAGATTCCGGCTCTGGAATTCCGCCGGATGATTTGCCCTTTGTGTTCGATCGCTACTGGCATTCCAAGCGCATGAACCGCTCGGGCGCGGGGCTCGGTCTCGCGATCGCGCGCGGAATCGTGCTCGGGCACGGCGGGCGGATCTGGGTCGAGAGCACTCAAGGTGTCGAGACAATCGTGCGCTTCACCCTGCCGACAAGAGAATAGACGAGGCGGACGCGACTTTCGTCCACGATGATTCGTGCGGCCTGAATACCAGGATTGGCCTGTCGCCCGTGCGCACGAGTTCATCCGCCACTCCGCCGAGAAAAATCCGGCTGAGCCCCCGGCCATGCGTAGCCAGCGCGATCACATCCGGATTCGTCGCGGCGATGTGCCTGCGAATTGCGTCGGCGGGATGCGGCGGCGCCGGCATCAGCCGCAGATACTCGACACCCGCCGCGAATGCGCGCGCCAGCCATTCTGCGTGCGGTTGGATCGTGCTAGACGCTTCCGAGCCGTCGAGCAGCACGAGCATCCGGTGCAGCGTGACATCGCGCGCGGCCGCACGGCGGGACATCGCGAGCACCGGGCACTTTGCAAAACGGATAATGCTGTCGGCCACGCTGCCGAGCAGCGCGCCGGCCGCACTGCCGGAGCCACGCGTTGTGCAGACGATCAGTCGTGAACGCCGTTCCGAACTCGCGATCGCGATTTCTGCCTCGGGGATCCCCATTCGAAGTTCCCATGTCACCGGAATGTTGTTCAGCTCGGCAACGGCGCTGGCGCGCCGCTCGAGCCATTGCTCGGCGCCGACCCGGAGCCGTTCATCGAGGACCGGGTCTGGAATCAAGACGGACGAATCCGAAGCCGGAACGAACGAGCTGAGCGGCGTATGAACGCGTACGAGATGCAGCGATCCATCGACGCGTCGCGCAATTTCAGCGGCGTGCGCGACGGCTTCGTCTGCGAGCGGCGAGCCGTCCAGCGGGACGAGCAGATTGTTTGGCATGGCGGACTCCTTCGTGACGTGCGGTGCGAGCATGCGGACCGAGATCGGGCCTTGCTGCACCTTCAGTCTCGGTGATCGCAGGGAGCGCCGCTGTCGGATATTCCGCCCGACTTTCATCGGGGGATCCCCGACGCGTTCTTCGTGCTGGAGTTGCACGCTGCGCGCTCAACTGATGAACTTGTGCGCATGATCGTGGGCCACATTGGCATCGCAAGCGGCGCGCGCGCGCTCGACCGACGGGAGTCTGGATCGGCGGCGCCAATTCTGTGGCTGCTCGCCGCATCTGTCGCGCCCGATATGGTCGACGGTGCGCTCTCGCTCGGGAAATACTGCAATCCCGAGGGGCTCTTTTCGCATTCACTGCCGGTTGTGGCGGTGCTTGCGACGTTATTCGGATGCGCGGCGTTTCTTCACACGCGCAGCGCGGTGACTGCGCTGATCGTCGCCGGCCTCGTTGTACTTCACTTGCCGCCCGATTTCATCACGGGGCGCAAGGTGCTCTGGCCGGACGGACCTGTGGTCGGACTCTACATCTATCGCTGGGGCTGGCTCGATTTCATTGTCGAGCTGCCGATCATCATCGCCGGGTGGTGGCTGCTGCGCCGCTCGAACTTCAAACCGCGGATTGCGGTGTCGGTGCTGGCGCTGCTCGCGTTGATCAGCGTGCAGGCGGCGTTCGATGTGACGACTGAAGTGAGCGGGCCGCGTACGCCGAGGCCGTGTACGCGATGATGGCCGGTTAGGGCTTCAGCGTCATCTTCGAGGTGGTCCACACCACTACGGCGCCGCAGAAATCATTGCCGAGCAGCTGCTGATATTCCGCCGGGATTTCGGTGGCGTGTGCGTACGTCTCGATCGCGTAGACCTCGGTCGTCGTCAACCACATGTCGAACGTCTCACCCGGCGCGAGCTTCACCGCCGTTCCGTTCAGGATGAGGTTCATGACGCAGTCGGCGCCTTTCGGCGTTTTCCCCATGATCATCGCGCCGCCGCCTCCACCGCCGCCACCCCCTCGTCCGTTGCGGCCCGTGGTCCGGGTCGCCTGACCGTGCACGACTTTCACGCCGACGATGTCCTGCAGGAATGAGGACGCGTTCGTTGCGGCGCTGCGCATGCGATCGATCTGCTCCGGTGTGACCATGTGGCCCCACCCGGCGCGCATGCGCTGATAAAATCCGGTTTGCGCGAGCTGCGGATGCGTAGCCTCCGCGTTGGCGTCGACGGTCACCGCCTCGAGCAATTGCACGGTCGGGACGAGCTTCACGCCTACGCTCACCGTGGAATCCGCCAGCAAGCGCAGCTGGAACTCGATTCCTTCGAAGCCAATCCGGCGGACGCGAACCGTGATCGGTCCCGCTGGCAGTTCCGCGAATTTGAAGAAACCCGAATCGTCAGAAACAGTCGCCTTCGGCGGATCATCCGTCTCGACGACTGCCGATCGAAGCGGGTGCCCGAGCGTATCGACGACCTGACCCTGAAAATGCGCAGGCTTCGCCGGAGGCGGCGCGTTCTGCGCTGCGAGCGGCGCTGCGATTGCAGCGCCGGCGAGGATCAGGCGTCGAAGCATATGGATAGGCTAGGACTTCTCTGTGAGAGTGGCAAGTGGATCTGTTCTTCCTTCCACATACCCCACAGAACGCATCTGAGTAACAGCTACGGCTTCTTGACCGTATCCGGCTTGACGGTTTTGAGATCGATGTACGGCCCCGGTGCTGCTTTGCCGGGCGCGACGCCGCGCGGAATCCGTTCGCCCTGAGCAGGTCCGAGCGACTTGATGTACTTCCACATCGCGCGCAGGTCGTCGTCCGACATCAGTGCGGTGTTGTGCCAGGGCATCGGCAGGTGGCCGTCGCCATCATCGGCCGTTTTGAGCGTTTTCACCCAATGCTCTTCGCCCTGGCGGTCGACGATCACGCGGAGATTCTTGGCGTAGTTCACGCCCCATGAGCCCATGAAACCGACGCCCCGGCCGGTCATGAGCGAATCTTTCGACGTCTTCCCCCCGGACTCGACCCAGTTCGGGGTGTGGCAATCGTGGCAGCTGCCGACGATCAGCAGATACGCGCCCGCCTGTTCCGGCGTCGCAGCGGTTACATGCGGAGTCTGCGCGCCGAGTGAGGCCGCGGCAAAGAGAGTGGCGACGGCGCCGGTGAGCGTGTGCAGTCGGGACATTGTGCGGATTTGAGTGAGGGGTCGGGCGCGGAAGTTAACCGCGTGCATCGTTCACAAAAAGTCCGTACGTATGCCGACGTCATCTCGCTGACAATTGTGGTTCAGAATCCGAAGTACGGCGGCTTTGCAGCCTGCTCGCGCGTGAATTGTATGAAGCCCGGATCGAGCTGATAGCTCATCGGTGGTCGCAGTTTCTTGATCTGGGCGGGCGTCAGCAGCAGACGCAGCGCGTCGAGCAGATCCGCCGCCGGGAGCTGCACTTTCTGCTGCGCCAGCATGAGTTTGTGACCGACTTCCGCATCGGAGCCTTTGCGCGGTGCGGCCACGATGAACTTCGAGAGCGGCGCAAAGATCGAATCCGAAAGCACGTTGAACTTTGCGAAGAGTTTCCCGGCAGAATCAATCTGCGTTGGCGTGAGGCCGAGCGAGTCCTTCTGCTGCAAGAGCTGCGAGAGAATCTGCTGAAAGTTGCCGGAGTAACGCGCCTTGACCATGCGTTCGTCGAGCGCTGGTTTGCCCAATGGCTTCGCCTGCCGCTCCGCCATTTTGCCCATCTGACTCTCGTATTGCGGCCCGATGTTGATCCGCATCTCGAGCGTAGCCTGAAATGGTGCAGTCGGGATCGACAGCGCGGCCCGGGTCTCTCCGAAGCGCTGGTTCACTGCGTAGATGTAGCTGTTGGTCTGCGCGTTGAAACCGCGGACGTAGAGCAGCGTGGGATCCGGAAATGCGGGCTGGCCCCAGCCTTCGAGCTGCCCGTGATGAACGACTGCGTCGAGGCCGGTGAGCGGATTCGCGATGGAGAGCGCAAAGTTCACGCGATCCCACGACCCGCCCCCTGAGGGCGGAAGTTGAGCTTCGCGGTAAAGTTCGACGCCGTCCACGGACCACGGCACGAGTTTCGCGCAGCGACCTGCCCGAGTTGTGCGAGCAGGCAGCTCTTCACTCCCGACGGGGCGCTCGCGAGAATCGAACGCATCCCCGCTGCGACCGCGGTATCGCTCGTGGTCGCGGGATTGAAGACGAACGCGCGGTCGTTGTAGGAGCCGTCGCCGTTGACGTCGCCGCCGACGGTCGGAGTGAATGGCACTCCGCTCCGGAATGTTCCTGTCACCGTCAGCTGCAGCGCCGCGCCATATGATTTTTGAACGCTGAAGTTGATTTGATGCTGGATGTCGCCCGACGATCGTCCCCACTGAAAGAGCAGAGGATTTGCGCCGGTGTTGCCGCCGAATCCGCGCACTTCGTCGTCGACACGCACTGTTGTCCAGCTGACGTACCAATAAAACGGGCAGCCGCTGAAGCAGAACCCCGTCGACTGCGGTGCGAATGTCACGGTCAGCTGACGTGAACGCGACTGACCGTCGCCAAGGTTGTTGTACACCTGGGCGAAGTCAGGCGAAAAGCGTGATGCGGAGAGTGCGACGGCTCCGGTGGCGGGCACGATCGCAGCAGGATTCACATAGACCGGACGTCCGCCTTCATTCGCGAGCGTGAATGCCGGAGTGGAGACGAAGTTGCGATCGACGTACGACGCTTGATGCTGATTGAGCGAATACTGCAAGTCGAACGAGATGCGTAGCTTCGCGGTGAGATAGCTGGCCCAGCGCAAACTGGCGCGCCACGACGATGGCGGTTGGTACGACGGATCGTAGGTCGACACCCTCGGCTGACTCAGTGCAAACGCGCTGCCTGACGTGCCGTCCGCGCAGGCGGTCGGGATCGACGCGGGATTTGCGAGATAGGTGTTCCACGTCGGCGTGGGCACCGCGGAACCGATACAGCTGACTTGCTGCGCACCGCTCGCCAACCCGGTGTTATCGAATGCGTCGGAGATTGAATTGGCGGTGAGCGTCTGCCAATATCGTCCGACCGAGCCACTGAGGATTCCGAGGTTCGACGGACCGAACTGTGTGTTTGCGGTCTTCGGCGCGTGCCCCACGGTCCAGCTGAATCCGAATCGCGGGCTGATGCCGAATGCGTCGGGGACGTGATCGGTGCGCAACGCAAAGAGCTGGTCGATCTCGGGATTGTATGCGGGATTCGTCAGGAACGTGAACGCATCTGCGCGCAGTCCATACTGAAACTGGAGTGTGTTCGTCTTGCGCCATGTGTCCGTGAGCGAGAGCGACGTACCGGCGAGCGCGCCGCTGCGGTCCTCAGCTCCAATGCGCCGGACAAACGACGCCGGCGTGCCGGCCGCGAGATCGGCGAGCGAGTTGTACGAGAAAGTACCGAGCGTGTTTGCTTCTTCGATCTGGTTGTACCACTCGTAACGCGGATCCATGCTGAGCTTCAGCCGGTGCTTGCTGTCTTCGTTGAACCAGGAAAGGTTGTCGGTCAGCTGTACGACGCCCGTCCGCGCCGAGCGCGAGAGCGACGACCCGCTGCCGAACTGCAGGTTGTTCAGGTTGATGCCGCCCGTTGGATCGGTCGAGGTGACGAGCACGGTTCCCTGAGGAAGTCCGATATACGGAGATCCGGTGCTGTTGCTGTAGTCGATGCCGAAGCGCGTTTCATTGAGAAAGCTTGAACCCACATTCATCGACGCGTACGTCTGCAGGCTTCCGCGCGATGTTGTATTGGCGCCGCCGAAACTCGGCAGCGATCGTGACCCGAGGGCCGACGCGCCGGTGTTGTTGAAGTTCGCGTTGATGGTTGTGTTGAACGTCGCGCCATTGGTGCTGTTTTGCGGATTGAAATCGAATCGCGCGAGCAGCGAACCACTCTCCGTCGCGCGTTCGGCCGGTGTGGCGCTCGCGGTGAAGGGAATCCCAAGCGCGCGAAGCGTGCGTTCGAACTGCGCAACCGAATCCGGCGAGAGTCCGAGCCGTGCAAGTCCGGTGCTGTCGGCCCTCAGCAGCGTGTTCAGCGGGCTCGTACGACGGCCCAGCTGATACGAGACGCTGTAGAGCGATTGTTCGGGCACGATCTCGCCGGCCGCGTTGCCGCTGATGGCGATGTTCCTGAACTGTGCATTGAGCGACGACGCTGCCGGGTCCGACCACTGCAGCGCGGGATCGTCGAGCGTGATCCGCAGTGAGTGCGACGTGAACGGTGAGCCGCCGAACTGAACGAGCGAGGTGTTTGCACCGCTGAAGCCGCCGCGTGATGCGTCAGCCGTGGTTGTTGAAATGCGCGTGTAGACGTTGGCATCACGCGGAATGGAAGTGGCCGCGGATGTTACGCCGTTCATCGTGACGGTGTTTTGATTTGCCGCCAGGCCGAGCGCGGAGAATCCAGCCGGTGTGCCGTCCGCATTGTATAGAAGCGCGAAGCCGGGGATCAGTGAGGCCATCGCTGTGAGGTCGCCTTGCAGATTCGCCGGCAGCGCGCCCGATCCAGCCACGCCACCTGCGCTGCCAAGTTCAGTTGCGATCTGTTCGGCGCGCGGCCGTTTCGATTCCGCGATCCGCACCGCGTCCATATTCTGCGCCATCGCCTTCATGACGACGTTGACGCGGAGCACTTCCTCCTCGCCCTCGCGGCGCAGCCGGAACTCCTGCGGCGCGAATCCGATCGCGGTGATGTTGACCGTGTAATCGCCGCCGCCGTTCTGGAAGATGATCGAGAAGCGACCCTGCGCATCGGAGCGCGTGCTGCGCGTGACGCCGTTGCTCGCCGCAGTGAGTTTTACCTGCGCACCCACGACGGGCGAGGAGTCGGGCCTGACGAGCCGGCCTCGAATGACATCGACATCCGGATCCTGCGCGAGTGCAGGGCGGGCGACGCAGACCAGCGCGATTACCAATGCCGCGATCGCCACCGCCCATCCCCGGGCGGCTGTTCTTTGCTGTTGGGGCACGTCAGGCTCCGGAAGATGTGTATTAGTTGCCTAATACAGTTGCAGTCCGAGGTCCGCGGGTCAAGAACTGCAGGATTAACTCATGGTTAAGACTGCAGGTGGCTTGAAATGGTTGGCATTCGATCGCGCCGTCGGTCCCGCTCGTGCTACGGCAGGGGTGGCCGGAGCTTCGTGAGCTGAGGTTCGATCACCGCGCGATCGCCGACGATGGCCACAGCCATGCGCGTGGGATCGAGATAGGTGGCGATCGCGGTGCGCACATCCTCGCGCGTGACGGCTTTGACGCGCTTCACATAATCCGTGCGCCAGCCGTCGCCCAGCGAGTGTTCGTCCATGAACTGCATGATGGAAAGCAGGCCGTCACGCGAGTTGTTGCGGGCTTCGAACGCGGCGATCACGCGGGCACGTGCACGGTTCACTTCGTCTTCGAGCGGCGCCTCGGCTTTGATGTCGGCGAGCGCGCGAATGAGCGCGGCGAGCGCCGCGCCGGTGTTCGCGGTGCGCACATCGATCGCGGCAACCCAGTACGTGGCATTTCGACGCTGCCAGATCGATGAAGCCGCCCGCGGCGGTTCGCCCTCGATCGACGCGATCGCGAGCGGCACACGCGAACTGTCGTGGCCCGCGAGCAGCATGTCGGCGACTTCCAGCTTCGCGAACTCGCGGTCGGCAGGATCGATCACCGGGAGGCCGATCCAGGTGACGCTGCGCCGCGCACCCGGTTGATCCACGGCCACGAGTTCATGCACGGTGACGGCATGAATCGAAACCGGCTTCGGCGGCATTCCCGCTTTCCAGTCGCTGAAAATCTCGCGGACGCTGAACTCGGTCGCGGCGTCGTCGAAGACGCCGCTGATGTAGAGATGTGCGCGCGACGCGGAGTAGTTGTCGTCGTACACGTTGCGCACGTGGCCGAGCTGGAGCATGCTGAGTGTCGAGGCGATCGCGTACGGATGGCCGAACGGTCCGTCGGGGAAGATGATCGCGCGCCACTGTTGTTTCGCGAGATCGCTCTGGTTTCGCAGCGAGCTGTCGAGCGACGCCAGTGCACGGCGGCGCGCGCGCGAGAATCCCGCGGTATCGAGCAGCGGATGGCGGACGAGATCGGCAATCAGCGAGAGAAAGCGGGGGATACGCGCGCTTTCCACTTCGCCTGTGAGCGTGGTTGCGACGGGGCCGGCGCGGATATCCAGCTTGGTGCCGAGCGCGGCTGTTTCGATCGGGATCTGTTTTGCGGGTCGCGCGACAGTGCCTTCCAGCAAAATGTCCGCGGTCAGCGCGGCGAGCCCGGGTCCGAACGATGGTTCGTCGATCTCGCCGGTTTCGAGGACAAGTGCGATTGCCGCTTTGCTTGCGCTGCCGGTGTGCGCGAGCGTCACGCGCATGCCGCTCTTCAGCGTAAACGTTCGCGGCGCGGCAGGAAGCGTCTGTGCGTCCAGTACGCCTGTGCCGGTGGCCGCGCCCATGGTGAGGAGCGCCGCAAAGGTGAACGCCGCGCGGAGCTTCATCCTCGGAATGTACCCGGGTGAGGCGGGTGCGGTCTGCGTTTTATGTGAGCTTCATCACTATCTTCCGCTCGTGATCACCGTGCATCAGGGCGACAATCTGCGCGTACTCGCCGGTCTCAAGGCGGGCGCATTCGATTTGATCTACATCGACCCGCCGTTCAACACGGGGCACACGCAGCGGCGCACGCGCATCAAGACGCAGCGCAGCACCGACGGCGATCGCACGGGATTCGGCGGCGCGCGTTACTCGACAACGAAGCTCGGCTCCGAACAATACGCCGACAGCTTCGACGACTATCTCGCGTTCTTGGAGCCACGACTCGCCGAAGCGAAACGCGTATTGCGCGCGACCGGCTCGCTCTTTGTGCATCTCGACGCGCGCGAGGTGCATTACGTGAAGGTGCTGCTCGACGGAATGTTCGGCCGCGCGTCGTTCATGAACGAAATCATCTGGGCCTACGATTACGGCGGCCGAAGCAAAATGAGGTGGGCGCAGAAACACGACACGATTCTGTGGTACGTGAAGGATCCGGCGCGCTACACGTTTCGTCAGTCGGAATCGGACCGGCTTCCATACATGGCGCCGGGGCTCGTCACGCCGGAAAAGCGCGCGCGCGGCAAGCTGCCGACGGATACCTGGTGGAATACGATCGTGAGCCCGACGGGAAAGGAGAAGACGGGATATCCGACGCAAAAACCGCTCGCGATTTTAGAGCGGATTGTGAAGGTGCATTCGAAGCCGGGTGATCAGCTTCTGGATTTTTTTGCGGGAAGCGGCAGCTTCGGCGATGCGGCTGACCGGCATGAGCGTGACGTGACGCTCGTTGATAAGAATGCGGCCGCGATCAAAGTAATGAAGAAGCGATTTGCCGGACGAGACGCTCGTTTTATAAAATAGCGCTACTGGTATTGGATGTAGAGCGGCCGCGGATGCAGCCGCAGAATCTCGGCGATCGTCGTTCTCGGATTGTCGTTCCGCGGTTTATAAAACTGCTTCCACCCCGCGAACTCCACCGGTTCCGCCTTGATCCACTTTCTGAATGTGTTCTTCTTTAGATCGGGCGGCCCGAATCCATCCATATCCATCACGATCTGCACACGCGGGTCCAGCGTGATCTTTTTCGTATTCGTCACTCCATGCTGGGTGAAACGGTGCACGACGAGCACTTTCGGCGTGAGCGAATACTTCGTGACGAGCTCCGCGAGGAATGCCGACGCATAGTTCACGTCGGCGGCGTCGAACGTGCCGACCTTTTTCCCCGGCGGTGTTCCGTCCTTCATTGAGAACTCGGGGTCGATCCCCAGATGGAAATTCGGCCGCGAAAGAAACGGAGCGAGGCGGGGGAGTTCGTCGTGGAGATTTGAGAGACCGACCTGAATGTCGAGAAAGACGAGCGCGTTTCGCTTTGCCGCGAGCGTGGCGACGCGCTCGATGAGCGACGAATCCATGCGCAGCCGGTAGCGGCCGTCTTTCCCGGCGCCGCCCTGTGCGACAACGGCGATCAAATGCAGCGCCGGCTGAACCGGCGTCGTCGGATCGGCTTTGGTCCACGCGGCGACTTCGGTATCGAGTTTCTTGAGCATTTCCTCGGGCTCGTATTCGCCGAGGACACCCATTTTTTTCGAGAGAAGATTTCCGTAGAACGCGACAATCCGGTGCGACGGGAGCAGGGAACCCGGGAGCGGATCCGGCGTCTTCACCGGCCACATCGCGTTGAGGATGGAGTCTTCGCGGGCCAAAGCGATGCTGTCCGCGTTCGGTGGCGGGACAGGCTTTTTCTTCTTGGCTGCGGGAGCCGCAGTTTTGTGTTTCGGCTTTGGGGCGGCGGAGTCGGTCGTCGCCTGAGCGGTGAGCGGCGGGGCGAAAAGCAGTAGGAGAGCGAGTAATGTCTTCACGCGCGGAGACGATTCAATCGCACTTGCGGTCACGGCAGAGGGAGGGGCGAGTTGAGTGGGAGGGATGAGTTAGTGGGAGAGGTGAGTTGAGAATGAGAGGTGAGTAAGAGTGGGAGGGATGAGTTTGAGTACGTGAAGTGGGAGTCTGAGGGATGAGCGTGAGGTTGAGTGGGAGCTGAGTGGGAGCGGAGCGGGAGTAAAGCGAGAGTGAGAGGGCGCTTCCACTCTCACTCCCACTTTACTCCCACTTTACTCCCACTTTACTCCCACTTCACCTCACGCTCGCCCCTCAGACTCCCACTGAACTTTCTCCAACTCATCCCTCCCTCTCTAACTCACTTCTCATTCTCAACTCACCTCTCCCACTAACTCCCTCTCAAACTCCCACTCAGCTCTCAGCTACGGCCCAATGATTTCGATTCTGTGCTCGGCCCGGACTGTGTATTGCCCCGCCACCGTAATCTCGAGCTGCACGATATACGATCCCTTCTTGAGCGTCGAAATATCCAGCTCAATCGCCCGCGGCGACACGCTCGATCCACGCGCCGACATATCGTCGACCGAAACACTGACCGGCGTCGCCTGCTGAATCAGCTTGAGTGCCTCGGCTTTGCGTTTCAGGAAACCGCTTTCTTCGACTTCCTTCACCACCGTCAGCGAGATGTGCATCGTCTCGCCGCTCGCGTCGGTGCCGTATGATTCCCAGTAGACGCCGAGTTTTTCGTCGGCTCGGAGTCGCTCGGTCGGAACCGCGTGCGGAGCGGCGTCTTCGACCTTCGACGGAAAACTTCCGTACGGTTTGTAGAACAGCAAATCAGACAGTGTGACTCGCGTCCCGATCGCAAACGGCGGACGCACGCCGTAACGCGCGCGCGCCACCGCGCTATGCGCCGGCGCGGAAACCTCTGCGCTCATCAGCAGCGGACCCCACGGTGCCATCGCGATGATCACGCCCACCGGCGACGCATCGTTGATCGTTTTGCCGTAGCCCACCGGAACCGTGCCCGGCGTCACGACGAGCGACGCCGTGATCGGCACACCCGCGAGTTCCGGCATCGTGCGCGAATCGTAGGCGAGCACGACCAGCGCGCTGTCCCCGCGATGAAAAACGGCCTTCTGATGTTCGAGCGGCTTCAGGATCTTTGCGTACGGCGGGCCGTAGCGCGCGATCACCGGCGGCAGTTGCAGGCGCCAGTTTGCCGAATCGGAGAGCGAGGGCTCGTTGATCACGAAGCCCGCGGGAATCATCCGATACGCCGGCGTGGTCTCTTCGCCCGTGATCCCGTCGCGCGTCATCGCCCACTTTCGCTCCCAGCCGAACCGGAGCATCAGCTCGCGTTCGTCGTCGTCGAACCCGAACTGATACTGGCTCGGCGCGTCCTTCAGCAGCTCCGCCATCGTCATGCGCGCATACCACTCCGTGCGCGTGTCGTTGCCGGGCATGGAGTAGAGTGTGCGGCCCAGAAACCAGATGCGCTCCTCGAACGCCGTGCGCTGCGGATCGCCGCAGACAAAGCGACGGTATTGCTGACGGGCGTCGTCGTCGATGAGCAGCGAAACGTCATGCCACGCGCAATGGTCGCGCGGGAGCATTTTTCCGATACCGGTCTCGAAAAGTTTTCCCGCCTGCGCGTAATCCCCCATCTCGTGCAATGCGAACCCGGTGAGTATGTCGCACCACCAGCCGCCGACTTTGCATGCGCGCGCCGCCGCGAGCGCGGCGTCGTGTCGCCCGGCTTCGTCCAGGTAGCGCACGCGCTGGCCGGTGAGCCACCGATCGGCGGGTGAAAGCGCCGAGAGCGAATCAAGCGTCGAAATAAATCTGTCGCGAGCCTCCGCAATTGATTTCGGCTCCGGCGGGATCGTTTGCCGTTCCGAATACCAATAGCAGAAGCGGCCGACGGTTTCATCGCAGTTCGACGGCCGGCCCACGCTGGCGCTCTGGAGATGCTGCCGGCGATATCGCTCGAAGTCCTGCTGCGCGCGTTTTCCGGCGTCGACGGTTGCTTCGCCGGTGACCGCCGCGGGCGGCGCGATGTTGCCGGGGTCGCGCAGCACCTGCGCAGGTGACGACGCGAACGGAACGGCGGCGAGCACCAGCGAAGCGGCCAGACGGCGAAGTGTCATAGAGGAGATATACACACAAATACGATAATAGAGCCGGTTCGTCCGGCGCACTCCACGCGGGCGGGCCAGTGGGTATTTTCAGGTATGGCCTCGATCATATTTGAAAAACTTCACGCCGATGTGCGTGCGCCGCAGCGCGGCACCGCCGGCAGCGCGGGGTACGACCTCGCAGCGTACGTCGCATCGCGCACGGTGCGCATCTGGCACGACGGCGTGATGCATGAGCGGCCGGCCATCGAAAGCAACGGGAGCTACACGCTGACGCTCGCTCCCGGCGAGAAGGCGCTCGTTCCGCTCGGCTTCAAGGCGCGACTGCCGGAGGGGCACGAGGCGCAAATCCGCCCTCGGTCGGGGACGAGCGTGAAGACGGACCTCGTGATTGCGAATGCGCCGGGAACCGTCGATGCCGATTACGCCGACGAGTGGTGCGTGCCGGTGAAGAACGGCGGCGCATTTCCGCTGGTGATCACGCACGGCGAGCGCATCGCGCAGATGATCGTCGCGCGCTTCGAGCCGCTCGATTTCGAGCAGGGCCCCGTCGAGCGGTCGACCGAGCGCGCGGGCGGATTCGGATCGACGGGGCGGTGAGCGCGGTCCTGCCGCGGCAGGGATCGCTGTTGATCGCCTTCGGGCTGATCGGAGCGCTCGGCGCGTGCAGGATGCCGTCGCTTCGCTCGCCGACCGCGGTACGGGGACCAGTGGAGCGCGACGCGTCGTTCGTCGAGAGCGACGGTCACCGGATTCGCGTCGACGTGTACCAGCCCGGTCATGCCGGCCGCCATCCGGCTGCGATCCTGCTGCACGGCTCAGGCGGTATTCACATGATCAACCCCAGTTTGGTCAACCGCTATGCGGAGGTGCTCGCGGAGCAGGGAATCATCTGCTTCGTGGTGCACTACTTCGACGGCACCGGAAATTTCACGGCGGACGATTCAGTCGAGGCCGCAAATTATTTTCATTGGGTTCGCGAACTGCACGACGCCGTGACCTGGGTGCGCGCGCGCTCCGATGTGCGGCCGAATCAGATTGGGCTCATGGGCCATTCGCTCGGCGCCTGGCTCGCAGTTGGCGCCGCCGCGGCCGACCCGCGTATCTCGCGAATCGTGCTATTGGGCTCGGGACTCGAGCCGTGGCTGGTCGACAGCATCAAGCGCATGCCGCCGACGCTGATGTTTCACGGTGACAAAGATGATGTGGTGCTGCAGTCGGAAGCCGATCATCTCGCCGCGTATCTGCGCGCCCATCGCTTTTCCGTGCAGTACCACATCTATCCCGGCGAGGGCCATCAATTCGCCGACTCAGCCGCGACTGACATGCTAGAGAAATCAATCCGTTTTCTAGCCCCCGACCTCCGCCGCGCCCCGGCCCGCTGACGGAAAACCTTGGTCGACCGACCAACAGAAAACAGTTAACTCGTCGTTCAGTGTGCGAGCCGCAAGGCTCTCCCTGCGAGCACCCGCGTCGGTCGCCCCTCCTCGACCGCCGCCTTCCCGTTCACAAACACCCACCGCATCCCCGCCGCGAGCAGTTCCGGCCGTTCGTATGTCGCCAAATCCCGAATCGTCTTCGGATCAAACACGATCACATCCGCAAACCATCCGGCCGTCAGCTTCCCGCGCTCCACAATCTGCAAATCCCGGGCCGCCTGCGCCGAGCTAGCCGCGATCGCCCGCTGCATCGTGATCACCTGCCGATCGAGCACGTACTCGCGAATCTTCCTCGGAAACGTTCCATACTTTCGCGGGTGTCCGTCCGACCCGTCTGAACAGGTTGTCACAAAATCCGCGCGCATGAACGTGTCGATGTCTTTCGCATTCATATTGAACGACGCGACGCTCTGATCTCCCACGGTTCGGATGATCTGCATCGCCGCTTCGACAGGCTCAGCTCCGCGCGCCGTTGCAATTGCATCGAGTCGTTTCCCTTCGAGATCGCGCTGCCGTGAGTTGGTGATCAGCATGGCACCTGCGCCACCGCGGCGCCGCAAATTCTCGCGCATCTCGCTCACCAGTCGCGCGTGAGTCGACGGCGCAGCGATCCGGGCGAGGAGCGAATCGCGGCCGCCCGCCTCAGCCCAGCGGGGAACGAGCGCCGACACGAGACTCGTTCCCGAGGCATTGTACGGGTACTGACACGCGGCAACGGTGAGCCCATCGCGCTGCGCCGCGTGGATCATCGCAATCACGGTATCGGCATCGCCCCACACATCCGCGCCAAGCGCTTTGATGTGTGAGAAGTGAACGGGAATGTGCGCCTCGCGTCCGATTTGTAAAACTTCGCGAACAGACGCGAGCAATCCAATCGTGTAGGAACTCTCATCGCGCTGATGCGTGTCGTAAATCCCGCCGTGCGCAGCGGCGACTTTCGCGAGTTCGATCACTTCATCGGTTTTCGAGTAGCTGCCCGGCGCGTAGTACAGTCCGGTCGAGAGGCCGAACGCACCTTCGCGCATTCCGCGCTCGACGAGCGCGTTCATTTGCGCAAGCTGCGGCGCGGTGGGCGCCTTGTCGGACATTCCCATCACCGCACTGCGAACGCTCCCCTGTGGCACGAAGAGCAGAGCGTTCGTGCCGATTCCCGTCGAATCCCATTTTGCGAGCACCGCTCCGACACCGACGGGCCCGCTGCCGTCGTTGTTCGTCGCGACCGTCGTGACGCCCTGCATGATGTAGTCGAGGTTGGTGCGTCGCGCAGCGCTCGAGAGATCTGTCTGGGTATGCGTGTGCGGATCGATGAATCCCGGTGCGACGATCAGCCCGGTCGCGTCGATTGTTCGCGCGGCAGTCATGTTCGCAGTCTTGGAATCGCCGACGAAAACAATGCGATCCGCGCGCAGCGCAACGTCAGCGCGGCGGCCGGGCGCGCCCGAGCCGTCGTACACTGTGCCGCCGGTGATGAGGATGTCCGCCGACATCGCCTGCGCCTGCGCCGAACGCGCGTAGATCAACAGCGCGAGTGCGATCGCGCCCGCGACCCGCCTCACGGATCTACGATCGTTCCCGCGGGGAGTGCGAACGTCACGACGGTACCGGCAATCACGCCGTGCGACGCGAGCCATCCCTGGTTCACCTCGAGCGCGTAGCGATATGCGCGCGTCGCATAATGCGGCGTCAGCGTCTCCGGGGTCATGTCGTCGACGTTGATCACAACTTTGTTCGAGTCGAGAAACGCGATCGACAGCGGCACGGATGTGTCTTTCATCCAGAATCCCTGCGGCGGGGACGGCTGGTCCACGGCGAAGACGAAGAGCATCCCGTCGTTCGCGGCAAGCGATGTTGCCTTCATCAACCCGGTGTCGCGCGCGAACACGGTCGCGGCGATCTTGGCGGTGATCGTGCCGCCCGGAAACATCACCGGCGTCGTCGTCACGAGCGTGTCCGGCGGCGTGGTGACCTGCGTTACCGCCGAATCCTTGCTGCCGCATGCGGCAACGACGACGACGAGCGCGAGAGCAAGGAGCTGTTTCACAACTCGAAAGCTGACTGGCGCATGCGATGCTGGCAACGGCTTCATCGCCTTCATCAGCTACTCCTCGGCTTTTTCGCGCCCTTCTCGCCAATCGGCACGCGTCGTGGCGGCCCCGTGCGAATTGCGTCGTCTCCGAACTTTTCGCGCACGCGATCCACCGCGCGGGAGAGATCACGGTCGCGTTCGCGCTCGGGAACCACTCCCTCGACCGCCGGAGCCTCGAACATCGTGAGCTGCTCGGTCACTCGGTACGACGTCAGATTTGAAAGTGAAACTCCAACGAGGCGCGCAGGGGCGCGATGCTTCGCGCGCAGTTTTTCCAGCAGCGCCACCGCTGGCTCGGCCACACCACGGTCCGATTCCACCGGATCCGGCAGCGTGCGCCCCGCCGAATGCGTTTCGAAGTCGTTCGTGCGCAGTTTCACTGTGATTGTGCGCGCCGCGAGCCCCGCCGCGCGCAGATCGCCCGCAGCTTTCGCGGCGAGATAGCGCAGTTCCGATACGAGCTTCGAGGCGTCCGCGATGTCCTTGCCAAACGTCTCCTCGCGACTGATCTGCCGCGACCGGTCGCGATACTCCACTGCGGTCGCACTCATCCCGCGCACGCGGCCATGAAGCCACGCAGCGGTCTTCGGACCGACCCAGCGCTCGAGCGTCGGCATTTCGTGCGCGAGCGTTTCGCGTACCGTCACGAGCCCGACGCCGCGCAGTCGTTCCTGAAGCTTCGGTCCGATTCCAGGAATCTCCGCGAGCGTGACATCGTTCATGAACGCAGGCTCACTCCCTTCATCCACGATCCATACACCGCCGGCCGCCGGTGACCGCGAGGGTTTCGCGCGCTCTGCGGCGAGCTTCGCGATCAGTTTGTTCGACCCGCCGCCGATCGACAGCGAGAGGCCGGTTTCGGTTTTCACCGCCTCGCGGATCTTGCGTGCGGTGACGTCGAGTGACTCGTGATGGTAGAGTGCCTCGGTACCGCCGAGATCGAGATACCACTCGTCGATGCTCGCACCCTCGACCACGGGCGTGAATCGCTCGAGCACGCGCCTGATTGCCCTGCTCGCATCGGAACACGCCTGTCGCGGAACGGGGACGCACATCGCGTCCGGACAGAGTCGCAGCGCCTGTGCGATCGACATCGCCGAGCGGACGCCAAACGCGCGCGTTTCATATGATGCGGAGCAGACCACACCGCGGCTGCCCGGCCGGCCGCCGACGATCAGGAGCGCGGACTTACCTGCGCCCTCAGGATCGACAGAGCGTGCGACGGCGACAAAAAATGCGTCGGCGTCGGCGAGCAGGATGCGCGGCATTCTGAATACTACAGAGAAAGGGCGGAGAAGCCGAAGCTCCTCCGCCCTTTCCCCTCAACGAACCGCGTTACGGGAGTTCGATGATCACCACACGGCGGTTCAACGCGCGTCCTGCCGGGTTGTCCTTGCCGTTGATCTCGTTGTCAGCAACAGGCTGCGTCTCGCCAAAGCTTCTGGTCATGACGCGATCGGCGCTGATGCCCTGCGTGCCGAGGAATGCCTTTACCGATTCTGCGCGGCGCATGCCGAGTTTCATGTTGTACTCGTCGGTGCCTTTGCTGTCCGTGTGACCCTGGATTTCCACGCGCACATCGCCGTGGTCCTTCAGGTAGCGGACCGCGACCCCGAGCGTGTCCTTCGCGCCCTTGGTCAGTACCGCCTTGTCGAACTCGAAGAGCACCGCTTTCAGCGTGAACAGCTCACGTGCACGAGCCGGAGCTGGTGCGGGCGGCGGTGTCGGTGCCGGGGCGGGCGCAACGACTACTGGCGCCGGTGCCGGTGCTGGCGGCGGAGTCGGAGCGGGCGCCGGTGTTGGCGCGGGAGCCGGAGCGGGCATCGGTGCTGGCGGGGCCGGCATCGAGCACGGGCTGTTCCGCGACGGACCGAAGACGAACCAGTCCACACCGATGCGGGCGCTGTACGTCTGCGTCGCCGCGCCGGGCTTGCCGGTCTGGTCAGCCGGGTTCTTGAAGTCGGCCACGCCGTCCGCGCGCCACGACCACACGTCGCTCATGCAACCGCGAACGCCGACGAGCACGTTCCAGCCGCCATCGTACGCGTTGTGCGTTGTGTCGCCCTTCTAGTTCGTGCCGGTGAAGCCAGCGCCCATCAACAGCCGCATGCGCTCGCCGATCGGCAGGTTGTATACGAGATCGATGCGATTATTCCAATCCTTGACGTTGCTCTGCGTTCTGGTGCTGCTCGGGATCACCGACGCTTCGTACTCGATCGCGAGGCGCGGAAGGAAGAAGATTCCGAACCGCGCGCCGCCGCCGATGCCGCTGCCCATCCGCGTCGTGTCGGCGAGCTTTGAATACTGGGCGAATAGTCCCGCCTCGTACGCAAAGGAACGCTGTGCGAATGCCGGTGTTGCGATCGCGGCGACGAGCCCCAAAACAACAAGTGTACGCTTCATGCTTTTGGCCTCCTGTTTGATGACGTGGTGAATACCCGCACAATAGGCGGTTTTTTTTGGTGGGCAATAGCACGTTCGGTCTAGGTCTTACACTAATCGCGTCTCATCATCTGCCACTCGTAGGACACGATCCTATGCCGTGCGACAGGTCGTAATCCGTGCTTCGTATTAAAGTTAATCGATGCTCCGATTCTTCCAGACCGTCCTCGCCGCCAACCCGTCCGCGCCGGCTGTCGACGCGCCGTACGCGGACTGGCATGCGTGGTCGTGCGAGAATCCCGAGGCGTTCTGGGGCGCGGTGTGGCGGTTCACCGGCATCATCAGCGACGTACGCGATGGCGCAGATCCGTGGGACGCGGTGGTCGACGGTTTCGAACGGATGGCACCGCCAGACGCAGCGCTCGGACCGCGCTGGTTCCGCGGTGCCCGATTGAATTTTGCGGAAAACCTGCTTCGGACGCGGGGCAACTCGCCGGCAATTGTTTTTCGCGATGAGCGCAGAATGCGCCGTGAGATCAGTCATGACGCGCTGGCCACCGAGGTCGGCCGCGTGGCCGGCGCGCTTCGCGAGATGGGCATTCGTCCGGGCGACCGCGTCGCGGGTTTTCTGCCGAACATTCCCGAGGCCGTTATCGCGATGCTCGCTGCTGCGTCGTGTGGCGCGGTATGGTCTTCGTGCTCGCCCGATTTCGGAGCGGCGGGCGTTGTCGATCGCTTCGGACAGATCGAGCCCCGCGTGCTGTTTGCCGCCGACGGCTATCGTTACGCCGGCAAGGAGATCGATTCGCTCGACCGCGTGCGCGAGATCGTGCGGGTGATTCCGTCGCTGGAGCGCGTTGTGGTGATCCCGTTCTTGCGCGGGCCGTCAGGCGACGACGATGTCACCGGGATCCCGCATGCCGAATCGTGGGAGTCATTTGCAGCGCGCGGAGCCAGTGTGCCGCTCCGCTTCGAACGCCTGCCGTTCGATCATCCGCTCTACATCATGTATTCGTCCGGCACGACCGGACTTCCAAAATGTCTCGTGCACGGCGCCGGCGGCACGCTGATTCAACATTTGAAAGAGCATCAGCTGCACAGCGCGATCGGCGCCGGCGATCGCGTTTTCTATTTCACGACGCTCGGCTGGATGATGTGGAACTGGCTCGTCAGCGCGCTCGCAAGCGGAGCGACGCTCGTGCTTTACGATGGCTCGCCATTGCCGCCCGCCGCGCACGACGCGCTCTGGACGATGGCGTCGGACGAACGCGTGACGCATTTCGGCGTGAGCGCGAAATATCTCGCGCTGTCGGAGAAGCACGCGATTCGGCCCGCGCTGACCCACGATCTTTCATCGCTGCGGACGATCATGTCCACCGGGAGTCCTCTCGCGCCGCACAGCTACGATTACGTTGCGCGCGACGTGAAGCCCGACGTCAGGCTCGTGAGCATGTCGGGCGGCACCGATATCATTTCGTGTTTCGCGCTCGGGAATCCGATGCTCCCGGTGCATCGCGGCGAGCTGCAGTGCCGCGGCCTTGGAATGGCTGTCGAGGTATTCGACGATCACGCCAAGGCGATGCGGCTCACCGCGGGCGAACTGGTCTGCACGAGGCCGTTTCCCTCGATGCCGGTTTCATTTTGGAACGACGCAAACCACGCGAAATACAACGCGGCGTACTTTCACTTGTTCCCTGACGTTTGGGGCCACGGAGACTGGGCCGAGATCACGGAGCACGATGGCGTGATCATCTACGGCCGCAGCGATGCGACCCTCAATCCCGGCGGCGTGCGCATCGGTACCGCCGAGATTTATCGGCAGGTCGAGCTGATGCCGGAGATCCTCGAGAGCGTGGTTGTCGCGCAGCACGTGAGCACGGTGACCGGCGACGACCAACGCGTCGTTTTATTCGTGCGCATGCAGCCCGGCTTCACTCTCGACGACGCGCTGCGGGAGAGAATCCGCCACGCCATTCGGGCGAATTGTTCCCCGCATCACGTGCCGCGCGTGATCGTGCAGGTCGCCGATATTCCACGCACCATCAGCGGCAAGATCACAGAAATCGCGGTTCGTGACGTGATCCACGGCCGCACAGTCAAGAACACCGATGCGCTTGCCAATCCGGCGGCGCTGGAATTGTTCAGAAACCTCCCCGACCTCGCCATCGCGAAGAGCTAGCTCACACACATGACCGAACGCGCGCTCGTTACTCACGAATCCATCCTTGCAGCACGCAAGTTTATTGCCCCGCACGTACGCCGCACACCGATGATGCATTCGGTGCAGCTGAGCGAGCGCCTGGGGTTCGACCTCCATCTCAAGCTCGAACTCTTTCAGAAGACCGGTTCGTTCAAAGTGCGCGGCGCGCTGTATCGCATGTCTCAGCTGACCGCCGATGAACGGAAGCGCGGCGTGGTGACGATGTCGGCGGGAAATCACGCGCAGGGCGTGGCGTTTGCGGCGCGGCAGATGGGATCGCACGCGACCATCGTGATGCCCGCGAAAGCGGTGAAGAGCAAAGTCGAAGCGACGCGGAACTACGGCGGCGAAGTCGTGCTGACCGAGGAAGACTTGATGGACACGATGAATGCCATCCGCGTGGAACGAAATCTCGTGCACGTGAGTCCGTTCGACGATCCTGAAATCATCGCCGGTGGCGGCACGGTCGGCGATGAAATATTCGATGACATTCCCGATGTCGATGTGATCCTGACCGGGGTTGGCGGCGGCGGAATCGTCAGCGGCGTGGCGGTGGCGGCGCGCGCGCGACGGCCTCAGACACGCGTCATTGGCGTCGAACCCGAAGGCGCGAACACGATGCGGATGAGCCTCGACAAAGGCTCTGCGCAGAAGATCGCAAAAGCGGTGACCGTCGCCGATGGTCTCGCCGCGCCGATGGCGGGAGAGCTCACGTATGCCCATGTGAAGCAGCTCGGCGTCGAAATCGTGACGATTCCGGATAGCGCGATCGTGGACGCGATGTGGACGATCATCGAACGCTGCAAAGTGCTGGCCGAACCTGCGGCCGCAGCCGGGCTCGCGGCGCTGCTCTCCGGGGCAGTCAAAATTGAGCCCGGGGCGAGTGTGGTCTGCATTCTGACCGGCGGGAATGCAGATCGGGAGAAGTTGAGGGCGATGGTGTAAGGCCGGAAGCCGGAAGCCCGAAGCCGGAGGTTCGAAGGCCGTAATCCGGCTTCCGGCCTCAGGCTTCCGACTATATTGCAGCCGTACGCCACGCTGACCAGTCGGGGGGAGATATGGCTTCGCACGAAATGCAGGAGATCGTTGCAGGGCAGGGGCTCACCACCACGAAAGCCCCGTATATCGAGAACGCCGTGAACAACGGTGAGATGTATATCGATCAGCCCTACGAACTCTATTCGAGCGAAAACCACGACGCATGGCAGCGCCTCTACGCGCGCATGCAGGACCGCTGGACGCGCTACGCAAATCCGCGCTTCCTCGACGGGCTCGCGACGCTGTGCTTTGAGGCGACGCATGTGCCGCGCCTCGACGACGTGAACAAATTTCTGGCGCCGCGCACGGGATTCCGTGCGAAGGCCGTCAGTGGTTTCGTGCCGGCGTTCCATTTTTTCGACTGCCTGAGCCGCCGGGAGTTCCCGACGACGATCACCATTCGCGATGGCGCGTCGCTCGATTATCTCCCCGAACCTGACATTTTTCACGACATCGCGGGCCACGTGCCGATGCACACGGACCCGGCGTTCGCCGACACGCTCGTGCGCTTCGGCAAGTGCGCGCATACCGCCGCCGAGTTGGTGAGCGGAGAGAAGAACGAGGCGGAAAAACTTCGCCGGCTCTCGAGCATCCAGAATGCGTTGCAGCGCTTCTTCTGGTTTACGATCGAGTTCGGCCTCATGCGGGGTGAGAAGGCGGGTGAGTACAAGGCATACGGCAGCGGCTTGATGTCTTCGTACGGCGAGATCGTGCACTGCATCGAATCGCCCGTCGTGCAGCGCCATCCGATCCAGATGGAGTGGGTGGTGAATCAGCATTTCGAAATCGACCACTACCAGCCGTTGCTCTTTGTGGTCAACGATTTCGACCATCTCTACAAACTGCTCGGTCAGCTTGAAGAGTGGATGAAGCAGGGAAAGCTCGACAACGTCACGCCGGGCTGGCGCGACATGAGCGATGCGGACGTAAAGAGTTTCCTCGAGGCCAGCTTGAGCATGGGAGGGAAATAGAAAACCATGACGACAATTGCAGCGCCTGCACCGTCGATCGCGCACGACACGTTTCCGATCAACGGCACTGATTACATCGAGTTCTATGTTGGCAACGCGAAGCAGAGTGCGATGTTCTACCGCACCGCGTTCGGTTTCGATCTCGTCGCGTACCGGGGTCCGGAGACGGGCGTGCGCGATCGTGCGAGCTATCTGCTCCAGCAGGATAAGATTCGCTTTGTCTTGACCTCGCCCATTGGGCCGGACGGCCCGATCGCCGATCACATCCGCCGCCACGGCGACGGTGTTCGCGATCTCGCGTTCTGGGTCGACGATGCGCGTGATGCGCATGCGAAGGCGGTCGAGCGCGGCGCGCGATCGGTGCAGGAGCCGACGGTCATGAAGGATGCCGACGGCGAAGTCGTGATCGCAGCGATCGCGACGTACGGCGATACGATCCACTCGATCGTCGAGCGGAAGAACTACAAGGGATTGTTCCTGCCGGGCTTCGTGCCGAAGTCGTCGCCGTTCAAGGCGGTGCCGACCGGACTCAAATACGTCGATCACTGCGTCGGAAATGTCGAGCTCGGCAAGATGAACGAGTGGGTCGGTTTCTACTCGCGCGTACTCGGATTTTTCAATCTCCTCTCGTTCGACGACAAGGATATTTCGACGGAATATTCATCGTTGATGTCGAAGGTGATGTCGAACGGAAACGGCCGCATCAAGTTTCCGATCAACGAGCCGGCGGCCGGCAAGAAGAAATCGCAGATCGATGAATACCTCGAGTTTTACGGCGGGCCGGGCGTGCAGCACATCGCCATGGCCACTGATGACATCGTGAAAACCGTTCGCGATATGCAGAGCCGGGGAATCGAGTTTCTCTCCGTGCCGCATTCGTACTATGAGGGCGCGAAGTCGCGCGTCGGCACGATCGATGAGAACTTTACGGCGCTCGAAGAGCTCGGCATCCTCGTTGACCGCGATGACGAGGGCTATCTCCTGCAGATCTTCTCGAAGCCGGTGCAGGATCGCCCGACGCTCTTCTATGAAATCATCCAGCGCAAAGGCGCGAAGAGCTTCGGAAAAGGAAATTTCAAAGCGCTCTTTGAGTCGATCGAGCGCGAGCAGGGGCTGCGAGGCAATCTCTAATGCCCATCTACCACACGCTCGGTAAAATTCCCCGCAAGCGCCACATCGTTTTTCGTCAGCCGAATGGGAAGTTGTACGCGGAGCAGCTGGTGGGGAACGAAGGATTCACGGGGCCGTCGTCGCTCCTGTATCACGTGCACGCGCCGACAACGGTGAAGTCCGCGCGCCGCATTCGCGACGTGAAGTACGAAGCGGATACAGATCAGACGCTGAAGCATCGCCATTTCCGCACGGCGCGCATGCCGCGCGGCGGCAGTCCCACGCTGGATCGGACGCCGCTCCTGTTCAATGACGATGTCGCGATGCTCTACTCCGCGCCCGACAAGCAGGACGAGCATTTCTATCGGAATGCGCAGGGCGATGAAGTCGTGTACGTCGCCGAAGGAGAGGGAACGCTCGAGACACAGTTCGGCAACATGCCAATCACGCCGGGCGACTATCTCGTCATTCATCGCGGGATTCTCCACCGGTATGTCTTCACGAAGCCGGCGAAACTCTTGATCATCGAGAGCCGCGGCTATGTGCGCACTCCGTCGCGCTACCGGAACGACTACGGCCAGATCGTTGAAGGCGCGCCGTACAGCGAGCGCGATTTCCGCGTGCCGCGCGAGCTCGTCACGCACGACGAAATGGGCGATTTCCAGATCATCGTGAAGCAGTACAACGGACTCAATGAATTCATTCTCGATCACCACCCCTGCGATGTGGTCGGGTGGGACGGAATGTTTTATCCGTGGGCATTCAACATCAACGACTTCGAACCGATCGTCGGCCGCGTGCATCAGCCGCCGCCGGTCCATCAGACATTTCAGGGCGACGGCTTCGTGATCTGCTCGTTCTGCCCGCGGCCGTTTGACTTTCACCCGGAAGCGGTTCCGGCGCCGTACAACCACAGCAATGTGGACTCCGATGAAGTGATTTTTTATGCGTCGAGTGAGTTTATGAGTCGCAAAGGAATCGAGTACGGTTCGATTACGCATCATCCCGATGGAATCCCGCACGGGCCGCACCCGGGGCGCACCGAGGCTTCGATTGGTGCGAAGGGGACTGATGAGGTCGCGGTGATGATGGATTCATTTAGACCGCTGAAGGTCGCGAAGGCTGCTCTTGGCGTCGAGGATCCCGGGTATCAGACCTCTTGGTTTAATGCCACCGGGGATGGATTCTCCCCGCCGACTAGCTGAGGCGGGCGTGCACACTGTACGACGAGTGAACTGTTAACCACTAACTGTTGGTCGGTTAACCAAGGTGTAAGAATCAGTCCTGGCATGAAGCTCGCTCGATGCGGCGCGGTGTCAGGACTGATTGTTTACCGTCCGCAACCGACCAACAGAAACAGTTGACTCGTTTAAAAAACCATAGTTAACAAATGCCAAAGTTCTCCGACCGCCTAAAGTCCCTTCCGCCATACGTCCTCGCTTCAATCCCGCAGCGCAAGCGTGACCTAATCAGCAGAGGCGTAGATGTAATCGACCTCGGCGCCGGCGACGCTGACCTCGCCCCGCCCCCCGCCGCGATCGAAGCAATGGCCGCCGCAGTTCGCGAGCCCGCGATGTCCCGCTACGGATTCGCGCTCGGGCTCCCGGCCTTTCGTGAAACCGTGTCCGCGTGGATGCACACGCGCTTCGGCCACACGTTTGATCCGCTGCAGGAAATCATCCCGCTCATCGGATCGAAAGAAGGACTCGCGCATCTCGCGCTCGCGTATGTCCAGCCCGGCGATGCGACGATCATTCCCGAGCCGGGCTACAACGCCTACAAAGGCGGAACGCTCCTTTCCGACGGTGAAGCGTACACCTACCCGATCACGCCGCGCACGAAGTTTCTGGTGGAACTCGATGACGTCCCCGCCGACGTTCTCAAGCGCACGAAGATTCTGTATCTCAACTATCCGAACAATCCCACCGGCGCGATCGCGCCGATGGAGTATCTCGAGCGCGTCGTGAAGCGCTGCGCCGAACTCGACATCGTGCTGGTCTACGACAATCCGTATTCGGAGATGACGTTCGACGGCTACATCGCGCCGAGCATTTTCGATGTCGATGGTGCGCGTGACGTCGCGATTGAGTTCCACTCGCTCTCGAAGACGTACAACATGACCGGCTGGCGCTGCGGATGGGCCTGCGGCAATCGCGAGATCGTCGGCGCGCTTGCGAAGGTCAAAGGCTTTCTCGACACCGGCCAGTTCATGGCGGTGCAGCGCGCGGGCGTCGCGGCGATCGAAAGCTGGAAGAGCTGGGTGCCGGGGAACATGGCGATCTTCAAAGAACGCCGTGATGCAGCGGTGAAAGCGTTTCGTGCAAACGGCTTCACCTGCGATGTTCCGAAGGGGACGATGTATCTCTGGCTGCCGCTGCCGGAAGGAATCGCAAGCGCCGATTTTGCCGAGCGCCTGCTGGAGGATCAGGGGGTGATCGTGCTGCCGGGCTCCGGGCTTGGAGCTGGCGGGGAAGGATTTTTTCGCGTGTCGTTCATCACGTCGCCCGAGCGGATCACCGAGGCTGCGGTCAGGGCAGGGAAAGTACTCGCTCGACTTCAGCGACCGTCGCGCTGATCTCGATCGGCCGGTTCGCGCGCGCTGGAGGCGGCTCCGTTTCTTGATGGTAGCGCTGAATGATTCCCGGATCCTTCAGCACATGCCCGGTGAGCACCGCAACGACGCGCTCATGCTCGCCGATGATCCCGCGCTCGCGCAGCTGCCGCACCCCGGCAACACTCGCGGCGCTCGCCGGTTCGCAGCCAACGCCGCTCGCGTCGATCACCGCTTTCGCCTCGAGGATCTCGTCGTCCGTCGCTGACGTCACAACACCATTCGTCTCGGTGATCGCGCGAACGGCGCGATCCCAGCTCGCCGGGTCGCCGATCTTGATCGCGGTGGCGAGCGTGTCTGCGAGCACGGGCTCGTGCGTTGCAAAGTGCGCGGCAAACGATCGCGCGAACGGAGCCGCACCCGCGGCCTGCACCGCGAGCAGCCGCGGCATCTTCGCGATCAGCCCCAGCGCGAACGCCTCACGCAGCGCCTTTCCGAACGCCGATGTGTTTCCAAGATTGCCGGCCGGGAGCGCGATCCAATCCGGCGCGTCATAGCCGAGCTGCTGGAGCATCTCGAACAGAATCGTCTTCTGCCCTTCAACGCGCCACGGATTGATCGAGTTCACCAGATACACGCCCAGCTCGCGCGACGCCTCGCGGGCGAGCCGCAGACAATCGTCGAAATCACCGTCAACCAGCAGCGTGCGCGCGCCATACGCGATCGACTGCGCGAGTTTGCCAATCGCGATCTGACCGCGCGGCACGAACACGAGCGCGGGAATGCCGGCGTGCGCAGCGTACGCGGCGAGCGATGCCGAGGTGTTCCCGGTTGACGCGCACGCCACGGCGCGCGCACCGATCCGCTTCGCCTGCGTGACCGCGACGGTCATTCCGCGATCCTTAAAACTCCCGGTGGGATTGTGCCCCTCATGTTTCAGCAGCAGCGATGCAGAGCGCGCAAACGTTCGCACGGACGCCCGGCCGAGCAGCGGCGTGTTCCCCTCAGGATGGCTCACTGGATCCGCGGCCGACGGCATCACCAGTTCCTTGTAGCGCCACACGCCGCTCGGCTCGCTCCCAGGCTTCATCCCGCAGCGCAGTCCGAACAGTGCCAGCAGCGCCGCGCCGTGTGCGTCTGGCGTCGCGTGCACGATCTCGAACAGCCCGCCGCACGCCGTGCACTCGGCGTCGCCGCTCAGCTCTGATGTGATCGCGCCGCACGCTGCGCAGCGTTGGGCGCTCGCGGCGCCGGCCGGCAGGAAAAGGTCGGCGGCGGAATCAGGCATCGGTCGCATCTTCGGGAAGCGTCAGCGCGCCGCGCGGAGCGACACGCGCGATGCGTGTATCGCACGCGATCCCGCGGCCCGCGTATTCACCGCGGACGGCATCTGCAATCGCATTGGCGACAGCATCGCTCTCGGTGATAAAAAAACTCGTCGGTCCCGCGCCTGAGATAGAACCGGCGAGTGCACCCGCCCGCAGCGCCGCAGCCTTCGCCTCGATGAATCCGGGCAGCAGATGCGCGCGGGCGGGCTCCGCAATGTCGTCCTGTAGTGCGCGGCCGAGCAGCGCGATGTCACCGCTTGCAAACGCGGCGACCATCGCAGCGACGTTCGCCATCTGCGCGATTGCCGCGCCGCGCTCGAGATAGCTCGGCAAAACTTTTCGTGCATCCGCCGTATTCACACGCTGTGCCGGATGCGCGAGTACCACGCGCAGTTCCGTTGGCGCAGGCAGCGAGATGATGTCGGGCGGATCGAGCGACCGGACGAGGATGATGCCGCCGAACAACGCAGACGCGAGATTGTCGCCGTGGCGTCCCGACAGCTTCGATTCGGCGACGAGCGCGCACTCGAACATCGCGATCGCGTCGAGCGGACTGCCGAGCAGGCGATTCACCGCGACCGCCCCTGCAACGGCCGACGCTGCGCTGCCGCCCTGTCCGCCGGATAGCGGGAGTCGCTTCTCGAGTGTGAGTCGGACTCCCGTATCGCGAACGCCTGCGCGATCGAGCACCGCAATCGCCGCGATCCCCGCGGCATTCCTGGCGGCATCGTGCGGAAGATCCGGGTGACCACCGCCCGTCATCGTCACGCCGGAACCGTCCACGCGTTCGGCAATAACCCGATCGCCCGGACCCGTGACCGCCATGCCGAGCACGTCGAGTCCCGGTCCGATGTTGCCGACGCCTCCGGGAGCGAGCGCGGCCGCGCGTGTGAGTAGCGTGTGCTGCATCCGTCAGGTTAGCATGCGCGCACTTTGCTGTCCATTGAAAGAGCGTCGAATTACATTCCGCGCCGTGAAGCTACAGAGAACTTTGACGAGCACGGCCCTCGTGTTCGTGATGTTTTTCAACGTGTCCGGTGGCGCGTACGGCACTGAGGGGCTCGCTGGCGCCGTCGGACCCGGCCTCGCGCTGCTCACGCTGCTCGTCGTGCCGCTCGTATGGTCGCTCCCGGAAACGTTGATCATCGGTGAACTCGCGAGCATGCTGCCGGAAGAGGGCGGCTACTACCGGTGGGTCCGCCGCGCCTTTGGAGAGTTCTGGGCGTTCCAGAACGGATGGGCGACCTGGCTCTACTCGCTCGTCGACATGGCGCTCTACCCGGTGCTCTTCAATCAATATCTGCGCTGGTTTTTCCCATCGCTCGGCGCGGGGAGCGCGTGGGCGGTTTCACTCGTCGTGATCTGGGGCGCGACCGCGATCAATTTGCGCGGCGCGTTTCGTGTGGGGCGCGTGTCGATATGGGCTGGGGCATTTGTCCTGCTCAGCTTTCTCGCGCTGGCATTGCTCGCGATTCCGCATATGCAGCACCCGCCGTGGGTGCCGTTCACAAATTCGGGGATGACGGCGGGCGCGGGGCTGGCCGTGGGACTTTCAACGGCGCTCTGGAATTACATCGGATGGGACAACGCGAGCACCGTGCAAGGCGAAGTCGTCGATGCGTCGCGCAGTTATCCGCGCGCGCTGCTCGTCGCGCTGCCGCTGGTGACGCTCGCGTATTTCGTTCCGCTGCTGCCCACGCTCGCCGCGACCGATGGCACGAAGTGGGTCGACGGATCATGGCCGTCGATTGCCGCGGCGGCGACCGGCCGGGCAGGGCCGTTCATCGCCGCGTGGATCGCACTCGGCGGACTCGTCAGCGCGCTCGCGTTGTTCAATGCGCTGCTGCTTTCCTATTCACGCATTCCCCTCGTGATGGCGCAGGACGGATTGCTTCCGGCCGCGCTCGCGAAAACAGACGAGCGCGGAACGCCGACGCGCGCGGTGCTGCTCTCGGCGGTTTTCTATTCTGTGTTTGTGCTGTTGCCGTTCGGCAAGCTGGTCGTTGCCGACGTGCTGCTCTACGCCGTTGCGCTGCTCCTCGAGTTCGGCGCACTGCTCGCGCTGCGGCGCAACGAGCCGGACTTGCGCGGCTCGTTCAGAATCCCGACGGGAATGGCGGGAGTTGCGGTGCTCGCCGCACTCCCGGCAATCGTGCTGGGTGTGGTCATCTGGCTGTCGATTCGCGATGGCGACATCGCGCTGCCTTCATTGATTGGGGCGGGCGTGGGATTGGCGGTTGGGCCGGTGATATACTGGGTGATGGTACGGACGCGGCACCGGTAATCGGTTTTCGCAACAAAAGGTGTGCGTTAACGGGTGTTGGTAATGGGTATCGAACTAACTACGACGGGACAGGTCGGGGAAATCCCACGACCTGTCCCGTCGCCGTTAGTTCGCTACCAAGGCCCAAGAACCGTTAACGCACACCTTTTGTTGTCAAAACCCAAAACTGTGGTGAGTTGGTTCACTCCCTGCGCAGTGCCATCACCGGATCCATCCCCGACGCCTTTCTCGACGGAATCCAGATTGCCATCGCGGCGACTCCGATCAGAACGATCGGCACTGCGGCAAAGGTCAGCACGTCGAACCCACCGCTGCCGTAGAGCACCTTGCTCGCAAACTTCGCCGCGACCACGGCAAGGGCGAGCCCGATCACCATCCCCGCGAGCACCAATCCGAGCCCCTGCTTCATGAGCAGCCGCACCACGTCGCCGCGTCCCGCGCCGATCGCCATGCGAATGCCGATCTCACGCGTGCGCTGCGCCACCGCGTACGCCATCACGCCGTAGATGCCGATCGCTGCGAGTCCGAGCCCGAGCAGTCCGAATATTCCGAGCACTGCGCCGGTGAGCCGCGCTGGTAGCAGAGCGATGCCGAGGTGTGCATCCATCGTCCGCACATCGGACAGCGGCATATTCGCGTCGATCGCGGCAACTTCGGCGCGCAGCGTCGGCATGAACGCCTGCGGATCACCAGCCGTGCGAATCTGAATCCAGCGGCCGGCGTCGAAGTGCTGCGCCTCGGCGAAATACATGAACGAAGTCGGATCTTCGCCGAGTCGCTGATATTTGCCAGTGGGCACGACACCGATCACCGTGAAATCGGCGCCGCCCGTGTGGACGATGCGCCCGAGCGGATCCTGGCCCGGCCAGTAATGGTCTGCAAAATGTTGATTGATTACGACGACTTTCTGCGCAGTGGAATCGTCGCGCGCCTCGAGGCCGCGCCCTTTGAGAATCGGAATCCCCATCGCCTCGAAATATCCGTCGCCGACTTGATTGTTCTGGACACTCATTTGCTCATTGGGCGACGGCACGTAACCGGGAATCTTGACTCCCTGATCGTTTTCGCCGAGGTCGAGCGGGACGCCGCTGGCCGTGGTCACATGGCGCACCGCTGGCATCGCGGAGAGCCGCTCGGTGAGGCGGCGATAGAACTCTGTGGTCCGCGCGCGATCATAACCTTGCAGTGAGGGATCCACGTTCGCGATCAGCATGTGATTGCTGTCGAATCCTTTGTCGATCGCAGTCGCCTGCTGGAGATTGTGCAGAAACAGTCCCGCGCAAACCAACAGCACGATCGAGAGCGCCATTTGTACGACGACCAACCCGCTGCTGGCGCGCGCACGCGAACGGCCTGCGGCTGATTCGCCTTTCAGCGCCGGCACGAGTGATGGTCGCGTGGCCTGGAGCGCGGGCGCGATTCCGAATAACAAGCCGGTGATGATCGACGCACCCAGCGTGAACAGCAGCACGCTCGGACTCAGTCGCATGTCCGCACTGAAGCCGATGTCAAACGGAAGCTGGATTTTATTCGCGAGGTTGATCGCCCACATCGCAACGGCGAGCGATGCGACACCGGATGCGATCGCAAAGACGAGACTTTCCGTGATAAGCTGGCGGAGCAGCACCGACCGGCGCGCGCCGAGGCTAAGGCGGATTGCCATCTCTTTCGCGCGATCGCGTGCGCGGGCGAGAAAGAGGTTCGCGACGTTGACGCATGCGATCAGCAGGAGGATCGCGACGACCGCCATCACTACGCTGGAGAGCCCGACTTCGGCACTCCGGAACATCGGATGCACTCCGGCCTCGGACTGCGGCGTGAGCGTAATGCCGTTTTTGTCGTAGTCGCCGGGGTATAGACTCTTGAGTTCCGCGACGAGCGCCGTAAGCCGCGTCCGTGCCGCAGCGGGCGTTACGCCGGGCTTGAGTCGGGCAATGACGCTCAGCGAGTTGTTGTCCCGCGCTTCAAATCCCCTGATGTTCCCCGGGCGCAGGTCGTTCCACTGCATCAGCGGCACCCAGAGCGCGGGCTGAACGATCGGGATGATGCCGCGGAATTCCGTGGGTGCAATTCCCACGATCGAGTACGCCCGTCCGTTCAACACGACTTGCTTCCCGATGATATCCGCATCGCCCCCAAACATCGTCTTCCACGTGGGCTCGCTGAGTACCACAACCGGATGCGCGCCGCGACCGATGTCTTCCTCTGGCAAAAAAAGGCGGCCCTTGATGGGCTGTACGCCGAGGAGCGAGAAGTAATTCGCCGAGACCATCTCCCCGAACGCGCGCTGCGGCCGGTTTGACGTGGAGATGCTGATGGCTTCGAAATCCCACGTCGCGACGTCGGTGAAAATATCGCCCGTCCGCTCGCGCAGACTCAGATAGTGCGGGACGGAGTTGGAGCCGTACTTCTGGTCGCCCGGCCAGGAGCGATAGAGCTGCACGATTTCATTCGGTGCTCGCACGCCCGGCAGCGGGCGGAGCAGCAGGGCATCGATCGCCGAGAAGACCGCGGTGTTCAGCCCGATCCCGAGCGCCAGCGTGATGACGACGATGGCGGTGAAGCCCGGGTTCTTGATGAACATACGCCAGGCAAGTCGCAGGTCGCGAAGCATAGGTCGGCTCGGTTGGGGGAGGTCCTCATGGGACAGTACGGGCGGGCCCAACCGTTTGATTCAGGCGACGTCCAAAACGAGTGAACTGTTAACCACTAACTGTTGGTCGGTTGACCAAGGTTTGCGAACCAGTAAGGGCCGCGCACGGAAACTTTGGTGCCGCGGCCCTTTATTGATTTTCAGACCTTAGTTAACCGACCAACGGTTAGTAGTTAACAGTTCACTCGCAGTTAAGGCCGCTTATAAACGACCCCACCCTTCATAACCATTCTCACATTGCCAGAACGAATTCTGGAGATATCACGCGTAGGATCCCCCTCCACCGCAATCAAGTCCGCCCACAACCCCGTCTTCACCGCGCCGAGGCGATTCTCCAGATGCAGCACTCGCGCGTCTACACTCGTAGCCGCTTTCAAAGCCGCAACCGGAGTCATCCCGTAATCCACCATGATCTCCAGCTCGCGCGCATTATCGCCGTGCGTGAACACGCCCACATCGCTGCCATTCCCGATCCGCACGCCTGACGCGAGTGCCAGCTTGAACGACGCACGTTTGCGCGCGATTCCGGCGGGCTCGGGCTGCACGCCCTTCTGCCACCCTGCGTACTGCGTTGTCGCATCGCCCGCGGCGACGGTCGGGCAGAACGAGACGTCGTGCTCTTTCATCAGCGCGAATGTTTCCGCCGTTGCTCCGTCGCCGTGCTCGATGTCATCCACGCCGGCCATGATCGCGCGGCGCATCCCTTCCGGTGTGGATGAGTGCGCCACTACGTAACGCCCGCTCGATTTCGCCGTCTCCACCATCGCGCGCAGCTCGGCCTCGCTGAATGTCGGCAGTGTCTCACCGTTCGGGCCCCAGCGATAATCGGCGTACACCTTGATCCAGTCCGCGCCGTGCGCGATCTGATCGCGTGTCACGCGGATCACATCTTCCGGCCCGTTCGCCTCTTCTGCGCCCTGACCTGGATCAAATGAAAAGTCGACTCTGCGCGGCGCGTAGCTGCCCGTCGCGACGATCGCGCGCGTCACGACGTACATGCGCGGCCCGGGAATGATTCCCTGATTCACCGCCTGCTTGAGCCCCACATCCGCGTAGCCTGCGCCCTCTGTGCCGAGGTCGCGAATCGTCGTGAAGCCGGCCATCAGCGTGCTGCGCAGCGCGACCGTCGCACGTGCGGTGCGCAGTGCGAGCGGCTCTTTTAGCACCTGATCGTTCCACTGCGCTTCGTTGTACGGATGAAGCAGCACGTGTGAATGCGCTTCGATCAGCCCGGGCATCAGCGTCATCCCCGGGAGATCGATCACTGTCGCGCCTGCGGGAGTCGTGGCCGCTGCGGGGCCGACGGCGTCAATGCGATCGCCGCGAACGAGCACCGTCCATCCGGTGTGCGGCGCATCGTCGATGCCGTCCCACACCGCGGCGGGCTTGAGGAGAATCAGTGAATCGCGCGTCGTCCCCGCCGGTGCCGCACCGCCTCTGCCACGCTGCGCGAACAGTGCGGTGGGTAATACCAGCACTGCGAGCGCGGCGACGAAAATCAATTTCTTCATAAGTCGTTTATCCTCGGAACTTCGGTGACACCACCGGAAACGACGAACGCCATCACGTCAGATGAAACTGCATCGAGCCGCGTGACGCGCGAGGCGGGAACGACAATGGTATTTCCCGCGAACGCATACGACTGCGGGAAATACACCGCGACAGAATCGTGGAGACCGAGCACGGCGAGTGATTCCTGTGTAATGAATCCAAAGCCGCGCAGCGCGCCATCGGCCGACAACGCGACAATCACGGGTTTGTCAAAGCGGCGCTTCTCACCAACGAACGCGTTGAGCAGGTCCTTGGTCGAGTGATATAGAAGGCGGACAAACGGGAGCCGCTCGATCAGCTTCTCGAATCCGTCGACGAGCGGCTTGCTCAGGAAGCTCGGTCCGAGGAATCCGATCAGCGTGATCGTGCCGATCGTGGCGACAAAGCCGGCGCCGGGAATCGGCAGATGGAGCCAGCTGTCGATACGCACGAACAGCGCGTAGCAGACGTATCCGGTAACGACCGCCGGGACGGTTAGGATCAGGCCCTGTACGAAATAGCGGAGCAGTCGCTTCATCAGGTCGGGAATGGTGTTAGCGGAATGACACGGCGCCGCGTATCGTAGTGTGCGTCCCCACCAACATAACTCCAACTGGTCTGCCCCATGAACACACGGCTCTTTTCCACGACGTGCCGCGCTCTCGCGCTCACGATCGTCGCGATGTCCGCGGTTCTTGCGCAGTCGGCAAAGAAGCCGATCACGCAGGATGTCTACGATTCATGGAGGGCGATGACCGGGCCCTCGCTTTCGCCGGATGGAAAGTGGACGGCGTACACCGCCGGTCCAGTCGTCGGCGAGGGTGATCTGTTCATCCGCTCGACCTCGGGCACAACCGAGTTCAAGGTTCCGCGCGGATTCACCGGGCGCCCGCAGATGCTGGTGAACGCCACCGCAGACTCCGGCTTCACCGCCGCACCGGCACAGTTCTCCGGCGATTCGCGCTTCCTCGCGTTTCTGCAGTACGCCCCCAAGGCGCAGGTTGAGGCGGCGTCGCGCGCAGGCCGCGGCCGCGGTGCTGCGGCGGCAGCGCAGCCGCGCAACAATCTCGGCCTCGTGTCGCTCCCTGATGGCGCCGTGACGATTGTTCCGCGCGTGCGGTCGTTCCGTCTCGCACGCGATGGCGGCAAATACATCGCATATCTGCTGGAGTCCGACAGCGCGGCGCCGGCAGCGGGCGGCGGTGGCGGACGCGCAGGCGGCGGACGCGGCGGACGCGGCGGCGGTGCGGGAGCAGCCGAAGCGACGACAGGCGGCGGTGCGGGTGGCGCGCGTCGCGATCCGGGCTTCACTCTCGTGATTCGCGAACTGGCCGCCGGCACGGAAACGAAGATCGAAGATGTCTCCGCATTCACGATGGATGATGCAGAGAAGTGGCTGGCGTACACGACGTCGTCGCCTGATTCAACCAAGCCGGGCGCATTTGTGCGGCTTCTCTCCAGTGGAGTGACGACAACTCTGCTCGCGGGGAAAGGCAACTTCCGCTCGCTCACGCTCGATCGAAAGGGAACGCAGGTCGCGTTCGTTTCGGATCACGCGGACGCCGCAGCGGCGAAACCGATGTTCTCCGTGTACATGAGCACGCTGTCAGGCGGGAAGGGTCAGACCGCGCCGACGGCCGCAACGGAAGTCGTCACCGCCGCGCAGTTCGGCGCGGGCCTTCACGTGTCGGATCGCGGTGGCGTGTCGTTCACGCGCGACGGCTCGGCGATTCTCTTCGCACTGGCGAAACCTGCCCTGGACACGATCCCGGCAGACTCGCTCGTCGACAAAGCCAACTACGATCTCTGGCACTGGCAGGACGCAACGATCAATCCGGTGCAGAAATTCCAGATCGGACGCGAGCGCAACAAGACCTATCAGGCGATCTATCAGCCGCTCACGAAGAAAGCGCTGCGCCTCAGCGACGACACGCTCGATCGCGTCACGGTCAGCGACAACGGGAAGGTCGCACTCGGCCTGAGCACCTCTCCGTATTCGGTCGATGCCGGCTGGGGTGAGGGCGGCACCGATGTGTACCTCGTCGATCCGAACACCGGCGTGCGCACGCTCGTGATGAAGAAGATGAAGCAGCAGGCTTCGCTCTCCGTCACTGCGAAGTATCTCGCGTACTTCCAGGCGGGCGCGTGGCAGGCGCGCAACATCGCAACCGGTAAGACGGTGAATCTCACCGCGAACCTGAAGGACGTGCACTTCTTCGATGAAGAGCTCGCCGCCGACGCAGACGAACCGCGTCCGTTTGGCATTATGGGATGGTCGAAGGACGATTCCAGAATGTTCGTCTACGATAAAACCGACGTGTGGGAGCTCGATCCGGCCGGCGTCGTCGCGCCGCTGAATGTCACGGCGGGCGCAGGCAAGAAAAGCAGCATCGCGTATCGCATGGCGATCACCGATCGCGAAGAGCCCGGTATCGACATGACGCAGCCGCTATTTCTCAGCGCGCTGAACAGCGAGACCAAGGAGAGCGGCTACTGGCGCGCGAAGCTCGGCACGAGCGCCGCTCCGGAAAAGCTCGTGATGGGCCCGCGCGCGTACACGGCACTCACGAAGGCGCGCAAAGCGGACGAGTACGAATTGCGTCAGTCGACGTACGGCGAGTACTCGGATCTCTACGTCGGCACCGACATCGCGCATACGACGAAAGTCTCCGACGTGAATCCGCAGGAGAAAGCAATTCCGCGTGGCACGGTCGAGCTCGTCAGCTGGCTGAACGGCGACGGCATCAAGATTCAGGGCATGGTCTACAAGCCCGAAGGGTTCGATCCGAACAAGAAATATCCGCTGCTCGTCACGTTCTACGAGAAACTTTCGGACGGGCTCAATGCCTACACGGCGCCGACCGGCCGGAATGCGATCAACCCGCTCGTCTACAACTCGCTCGGCTACGTCGTGTTCATGCCGGACATCATTTATACGATTGGTGAACCAGGCCCGAGCGCCGCGAAGTGCATCCTCACCGGCGTGCAGATGCTGATTGGTAAGGGCTACATCGATTCCAAGCACATGGGAATCGAGGGCCAGTCATGGGGCGGATATCAGAGCGCATATCTGATCACCGTGACGAACATGTTTGCCGCGGCCGCGCCGAACGCAGCCGTCGTGAACATGACGAGCGCGTATGACGGCATTCGCTGGGAGAGCGGCATCGCGCGTCAGGGACAGTACGAGCATGGCCAGAGCCGCATTGGCGGATCGCTCTGGGAATATCCGGAGCGTTTTATTGAAAACTCTCCGCTCTTCCACCTTGATCGCGTGCAGACGCCGATCATGTGGATGGAGAACGACGCCGACGGCGCGGTGCCGTGGTACCAGGGAATCGAGTTCTACCTCGCGATGCGCCGCCTCAAGAAAGAGGCGTACATGATTTCGTACAACGGCGAGGGGCACAACCCGAGCAAGCGCGCGAATCAGAAAGACATCGACATGAAGATGCAGCAGTTTTTCGCGAACAAACTGCAGGGAGCGCCGGCGCCGGATTGGATGGTGCACGGGATCCCGAATATCGAGAAAGGACGGGATCAGGTGAAGCCGGCGGTTGCGGCGGGGGGGACGGGGAACGAGGAGAAGAAGCCGGAGTAGGTAGTCTTCGGTCTAAGGTCTGTTGTCTAGAGTCTGAAAACCCGCTGTCGTCAGTTCATAGCTCTGAACTGACGACAGCGGGTTTTCAGACATTAGACACAAGACTCTAGACGCCAGACTTTCTTACCGTACCGCAAACTCCCTCGGCGGCACCGTCTTGAGATACGCCCACACCGCCTTGATCTCATCGTCCGTCATATCCTTCGTCCACGCGATCGGCATCGGGTCTTTGATCTTCGTGCCACCTGGGCGAACGCCGGTGCGGAGTGCGGCCATGAACGACGCCTCGTCGTACGCCTTCATTCCGGTGGGCGTGAGATTCGCCGCCGGTGGCCAGGACGGCGGGCCTACATCGATCGGTCCGCCGGAGAAACTGTCGTTGTGGCAACCGGCGCATCCGGCGGTGTGTGCGAGGTAGTTGCCGTACTCGACCGTCGCGCCGATTGCGGGAGCGAGCGCGACGGCGTGGGTGGAATGGTCGATATGTTCTGCGGCGAACAGCGGCATCTTGTTCGTCACGAGCAGCGCGCGCCCGACGGGTCCGAGTGTGTTGCCGGGCAGCTCATTGTCGACCGGCGGAACGGACTTCGCATAGGCGATGATCGCGCCAATATCCTCGACCGACAAATTGTTGTACTCCACAGACGGCATGAGGCGCAGCGGGCGCCCGTCGTGGCCGACGCCGTGCCGGATCGCGCGAACCCAATCGGCATCCTTGAGCGTGGCGCCGAGTCCGCCCTTTCCTCGCGTGAGGTTCATCGGAACAAAACGGCCAAGCGCCGGATCGTCGACGAAAATCTGGCCGGCGAGCGTCCGCGTATGGCAGTCGGTGCATTTTGCGATCGCATGCGCGAGGTGCTGCCCGCGCGCGATGGAGATCGAGTCGGTCGGAATCGGAATGGACTCGTCGGCGAGCGTATAGCGTCGTGTCACGCGCTGCTCGCTCATGAAGTAGACCGCGCACGCCGCAATCGAAACCGCGCCCACCAGTACGCCGAGCGCAATTGCGCCACGTCTGAGTAAGGTTTTCATGGCGCCATTCTATGTACTGGCCGCGCATCCCGCGAGTCTCGTAGATTCGGCGATGCCTGCGATGATCGAAACGCGCTCCCTGCGCAAAGTGTATCCCGCCGCGTCGCGCAAACGCGTGACGCCGGCGCGCGGTACACCGACGCCGGCCGGCGGCGTGCGGCATCCGACTCCGCACCGCGGCACAGGGGAGATCGCCGCGCTAGACGGGCTCGATCTCGAAGTTCAAGAAGGGGAGTTCTTCGGGCTGCTCGGTCCGAACGGTGCGGGGAAGACGACGACGATCGGCGTACTTACCACGCGCGTGAACGCGACATCCGGTGAAGCGTACGTTGCCGGAAAGAATGTCGTGACGGATCAGGTAGCGGTGCGCCGCAGAATCGGCGTCGTGCCACAGCGGCCGAATCCGGATCGCGGACTGAACGTCATCGAGAATCTGCTTTTTCACGGCGCGTACTTCGGACTTTCGCATGCGGTCGCGATGCAGCGCGCGATGGCGCTGCTCGAGCAGTTCGAGATCGCCGATCGTGCGTACGCGAAAGTGGACGAACTCTCGGGAGGGCAGCAGCAGCGGCTCATGATTTCGCGCGCGCTGCTGCACGAGCCGCGCGTGATTTTTCTGGACGAACCCACGGTGGGGCTCGATCCGCAGGCGCGCCTCGCGCTCTGGGACATTCTGCGCATCCTGCACGCGCAGGGTCGCACGATCGTGATGACGACGCACTACATGCAGGAGGCCGACGAGCTCTGCGACCGGCTCGCGATTATCGATCGCGGAAAACTTCTCGCGCTCGACACGCCGTCGCGACTGATGGCGCAGGCACCGGGATCGACTCTCATAGACCTCACGCTCGAAGGTGACTGTCCCGCGGCGGCGATACTGTGCCGCGCGATCAACGGCGTTCAGCGTGTCGACGAAGAGCCCGCCGGACTGCGCGCGTACAGCGATCGCGGCGGCGAGCTCATTCCCGCGCTGATTCACGCGGCGGAAGAAGCGGGCTGCCACGTTCAGAATATCAATCTGTCGAAGCCGAGCCTCGAGACACTGTTCGTCGCGCTCACCGGGAGAAAGCTCGCGTGAAGCCGGACGCACTCGACGACGCGCCGCTTCCGGTTTCCGACGTTTTCTTCGCGATGCTGCGCCGCGATATTCGCGTGGCGCGCCGCGAACTGCCGTTCTTTCTGCTGCGCACCACGATGCAACCGCTGCTGCTGATGGTGGTGTTCGGCTATCTGCTTCCAAAAATGGGAATGGTCGCCAAAGGCTACACCGCGACGCTGCTGCCGGGAGTCGTCTCGCTTTCGCTCGCGCTGTCCGCGGTGCAATCGGTCTCTCTCCCGATGGTCGCGCAGTTTGGATTCTCAAAAGAAATCGAAGACCGGCTCCTCGCGCCGATCCCGAGTCATCTCGTCGCGCTCGAACTCGTCACGGCGGGAACGCTGCAGGGGCTGTTTGCGGGTCTCTTCGTGCTGCCGGTCGGCCGCCTCATCATGGGCGCGATCCCCGGCCTTGGATTCTCAAACTCGCTGCAGATTCTCAGCGTGATGCTGCTGGGCGCGGCAACCTTCAGCGCGCTCGGCCTGCTCATCGGCTGCGCGATCAACCCGCAGCAGATCGGTCTGATGTTCAGCTCGATCATCGGCCCGATGATTTTCTTCGGCTGCATGTACTATCCGTGGAAAGGACTCGACAGCGTGCCGGTGATGAAATACGCCGTGCTCGTGAACCCGCTCGTGTACGTCGCCGAAGGGATGCGTGCGACGCTCACGCCGGCGGTGCCGCACATGGATCTCACCGTGATCGCGATTGCGCTGGTCGCACTGCTGCTCTTCTTCTGGTACCTCGGACTGCGCGCGTTCATGAGGCGCGCCGTGACGTAGCGGTACCGCGCACCGGACAAAGCGTCTACTATTGATGCGATGACTACAACCTTTCCCGATCCAGCAGTCGCAGCGCCGCCGCCCGAACCTGAGGCGCCTTGGACGATCGATTCGGCGCGCGCGCTCTACAACATCGAAGGGTGGGGCGACGGATTTTTCGACATCAACGACAAAGGCCACGTCGTCGTCCGGCCGGACAAAGATCACCCCGAGCGCTCGCTCGATCTGTTCGAGCTTGCGATCGACCTCGAAGCACAGGGCGTTACGCTGCCCGTGCTGCTGCGCTTCTCCGACATCCTGCGGTCGCGGATCGAGGCGCTCAACAAAAAATTTCATGTCGCAATCGAGGAGTTTTCGTACACGGGCGGCTACACCACCGTATACCCGATCAAGGTCAATCAGCAGCGTCACGTCGTCGAGGAGATCGTTGAGTTCGGCAAGCCGACGGGCGTCGGCCTCGAATGTGGATCGAAGCCCGAACTGCAGGCCGTGCTCGCGCTGCGCGAAAGCACCGACCACCTGATCGTCTGCAACGGCTACAAGGACGAGGAGTTCATGCGCCTCGCCATGATGGGACAACGGCTCGGTCACAAGGTGTTCATCGTTATCGAGCAGGTGAGCGAACTCGACGTGCTGCTGCAGGTCGCCGAACAGATGGGCGTCGTGCCGGAGTGCGGCGTGCGCATCAAGCTGAGCACCGAAGGAAGCGGACGCTGGGCGCAGTCGGGCGGTGAAAAATCAAAGTTCGGCCTGAGCCCGGCGCAGCTGATGCAGGTGATCGAGAAGCTCACCGCCGCCGGCAAGCTCAACATCGTGAAGCTGATCCACTGTCATCTCGGATCGCAGATCACGGACATCCGGTTCATCAAGCGCGGCCTGCAGGAGCTCTCGCGGTACTACGCAGAACTCCGCGCGATGGGGCTCGACATCACGCACGTGGACGTCGGCGGCGGACTTGGCGTTGACTACGATGGATCGCAGTCGACCGCGCAGGCGAGCGTGAACTATTCCCTCCAGGAATACGCGAACGATATCGTCTACACGCTCGGCGAAGTGTGCCGCGATCGCGAGCTGCCGATGCCGCATATCATCAGTGAATCCGGTCGCGCACTCACCGCGCATCACGCGCTGCTGCTCGTGAGCGTGATCGACGTCGAGTCGGCGGCAGAAGGCGCCGTGCCGTCGATCAACGGCGACGATCATCCGCTGCTGCACGAAATGTCGGACGATCTGAAGACCGTCACGCGCAAGAATGCGTCGCTGCGCCGTGTGCGCGAGGTGTACCACGACGCGGTGTTCGACAAAGAGCGCGCGCAGGCGCTGTTCAACAGCGGCGTGCTGTCACTGCGGAATCGCGCGCTGGCCGAGCGGCTGTATCTCTGCTCGATCAATCAGATCGCGCGCGTCGCGCAAAAGCATCGCGATGAGTTCGACGATATCATGGCCGATCTCGACGCCGCGCTCGTCGATCGCTACTTCTGCAACTTCTCACTGTTCCAGTCATTGCCGGACAGCTGGGCGATCGATCAGCTCTTTCCGATCATGCCGATCCACCGCCTCGATGAAGTGCCGAACCGGCAGGGAACGCTGCAGGACATCACCTGCGATTCCGACGGCAAGATCGATCGGTTTGTGGGCGGGCGAACGGGAGAGCCGAGTATGGCGCTGCATCCGTTCCGTGACGCAGATCCGTATATGCTCGGAATTTTCCTGACGGGCGCGTATCAGGAAATTCTCGGCGACCTGCACAACCTGTTCGGCGATACCAACGCGGTGCACGTGCGCCTGAGCGAGAGCGGCTACGAGGTAACCGATCTCGTGCATGGCGACACGGTGACCGAAGTGCTGAACTACGTGCAGTTCAGGGCTTCCGATTTGCTGACGACGTTTCGCCGGAAGGTGCAGGCGGCGACTGAGATCTCGCGGGAAGAGGCGAATATGTTCATCGCCGAGTATGTCGCGGGCCTCGAGGGGTACACCTATCTCGAAGGCGAAGCGGCGCGATAGCAGTGTATTCACTGCTGCTCTCGCTCGCTGCGATCCTCATTGCGACCAAACTCCTCGGAGAGCTGTCGCGGAGACTTGGACAACCGTCGGTCATTGGTGAGCTGCTCGCCGGAATAATTCTCGGCACGAGCGTGCTCGGCATTGTCGATCCGCATGATCCGACGACGCACGCAATCGGTCAGCTCGGTCTTTTCGTGCTGCTCTTCCAGATCGGGCTCCACACCGACGTGCGCTCGCTGCGGCGTGTGGGGTCGTCGGCGATCGCTGTGGCGTTTGCCGGTGTGTTGCTGCCGCTGCTCGGCGGATTCGCCGTTGCCAGATTACTCGGCGCCGGCAATCTTGCCGCGCTGATCGCCGGCGCGGCACTCACTGCGACATCGATGGCGATCTCCGCGCGCGTTCTCGCCGACAAAGGAGTGCAGCACACGAGGGAAGGGCAGGTCGTCCTCGGCGCGGCGCTCGCGGACGATGTGATCGGACTGATCTTGCTCTCGGTGATCGTGGCCGTCGTCGCGGATGAGAGAGTGGGGTTCGGCGTCGTCGCAAGAATCAGCGCGCTCTCGATCGGGTTCATCGTGCTTGCGCTCGCGATTGGCAGCTACGCCGTCCCGCCGCTCTTTCGCGCGATCGACGGAATCCGCGCGAAGGGATCGCTCGGGATGTTCGGCATGGCGTTCGGACTGCTCCTCGCCGCGATAGCGTTGCAGAGCGGGACGTCGCTGATCATCGGCGCGTTCGTGGCCGGCGTGATTTTGCATCCGACGCCACAGCGACAGGAGATCGAGCGCACCACGGTGCAGATCGGACATTTTTTTGTGCCGATTTTCTTTGCGGTGATCGGCGCGTCGATCAATGTCGTCGCGCTGTTCAGCAATCAGGCGCTGGGCATGGGCGCCGCGCTGATCGTCGTCGGTGTGCTCGGTAAAATCGCAGCGGGGTTTGCCGCTTGGAATTTTCGCGGAAACAAACTGCTGGTCGGAGTCGCTATGGTTCCGCGCGGCGAGGTCGGATTAATCTTCGCGCAGATGGGACTCGCGACGGGGGCGATTTCACCGGAGCTGTTCGGTGCGATCATGCTCGTCGTTGTCGTGACGACGTTCGTGACGCCACCGCTGCTCAATCTCGTGATCGCGCGCGATGAATCACTCGATCGCGAGCATTCGCAGGGGCCCGAGGTCCTCGCGCCCGACGGACGGCGGGTTACAACAATCGGGAGAAGGCACTAACTGCGGAACTGCCCGACGTCAGGCGATAGCTCTGGAGTTATTAGCTGTAAGACGACGACTTCATCACCATTCCGCGCGCCGGACGGTAATGAAGTCGTTGTCTTACAGCTGTAAACTCATGGCTAACGTCTGACGTCGGGCAGTTGCAGTTACTTCGCCGCGTAGAGCTTTTCGACCGCGCCCCAGTTCACCACATTCCACCAAGCCGCGATGTAATCCGGCCGCTTGTTCTGATACTTCAGATAGTACGCATGCTCCCACACATCGAGCCCGAGCACCGCGTGCTTTCCGTCCATCAGCGGATTGTCCTGATTGGGCGTGCTCTCGATCGAGAGCTTCCCGTCTTTCGCCGCGACGAGCCAGGCCCAGCCTGAACCGAAGCGCCCGACCCCGGCCGCTGCGAACTTCTCTTTGAACTGCGCGAGGTCGCCGAACGCGCTCTTGATCGCGTCAGCCAGTGCACCAGTCGGCTCGCTGCCGTCCGCCTTGTGCATCAGCGTCCAGAAGAGCGAGTGATTCCAATGTCCGCCGCCGTTGTTGCGTACGGCGCCACGGACCGCTTCGGGAACTTTCGCGATGTTCTTGCAGATGTCGTCGAGCGACCAGCTCGCGAGTTCCGGCGCTTTTTCGACCGCGGCATTCAGGTTGTTCACATACGCCTGATGATGCTTGCCGTGATGGATCTTCATCGTTTCCGCGTCGATATGCGGTTCGAGCGCCTCGGGAGCGTACGGAAGAGCGGGAAGTGTGAAAGCCATGCGATTCTCCAGTGGGTTCTCTCAAAATATACCCGCTCTGCCATCGCGGGTTACAGCGGCTGAGTCCTACGAGATCTAAGCCAGGTAATAACGGGCGGCGAGATAGACAAAAGGATTACAACGGCGACTAATCCTTCTATGTGATTGCCAACGACCGGAAACTGCTTAGCGATAAAATATCCGAGCAGCAGCATCGACCAGATCCAGCCAAGCGCGCCGACAATATTGAACGTGATGAACGTCGCGTAACTCATGTCGGCTGCTCCGGCGACGACCGGCGCAAACGTCCGGACGATCGGCATGAACTGCGCCATGATGATCGTCTTGCCGCCGTGCTTCTCATAGAACTCGTGCGCGCGGACGAGATGCGCGCGCTTGAAGAATCGCGAGTCCTCGCGCGTGAACAGCGCGCGCCCCGCGCGGTTCCCGATGAAATATCCGCTCGTATTTCCAAGGATCGCCGCAATAGAGCAGGAGACCGCGAGCACCCAAACGTTGAGCTTCACCGGTCCATCGGCCTGCGATGCGAGCAGTCCCGCGGTGACGAGCAGCGAATCACCCGGGAGCATTGGAAAGAGCAGGCCGGTCTCGATAAAAATGATGATCGGGATTCCAATCATCCCGACGGCGGTGATCAGCGCGGACGGGTCGCGCAGGGTGTGCAGAAGATCGGTAAGCGAATGCATTCAGTCGGTTCGGTGGTTCGGATGGTGAATGTGTGAAGAATACTATAGCTTCGCTTCCGCGCGGTCATTCCGCGCCCACATCAAAGGCCGAGGCTGTCGTCATGGAAGTGCATGCACCGAACAAACCGATTCTCTCGTGGAAGGAAGCTGTCGTCCACCTGTGCATCGTCACGGTCGGCATCCTGATCGCACTCTCACTCGACGGAATCCTCGAGAGCGTACGTCATCGCGCGCTTGTCCGCGAGGCGCGGGCCACGCTGACCGCCGAGGTGCAGAGCAATCGGACCGAACTCGAGCACTTGATTGGCGAGCTCGGCGTCATGCAACAGCATCTTGAGCACGGGATCACCGTGCTCGACGCCGTTTCGGCCGACAGACAGCGGGCCGGCGAGGCCGCCGCATTGTTCGGCTCGGACACGTCGAGCGTGATTTACTCGTACGATCTCGTCGAGCTGAATTCCGCGAGCCGCACCACGGCGGAAATGACCGGCGCGTTCGGCCTGATGAGCTACGCCGAAGTGCAGAAATTTACGGCGGCGTACCATCGTCAGGAACTCTACGATCGTGTGCAGGATCAGGCGTTCAACAGCGCGATGGCCGCGTTTTCGCTCGGGCATGCGCTCAACTTTCAGAGAGCGTCGGTGGCTGAGCTCGAGGATGTGAAGAGCCATCTCCGTCTCGCACTCGGCAGCCTGATTATTGAACGCGATGTCGCAGCCGCGCTCTCGAAGGCGTACGCGAAAGCGTTGCCGCCGAAGTAACCGCGCGACCGCCGTTCATGTCAGTCCTCGACAGCGTCGTCATCGTCCTGAACGAACCCCAGGACCCGATCAATATCGCCGCGACAATCCGCGCGATGAAAAACATGGGTGTGCGTCACCTGCGATTGGTGAAGCCGGTGCAGTACGATCCCTGGCGAATTGAAGGAGTCGCGCACGGCACGCGCGATCTCGTCGATCAAATCGTGCACTTCGATTCACTGCAAAGCGCGCTCGCCGATTGCGTGAAGGTCGCCGCGTTTGCGGGAAAACGCAGAAAGGTGCGCTGGGCCGTTGCAACGCCGCGCGAGATGGCCGCGCAGCTTATTGAGAGCGCCGCGGAGGGAAAAGTCGCGCTGCTCTTCGGACAGGAAGATCACGGTCTGCCGAATGAGGCGCTCGATCTCGCGCAGCTGCTCATCCACATTCCGACGACCGAACACAGTTCGCTCAATCTCGCGCAGGCCGTGATGATCGCACTGTACGAGCTGCATCTGACCGCCGGCGACGCCACGCGCGTCCTCGCTCCACCAAAGAAGGAAGCGGCACCCGCAGAGCAGAGCGATTGGGATCAGACGTATGTCGATCTCGAGCGGGCTCTCGAAGAAATCCGGTTTTTCCGCACGAGAAATCAAGCGAATGTGATGCGCTCAGTTCGCTCTTTGCTCGCGAGAGCGGAACCCGACGGCAGGGAACTGATGCTCGTGAGAGCGATGGGAATCGAAGTGCTCCGGACAATCGATCGTATTCGAAGAGGGTTGCCGGACTGAAACGGCGACTGGCGACTCGTAAATGGCGATCTGGTGCATCGCGACTCGCGAGCAGCGCGTAGAACAACGTTTGTCTACTCACTCCGTGCCGCTCGCGATGCGCCAGATCGCCATTTACCAGTCGCCAGTCGCCGCAGTTAACAAAGGGTTGCGCAACTCCCAGCCGCGTATGCATTTTAACTTGTCCCAACGACCCTTGTGATTCTTTTCACAAGAGCCGTTTACCCCAGTCTCCTCCGTATTTCCCCGGATAGTTAATGACCGGACTCAGGAAGTGGGCCGCCATTGCCGGTGTGGCTGCCATCGCTGTCACAGCCACGATGATGTCCGCGTATGCGGGCGCTCAACAGGGCGCCGCTACTCCCGCTCCCACTGGCAAAAAGGAAACCGCCACCGAAACCGCCAACCGCGAAGCCAGCGGCAAAGCCGTTCCGGGTCCGTGGGCGTACAGTGGAGCCTCTGGTTACACGCACTATATCGGACAGGGCACCGGCCGTTCGCCCGTGCAGCCGATCAAGTTTCCGCACCCGGTGCACGTGAACGGGCTGAAGCTCAACTGCGTGTACTGCCACTTCTCAGCTTTCAAATCGCCTGATCCGGGTCTCCCCGCCGTGGGAACCTGCATGGGCTGCCATACGGTCGTCGGCCTAGATCGGCCGGAAATTCAGAAGCTCGCCAAGTTCGCCGGCTCGAAGCAGCCGGTGCCGTGGGTGCGCGTGCATAAGGTTCCCGAGTACGTGCATTTCCCGCACATGCGCCACGTGAATGCCGGCGTCACCTGCCAGACGTGCCACGGTCAGATCAACAACATGCCCCAGGTTTTCCAGTACGCATCGCTCAACATGGGCTGGTGCGTCAGCTGTCACGTGCAGGGATACTCGCCAGCCGAGGGCGTAAAGGCCGCCGGCTACGTGCCTGATTCAGCGACGATCGCGATGCCGCGCAAAAAGGCGTCGTACGATTGCTCGAACTGCCACTACTAGGAATCGCGAGATGAGCCCCAACGAAAGCGACTCGGCAGTGGCCGACACGAAGACCGGCGTAAAGCGGCGCGAATTCCTGAAGGTGGTCGGCGTCACCGGCGCAGCTGCCGCAGCGACGGCGTGCTACCCGAACGACAAGGTGGAGAAGCTCATCCCCTATGTCACCTCGCCCGACAATACCGTCCCCGGAGTCTCCACCTACTACGCCACAACCTGCCGCGAGTGTGCGGCCGGATGTGGTGTGATCGTCGAGACGCGCGACGGACGCGCGATCAAGATCGAGGGCAACCCCGATCATCCGGTGAACCGCGGCGCACTGTGCGGTCGCGGTCAGTCTGCACTGCAAGGCCTGTACAATCCCGATCGTTTCCGCGGTCCGATGATTCGCGAGGGCGGCAAGCTCGTTCCCGTTACCTGGGATCGCGGCATTCAGCTGCTCGCTCAGAAACTCGGCGAAGCCAAATCGAAGGGTCAGAGTGCGAACGTCGTATTCATCAACCAGCACGAGCAGGGATCGATGGGAGCGTTCATCGATCAGTTCCTTGCCGGATTCGGCGCTCCTGCGCACCTGAGCTACGATGCCGAAGCACCGCTCGCTACGCTCGCGGCCAACCGCGCATCGTACAGTGTTGCGTGGCCGAAGCTCGACTTCGCTGCCGCGAAGCTGATCGTTTCGTTCGGCGCCGACTACCTCGAAAACTGGGGACTCAGCGTGCCGCAGCAGCTCGACTTTGCGGATGCGCGCGCCAAACTCGACGGCGGACCGAAGGCGTACTACATCGCGTCGCGCCGGTCGCTCACGGGCCTCAACAGCGACACGTGGATTCCGGCGAAGCCCGGCAGCACCAAGGCCATCGTCGACGCACTGCTCGCCGCCGTCACGGGTAAAGGCACTGCGGGACTCAAGCCCGCCGCGGATGCCGCCGGAGTCGACGTCAAGCAGCTCGAACAGCTCGTCAAGGATCTGCAGACAGCGAAGCCGAGTCTGCTGATCGCCGACCAGCACGGCGAGACAGCGACGGAAACCATCGTCGCGATCAACGACTTGAACAAGGCGCTCGGCAATGTCGGCGTCACGATTAAGCCGGGCGACGCGTCGCTGGCATTCGAAGGTCTTGCCTCGCACGCGGCGGTGCGCGACGCCGGTGAACGCATGGCCGCCGGCAAAGTCTCTGTCGCCCTCGTGCGCGGCGCCAACCCGGCGTACAGCATGCAAGGCGGCGCCAAGTTCGCAGACGCGTTCGCGAAAGTGCCGTTCAAGGTGTCGTTCTCGAGCTATCCCGACGAGACCACGCAGTTGTGCGACCTCGTACTGCCGGATCACCACTCGCTTGAGAGCTGGGGCGACGCGGAGCCGTCGAAGGGCGTGCTCTCGCTCGTGCAGCCGACGATGGATCCCGTCTTCAACACGCGCGCCACGGGTGACGTCCTGCTCGCGGCAATGCAGCCGAATGCCGGCGCAGAAACCAAGACGGCACCGGCGGCTGGCGCCAAACCGCTGGGCGACTATCGCGCGTGGATCACCGCTCGCAGTGGCGGCGTCGTCGCGATCACCAAGGCGCTGCCTACGGCAATCATGAGCGGCTCCTCGCTCGCAATGGCCGCGCCGAAAGCGGTTGCATCGAAGAGTGCCGGGGCCGCGACGGGAGACTACTTCCTCCGCGTCTACCATTCACCTGCGCTTGGCGACGGACGCGGTGCGAACAAGCCCTGGCTGCAGGAGCTGCCGGATCCCGTCACGAAAATCGCGTGGCAGACGGTCGTGGAAATGCATCCGGAGACCGCGACGAAGCTCGGACTCGAGGAGGGTGAACTCGCGACGGTTGAAACGAAACAAGGCAGCGTCACCGCGCCGGTCTATCTCTTCATTGGTATTCGTCCGGACGTCGTCGCGATCGCGACGGGTCGCGGACACACGGCCTATGGACGCTACGCCGACGGCTGTGGTGTGAGCGCGGTGTCACTGCTGCCGGTGAGTGAAGATGCGCGCTCTGGCGCGGCGGCAGGAGTGACCAAGTGCTCGGTTCGCAAAGCAGGCGGCGGCACGCGACTGATCACGACCGAAGGCGCAGGACGTCAGCACGGACGCGGCATCGCGCGCGCGATCACGGTTGCGCAGCTCATCGCCGGCGATGTGAAGGATGAAAAGGAAGAGTTCGTTGGACAGGCAAGCAACGATTTCCTTCCGGGGCTGCGCTCGCCTGTTGCAAACGATGCGCAGGGCGACATGGGCGATCCGAAGTCGAAAGACGTCGGCCAGTACGCGCCCGATCACTGGAGCGGAGTCGCCAAGCGCCGCTGGGCGATGACGATCGATCTCGCGCGCTGCACAGGATGCGCCGCGTGCGTCACCGCTTGCTACTCTGAAAACAACATTCCGACCGTAGGCGCACCGTGGCAGGGTCCGCGCATCATGCCGGATCGCACAGGCTTCGGCGTGAACATCACGCGCAGCCGCGAGATGGCGTGGATTCGTCTCGAGCGTTACTTCGAAATCGATCGTGAGCCGAAGGATGTCGTTTTCAATCCTGACTTCGACACGCGCGTCATCCCGATGCTCTGCCAGCAGTGCGGCAACGCACCGTGCGAACCGGTTTGCCCGGTGTACGCGACGTACCACTCGCCGGATGGCCTGAACGTTCAGGTCTACAACCGCTGCGTCGGCACGCGCTACTGCTCGAACAACTGCCCGTACAAGGTTCGCTACTTCAACTGGTTCGGATATGGCGAGCCGAACCGCACGCAGTACGCATTCCCCGAGCCGCTCAACTGGCAGCTGAATCCGGATGTCACGGTTCGCACCAAGGGCGTCATGGAGAAGTGCACCTTCTGCGTCCAGCGCATCAAGGAAGCAGAGAATCGCGCGACGCTCGAACATCGCGAGATCGAGCCCGACGAGTTTACGGTCGCATGCGCACAGGCCTGCCCGTCGCGCGCGATCGTGTTCGGCGATGCTGCTGATCCGAAGTGGTCAGTCTCCAAGCTGGTCAACGACGAACGCGCGTATCACGTGTTCGAAGAACTCAACACCTACACAGCCGTGGTCTACTTGAAGAAGGTGAACCACTAATGGCGACCATGGCGCATCCCGACAACGACATGCCGGCGCGGCCGAACATCGCCAAGGCTGGGCTCCAGCTGCCTGCGGTGAAGGACTACGAGCAAGTCGATCGCGAAATCATGGCGACGCTCCGCCCGAGCAAGGGGTGGTTCCTCTGCCTGCTCGTCGCGATTTTCTGCCTGATCATCGGCGGCTTGGCGTGGACGTATCAAATCCACGAGGGCCTCGGCGTCGCCGGCTACAACCCGCCCGTCATGTGGGGCGTGTACATCGTCACCTTCGTGTTCTGGATCGGTATCGGGCACGCAGGCACGCTGATCTCGGCCATTCTATATCTGTTCCGCGCCGGCTTCCGCACGACGATCTACCGCTGCGCAGAAGCAATGACGGTCTTCGCCGTCATGACGGCAGGCCTTTTCCCGATTCTGCACCTAGGCCGGCCGTGGAAGTTCTTCTGGCTGATCCCGTATCCGAACTGGCGCTTGATTTGGCCGAACTTCAAGAGTCCGCTCGTGTGGGACGTGTTCGCCATTTCGACGTATCTGACGATCTCGACGACCTTCCTCTTCATCGGCCTGATTCCGGACGTCGCGACGCTGCGCGATGCCGAGAAGAACCCGATCAAGAAGCAGATTTTGTCGGCGCTCTCGTTCGGCTGGCGTAACTCGGAAGCCGAGTGGCGCCACTTCGCACGCGCATATCTGTTCCTGGCCGCGTTCTCGACGCCGCTGGTGCTCTCGGTGCACTCGATCGTGTCGTTCGACTTCGCGATGTCGCTGGTGCCCGGCTGGCATACGACGATTTTCGCACCGTACTTCGTTGCCGGCGCAATCTTCTCCGGCATGGGAATGGTCTTCACGATCATCATCCCGATTCGCAAACTGTTCAAGCTCCAGCACTACGTCACGCTCAACCATCTCGACGCAGGCGCAAAGCTCTGCCTCTTTACGTCGATGGTCGTCGGCTGCGCGTACCTGGTCGAGTTCTTCATCGGCTGGTATGGCGGATCGCCGGTCGAGCAGCAGTACTGGTGGAACCGCGTGTTCGGTCAGTGGTGGTGGGCCGCGTGGATCATGCTGACGTGCAACATGATTCTGCCGCTCTCGCTCTTCTCGCAGAGCCTGCGCCGCAACCCGAGCTGGCTGTTCTTCCTTTCGTTCTTCATCAACATCGGGATGTGGTTCGAGCGGTTCGTCATCATCGTGCCGGGTCTCTCGCACGAGTACGAGCCGTGGCAGTGGACGAGCTACACGCCGACGTTTGTCGACTATTCGATTCTGATCGGATCGTTCGGCTGGTTCTTCATGTGGTTCCTGCTGTTCATCCGTCAGTTGCCGGTGCTCGCGATTTCTGAAATCAAGGAAATCGTGCCGCCGAAGCTCAAGCGCGCACATCCGGGCGCCGACTTCCACGCTGACACACCGGGAGACCACGCATGATTCAAGGCATGCTTGGCGCGTTCAAGGAATTGGACGCGACGGTCGACGCCATCGAGGCGCTGAAGAAGGATCGGACGGGCGAAATCACGGTGTACACGCCGACGCCGCGTCACGAGCTCGAGCACGCGGTTCATCCGGCTGTGAGTCCGGTGCGCAAGTTCACGCTCGCCGGCGGTCTCTTCGGCGCGTGCGCCGGATACTGGATCGCGATTTGGTGCTCGAACTACTGGCCGCTTGTTGTCGGCGGCAAGGCGATCTCCACCTGGATTCCGTTCACGGTGTTCTCGTTCGAACTGATGGTGCTCGTCGGCGGTTTGTCGACGGTCGCCGGCTTGTTCATCTGCGCCGGTATCCCGCGCCTTACCATGACGGTCGGCTACGACGGCCGCTTTAGTCATGGCGACTATGGCGTCTGGGTCCAATGTGCTCCCGAAAAACTGAAAGATGCTGAAGCCATTCTGCGTCGCTGCGGCGCGGTGGAGGTGCACGGTGCGCAGTAACACTTTCGCGCGAAGCATTCACGCCGCGGTGTTCCTCGGCGCAACGCTCAGCTTGGGCGCGTGCGACTGGTTCACCGATTTCAAGCAGCAGCCGTCGATCCACCCCTGGGGCGAGTTCTCCGCGGACAGCGGCGAGCTGAAGGGCTTCCGCGGGCAGCCCGCCGGATCGGTCGGCACGAACGGAACGCTCGTGTCGATCTATCAGATTTCGGGACAGCCGATGCCCGGTACGGTCGACTCGATGTCGTTCCTGCCGAACCCGGTTGCTGTTGACGATCGCTCGTTGCTCAACGGCCGCAAGTATTTTCAGATCAACTGCGCGGTTTGCCACGGCGAAGCTGGTGACGCCAACGGTGCCCTCAAGCAGCTGAATCCGGCGTATGGATTCCCGCCGAGCCTTCTCACGGATCAGGCCAAGGCGCGAAGCGACGGCTATCTGTGGGGAATGATTCGCAACGGCCGCGGGTTGATGCCGCCGTACAATCGTATTGAAGAAGCCGATCGCTGGGACGTCGTGAACTACGTGCGCGGCCTGCAGGGGAAGTATCCCGTGGTCGTTGGTCCGGTCGGCCGCCCAGGCGAAACGGGCGACAAGCTTCCCGGCGTAACGCGTCTCGGTCCGACAGTTCCTGCCAAATACTTCCATCCGGTCGTCGTCGCGCACGCCGCACATGCTGCAGCGGCCGAAGGCGAGGCTAAGAAGTCGGAGATCAAGCCATGAGTGCGACTCAGTCCCCCGTGATTTCGCGCGAGCGCGTCATCAGTGCCGGCGCGAAACCGCTGCCGCCGATGATCCGGCAGCTGTCACTCGTGCTCGCGCTGCTTGGCATGGCGCTGTTCGCCGTGGGCATCGCGTCCGGCAACGATCGCGCGTGGCATGCGTTTCAGGTGAACTGGCTGTTCTTCACGACGATCTCGTCGGCTGCGGTGATGTTCGTCGCGGTGCAGCGCATCACCACCGCACGCTGGTCGCGCGGAATCATCCGCTTCTCGGAAGGGTTCGTCTCGTTCCTGCCGTTCGCGCTGATCGGTCTGATCGTGATGGTCGTGTTCGGCAAGAGCCATGTCTATCCGTGGTGGAAGCAGCTGCCATCGCTTCAGCACGAGAAGCAGGTCTATCTCGCTCATCAGTTCTTCGCGATCCGCTCGATCGGTGTGTTCGCGATCATCACCGCGCTGCAGCTTTGGTATGTGTGGACGTCGGTGCGTCTGGACGTTGGTGTGTCGCCGGAAGGCGGCGCCAAATGGGCGACCGGTCTCCGCGCGAAAATGCGCGCGGGCTTTGGTGAAGAACGCCGCGAACTGCACAGCACGCATTCGCTGCAGGGCAAGCTCGCCGTCTTCATGACGATCATTTTCGGATTCGGCTGGGTGGTGCTCGCCTGGGACCAGTCGATGACGCTCGATCCGCATTTCTTCAGCACGATGTACGGCTGGCAGGTATTCATGGGCGGCTGGATCGTGTCGCTCATGGTGCTGTCGGTCCTGCTGCGCTTCTATAAGAAGCATCTCGGCGCCGACGACATCATCACGGATGCGCACTATCACGACGTTGGCAAGCTCTGCTTCGCTTTCACGGCGTTCTGGGGCTATCTGACGTTCGCGCAGTTCCTGGTGATCTGGTACGGAAACGTGTCCGAGGAAACGCATTTCTTCACGCTGCGCCTGACGCATGCGTGGACGAACTGGACGATGACGGGCGCCGTGTTGACGTTCCTGTTGCCGTTCTTCGGTCTGATCGGTGTGAAGCCGAAGATGTGGGCGCCGACGATGTTCTTCTTTGCGGCGTGCAGTTTCATCGGCCTTTGGATTGTGCGCTACGTCGAGGTCTATCCCTCGGTGTATGGCGTGACGGAGAACGCACCGTTCGGCGTCTGGGAGATTGGAATCTTCCTCGGGTTCCTCGGCGTGTGGGGCTTCTGCTATACGAGCTTCATGGACGCGTTCCCGAAGTTCCGTGTGTTCCTGCTGACGTCGCCGTATAGGGACGAGGTGCAGGTTCCGGTGGATCCGCGGACGATGGAGCCGCTGCCGGCGCACGAGTAACTGTCAGAAACCGCGTTCGGCCATATCGCGGTCGCTATCGCGGCCGCTCTATGGGTTATATTCCCTGCGATGCAGGATGCGGGATTTTTTATCGGGGCGTTAGCTCAGCTGGGAGAGCGCTGCCTTTGCAAGGCAGAGGTCGTGGGTTCGATCCCCACACGCTCCACTTCACTTCTCCCCCGGCATGGCGGAACCCACGTCCGACTTCGCGATTGACGCCACGGGCGTGGCCCGCCGGTTCGGCACGCGCTGGGTTTTGCGTGGCGTGACGCTGCAGGTCCGGTCAGGAGAGACGGTCGGCCTGCTCGGCTCGAACGGCAGTGGGAAGAGCACGTTGCTCCGCATCCTTGCGACGCTGCTCCGGCCGAACGCCGGATCGGCGAGCATCTATGGTCACGACATCGTGCGCGCGCCCGATGAAGTTCGTGCGCGAATCGGCTTTCTCGCGCACGAGCCGGGCTTGTATGAAGATCTCACGGCGGAGGAGAATCTCCGTTTCGCCGCGACCATGCTTGGTTCCCAGGGCGCGGGCACCGCGGCCACGGAGATCAACGCCGCACTCGCGCGAGTCGGGCTCACGCATGCGGCGCGCGAGCGGGTGCGTGGTTTCTCGGCCGGCATGGCGCGGCGTCTCGCGGTCGCACGGCTCCTGCTCGGCCGTCCGCAGCTTTTGCTGCTCGACGAACCGTACAGCAATCTCGACGCTGAAGGGATCGCGATGATGAGCGGCGTGATTACGGAAATCGTGCAGCGAGGAGGCGCAGCGCTCGTCGTGTTGCACGAGCTCGCGCCGGCGGCCGGGATACTCTCGCGGACGCTCACGCTTCGCGACGGTCGCGCATAGTGGCATTCGCAGATGATTGGCGCCGAGTGCGCGCGATCGCGTGGAAGGATCTCACGACGGAACGCCGTTCCAAGGCAGGATTCAACGGAGTCGTCGCGCTGGGCGTGACAATATTGATGCTGTTTGGCTTCGCGCTCGGACCGGATACGCAGGCGATTCGCGACGCAGCCGCCGGTGCGCTGTGGCTTGCCGCGCTCTTTGCCGCGGTGCTCGCGTTCAACCGGTCGTATCAGGTGGAGCTCGAGAGTGGTGCGCTCGATCCGCTGCTGCTGTATCCGGGTTCGCGCTGGGCGATTTTTTCGGGGAAGCTGCTCGCGAACCTTTCGTTTGTCGGGTTGATGCTGGTGATTGTGGTGCTCGTTGGGATCGTGCTCTTTCAGGTGACGATCCCGGCGGCGTGGCCGGCCCTGATTGGCGTGCTGGTGCTGGGCGCGATCGGGATCTGTACGCTCGGAACGTTCTACGCCTCGATGGCGAGCCGGAGCCGGGCGCGTGAAGTCTTGCTGCCGCTGTTGCTCTTCCCGATGCTCGTCCCGGCGCTCCTGGCCGCGATGCAGGCGTCGAAAGCGCTGCTGGGCGGCGACTTGATGCACGAGGCGGACGCCTGGATCAAGCTTCTGATCGCGTATGACGTCATCTTTCTGATTGCCACACATCTTGCCTTCGAACATGTGATCGAGGCCTGAACAGATATGTCGACACAGAGTACATCGTGGGTTCCGCCTCGCGCCGGCCGTTGGCCGTTGTTTGGCGCGTTCACGATTCTCTTTCTCATCGCAGGGCAGGTGCTCGGGCTCACGCAATCGCCGGCAGATCGCGATATGGGTGATCTCGAGAAAATTATCTACGTACACGTGCCGGCCGCGTGGGTCATGTCGGTGACGTTCGCGATCGTGATGTTCTACAGTCTGCGCTATTTGTGGAAGCGCGACGAGCGCGACGATCTCGCCGCCGCTGCCGCCGCAGAAGTTGGCACGCTGCTCAACGGGCTGACGCTCGCGCTCGGAATGATTTTCGGAAAGCCGACGTGGGGCGTGTGGTGGGCGTGGGATGCGCGGCTTACATCCACGCTTGTGCTCTTTTTGATTTTTATCGGCTACTTGTCGCTTCGTGAATTCGTCGACGACCCTGAGCGGCGCGCGCAGTGGAGCGCAGCCGTGGGAATCCTCGGCGCGATCAACGTTGGAATCGTGTACATGTCGGTCCGCTGGTGGCGCACGTTGCATCAGATGCAGTCGAGCCCGGAAACCGTAGACGCGACCTACGTGCTCGCGCTGCGCGTCAACGCATTCGCATTTCTTTTTCTCATGATCTATTTCGTCCGGCGCCGCTACGAGTCGCTCTGCCTTGTGCGTGCGGCCGATCATGCAGCGGAAGCCGCAGCGCTGCGGGGGGCTTAACTATGCCACCGACGGCGAATAACTGGAACTTTGTCATCGCGGCGTATGTGATCGCGTGGGTGACGCTCGGCGGATACTGGCTGTTCGTGCATCGCGCGGTACGCCAGGCGCGCGCGCAGTACGATCAGGCTGTCAGCGCCGCTGCGAAATCGGAGGGAACGTCCAAGTGAATATTGATGAAAGTGCTGTGACGCCAGCGAAGGCAACCAAGCGGCGGCCAATCGCGATTGCAGCGGTGGTGGTCGTCGTCGGCGTCTTCGGCTGGCTGCTCTACGGTGGCCTCGACAAAAACGTCGTCTTCTTTCTCACGCCGCAGGAACTGCTCGCCAAGGGCACCAGCGGCTACGATGTGCCCGTTCGCCTCGGCGGCCAGGTGAAGCCCGGCACCGTGAAGTGGGACGACAAAACACTGCGCCTCACCTTTGACGTCACCGACGGCCAGAGCGACATCGCCGTGCAAAGTTCAGGCGCACCGCCGCAGATGTTCCGCGACGGACAGGGCGTGGTGGTCGAAGGCCGTTTCGGCCGCGATCATGTGTTCAACTCGACCGGACTGATGATCAAGCACTCAAACGAATACCGTCCGCCGAAAGCAGGCGAGAAGCCGCAAGAGATGTACAAGACGCTGATCAAAGGATCGGGCGCGTGACCGGACTGCTGGCGCATGACTCGATCCTCGTCTCGATGGCGGTGGTGCTGTTTGGAATGATCGCGGTTCCGGTCGCCGTGCGCCGCGGGCGCCGCGATCTGATTCCGTACGCGTTCGCGGCGGTCTACACGAACTTTCTGTTGATCACCGTCGCAGCACTCTCGATGGTGTATGCGCTCGTTACGCACGATTTCTCCGTGTCGTACGTCGCGCAGGTCGGCAGCCGCGAGACGCCGCTCTTTTATACGGTGATTTCGCTCTGGGGCGCGCTCGAGGGATCGATCCTGTTTTGGGCGTGGGTGCTCTCGATGTACGCGGCGGTGGTGGTGTGGGTGAACAGCCGCCGTCCCGGAAACCTCGTGCCGTACGCCGCGGCGACGCTGCTGTTCGTCTCGTTCTTCTTTGCGATTCTGCTCATCGGCCCCGCTGATCCGTTCGGCGTTGTTAAGAATGTTCAGCCTGACGGGCCCGGCCCGAACCCGCTGCTGCAGAATCACATCCTGATGGCGATCCATCCGCCGCTGCTCTATCTGGGCTACGTCGGGATGTCGGTGCCGTTCTCGTTTGCCGTTGGCGCGATGCTTTCCGGCGAAGTGGAGAACGACGACTGGATGCGCATCACCCGCCGCTGGACGCTGTCAGCATGGGCGCTCCTTTCCGCCGCGATCATCGCCGGAATGTGGTGGTCGTACGAAGTGCTCGGTTGGGGCGGCTACTGGGCATGGGATCCGGTAGAGAACGCGTCGTTCATTCCATGGCTTACGGCGACCGCGTTTCTGCACTCGGCCATGGTCCAGGAACGCCGCGGGATGCTGCGCCTCTGGAATCTCAACCTCGTGGTTGGAACGTTCCTGCTCACGATTCTCGGAACGTTTCTTACGCGCTCGGGAATTGTTTCGTCCGTGCACGCGTTCACCACCGGAACGATCGGCTACTACTTCCTCGCGTTCATTGCCGTTGTGATGCTCGCGTCGCTGGCGCTCGTGGCGGGCAACTCGGAGCGGCTGCGCAGCGTCGGACGGTTCGATTCGCCGATGTCGCGAGAAACGGTGTTCCTGTTGAACAACCTGTTTCTCACCGCGTTCATGTTTACGGTTCTGACCGGCACGCTTTTCCCGCTCGCCGCGGAAGCGATCAAGGGAGTGAAGGTCAGCGTAGGCGAGCCGTTCTTCAATAGGATGTCGCTGCCGATTATCGTGACGCTCCTCTTTTTGATGGGCGTCGGGCCGGCGTTGCCGTGGAAGGCTGCGTCGAAAGAAGAAGTGAAGGCAAAGCTCCTGCCGCCGGGGATCGGTGCGTCACTCTTTCTTGTCGGCGGACTGCTGGCCGGCGCGCGGAATGTGTACGCACTGCTCGCGTTCACCTTTGCCGGATACGCGGCGTTCGCAAACCTTCGCGAGTATTGGATCGGTATGCGCGCGCGGCACACCGCGCACGGCGAGGGATGGGGCACGGCGCTGTTCCGGCTCATCGGCGGCAATCGCCATCGTTACGGCGGCTACACCGCGCACCTTGGCATTATTCTCGTCGCGCTCGGCATCGCCGCCTCGTCGACGTTTAGGACGGAGCACGAAGCCACGATTAAGCCGGGCGAGACGATCTCACTCGCGGGGCACACGCTTCGCCTGAAGAGCATGTGGGGGCGGGAAGAACCGCAGCGTTCTGTTGTCGGCGCGACGCTCGAGGTGATGAACGGCGCGGCGGTGAACGGCACGATGGAGCCGCGGATGAATTTCTATCCGATGTCGCAGTCGCCGGTTCCTACTCCGGCGGTGCGCAGCGGATTCCTCGGCGACTTGTACGTGAACCTTCAGGCGTTTCGTCCTGATGGCTCCAACGCGACGATTCGAATTATCTATGAGCCGCTCGTGCCGTGGATTTGGTTCGGTGGCGGCGTCGTGGTGTTCGGCGCACTGATCGCGATCTTCCCGGCCGGCGTGCTGACCGGGAGGCGGAGCGAAGCATGAACTGGAAACGCGCGGGGATTGCGGCGCTATGCGTAGTGCCGCTCATCATTCTCTTCGGCTACGGCCTCACGCGCGATCCAAAAGAAATTCCGTCGCCGCTGCCGGGACACGACGCGTCGCCGTTCGCGCTCACGGTGTTCGCGCCCGGTCAGGCGCCGCTCGCGCGCGCGCCCGGCGACACCGTCAAGCTCGCCGATTTGAAAGGGCAGGTGGTGGTGCTGAACTTCTGGGCTTCGTGGTGCCTTTCGTGTCGGGATGAGCATCAGATTTTATCCCAGACAGCGCTGGACTATGTGGGCAAGCCGGTGCACTTCGTTGGCGTGCTCTACAACGACGAGCCGGCCAACGGCACGAAGTGGATCGAGCAGATGGGCGGACAGAGTTATCCGTCGGTCACCGATCCCGGTGCGCGCACGGCAATCGATTACGGCCTCTACGGCGTGCCGGAGACATATTTTCTCGATGCGAACGGGCGAATCGCGTACAAAGCCACCGGCCCGGTGAACGAGCGAATCATTCGCTATCTGGTTGATTCGCTCATGGCGGTCGCTGCAAAGTGATCCGCGTTCTTGTCGCGCTGCTATTCGCGGGAGTTGCCTCCGCGCAGCAGATGATGCCTGCTGATTCAATTCTCGAGGCGCGCACGGCCGAAGTTGCGTCGCAGCTGCGCTGCCCGGTCTGTCAGGGTCTCTCCATTCAGGATTCGCCGTCCGAACTTTCGCAGCAGATGCGTGCCGTGGTAAAGGATCAGCTCAGGGCGGGGAAGACGCCCGAAGAAGTGAAAGCATATTTTATTTCCAAGTACGGCGAGTGGATTCTGCTCGAGCCGAAAGCGCACGGATTCAATCTTTTGGTGTACGCCTTGCCGGTGATACTGATTGCCGCTGGACTCGGTGTAATTGTTCTGGCCGTACGAAAGTGGACTCAAACGCCAACCTCGACCTGACTCTCCATGCCTTCACGTATCCCCGCAATCGGCGAGACCGCACCCGACTTCACCCTCGTCACCACCACCGGCCAGCCGGTCACACTCTCGAGCTTCCGCGGCAACAAGAACGTGCTGCTCGCGTTCTTTCCGCTCGCGTTCACGAGTACCTGCACCGCTGAACTCTGCAGTTTCACCGAGGACTACACCTCGTTCGAATCGAAAGGCGTCGTTGTCATTCCGATCAGCGTCGATGCGGTGCCGAGCCTCAAGGCGTTCAAGGAGAAACTCAGCATCGGACCGGACATGGCGAGCGACTTCCGTCGCGATACCTCACGCGCGTACGGTGTGCTGAACGATGAAAAATTCTTTTCGAACCGCGCGTACTTTCTGATCGACAAGCAGGGGATCATTCGCTGGGAGCATGTCGAGAAGGTGAATCTCGAGAAGCGCGAGAACTCCGAGATCATCGCCGAGATCGAAAAGCTGCCCGCTTGATCGATCCGGTCGAGCAGCTCGCCCGCGACGACAAATGGCAGTTGGGCGCGGGCGACGGGACGTTGTTCGCGCCCGCGTTCCCGCGCTGGCTCGATGTCCCGGGTTTCTGGGATAGCGCGACGGTCCTGCGGCGCAGCGTTGCGCCGCTGTTCACGATCACCGCGCTCGACGATGACGGCCGCGAGATCGCTGTTCGCGTCACTGCGCGCCGGTGGACACCCTCCGAGCTGACCCTGCAGTACCGCCTCGGCCAGGGGATCACGGCAACCGAAGTTCGCACCGTACATCCCGGCGGAATTTTTGTTTCCGAGTGGCGGTTCGCTGCGTACCGGCCCGAGCGTATTCACCTGGTGGCGTGGACGGCGCAGCGCGCCTCGCGCGTCGAGCGCGGATCGGCCAAATGGACCGGCGCACTTCAGTTTGTCGTCGCCGCGAAGCTCGACGAAGATGACAAGTCGCCGCTGCGCGCGCGCGCCGAGCTCGCGTGCGTTGGCGGCGCGGTATCGTGGAGCGCGATGCGCAGTGAAGGGAAAGTGCCCGAGCCTGCGTGGCGGCTCACCCCGTTCGTCGAGCAGTGGCGCGCTGCCGCGCTGCCGCGCGTTGTGCGCGACGATGCCGACACGCCCGACGGCGGCACCTTTTTCGCGGCCGTGCATCGCACGCTCGAAGTGGAATACGCCGGCGCGTCCGCGACTTTTGCGATGCGCGTGGTTCCCGAAGACGAAAGCGCGCGGCCACCAGAACCTGCCGCGCAAACGACGCGTCAGGGAACGTTCGGCGGAACGAGCCGCAAGCGCTGGGCGGATTACTTCGCGGCACTGCCGCGGTTCCGATGCTCCGATCCATACATCGAGTCGATGTACTGGTATCGCTGGTATGTGCTGCGTGTGAATGCCAACGGGCCGGCGGTGAACGCGTCGAACGCCGGGAGCGCGGCTCGCGAACTGCGCTGGAGTGGCGACGAGGTGCGCGCTCGTGAAACGGTGAAAGAGTTCCTGCGAAAGCCGTCGGCCGCCGACTGGGGCACCGCGCTGCGCGCGCTCGACGAAGTCTGGCCGGATGCGCAGTTCGTGCGTGACGTGTATCCGCTGGTCGTCGCCGCCGCAGAATGGCTCGCAGCCGAGCGCGATCGCGAGGGAAGTGGCTTGTACGATCTCGCGCGCGACAATCCGTCGTTGGAACTGCGTGCGCCAAACGCGCGTTCGACGCGCATCAAAGGGATCGAGCCCACGGTGTACGCGTACTCGCTCTTCCGCTGGCTTGAGCGCGCGGCGCCAATCGTGAGCGGTTCCGAGGCGGACGGAGCGCGCTGGCAAACGATGGCGGACAAGACGCGCAAAGTCATGCGCGAGAAGATGTGGAATAAATCCGCCGCGCTCTTCACCGATGTTGAAGCGAAGAAGCTCACGCAGACCAATGTGAAGCACGCGCGCTGCTTCATGCCATACGCGACCGACATCGTGACAGACGCGCACGTTGCCGGACTTGAAAAGCACCTGCTCGATCCCGCGAGCTTCTTCACGGCATTTCCAGTTCCGTCGCTCTCCGTGGATGATCCGCGCTTCAGTGCCGAAGGTGACTGGAAATCGCGCCGCGCCGCAGAGCCGTGGAATGGCCGCACGCGACCGGAGGCCGCCGCGGAAGTTCTCGATGCACTCGCGCATATGGCGCGCACGCACGCCCCGCAGCTTCGCGAGCCGGCGGCGGTGATGCTGCGCCGATTCATTCGCATGATGTTCCACGATGGCGAACTGCACCGTGTGAACTCGCATGAGCACTACAATCCGCTCACCGGTCACGCATCTGTGTATCGCGGTGCCGACGATGTGCAGCACGCGTGGATCAACGACCTCATCATTCGTCACGTCATCGGGATCGACGCGAATGACGCGGCTATGACAATCGACCCGCTTCCGTTTGGGCTCGAGTATGCCGAGATCACCGGAGTTCGCGTGCGCGGAAAAACTGTTGACGTTCTTATTGAGGGAACGTCGATCACCGCGACCGTGAACGGCGAAATCTCCAGTGGCACGATAGGCAGCCCGATGGTTTTCGCGACACCGTCAGCGGGCTGACAGCCCAACCTGTCGGTCGCAAAAGCGGCTACTGTCTGACCTCTGCCATCCACCATCGAAAATCTTCCGCGTTCGGTCATCTTGTCCGCCGAACGTCCTACACGTACCTTCTGGGCTGTGAGTTCCTCTCTCGCTTCGTCACCTGCTGGTTCACCGCCGTCTCCGCCTTCGCGGGGGCTGGCCGCGCTCGCGTCGATCATCGCCGAACTCGCATCGAGCCAACCGCTCGAGGAGAGTGTCGCGCGGTCGCTCGAGTCGCTCCGCATCACGCTTGACGCGGCCGAATGCGCGATCTGGCTGCACTCCAAAGACGGACTCGTTCGTTCATGGGGCACCGGAAATCAATCGATAACCGCGTCGCAGGTGATCGCGCGGCTGGCGCACGAAGAACCGGTCCAGGATTCAATCGTCGTCACGGGAATCGGCTCGGGTGCCGGCCAGGCGGGGGCCCTCGCGGTTCACGTCATTCGCGAGCTCGATGACGAAGAGTTATTGCTCGTCACTGCGGTCGCGAACTTGCTCGGCCCCGAACTCGCGCACGCCGAAAAAATCGGCAGCTCGAAGTTGAAGTCGAAGCGCGCACCGCGGAGATCAATCGCGAACGGATCTTCACCGAGAAGATCATCGACTCGCTCCCGCTCGGACTGTACGTGATCGATCGCGAGTATCGCATTCAAGCATGGAATCGCAAACGCGAAACCGGAATGCAGGGTGTCTCGCGCGAGGAAGCGATCGGCCGGACGATCTTCGAGATCCTCCATCGTCAGCCGCCCGAAATGCTGCGGCGCGAGTTCGACGACGTCTTCACGACGGGCCGCATTCAGGAATATCAGATGGAGTCGCTCGCCACCGGCGAGCTGCGCACCTATCGCATCACGAAAATTCCGATGCGCCTCGGCGATTCGGCCGTCACGCACGTCATCACGATCGGCGAAGACGTCACCGACTGGAAGGAAGCACAGCAGCGTTTCGCGCAGGCCGAGAAGCTCGCGGCGATCGGCCAGCTCGCCGCCGGTGTGATGCACGAAATTAATAATCCGCTCGCGACGATTGCCGCGTGCGCCGAAAGCCTCGGCTTCAAGCTTGAAGATGTGAAAAAAGCCGGCAGCGCTATCCCCGCCGACGCGAACGAATATCTCCAGATCATCGACAACGAAGTCTCGCGCTGCAAGCAGATCGTCGACGGTCTGCTGGACTTCAGCCGGCCCAAGCAGGCGCTGAAGGAGCGCGTGAGTCTCAATGAAGTCATCGAGCGCACCCTGCTGCTGCTCAAGCACCATGTGCGTTTCAAGAAGCTCACGGTCATTCCGGAATTCGACGCCGACCTCGCGCGCGTGCCGCAGGCCAACGGCGAGCAGCTCGTGCAGGTGTTCATGGCGCTGCTGCTGAACGCGATGGATGCCGTCGGCGATCGCGGGACGATCACCGTGCGCACGCGTCGCGGCACGAACGCGGAGGAGGGCGTTGTCGCCGAGGTCGTCGATCAGGGCCACGGCATCGCGCGCTCCGAGCTTTCGAAAATCTTCGAGCCGTTCTATACGACCAAAGCGCCGGGCCGCGGCACCGGCCTCGGCCTGTCGATCTGTTACGGCATCATTCAGGAACATGGCGGGCGCATCGAGGTCGACAGCGCGCTCGGGCAGGGAAGCACGTTCCGCGTGCTGTTGCCGACGGTGGAGCACCGATGAACAGCGATCAGCCGATACGCGTTCTGATCGCCGAGGATGAAGCCAACCTCGGCGAACTGCTCCAGAGTTACCTCGCCGGCCGCGGACATCGTGTCACCGTGACGCTCGATGGGCGCGCCGCACTCGACGCGCTGCATTCGCAGCCGTTTGACGTGGCGCTGCTCGACATCGTGATGCCGAAGCTCGACGGCCTCGAAGTGCTGAGGCAGGTGCGCGAGAACCCCGCGCCGCCGGAGTGCATCATCATCACCGGCAATGGCACGATCGACACGGCGATCGCCGCGATGAAGCTCGGCGCGTACGACTACGTGTCAAAGCCGTATCGCCTCGCCGAGATCGACGTGCTCGTGCGGCGCGCGTGGGAGAAGCGCAGGCTGACGAGTGACAATCTGCGTTTGAATACGCGCCTCTCGCGTGTCGATGCCGCGCGCGATTTCACTTCCGTGTACGCGCCGATGCAGGCCGTGCTCGCGCTCGCGCGGCATGCGGCACCGGGCGATGCACCGGTGTTGATCACTGGTGAGCCTGGCACGGGAAAGAGCGAGCTCGCGCGCTATATCCATGCGCATTCATCGCGTTCGAACGGCCCGATCGTCGATGCCGTCTGCGCGGCGATGAGCGCCGGTCACGCGGCCGTTGATCTTTTCGGCATGGAACGGCCGGTCGACGACGAACCGTCTGGCGGCGTGACCGCTGCGATTGGATTGGTCGAGTCGGCCGCCGGCGGAACGCTCGTGCTCGACGACGTGCATCTGCTCGAGCCGCTCGCGCAGGCCGCGCTCGCGGAGACGCTCTCGGAAGGTTCGTTCCGCAGGGTGGGCTCAAAGGTTCGGATCGAGACAGAAGCGCGATTTGTGGCGACGGGTGGTGTGGAGCTCCCCGCGGCCGTGCGCGCCGGTTCGTTTCGCGCAGATCTGTTTGATTCGCTCGGCCATGTGAGCATCGCGCTTCCGCCGCTGCGCGAGCGCTCGGTTGACATCGCGATTCTTGCGCAGGCGTTTGTGCGCGAGTTCGGTGGACTCCGCGGTCCGTCACTCGCCTCCGAGGCGATAGACGCGCTGCAAAATTATTCCTGGCCGGGAAATCTTCGTGAACTGCGCAACGTGCTCGAGCGCGCGGTGCTGCTCGCGGGCGGCGGAATTATTCACGCGCATGATTTGCCGCTCCCGGCTGCGGTGCGATCGGTGTCGTCTGCGGACGATGCTCCGCTTGCGCTGCAGGAAGTCGAGCGCCGGCACATTGCCGCCGTGCTGCAGCGGACGAACTGGCATCAGGGGAAGGCCGCCGGCCTGCTCGGCATTTCCGCGAAGACGCTCTATCGGAAAATTCGCGAGTTCGGCTTCGAGAGGCCGGCTGGCGTCGGCGCGCCGTGAGGGTCCTCGTCATCGAGGACGACCCAACGGTCGGGCAGTTCGTAAAGCGCGGCCTCGAAGAGCAGCGCTGGAACGTCGATCTCGTCGCGGACGGTGAAGAAGGCGAGATGCTCGCGCGCAGCCAGCCCTACGATCTCGTCGTACTCGACATGCGGCTGCCGGGCAGGAACGGCCTCGACGTGCTGCGCAATCTTCGTGCGCGCGGATTCGAACGCCCGGTGCTCGTGCTCACGGCGCAGGACGCCGTCGACGCGAAAGTAGAAACGCTCCGCGCGGGTGCGGACGATTACGTCACCAAACCGTTTGCATTTGAAGAACTGCTCGCGCGTGTTGAAGCGCTCGCGCGGCGGCCGCGGAATCTTGCAACGCCGGTGTTGAAGGTCGCCGATTTGGAAGTCGACCTCGACGCGCGCGAGGTGAAGCGCGGCGGCGTGCTGTTCGAGCTTACGCCCAAAGAGTTCCTCGTGCTCGAGTATCTCTGCAGGCACAAAGGGAAGGTGATGAGCCGCACGCTGATCACCGAGTACGCATGGGGCTATCACTTCGATCCGGGCACGAACATCGTCGACGTCGTGATCAACCATCTGCGCAAGAAAATTGATTCCGGCAAAGGAAAGAAGCTGATCACGACGGTGCGCGGCGTGGGCTACGTGATCAAGGAGTAGCGGGAGGCCGCCGTATGGCGTCGATTCGTACACGCATCACCGTCAGTTACGCGCTGGCATTCGCGGCGACGATGTTCGCGTTCTCGGCTGTCGTCTGGGCGGAACGGCGCGCCGTCGCGTTCGACGATCTTCGCAAGAGCGCGGCGAACGTGGCCGACCTCGGCATCCGCATGCTTCGGCTCAGCGGCGTCGGCAGCGAGGCGATGACGATCGACACGACGTCGCTCACCGGCCGCGAGCTCACGCCGCGCTTCAAGACGTCGCTCGATGTGCTGCCGGGATACGTGCTCATCGCCGACTCTGCGCACGTGCTGTATCTGTCGCCGCTGGTGAGCTCGCTCGGCGACAAAGACCAGACGCAGCTCTCGAGCGCCAGCTTCAAACTCCAGAATGGCGCGGACTCGGTGATCACGCTCGACTCCGCGCGGCTTGAACTTCTGCTCGTCGCGCGCGCCGAACGGGCGTCGGCGAGTTCGCCCGTGCGCTGGGTCGTCGCCGGCGTACCGACCGCGCCACTCGACGTCGCCGGCGCGCAGGTGCTCTTTCTCGCGCTCGTTGTGGCGCCCCTCATCCTGCTGATTTCCGCGGGTACGGCCTGGACGCTCGCCGGCCGCATGCTGCAGCCGATCGAGCAGATGGTGAACGACGTCGAAGCGATCAGCGACGGCCGCTCACTGCATCGCCGCATACCGGTCGAAGATCTGGGCGACGAGTTCGGCCGGCTCGGCACGACGCTCAACGCCATGATCAGCCGGCTCGAGACGAGCTTTGCCGCGCTCCGTCGATTCACCGCGGATGCGAGCCACGAACTCAAGACTCCGCTCACCGTGCTGCGCGCTGATATAGAACGGGCGATGACCACGGCGCAGGGCAGCACGGATCAGCTCGTCGCGCTCGAGGAGGGTCTTCAGGAAACCGCGCGCATGGCGGACCTGGTGGAGTCGCTGCTCACGCTCGCGCGTGCGGACGAAGGACGCTTTGATTTGCACCGCGAGCCGGTGGAGATGGAGCCGCTGGTGCGCGACGTGGCCGAGACCGCGAATATTCTCGGCGAGGCGGCGGGTCTGCGCGTGTCTATGCCCGCACTGCAGTCGATCACGGTGCTCGGCGATCGCACCCGCCTGCGCCAGCTGTTCTTGAACCTCGTCACGAATGCGATCAAGTACACGGCCAAGGGCGGTGCGGTGGAACTGACGCTCGAGGCCACCGATGGCGCCGCGGTATTCACCGTGAAGGACACCGGGATTGGGATCGCCGGCGCAGATTTGCCGTTCATATTCGATCGCTTCTGGCGCGTGGATCGTGTGCGATCGCGCGGCGGTGAGCGCGGTGGCGTCGGACTGGGCTTGGCGATCTCACAGTGGATCGCGCAAGCGCATGGCGGCTCGATCAATGTGAGCTCGCGGCTCGGAAGAGGGAGCAGTTTTGCGGTGACGATTCCAGCTCTCCCCTCAGTCGACTCCTAACTTCGCGTTAAGCAAATCTTAATAAAAATCCCTATCCGTGGCCTGATTCCGCCCGTAGGTTAGCTCCCATCGCACCCTCTGCAGTCAGAGTCCACCGTCAGAAGGGGTACGGACATTGTTCAACAACCTGCTCGAGTCCAAGGCTAAAAAGCAGAAATCGCCCGGCGGCATGGCCGTCAGTGCGATGCTGCACGTGCTCATCATCTTCCTCGCAATTCAGGCCACGCTGAACGCGGGCCAGAAGAAGGAAAAGCGGGAAGAGAAGGTGGATTTCGTCGAAGTCAAGAAAGACGAGCCGCCTCCACCAAAGGAGAAGCCGCCCGAAGTCGTGGTGGCGCCTCCGCCGAAGGGGTTCCAGACGCTGACCGCGCCGGTGAACATCCCGGACGTTCTCCCGGACATTGACCTCACGAAGAAGGTCACGAACGAGGCGGACTTTACGGGTAAGGGTCAGGCCGGTGGCCGCGACAAGGGTGTCGTCGGTGCCGCTCCCGTCGAGAACCAGACGTACTTCGAGTATCAGGTCGAGAAGCCGGTTATGTCCGTGCCGGGCTCACCGCAGCCGCGTTACCCCGACATTCTGAAGTCCGCGGGTGTTGAGGGCGAAGTGGTCGTCGCGTTCGTCGTTGATACGACGGGCCGCGCCGATGTGGGATCGCTCAAGATCCTCAAGTCGACGCACGAACTGTTCGCTGCCGCAGTGAAGACGGCGCTGCCTGGAATGCGCTTTCTCCCTGCAGAAATCGGCGGCAAGAAGGTGAAGCAGCAGGTACAGCAGCCGTTCGTGTTCAACATCGTGAAGTAACCCCACGCCTTTCATTTCACGCGTCAGGAGCTGAGAAATGCAGATTTCATTGACCCAGATGTTCTCGTCGATGGGCGGTTTTGCGAAGGGCATCGTGTACACGCTGCTCTTGATGTCGCTCTATTCGCTCACGATCATGATCTCGAAGTGGTTCTACCTCCGCGCCGCGCAGGCCCAGACGCGCAAGTTCGCGCCTGAGTTCTCGCAGTTCCTCGAGGAAGACAACCTCACCGAAGCGATCAACCTCGCGCAGAGCTACAAGAAGTCGCATGTCGCACGCGTGCTCGGCAACGCACTCGCCGAGATCAAGCCGCTGATTCAGGACGGCTCGGTCACGGTTGCAGACATCAACTCGGCAGAGCGCGCAGTCGAGCGTGAAATGCTGATGACGATCGTTCTCATCAAGCGCGGCCTGGGCGTGCTCGCGACAGTCGGCGCAACGGCACCGTTCGTCGGTCTGCTCGGAACGACGATGGGTATCGTCAACGCGTTCGAAGGCATGGCGGCAGGCGGCGGCGGCTCGATCTCCTCGATCGGCGCAGGCGTTGCAGAAGCACTGATCACGACGGCGTTCGGTCTGCTCGTCGCAATCCCGGCAGTGTGGTCGTACAACTACTTCCAGACGAAGGTCGACAACATCACGGCCGAAATGACGTATTCGTCGAAGGAAATGATCGACTATCTGATCAAGGGTGTGTCGGGTGAGTTCGGCCGCTCGCGCTTCACGCGTGAGTTCAACACGGCCGCGCAGAACGCCGGCAAGTCTGCGGTCTAAGCTGACCCCCCTCGCTGCATAAGGAGCACTTCCGATGGCGATGTCTATGGGAGGGGGCGGTGTAAAGGCGGAGCCGAACGTCACGCCTATGATCGACGTGATGCTCGTGCTGCTGATCATTTTCATGATCGTCATTCCCGCACTGAACGCCGGCTTCAACGCGATTCCCCCGCAGGCGCAGAATCTCAAGCCGCACCCCGAGGAAGAGCAGGATCAAGTGCTCGGAATCGACAAGGACGGCCAGTACTATTTGAACAAGAAGCCGCTGCCGAACGCTGATCTCGAGTCGCGGCTGAAAGCGATCTACGATACGCGCCAGGTGGACAAGGTCATGTACCTCAAGGCGCATAAAGAACTGAAGTATTCCAAAGTTCTCGACGCGATCGATGTTGCCGCGCACGCGGGTGTCCGCGTGACCGGCATGATCTCGGATCCGATCCCGGGCACGAAGTCGACGGTTGAAGGCGACAACGCGCTCACGGAAGGGTTCAAGAAGGGAGGGAAACCGTAATGGCTATGGGCGGAGGTTCCGACAAAGGGCTCACAAACGAGCCAAACGTCACGCCAATGATCGACGTGCTCCTCGTGCTGCTCATCATCTTCATGATGATCATCCCGCTGAGCCGGAAAGCCATCGACGTGCAACTCCCCGATCCGACACCGACGAAGGAACCGCCAAACTCGAAGCCCGACCAGATCGTGCTCGAAGTGCTGCCGGGACCGACGTTCCAGATCAACAAGGCTCCGGTCGATAAGGACCGCCTTGGCGCTCGGATCAAGGAGATTTACGCTGAACGCCCGGAGAAGATCATGTTCCTGAAAGGTGATCCGGACGTCACCTATCAGGATGTGATTTTCGCGATGGATCAGGCGCGCGGCGGCGGAGTGAAAGTCATCGGCGCGACGCCGAAACCGCCGGCGGCGAAGTAACCGCGACGCAAAGCAGCGAAAAGTCTTTTTCAGAAGTGACACGACGGACGAACCTTTTGGGGTTCGTCCGTCGTATCATTACAGGACATGACACCAGGAAAGTTTGATCGCGAGACCCGCGAAAAGCCGCGGTACCGGGGGCCGGTTGGAATGCCGCTCCCAAAACAGTCGAGTGTGGGGGGAACGGTAGGCTCGTTCCTCGTGCACTTGATCATCATTCTGCTGCTCATCGGTCCGTGGTGGGCGTCGACCGTGCTGCAACAGAAGATGGGCGGCGGTGGCCCCGGCCCCGCGGGCGGCGGTGGCGGCGGCAACAACGGCTCAGGCGGCGTCTTGCAGGAGCGCACGCGGTTCGTGCAGGTTCAGCCACCGCCTCCTCCGCCGAAAGACAAGCAGCCGCAGCTCGTGGTGCCGCCGGTGGTGAAGCCACCGCCGCCGGAACCACAGAAGGCCGAACCGCCGAAAGCCACACCTGCGCCTGAGGCAACGAAGGACGCGTCGCAGGTGATCGGCACGGGCGGTGGAACGGGACACGACGGAACCGCCGGCAGTGGCCCGGGCACCGGAGGCGGCGTCGGTTCCGGTGACGGCACCGGGCGCGGAACAGCAAATGGCCCCGGCACGGGCGGCGGCGCGGGTCGCACCTACCCGCCGACGGTTACAAACCTGGCGATCCTTCCGATCCCGGTTCCCTCGAAGGTCCGCCCCTACAAACTCACCGCGTATTTCGACGTCGATGAGAAGGGGAATACGACGCTGCTGCGCTGGAACGAGTCAAAGGATCGGGACTACAACAAGAAGATCGAGGCCATGCTGAAGGAAGTGAAATTCCGGCCGGCGGTGAAGTTCGACGGAACGCCGGTTCGGGATACGACGTGGATCACGGCCGAGGCGCCCTAACAGCGCGTTAACTCGTTTCTCGTTGGTTGGTTAACCGACGTGCGAAAATTGGCCGTTTCTCTTCCGTAAGCTCAGTCGGGCCAGTAACTTTGGTGGCTAATGTCCACCCCCGCCGCCAAGCCGGAATTCGTCAAAGCGCTGACCCTGACCGACGCCACGATGCTGGTGGCCGGCAGCATGGTCGGATCTGGCGTTTTCATCGTCGCGGCGGACATGGGCCGGATCATCGGCTCGCCAGGCTGGCTCCTCATCGCCTGGATCCTCACCGGCTTCATGACCGTCCTCGGCGCACTGTCCTACGGCGAACTCGCCGCGATGTACCCGCGCGCTGGCGGCATGTACACGTTCCTCCGTGAATCGATGAGCCCGTTGATGGGCTTTCTCTACGGATGGACGCTATTCGTCGTCATTCAAACCGGAACGATCGCCGCTGTTGCGGTCGGCTTCGGCAAGTTTCTGGGAGTGCTCTGGCCCGCGGTGACGCCCGCGATCTATTCGTGGTTCCCGCACATGACCGTGCAGCTGTCAGGCGCGTCAACGATCGAACTCGGACTCTCACCGCAGCGACTCGCCGCACTCGTCACGATCTGGGTGATCACGTGGATCAATCTCCGCGGCGTCAAAGAAGGGAAGCTGGTTCAGACGACGCTGACGATCCTCAAGATGCTGTCGCTCGCCGGTATCGTGCTGCTCTCGCTCACGATCGGGCGCAGTCCCGAGGCCGCCGCTGCAAACTTCGGCTCGAACTGGTTCGCCGGATCGCCACCGTGGAGTTCGCTCTTCGTCCTGACGTTCGGCGCGACGATGGTTGGTTCGCTCTTCTCAGCGGATTCGTGGCACGCGCCGACGTTCGCGGCCGCGGAAGTTCAGAATCCGCAGAAGAATCTTCCTCGCGCGCTGCTGCTGGGCACGGTGCTCGTGTCGGCGCTCTACATCCTCGCGAACCTGGGTTACCTCAGCGTACTCCCGTTGCACGGCGCTGCCGACGGCGCGACGGTCATCGCGCGCGGCATCGATCACGCCACCAACGATCGCGTCGCGACCGCAGTGGTTGAATACATGTTCGGCCCGAGCGGCGCCGCGATTATGGCGGCGGCGATTCTCATCTCGACGTTCGGCTGCAACAACGGACTCATCCTGTCGGGCGCGCGCGTGTACTACGCGATGGCCCGTGACGGTTTGTTTTTCAAACGCGCCGGCGAGCTCAGCCCGAACGCGGTTCCGGCGTTCGCACTGATCGCGCAGTCCATCTGGACGAGCATCCTCTGCCTCACCGGCACCTACAACCAGCTTCTCGATTACGTGGTATTTGCAGCGCTGCTATTTTACGCGCTGACGACGATCGGCCTGTTCATTCTCCGCGTGAAGCGGCCGGATGAGCCGAGGCCGTATCGCGCCGTGGGCTATCCAGTGCTCCCGGCGTTGTACATCCTGCTTGCGAGCGGCATCGCCGTCACGCTGCTCATGGCAGACAAGACCCGCGTTCAGGCCCTCTCAGGCCTCGCACTCGTGTTGCTGGGCGTTCCGGTCTATTACTCCACTCTGGCAAAAACCAAATAACATGCAGCCGTCGCAGTCCACTCTCATCACGATCATCCTCGGCGCGTCAATCGGTGCGCTCGTCTTTGCCGTCGCCCTCGCGAAGTGGGTTCTCGCGCGCCCGACCGGCACACCCGAGATGCGGAAGATCTCTGACGCGATTCAGGAAGGCGCTGAGGCCTACCTCGCGCGTCAGTACAAGACGATCTCGGTGCTCGCAGTCGCGGTCGCCGCGCTGCTCGCGGTTGGCTACGGCGTGCTGCGCACGAGCGCGCCGACCGATCCGGTCAGCGACCGCACGGCGCTCGCGATCTACATCACGCTCTCGTTTCTGCTCGGCGCGCTCAGCTCCGGCATTGCGGGCTTCATGGGGATGTGGGTGTCGATCCGCGCAAACATTCGCGTTGCGGCGGCCGCGACGACCTCGCTGAACGCCGCGCTGCAGACGGCGCTTCGTGGTGGTGCGGTGTCCGGGTTGTTCACCGTAGCGATGTCGCTGCTCGGTGTCGGCGGCCTGTTTGCGATCCTCTCGATGCTCGCCCCGTCCGGCATGGACGCCGCGGTGTGGGCCACGAAGATCCCGTTCCTGATCGTCGGCTACGGATTCGGCGCGTCGTTCGTCGCGCTCTTCGCACAGCTCGGCGGCGGTATCTACACGAAGGCTGCTGACGTCGGTGCGGATCTTGTCGGCAAGGTCGAAGCTGGCATTCCTGAAGATGACCCGCGCAATCCGGCAGTTATCGCAGATCTCGTCGGCGACAACGTCGGCGATTGCGCAGGCCGCGGCGCCGACCTGTTCGAGAGCACCGCTGCTGAAAACATCGGCGCGATGATTCTTGGCGTGGTCCTGTTCAAGCAGTTCGGGGTTGCCGGTATTCTTTTGCCGCTCGTGATCATGTCGTTCGGTCTCGTCGCTTCGATCATCGGCATCATGTCGGTGAGCACGAAGGAAGACGCGGACCCGATGGACGCGCTGAACCGCGGCTACTACCTCACGGCGTTCCTCGTCTCGATCGGAATTTTCTTCGCGTGCAAGTGGCTGCTGCAGACCGATGCCGCGCCGGACGCGTGGTGGCACTTCTTCCTCTGCGCGCTCGTCGGCGTTGCAACGTCGATCGCGTTCGTCTTCATCACGCAGTACTACACCGAGTACCGTTATCGCCCTGTGCAGACGATTGCTGATGCGTCGCGCACGGGTCCGGCGACGAACATCATCATGGGCTTGTCGGTCGGCATGGAGTCGACCGTCATGCCGGTGATCACGATCGTCATCGCGCTGGTCGCGAGCTTCATGATCGGCCGCGCGAGCGGGATTACGATCGACGGCGAAGCGGCCGGCGGTCTCTTCGGTACTGCCGTCGCCACGATGGGCATGCTCGGCACCTGCGGCTACATCCTCGCGATGGACGTGTTCGGACCGATCACGGACAACGCCGGCGGCATTGTTGAGATGTCGAAGCAGCCGGAGAGCATTCGCGACAAGACCGACCGCCTCGATTCGGTCGGCAACACGACCAAGGCGCTTACGAAGGGATACGCGATCGGTTCTGCCGCACTCGCCGCCTTCCTGCTGTTCTCGGCATACCTCGACGAAGTTCGCAACTACACCGGTACTCGGCTGCACGTCGACCTGAGCAAGCCGCAGGTGTTCGGCGCGGCGCTGCTCGGCGGCATGCTCGTGTTCTGGTTCTCGTCGCTCGCGCTCACCGCTGTTTCGAAGGCCGCGCAGAGCGTGATCACAGAAGTGCGCCGTCAGTTCAAGGAGCGTCCCGGCATCATGCAGGGCACGGAGCAGCCTGACTACGCCGCGTGCGTTGACATCGTGACCGTTGGCGCGCTGAAGGCGATGGTGCTCCCGGGTGCGCTGGTGCTCGTCTTTCCGATTGCCGTGGGTTTGATCTTCAAGGCGATCGGCGGTGCTGATACCAGGCTCGGCGCTGAGGCCGTGGCCGGCTTCCTGATGATCGCTACCACGACCGGAATCCTGATGGCCGGCTTCCTGAATAACGGCGGCGGTGCATGGGACAACGCGAAGAAGTACATCGAGACCGGCGTGTACGGCGGCAAGAAGTCTGACGCACACAAGGCCGCAGTTGTTGGCGACACGGTCGGCGATCCGTTCAAGGACACGGCGGGTCCGTCGCTGCACGTGTTGATCAAGCTGCTCTCGACGATCACGCTGGTGCTTGCGCCGCTCTTTATCTAAGAGACGACCCTCATGAGAAAGCTCTTCGGCCGGAAACCCATTGCTGAGTTGATGGCCGAGAGCGAGGGGACCGGTCTGCGCCGCGAGCTCGGCGTTAAGGATCTTGTGATGCTCAGTATCGGCGCCGTAATTGGCGCCGGTATTTTTTCCACCCTGGGTCAGGCGGCTGCGGGCGAGCTAGGGCCGGACGGCATCCACTTCGTGCGTGTCGGCGCCGGGCCGGCGCTGATCATTTCGTTTGTGCTGCTCGGCGGAGTCTGCGCACTCGCGGCGCTCTGTTATTCCGAACTCGCCTCGATGATCCCGCAGGCCGGCAGCGCTTACGCGTATTCGTACGCGACGCTCGGCGAGATTGTCGCATGGATCATCGGCTGGGATTTGATTCTCGAGTACGCGGTCGGCAACGTTGCGGTCGCGATCGCGTGGAGCGGTTATTTCGTGTCGCTGCTCAGCGGATTCGGCATCACGATACCTCCGTGGATGGTACACGGGTACCGCGAAGTGCTGCTCGCCGCACCCGGTTCGGAGTTGAAGCCGTTGATGCAAACAGCACCGCATCTGCTCGGAATTCCCATCCTGATCAACGTGCCGTCGTTCGTGATCGTCGGGCTGATTACCTGGCTGCTGGTGATCGGCGTCCGCGAGAGCGCGCGGGTCAACAATGTGATGGTCGGCGTGAAGTTGCTCGTGCTCGCCGTGTTCGTGATCATTGGCGGCCAGCACATCAACATGGCGAACTATCATCCGTTCGCGCCGAACGGGTGGAAGGGTATTCACCAGGGCGCCGCGATCGCGTTTTTCGCTTACATCGGCTTCGACTCGATTTCGACTGCGGCTGAAGAGGCGAAGGATCCGCAGCGGACGATGCCGCGCGGGATCATGATCGGCTTGGCGGTGTGTACGGTGATCTACGTCATCGTCGGCGCAGTGGCGACCGGCATCGTGCCCTACCAGAAACTGCTCGCGAACGATCCCCTCGCTGCGGCGTTTGATCAGGCCGGTCTTCAGCGGTTCAGTTGGTTCATTTCGCTTGGCGCGATTATTTCAATGAGCGCCGTGCTGCTCGTGTTCCAGTATGGCCAGCCGCGCATTTTCATGGCAATGGCGCGCGACGGTTTGCTTCCGCGCTTTGCAGCGAAGATTCACCCCAAGTACCGCACGCCGCATATCACGACCATTATCACCGGTGTTTTTGTTGCGACGTGGGCGTTGATCGGCGATGCGGGCGAGACGTACGATCTCACGAACATCGGGACGTTGTTTGCGTTCGTGCTCGTTTGCATTGGCGTACTCGTCTTGCGACACACCGATCCCGATCGTGTACGTCCGTTCCGCGTGCCGTTTGCGTGGCCGGTTTGCATCGGAGGCGCGCTCGCGTGTGTGTACACGATGTTTGGCCTGCCCGGCACGGCGTGGCTGCGGTTCGGCGTGTGGCTCGTGATCGGCCTCGCGCTCTATTTCACCTACGGTTACAAGAATTCGACGCTGCGTAACGGGACTTCACAGCGATGAAGAAGATCAGTTCGACCCAGTGGATCGCGATTTCCATGATCGTGGGCATCGCGCTCGGGTATTTCTTCCCCGCCGCGCAGTATCCTGCGCTGGCGATCGCCGAGAAGGCCGTTTCGTCCGTGTTTCTCCGGATGATCAAGTCGCTGATCGTGCCGCTGATTTTCGGCACATTGGTGGTGGGAATCGCCGGGCATGGCGACGACATGAAGCGTGTCGGGCGCTTGGCGTTTCGATCGATCATTTATTTCGAGGTCGTGACGACGATCGCACTCGTGATCGGATTGGTCGCGGTGAATCTCGTGAAGCCGGGGGTGGGCGTGAGCCTCGCGGCGGCGACCGCCGACAAGGGCGCCGAGTTTGCCAAGACCGAAGTGAGCTTCACGAGCGTGGTGGAGCACACGGTGCCGCAGAGCTTTTTTGAGTCTGCGGCGACGAATCAGGTTTTGCAGGTCGTGTTTTTTGCGATCTTGTTTGCCGTTGCGCTCGCGCGAGTGCAGGGCAGGCCGAAGCAGGTGATGCTCGATTTCTGCGAATCGTTGACCGAGGTGATGTTCAAGTTCACGGCGCTCGTGATGGGATTTGCGCCATTTGGTATTGGTGCGGCGATCGCGATGACCGTGAGTTCGAGCGGGCTGTCCGTGCTGCGCAATCTCGCGGTGCTTGTCGGAACGCTGTATGGCGCGTGCATTGTGTGCGTGCTGCTCGTGTATCTGCCGATTGCGATTCTCTCGCGGATTCCCGTGCGGAAGTTTTGGGGTGCCGTGAAAGAGCCGGCGCTGATCGCGTTTTCCACCGCCTCGGGTGAGGCCGCGCTTCCGTTGGCGATGGAGCGGCTCGAGGAGTTCGGACTTCCCAAGCGCATCATCGCGTTCGTATTGCCGACGGGGTATTCGTTCAACCTCGCCGGATCGACTTTGTATCTCGCCGTGGCCAGCGTGTTCGCGGCGCAGGCTGCCGGCATCAACATGCCGATCAGTCAGCAGCTGGTGATGATGCTGACGCTCATGCTCACGTCGAAAGGGGTGGCAGCGGTGCCGCGCGCGGCGCTGGTGATTCTGTCCGGTGCGCTGACGATGTTTGGCCTGCCGCTCCAGGTCGTGGCGGTGCTGCTCGGTGTAGACGCGCTGCTCGACATGGCGCGCACTGTTGTGAATCTTCTGGGGAACTGCCTGGCGACTGCCGTGATGGCGCGGTGGGAAGGCGAGTTCCCCGATAAAATCGGTGAGGTAGCGGCGTGAGCGGATCCATGGTGCAGTTCCCGGCAAATGGTCACACGTGCGAGGGATATCTCTCGCTCCCGCCAAAGGGCACCGGTCCTGGATTGATCGTGATTCAGGAGTGGTGGGGACTCGTTGATCACATCAAGACACTTGCTGATCGATTTGCGGCCGAGGGATTTGTCGCACTCGCGCCGGATTTGTATCACGGCGAGCGTACGACGAGCCCTGATCAGGCGGGAAAACTCTTGATGGCGCTGAACATCGAGCAGGCGGGGAAGGACATGCGCGGCGCGGCGGAATATTTGCGCGCGAACGGGTCGGTGAAACCGAAGCGCGTCGCCACGCTTGGATTTTGTATGGGCGGGCAGCTCGCGCTGTTCGCGGCGCAGGAGCACCCGGACGTGATCGATGCTGCGGTGGATTTCTACGGCATCCATCCGAAGGTCGAGATCGTGCCGGCGCGAGTTAAGGTGCCGGTGCTCGGGCACTTCGCGACTCGCGACAAGGGCGTGCCGCTCGAGTCAGTGCACGCGCTGGCAGAAGGCGTGAAGGCGAGCGGTGGAAGTTTCGACGTGTTCGAGTACGATGCCGATCACGCCTTCTTCAACGACACGCGGCCGACGGTTTACGATGCGGCCGCGGCCTCGCTCGCGTTTTCGAGGACGCTTACTTTCTTGAGGAAGATCCTGAGCTGAGGACTCTCGTCGCGAAGTCTTCGATCGCGCGCGACGTTTCGTCCTGGCCGTGCTCCATCGTGTACCAGACGGTGAGATGTGAGCGGCCCGGTATCATGTGGGTTTCGATATTCTTGTCGCCCGCCGCGCGGAGTGCGGCGGCGAAATCGACGTTCTGCTGGCGCCGCCACGCATCGTCTCCGTCGGCGTAGAGGAGCAGTATCGGCGGCAGGTCCGCGCGGACGTATGACGCCGGCGACGCAGCGGGCCACGCCTTTGGATCGGCACCCCAGATGTATTTCGGCCGGTCCGGTCCGACTCCCGTTCCTTCGACATAGTAGAAGCCGCTCACCGGCGCCGCGCCGCGAATGTCCGACGGCTTCATCCCGACTGCCGCGAGGTAGCGCGGGTCGAGCAGCAACAGTGCGATGAGATAGCCTCCGGCGGAGTGGCCCGTGAGCACGATCTTGTTCGGGTCGCCGCCGTACTTCGCGATGTTCTTTCTTACCCACGCAACGGCCAGCGCCGCGTCTTGCACGTGCGCGGGGTGCGCGACAGTCGGCGAGAGTCTGTAGTTGATAAGAACCGTCACGTTCCCGGCTTCCGCAAGTCGCTCGCCGACGTACGGCTGCTCGGATTTGTCGCCGGCCGTTAGCGCGCCGCCGTAGAGCGAGATGATCACGGGCGCGTTCTTTGCGCCCTGCGGTATAAAGACGTCGAGTTTGTCTTTGTTGTCGGCGTATGCCGCGCCAGAGGTGTACTTGATGTCGTGCTCGACGCGAATTTGCGCGTCGGCGGCGACCGGTGCGGCCAAATGCGCGAGGCCGAGGATCAATGAAATCGTCGCGAGGCGTGACATGGTGCAATTATACGACATGAAAGTCTCGACGGTCATCCTCGGATTGTTCTTCGTATTCGCGGGCGCGATGCATTTCGTGATTCCCGGTTCGTACGAGCACATTGTGCCGGCGTGGCTTCCGAACGCGCATCTCATCGTGCAACTCAGCGGTGTGGCCGAGCTGCTTGGCGGCATCGGAGTGCTGTTGCCTCAAACGCGGCGCGCGGCGGGAATCGGCTTGATCGCGCTGTTGATTGCCGTTTTCCCGGCGAACGTCGAGATGTTGCGGCAGTCGATTGATGCGGGCGCGCCGTTCGTTGCGCAGGCCGCCCTCTGGCTGCGCCTGCCGCTTCAGCCGGTGTTGATCTGGTGGGTTTGGCGCGCGAGCTATCGAAAAGGTTAGTGATCTCCTGGCGCTGCCGCCGCTGCGAAGCTGACACCACCGGCGTCGTATTGGAGGAGGCCGCGTCGTTTTGATTTTGTATGCGGTGTAACGATGGCGGTTTTCGGGTTCGCACGCGTTATCGTCGTTATCCGCGTCGTCCTGTCACCCCGCTAGCCCGCGAGCCCCTATGTCGTTTCCCCCAGCTTTTCTCTCTGTACCGAATTTTGTACAGAAAAACGTACGTTCTGACGTACAAATCGTAGAGGCCGCGGCGGAGACAGTAGGCCGACTCGTGCCTGATGTGTGCCCGATGACCGAGTTCAGGGCGAATGCGGCGAGGATGGTCGCGCGAATCCGGGCGACGAATCAGCCGATGATTCTCACGCAGCACGGGCGCGCCGCGGCGGTCGTGATAGGCGTCGACGCGTACAATGCGCTCGTTGAGGAGTTCGCCATTCTGCGTGACGTGCGCGACGCCGAGGACACGGCAGCCGCGCGAACTCTTTCGGCGCAAACGTCAGTGGAGACGCGCCTGCGTGCTATCCACGGTCGATAAGTCTGCCCGGGAAGTTGTTTGGTCTCCGATCGCAGAGGCTCAGGCCGCGCGGTTCATTGAACGCATTCGCCTGCAAAATCGCGGCACCGCGTGGCGCTGGACGCAGCGCCTGCTCGCGCTCGTCGCTGGCCTCGCTCGCCGCTCGTTGCGCGGACACGGCGTCCGGGAGTTGGATCGCCGCGTTCGAGTTGGCGAAATCCTGATCGAGCCGTGCCGCGTGATCTACAGGGTCGACGAGGATCAGGTCGTGATTCTCACAATCCGATTAGCGCGGCAGCCACTTCACGATCGCCAATGCAATCGTGACCATCACGGCAAGTGATCCGGTAACCGTGAGCGCGACCTTCGCACCAACTTTGCGAATCGCCTGAATATCGACGTTCAAGCCGAGCGCAGCCATCGCGAGCACGGTGAGCACTCGCGCAGAATCACGCGCAAAATCAGCAAATGGAACGTTCACCGCGCCGGCAGAGCGCAGCGCGCCGGCAATGACGAATCCAATCACGAACCAGGGCACGAGCTGTCCGAATCCCGCTTCGGCCGTGCGTCCTGCGCCTTTGCGCCGACTCCAGAGCGAAAGCACCACCACTAGCGGCCCAAGCATCAGGACGCGTACCAGCTTCACCAGCGTCGCAGTCTGACCGGCGAGAATGCTCACCGGATACGCCGCCGCGATCACCTGCGGCACCGCGTACACGGTCAGTCCGGCAAGAATTCCGTACTGATAGTCATTCAGTCCAAACAGCGGCGCCAAATAGGGCAAGCCAAGAATCACCACTACGCCGAGCACCGCGGTGTACGCGATCGCTGAAGCGACTTCTTCTTTCTTTGCGCCGACGACAGGTGCGATCGCGGCGATCGCCGAGTTGCCGCAGATCGCGTTGCCGCATGCCACCAGCAGCGCATGCACGGGCGTGAGGCCAAGCGCACGGCCGATTGCGACGCCCGTCGCAATCGCTGCGATCACCACGCCGACAATCGACGCCACCAGCGGCAGCCCCGCGCGAATGAACTGCTGAAGATCAGCGCCAAATCCGAGCAGCACGATCGCAATCTCGAGCAGCATCCCCGCCGCGAACGCGATCCCGGGCGCGAACCGGGCGGGCGGCGCCCAGAAAGTTCGCACCACCGCGCCGATCAAAATCGCGAGTACGATGGCTTCGAGCGTCGGATGGCCCACGATGGCGGTCAGCACCAACTCGGCGCCCCACGCCACCGCGGACACCGCAATCACGAGCGCGAGGCCGGGAAACATTGCCAATAATACACGCCGTCAGCCAGATTTTGGGATTCCCCTACCACGGTCGTTCTTCATGCGCTCGTTCGCAATTGCAGCCGTCATGTCCATCGCAGCCGCGGCGTCAGCGGCCGCCCAGGAAACACCAACCGAGCGCGAGGCCGCCAAAGACGTCCTCAGAAAAATGGGAACGCTCGAGCAGTCGCTCGACGTTCCGGGATGGGTCACCAAGCTTACCGCGCCAAATCCCGCGCGCGATCAGGTCGCAGCGCGCGCCAAAGAGCTCATGGACAAAGAGCTCCTCGCGATGGGCGACGATATCACCAAGCATCCTGAAATCGGTTTCGTCGAATACGAGTCAATCAAGAAACTCACCGACTATCTCAAGGCGCACGACTTCACCGTCGAGATGGGCGTCGCCGGCCTCAAGACGGCTTTCATCGCGCGCTACAATAAGAACAACGGCGGCCCCAACCTCGGAATCATTCTCGAATACGATGCGCTGCGCGGAACGAAGGGCGCCTTCCACGGCGACCAGCATTCCACGCAAGGCCCGATCGGCATGGCGGCCGGAATCGCGATGGCGGAATACCTATCGAAGAATCATCTCCCGGGCAGCGTCATCATGTACGGCACGCCGGGCGAAGAGATGATGCCGCCGGCGGCAAAAGTTCAAATGTTCAAGGCGGGCGTATTCAAGGACGCCGACATCATTGTCCGCTCGCACTCGAGCGCGGCCACGTCGCGCGCCGCGGCAGGATTCGGCAGCTGCTGTCTCAACATCAACGGCACCAAGTACACCTTCAGCGGCGCGCCGGCGCATCAGATGACGGCGTGGAACGGGCGCAACGCGCTCACCGCCGCGATTCACTTGTTCGATAACATTGACGGATTGCGCAGCAACATCCGGCCGGAATCACGGGTGCAGGGAATCATCCCGGAGGGCGGAGCGGCGCCGAACGTCGTGCCCGATCACGCCGTCGCAGACTTCTACATTCGCTATCCCGACGCGGTCTATCTCGACCAGCTCACCAAAATGATCGACGACGCCGCGCGCGCCGCAGCCCTCGGCACCGGCACAAAAGTGAAAATCGACCACTACGGCGAGATGCGCGACGGCGTGTCCGAGGCGACGCTCTCCGAAGTTGCATTTGCCTATCTCAAAAAATTCGGCGCGACGAATGTGCTCGCCGAGCCGAGCAAGGCCGCGGGATTTGAGGAGACAGGCATGGTCGCCAGCGCGATGCCGGGAGTCGGGTTCGACGCGCAAACGTCGAACAACCCGAATCACACCTACGAGATGCTCGCCGACGCGCTCACCGATGTTGGCCACAAGGGTTTCGTGGTCGACGCGCAGGCAATGGCATCGCTGCTATTCGATTTCGCGACTCATCCGGATTACCGTGTCGCCGTCAAGAAAGAATTCGAAGGGATCCACGCGCTCTTTGGTGAGTATCAGGAAGCGCTGAAGAAGGTGTACACACTTCCGGTGGTTCCCGAACCGTAGCGATCATGGAGGCCGCGCCGATGCGAATTGCACTGCTGCTACTCGTTATCGGCGCAGCCACTCCGGTCGCCGTTCCTCTCGCCGCGCAATCCACGCGAGCAAAGCCCCCGGTCGTTCAGCTTCCGGGAACAGCGCACGTCGGGACGAGCGAACGCATCCTCACGATCACGGGCTACGCGATGCAAGTCGGGACGGACGTGATGGACCTCGAGAGGGTCTACTGCCATCTCAACTCGAGCACCAACAACATCTGGGTCGTGGAGTGCGAGGCCGAGGATCTTCCCAGCGGCAAACCGCGCACGCTCGTGATGGGAACATGCGACCTGACGGTGCGTTACCTACACGACGAGAAGAAGTGGGACGTGGGCATTTCGGCAAAAGCGGGGACGAGATGCGTCGACCGTTGGGCCGATGACGACCACCTCAGCCTAAGCAAGCGCTAAGCGCGCGCGAGCAACCCCAGCGCAGTCTTCACCGCGCCACGCGCCGGTACAACCTCATCGGCGTGCAGCACCATCCCCGGCACGGCGCTCTTGAGCCGCAGCTCAACCAGCTTCCTGAGCCAGCTGCCGCGACCGAGCATTCCACCCGCGAGCGCCACCGGAACGGCTGCGCGCTCATCCGTGAACAGCTGCCGCGCCAGCGTGCGCACATGCACCACCAACTCTTCTGTCGCGAGCGTGCAGAGTGCGTTCGCGCGCATATCGCCCGTCGCCGCAACAGTCATCACCGGCAGTGCGAGCTGCGCGAAATCGCGCGACGTCGCAGCCGCGGCCCACGGGATCAGCTCGTCCGGGCTCTCCAGCTCGAGATGCGTGAGAATCGCGCCGAGCAAGCCGGTCTCCGGCTCACGACCGTCCGCCGAGCCGGTGATCACGCTCAAGGTCTTACGGCCGATCCACGCACCGCTCCCCTCGTCGCCGCACACAGGACCCCATCCGCCGCAGCGCGCCATCTTCTGGCTCGGCCCGCGACCATACGCCATCGAACCAGTGCCGGAAATCAGCACGATGCCGGCCTCCTCGCCGAACGCATCGTTCAACGCGATAACGGCGTCGGGAAGAACAACGAGTTCGTCTGCCAGCGAGCGCTTCGACATCGCGTCTTCGAATGCGGAGTACTCGTCGTCGCGTCCGACCCCGGCCACGCCGACACAGAGCGCCGACGGCATTTCCTCACTCATCTCGCATGCCGCGAGCGCCTCGGCCACGAGCTGTGCGATGATCTCTGCGGACTGATCTGCCTCGCCGGGACGCACGGCACTCGCCGCACCAATCACCGACGCGAGTTCAGCGCCCGTTCCGTCCGCCACGATGACGCGCGTCTTCGATGCGCCGCCGTCGACTCCCACCACGATGTTTGTCATGTGCGAAGAAAGCAAAATGGGTGCGGGCGTTTTTGCAACGCGATTCAGAATCCTTCGACCGCGCCGGTGTCGATGTTCAGCACCGGCATCCCGCGGATTGCCGTCGATTGCCCCTTGCGGTTGAGATAGTCGAGCTTCCCATCGCGGCCGCGGCTCTGTCGCACGTTCGTCTCGTGAAAGCCGTCGGCAACGGTGCACGCCGTCAACGCCGCGTCCATGAGGTCATTGCGAACGAAGAATGCGTTCACGCCGGAGCTCTCCGTCGCGACGAGCGAGTAGCCTTTCTTTGCGGCAACGGCCGCGAGCGCACCGAGCGATGCGCCAAAGTACAGCCCCGAATAATGCGCGCCGAACTTTTCGAACGCGGCGTCATACGGCACGGTGATATTTCGCGCTGCGCCGAACAGCGCGTTGTACTCGACGATCAAAATCCGCGGGCGCATCGCGTCGACGGCCTCGAGGATGCGGCAGTCGTTCCCGTCGACATCGATCGAGAGAATCCCGAGATCCGAATCGAACCCGCTGGACGTCAGCAGGTCGTTCACATTCTCGCTCGTGATGAACGCGGCCTTCGTGCTGAGATCGTACTTCCAAATGTCGGGGAGGCGATGGATGCGCTCGATCTGCTTCGCCGATCCGTCCATCACGAAGCCGCGCCAATTGTCGTTCATCATCAAAAACCGGCAGTTCGATTCTGCGAAATTCTCGACACCAAACTCGATGAACGTCCGGTGTTCAACCGGCAGGTATCGAACCAATCGCTGAATAATTCCGTCTTCGCCAAACTGGGAGAAGACTTTGAACTCGCATGCGTTCAGGTCGGACACCGGCTTCGCGGCGTTCGATTCCGATTGCATCCGCCCCTGTGGGAGGCGCGCTTCGAGCAGCTCACGCCGCCCCGCCGACCCAACAAGCTTCCAGCCCAGCCACTCTCGGAGTGACATGTCAGCTCAGCCTGATTACAGGATTCCGCATCGCGGACAGCGTGCCCGCAAAGAGTGTGATCGTCGTACCGATAAGTACATACCACGGCCACGCGATGTTGGCGAGCGGGCCGAGCACCGGAGCGAGCGCGGGAAACCCCTCTGACAGTTGCTTTGCGAACACCACCGCCGCCATGACGACGATGCCGATCGACATCCCCAGTATCGCGTCGCGCTGCTTCGCGCGCACGTTGTAAATCCCGAGAAAAAACGCGCCGAGCAGCGCGCCGTAGGTGAACGACGCAATCGAAAGTGCGACCACCACCACCGGTGTGCGGCTCTCGGGGTAGAGCAGGGCGCCACCGGTCAGCACAACGCCCCACATGAGGGCGAACAGCCGTCCGGCGCGGTAGGTGGCCGCATCGCCGGGCGTGCGGCGCGTGAGCGGCACCCAGATGTCCATTGTCGTCGCCGCGGCGAGCGAGTTGATAGCTCCCGAGTGCGTGCTCATCGTTGCCGCGACGATCGCCGCGACAATCAAACCGAGCAGCCCATGCGGCATCCGCTCGACGATGAACGTCGGGAAAATCGCGTCGGGCGTTGTGAACGTCCGCCCGGCATACAGGGCCCAGAGCCCGAGTCCCACCGCGAGAAAAAGTGTGAACTGCACAAACACCGCGATGCCGCTGCCGATGATCGCGCGCTGCGCATCCTTGAGCGACTTCGCGCAGAGCAGCCGCTGCACAATCAGCTGATCGGTGCCGTGCGATGCCATCGCAAGAAATCCGCCGCCAATTAGTCCGGCGAATATCGTATGCGGTTGATCGAATCCGGTGTACAAACTCACCGCTTTCAATTTCCCGGCCGCGTCCGCCGACGACAAAATCGCGCCCCATCCGCCGCGCACAGCATTGCCGAGCAGCACGACCGCGCAAATGCCGCCGGTCACATAAATCGCCGCCTGCAGCAGCTCCGTCCACACGACTGCGCGCATCCCTCCGCGCCACGTATAGAAAATCGTGAGCGCGCCAAGCACGAGAATCGCCGCCGGCATGAGATACTCGCGCGGCAGCACCGGCCCCATGATCAACGCGATCGGAATCGCGGTGGCAAACACGCGAACCGAGTCCGCCATCGCACGCGTCGCCATGAACACAATCGATGCGAACCGCCGCGTCTCGGGTCCGAAGCGCGTCTCGAGCAGCGTGTACGCGGTGACGAGATCGCCCGCGAAATAGCGCGGCAATAACACGCGCGCGACCACAATCCGGCCGACGATGTATCCGGCGGCGACCTGCAGAAATCCGAGGTTGCCGGTGTACGCGAGCCCCGGAATCGAGATGAACGTGAGCGCGCTCGTCTCGGAGGCCACTATAGAAAACATGACCGCCCACCATGGCAGTGAGCGGTCAGCTATAAAATATTGTTGCGAGCTTTTTTGATTTCTGCCCAGCCACACTCCGAGAAGAGTGGTGCCGGCGAGGTATGCGACGAGGACCGCGAAGTCTACGGCGCCAAACCCGCTCGCCGGCAAGCTCTTATTTCCGGCTTATGCCGAGAAAGAACTGCCGCAACCGCAGCCGCCGGTCGCATTCGGGTTCTTGAAGGTGAAGCCCGAACCCTGCATCGACGTGACGTAATCCACCGTCATGCCGCCCAGGTACTGCATCGAGAACGGATCAACGAACACGTTGAACCCGTCCTGCGGGACGATCGTATCATCGTCCGCCGGCTTGTCTTCGATCAACAGGCTGTATTTGAAGCCCGAGCAACCGCCGGGCTGTACCGAAACACGCAGTCCGCCGACATCCGGCGAAACATTTTCCGCCACCATGAACTTCTGGACTTCGACGGCCGCAGCGGGGGTCATCACCAGCTGGACTTCGGTCTGATTCATCGTGCTCATATCGCAATTCCTCCTTAATGCATCTTTAGCGAGCGCTTCTGCGCACTACGCCGTAATTATACACCAATGGAAATCGAATCTCAAGGAAAACGGGCACTCCGGCGCGCCGGGATGGCGCTCCGATTTGTGGTCCTGCTCGGCGTGCTCGCAGGCAGCGCCGCGCTCGCATGGAAAGCACTCACAAAGCCCCAGGCACGGCCCAAACAGGTCATCGTCCAAACCGATCGACTCGGCCCGGGCGTACTCACCGTCGCCGTCGCGGCAGTCGATCTCGAGCTCATTGCGCCCGACGGCCGCCGCGTACACACCGCGTCGCGATCCGATACATCGATTACCCCGTCGCCCGGCGTTGAAGGCCGCGTCGACTGCGCCGGCTTCGGATCCGGCAAGCAGGACGACACCGAATGCACCGCGACCATAACCATGCAGAACCCCGTCTGGGGCGATTACAAATTGCGCGTGACCTCGCCGGATCTTCGCGGCGAAACAATTACAGTCGGCTGGACCGGCAGCACCTTCACGCGCTCGGGCGCGACAAGCATCGGCATCACGGTGCAGCCGCGGCAGACGGTGGAGTTCTCGGTTATTGTGGCCCCTGAAGGTGCGTCGCAGCGGACGGCGCCGGTGGTTGTTCGTCCCTGAACGAGCGCGAAATCCAGTAGAAGCTCGCCGCCGCGACTGCGAGCATCGTGAGCCCCGTGCCGGTGTAGCCGAAGATTATTTTGCCGATGCCAAAGAGCGTCGCGTACACGGCGATAATTCCGGCGATCCAGTTCGTCCACGCAAGCGCGCCGCCCGGAGTTGATTCCACGCCAAAGCCGAGCCGCGTCGAAACCGTCGCCCACCCGCGGCCACCCGGGCGAACGCGCAGGTAGAACGAGTCGAGCTTCTCGTCGGGTTCGGGCTTCGTCATGAATGTCACGGATACCCAGACGATGGTGCTGATCACGACGGTCAGCAGCATGATCGTTGCCGTCGCGTTAGGGTCGTCCGGCGCGAACATTGGCTTCACATAGATGAAGCTCAGCACGCTCACGATAAAGCTCGCCGTCATCGCGGAGATTTCACTCCATGCGTTGATCCGCCACCAGTACCAGCGCAGGATCAGCACGAGCCCGGTTCCCGCGCCAAGTGCCAGCAGCAGCTCCCACGCTTTCTCAACGCTCGACAATTGGCTCGTGACGCCAATCGACGCGAGAAAGAGCAGCACGGTCGTCAGCCTGCTCACGCCGACATAATGCTTCTCGGACTCGTTCGTCCGCAGAAATCGTTTGTACACGTCGTTCACCAGGTACGACGCGCCCCAATTGAGATGGGTCCCGACCGTGCTCATGTACGCCGCCGCAAAACCCGCGAGCATGAATCCCCGCCACGGCGTCGGCAGCAAATCGACGAACGCCTGCACGTAGCCGGCCTCTTTGTCCTGCAGGTGCGGATACAGGATCACCGTCGCCAATCCCGTCACGATCCACGGCCATGGACGCAGTGCGTAGTGTGCAATATTGAAAAACAACGTCGCAAGCACGCCGTCGCGTTCCGTCTTCGCAGAGAAAATTCGCTGTGCGATATACCCGCCGCCGCCGGGTTCAGCGCCGGGATACCACGCCGCCCACCACTGCACGCTGAGATACACGCCAAGCGTGAGCAACGGCATCCACGCGTACGCATGCAAGCCGAGCGGCCCGACGCTCACCGGCAGCACGGAGAGCGCGGCTTTCTCGCTTCCAAAATGCTCGGCGAGTTTCATTTTCATGACGTCAATGCCGCCGACCGCCCGCACCGAGTAGACGGCAAGAATGATGACCGCGCTCATCTTGATGACGAACTGGACGAGGTCGGTCCAGAGCACCGCCCACATTCCCGCGGCGACGGCGTACGCCACCGTGATCACAAAGCAAATTCCAACCGCGATCACTTCGCCGTTCACCGTCATCCCGGCGATGTCTACGCTGTGCAGCCCGAGCGAGATCGTGAGGATCTTGATCATCGCGCGCGTGACCCAGCCGAGGATGATCAGGTTGATCGGGATCGCGAGATACACGGCGCGAAAGCCGCGCAGAAATGCAGCGGGTTTCCCGCTGTAGCGCACTTCGGCGAGCTCGACGTCCGTCATCACCTTCGCTCTCCGCCACAAGCGCGCGAAGAAGAACACCGTGAGCATTCCGCTCATCACGAAGTTCCACCAGAGCCAGTTCCCGGCGACACCCTTCGTCGCGACGAGTCCGGTGACGACGAGCGGCGTGTCGGCGGCAAATGTCGTGGCGACCATCGCAGCGCCGGCGAGCCACCACGGAACCTGGCGGCCGCTCAGAAAATACTGGTCGAGTGACTCGCCGCCGCGTTTGGTGAAATAGAGGCCGATGCCGGTGCTGAGCGCGAAGTACGCGGCGACGATGGCCCAATCAATAGGAGAAATGTGCACGAGTCTCAGCGGGTGTGAGTGACAATCGAATCAGCCAGCGCCTGCCGTACCGCGGTGAGCTTCGTGTTCGCGCGGGTTGGATTCACGCGATTCGTCAGCATGACGATGAACAGATCGTGCGCCGGGTCGATCCAAATCGATGTTCCCGTAAACCCGGTGTGCCCGAACGCAGGGCGTTTCATCAGATGGCCGGCGGAGTTGGTACCGGTCGGCGTTTCCCATCCGAGCGCGCGATTTGAAAACGTCGAGTCCTGCACCGTGCCGAACTGCACGATCGTTGCCGGCTTCCAAATGCGCACGCCGTTCAGCGCGCCATGGCTGAGATAGAGCTGTGCGATCCGCGCGAGATCGCGCGCGCTGCTGAACAGTCCTGCGTGGCCGGAAACGCCGCCGAGCGCTGCTGCGTTTTCGTCGTGCACCTCGCCGCGCAGCTGCCGCTGCCGCCACGGGTCTATTTCAGTCGGGGCGATCCGCGCCAGCAGTGAAGCAGGCGGGAGAAACATCGTTTCATGCAGGTTCAGCGGAACCGCAATGTGTGTGGCGAAGTACGTATCAAGACGCTCGCCGCTCACCGCGCGCACAATTTCGCCCATGAGAATGCCGCCGATGTCGGAGTACACCATGCGGATTCCAGGGAGCGTGTCGAGCGGTGTGGCGTACGCAAGTTTCAGAGCGGCATCCGCGTCGGATGTTTCTTTGTAGAGCGGGCGCCACGCAGGAAGGCCGGACGAATGTGTCAGCAGATGACGGACGGTCACCTTCTCCTTGTTTGGGCCCTTCCATGACGGCAGGTAGCGCTGTACCGGTGCGTCGAGCTCGACTTTGTGCAGCTCCACCAGTTGCATCATCGATGACGTCATCGCGATGACTTTCGTGAGCGAGGCCATGTCCCACAGCGTGCTGTCGTTCGGCACCGGCGACGGTGCCCAGTCCAGATGGCCGGCGCCGTACCTGGCGAGAACGCGGTCGTGCGTCCCGACGATCACATACGCGCCGGGGAAGGCGCTGTCGGCGACGGCGCGATCGAGCGTTGTGCGAATCGAGTCGTACAGCGACGCGTCGCGCGCTACGTTCATCGGAACGAACGCCGACGCGACACAGACCATGAATAACGACGGGAGCAGACGTTGAATCTTCATCGTATCGCAGCGCTCTTGGCGGTGTGTGCATCCTTGGGCCATGCACAGCGTGGCCCCGAACCCGACCGGCTCACGATCGAGAAAGTGAAGCCGGGGATCACCGTTCTGCTAGAGAAGCGACTCGGGACCATCCAGCATCGCCGGATCGCCCTCGTCACGAATCAGGCCGGGCAAGACGAAAAAGGAAAGTCGGATATCGACCTCCTCCACGATGATCCGCGCGCCGTGAACTCGGGGGTCCGGCTCGTCGCGCTCTTCGCGCCCGAGCACGGGATACGTGGGACTGAGGACCACAGCAACGTCGCGGTCGAAGTCGACGCGAAGAGCGGACTCGTGGTGCACTCGCTCTTCGGCGCACAGTCCATTGGACCGCCTGATTCGCTGCTGGCCGGAGTAGAAACGCTCATCGTCGATTTGCCGGACATCGGCACGCGTACGTGGACCTTCACCGGCGTGATGCTCTACTCACTGCGTGCGGCGGCGCGAAATCACATCCCCATTCTTGTGCTCGATCGCCCGAACCCGATTACCGGCACGCGCACAGAAGGCCCGCTGCTCGATTCCGCGCTCGCCAACTCCGACGACCCCGCGCCGGGAAAACCCGGAAAGGCGTTCGCGCTCTATCCTGTTCCGCTCAGACACGGCATGACGATGGGCGAGATGGCACTCATGTTCAACGACCGGCTGAAGATCGGCGCCGAACTGACGGTTATTCCGATGGAAGGGTGGAAGCGGTCGACCTGGTTCGACGAAACCGGACTCAAATGGATTCGGCCGTCGCCAAATCTGCCGACGCTCATGAGCGCGCTGATTTATCCTGCGCTCGTGGCGTTCGAGGGGACGAACGTCTCTGTGGGGCGGGGGACTACAGACGCGTTTCAGCACATTGGCGCGCCCTGGCTCAAGGCGCGCGAGGTCGTCGACCTTCTGCAGGAACGCGGCACTCCGGGGATCAAAGTCGAAGCCGAACGATTCACACCAAACGCGCCGACCGACGGCAAGTATCCGTCTCAGTCGATCCCCGGTGTCAAGTTTATTGTCACGGATCGTGACCGGGTGAGCGCGGCACGACTCGGTGCGGCGTTGCTCGCCGCAATCATCAAGACCTCCCCCGACTCGCTCAAAATTCAGACTCGCACTTTCGACGAGCGCTTCGGCGCCGCGCGCATTCGCGAGGCACTCCTGCGCGGCGATGATCCCGATACGGTCATCGACCGCGAGCTGCCGGCGATGATTGCATTCAGGGAATCGATAAAACCCTATCTGCTGTATCGTTAGACCGCAGGTCCGTCGCCCGTCGCCGGTCGCCAGTCGCCGTTGCTCCGTCGCCAGTCGCCGTTGTTCCGTCGCCCGTTGCCGCTGTTCCGTCGCCCCCGTAACTTTGCCGCAGTATGAAATCTCTCTGGGACTCGATCAAAAAAGGATACCTCCGGCTGATCGAGCCCGTGGCCAACTACCTCGTCCGCCGGCGGGTGAATCCGAACGTCATCACGACGATCGGAACACTGTGCACAATCGCGGCGGCCGTCACGTACGCGTTCGGCCACATCAGCATCGGAGGCTGGATCCTCGGGCTCACCGCGCTGTTCGACGTGCTCGACGGGATCGTCGCACGTCGCACCGGCCGTGAGACGAAGTTCGGCGCCTTCTATGATTCGACCCTCGACCGCGTTTCCGACGGGATGATCCTCGCCGGCCTCGCCGTCTTCTACGCCACAGACACGCCGCGCCACAGCGTGCAGATGGTCATCATCTGTCTGCTCGCGATCATCGGCACGTTCCTCACGTCGTACACCCGCGCCCGCGCCGACGCGCTCGGCATCGACGCGAAAGTCGGCATGCTGCAGCGCCCCGAGCGCGTCGTGCTGCTCTCCGCGCCGCAGGCGTTCTTCGGCCTCGCGTTCAACGGGCTCGTCCTCGGCATCATCGTATCGGTGCTCGCGGTAACATCGTGGATCACGGCGGTGCAGCGCATCGCGTTCGTCTATGCGGCGACAACACCGCGCCCTGTACGCCCGGAAATTTCGGTAGAACACCCAACGAACGCCGCACCGGACGGCACGCGCGCCCCGGTGCACGCGCCCTCCCCCCGGCCATGACGTCGAAGCAAACGGAAAAATCCAATAGCGGAGTTCGTCCGGCCACAGGCCGCCTCGGGATTCTCACGCCGGGACTTGGTGCAGTTGCGACCACGTTCATGGCCGGAGTCGAGAGCATCCGCCGCGGACACAGCAAGCCGATCGGATCGCTCACGCAGATGGCGACGATCCGCCTCGGCAAGCGCACCGATAATCGCTCGCCACTGATCAAGGATTTCATTCCGCTCGCGTCGCTCGACGATATCGTCTTCGGCGCGTGGGATCCGATTCCCGACGACGCGCTGACCGCAGCGAGAAAGGCCGGCGTATTGGACGAGCGCGATCTCGCGCCCATCGCCGCCTTCCTCGAGGCGATCAAGCCGATGCCCGCCGTGTTCGACAATCATTACGTCACGCGCATCAACGGCGCGAACGTGAAGACAGGAAAGAATAAACGCGAGCTTGGCGAAGCACTGCGAAAAGACATTCGCGATTTCAAGGCGCAGCACAAGCTTGATCGGCTTGTGGTCGTATGGTGCGCGTCGACCGAGATCTACCTCAAGCCTGGTCCCTCGCACGCAACACTCACCGCGTTCGAAAAGGCGATGGACGAGAACGACGATCAGATCGCGCCGTCGATGCTCTACGCGTGGGCCGCGCTGATGGAGGGCGTGCCGTTCTGCAACGGCGCTCCGAATCTCAGTGTCGATATCCCCGCGCTGCTCGAACTTGCGAACGAGAAAGGCGTTCCGATTTCCGGAAAAGATTTCAAGACCGGACAGACCTGGCTCAAGACGGTCATCGCGCCCGGAATCAAAGCGCGCATGCTTGGACTGAAGGGATGGTATTCGACCAACATCCTCGGCAATCGCGACGGCGAGGTGCTCGACGATCCTGCGTCATTCAAGACCAAAGAAGAGTCCAAGCTCTCCGTGCTGCACACGATTTTGCAGCCCGATAAATATCCCGACCTCTACAAAGATTTTTCGCACGTCGTGCGCATCAACTATTACCCGCCGCGCGGCGACAACAAGGAAGGGTGGGACAACATCGATATCGTCGGGTGGATGAACTATCCGATGCAGATCAAAATTAATTTCCTCTGCCGCGATTCGATCCTCGCCGCGCCGATCGTGCTCGACCTGGCCCTCTTCTCGGACTTCGCGCACCGCGCGGGAATGAAGGGGATTCAGGAATGGTTAAGCTTCTATTACAAATCGCCGATGGCCGCTGCGGGACTGCAGCCGGAGCATGATCTTTTTATCCAGCAGACCAAACTCAAGAACACGTTGAGGCATTTGATGGGGGAAGAGCAGATCACCCATTTGGGACTGGAGTACTACGCATGAATGACAGACGCCAGTTGGCAGACGGCAGACGGCAGATAGCGGCGCGCCGCCGTCCGCCGTCGGCCGCCCGCCGTCCGGCGCTCCTCTTGATTGCTGCAGCATGCTTGTGCGGCTGCGGCCCCGGCCCAAACGCATCCGATATGCGCGCCTGGACGCCCGAATTCGAATTCCGTATCGCCGCGGATGTCGTCCCGCCGCGTGCGCTCGAGCAGATCCATTACACCATCACCATCCGCGATAACAAAACCCACGAGCCGATCGCGAACGGCGAGGGAAGAATTTTCGCGACCAACGCCGATGGCCATTCGATCTATGACGGCTTTGCGTACGGGCCCGAGGTCGGCGTCTATCACGCAAAGCTGATGTTCGTTACCGCAGGCGACTGGGCCATGAATGTCCAGTTCCGCCGCGACTCAACCAAAGCCCTCCAGAAACCCGACAACGATTGGCGCCAGACCGTCAACGTCGCCGAGGAACCCGGGAGCACGAAACCATGAAGCATTTCCATCGCACGACCGTTCTTCCTGATGCCGCGATCGCCGAGGCAGACCTGTTCTTCCCGACGATCGGCATGAAACAGACCGCGTCCGGCGCGCGCACGCGTACGTACGAAGGAACAGTCGGCGAACCCGGCGATCACGTCACGCTGACGCTCACCGTCAAGATGGAAGGCGGTCATTACACGTTCGTCGAAGCGCAGACTTCTGCGCAGGGCGAAAGTCGCCTCGACCGCGGCGTGAAGAATTATTTCACACGCCTGCACAAAATGGCGGACCCCAGGCACGCGCTGAGCGCGTCGTACTGAGCGTGGCGGCAACGGGCGTCGCCGCTAAACTCCCACACGCAAAAAAACTCGAGCTGTATTACTGGATGAAGCTCACGCGCACGCTCGAAGAGCGGCTCGTGAATCTTCACCGGCAGAACAAGCTCGTCGGCGGGCTGTTCCGCTCGCTCGGCCAGGAGGCGGACGCGGTCGGCTCCGCGTTCGCGATCCAACCGACTGACGTTCTATCGTCGCTCACGCGAAATCTCGGCTCGCTGCTGATAAAAGGAGCGACGCCGGTCGAGGTCATCCGCCAGCACATGGCCACCGCCGACTCGCCCACGCGAGGTCGCGACCTCGGTTTGCACTTCGCCGATATCGACCGCGGTTTCATCGGCCACATCTCGCCGCTCGGCGATATGGTCGCGGTGATGGCCGGTGTCACGCTCTCCTTCAAACTCCGCGGCGAGGCTCGTGTCGGGCTCGTCTACCTCGGCGATGGCGCGACGAGCACCGGCGCCTTCCACGAAGGAATTAATTTCGCCGCGGTGCAGCGCTGCCCGCTCGTGGTGATCGTCGAGAACAACGGCTACGCGTATTCAACGCCTATCGCAAAGCAGAGCGCCGCGACGCAGTTCTCCGACAAAGCCGCCGGGTATGGCGTAGCGGGCGATCGCGCAGACGGCAACGATGTGCTCGCCGTGTACGACGTCACCAAGCGGGCGGTGGATCGCGCACGGTCGGGTGAAGGCGTGACGCTGATCGAGCTCGTGACGTATCGCCGTCGCGGGCACGCGGAGCACGACAATCAGTCTTACGTGCCCGATGGCGAGGTCGAGCGCTGGGCGACGGAGAATGATCCGATCGATCGCTACGTTCGCGTGTTGATCGACCGCGAGAAAGTCGAGCGCGCTGAAATTGACGCGATCGACGCGCGCGCTCTGGCGGAAGTCGACGCGGCAACCGATGCGGCGCTCGCGTCTCCTCAGCCGGCTGGTGCTGACGCGCTCTCGGATGTGTACGCGAACCCGTCGCGCGTCGCGGCGCACTGGTACCGAAACAAATGACGGAGATCACCTACCTCGACGCCATTCGCGAGGCGCTCACCGAGGAAATGGAGCGCGATCCGAACGTCTTCTGCCTCGGCGAAGATGTCGGCGTGTTCGGCGGCGCGTTCAAGGTGACAGAGGGCTTGCAGGCTCGCTTCGGCGTGAATCGCGTGATCGACACGCCGATTTCAGAGATCGCAATTATCGGTGCCGCGGCGGGTGCGGCGCACATGGGGATGCGGCCGGTCGCCGAGATGCAGTTCGCGGATTTCATCGCCTGCGGCTACGACCTGCTCACGAACTATGTCGCGACATCGCGCTATCGCACGGGCCTCGCGTGCCCGATGGTCGTGCGCGGGCCGAGTGGTGGGTATGTGCGGGGCGGCCCGTTCCATTCGCAGAATCCAGAGGCGGCGTTCATTCATACGCCGGGTCTCAAGATCGTCTGCCCGTCGACAGCCGAAGACGCGAAAGGGCTGCTCAAGTCCGCAATCCGTGACGACGACTGTGTGCTCTACTTCGAGCACAAATATTTGTATCGCCGCATCAAGGGCGTGATGCCGGCGGGCGATCATCTCACGCCGATCGGCAAAGCTCGCACCGCGCGCGCGGGCACCGACGTCTCGATCATCACCTATGGCGCGACAGTTTGGAGAGCGCTCGAGGCGGCGGACGAACTCGCCAAAGCGAACGTATCCGTTGAAGTGATCGATCTCCGAACGCTTTCGCCGCTCGACGACGAGGCGATCAATGCGACCGTCAAGAAGACGAACCGCGTCGTGATCGTGCATGAGGATACCCGCACCGGCGGAATCGCCGGCGAGATCACCGCGCGAATCAACGAACAGTGCTGGGAGTGGCTGGATGCGCCCGTGCTTCGGGTGACCGCACACGACGTCCCGCTCCCCAACGCCCCTTCATTGGAAGACTTTGTGCTGCCGCAGACGGCGGATATCGTGGCAGCGGCGCAGCGGCTGTTGACCTACTAGAATTGAGGGATGGAAGAACGAGGACTGAAGACCGGGGACCGAGGGCCGAAGACCGAGAGCCCGCCCAAGGTCTCGACCGTAAGAAAAGTCGCGATCGGGTGCTTCACTTCATGGCTGGGGCTCGTGAGCGGCGCGATGGTGGCTGCGCTCCTGTCGAAGTTCACGGCTTTTATTACAAAGTCCCGTGATTGTGATGGGATTCCATCGTGCAACTGGTACATTTGGGCATTGTATGGCGGGGTGGTTGGCGCGGTCACGCTGCCGGTATTGGTGCTCTGGGTGCTCGGGAAGCCGGCGCCGGCAGAGCCGGTCAGTGTAAAAGACGAGTTTTAATGATGCGGGATGCGGGATACGGGACTCTTATTGGGGGATGTGCGAGTGGCTCGAGTTGATGTAATCATGCCCCAGATGGGGGAATCGATCGCTGAAGGAACCGTGTCGCGGTGGCTGAAGAAAGTCGGCGACGAGGTGAAGCGCGACGAACCGATCTTCGAAATATCGACGGACAAGGTGGACGCGGAGATTCCGTCGCCGTCCGCCGGCGTGCTCGCGGAAATTATTGTCGGCGAAGGCAAGACGGTCAGCGTGCAGACGGTCGTCGCGCGCATCGAAACAGAGAAGGGTGCCGCGCTGACGGCCGCTCCGGTTGCTGCTCCGGCGGCTCCCGCACAGGCTCCGGTTGCCGCCGCGCCGAGCGCGCCGGTTCGCGCCGCAGCCGCAGCTGCCCCGATGGTTGCCGCGCCCCGCGCGGCGGCGGGCAGTTTTGAAGAGCGCGTTCGCACGAAGAGTTCGCCGCTCGTTCGCCGTATCGCCGCCGAACATGGTGTGGAGATTTCGCAGCTGACCGGGAGCGGGATCGCCGGCCGCGTGACGAAGCGCGATCTGGTTGGATTCCTCGAGAGCGGCGCCGCAGTTCCGGCGGCTGCTCCATCGAACGGCGGGAACGGCGCAGTCACCGTACCCTCACACGAATCACACGCGACATCGACCGCCGTCGCATGGCCCGGCGATCTCGTCGAGCCGATGTCGAAGCTCCGCCGCCTGACCTCCGATCACATGGGGATGGCGATTCGAGTCGCGACGCATGTCACGACGTTCTTTGAAATCGATCTCACCCGCGTCGCGCGTGTTCGCACGGCGATGCGCGCAGAATTTGAATCGCAGACCGGGCAGAAGCTCACCTATCTGCCGTTCATCATTCAGGCGGTTGTCGCGACGCTCAAGCGCCATCCGATCGTGAATGCCGCAGTGAACGGAAACGAAGTGATTTTCCGCAAGCGCTACAACATCGGACTCGCCGTGGCGCTCGAACCGACCGGCCTGATTGTTCCGGTCATCAAGCACGCCGAAGATCTGTCACTCTCCGGCATCGCGAAGGCCGCGAATGATTTGGCGAGCCGCGCGCGCTCGAAGAAACTCGGGCCGGCAGACGCGCAGGACGCCACCTTCACCATCACGAACCCCGGCGTGTTCGGCTCGCTGATGGGAACGCCGATCATTCCAGTCGGCACGACGTCGATCCTCGGACTTGGCACGATCGAGAAGCGTCCGAAGGTCATCACGGGCGCAGACGGCGAGGACACGATCGCGATCCGCACCTGCGCGTACTTCTTCCTCTCGTTCGACCACAAGGTTGTCGACGGCGCCGACGCCGACCGGTTCATGGGCGACCTCAAGCGCACGCTCGAGTCGATCCCGGAGAAAGGGTTCTAACCGATGCCGCGCGCGCTCTCCATCAAGCGTTCGATCGTGCCGCTCAACGAGCGCACAAAGTATTTGGAACGTTTGAAGGCGCGAAAGGAGTATTACAAGCGCGCGACCTGTGAGTTTTGGGTTTTCGAAGAAGCGGCACTGACCGGCGCATTCATCGAGTTCGTCGAGGCGGCTGACGCCGACACGCTCGAAGCCGCGCACTCTGCCGCTCCGGAGCCGGTGCTCGATCCGGCCCGCATCTACACTGAAGTGGAGTTGAGCTGACATGCCAACGCGCAGCATAGATATCGACGGCGCACGCTGGAACGTCTTTCCGTCCGGCTACACGACGCAGTATGACGCCGACGAGTTCGGCGTGCTCTTCGTGCAGGGCAGTGGAGACCGTCGCGTGGTGCGCATCACGCGCTACTCGCCCCAGGGCGCGCACTCGCGCGAGCAGTCGCTCGCCGCACTCAGCGACGTCGAAGTGCGGACGTTGTTCGCGCAGTCGCAGCCCAGCTTCACCTCGCCAGAGGCCGGTTACGCACCGTGACCGCGCCGGCAGGAGCCGAAGCGGGCGGCGCTAACCCGTCTGCGCAGGGCTTCGTAGATCTCCACTCGCATTCCACGGCCTCGGACGGCGCACTCGCGCCAGCCGAAGTCGTCGAGACCGCAGCGCGCGCAGGACTCGCCGCGCTCGCGCTCACCGATCACGACACGCTCGCCGGCGTCGCAGCGGCGAAAGATGCGGGCGAACGGCTCGGGGTTCGCATCGTGGCCGGCGTCGAGCTGAGCTTGATGGATGGCGAGAAAGAAGTGCACATGCTCGGGCTTCACATCGCACGCGTCGACGCGCTGCAGGCCGAGCTCGAGGCGGTGCGTGATTCGCGAAAGTCGCGCGCCGAGCAGATCGTTGCAAAGTTGAACACGCTTGGCGTGCCCGTGACGATCGACGCGGTGTTCGCCGAGGCCGCAGGCGGCGCAGTCGGCCGGCCGCATATCGCACGCGCGCTGATTGCCGGTGGCTGGGTGCGCGACCAGCGCGAGGCGTTCGACCGCTACCTTGGCGCGGGGCGTCCTGCGAATGTCGAGAAGCACCGCATCACCATTGGCGATGGGATCCGTCTGATTCACGAATGCGGCGGCATCGCGGTGATCGCACATCCCGGCGGCGACGGCCGACGCGAGCGCGTCGAACCGTTGGTCGCGCTCGGACTCGACGGACTCGAGGTCAAGCATCCCGGTCACTCGGGCGAGGATACGCTGCGCATCGGCGCGCTCGCCGATCATTTCGGTCTGGTGAAGAGCGGCGGATCCGACTGGCATGGCGCATCGAGCGGACCGCGCGTACTCGGCGGAATGCAGGTTCCCGAGGCGTGGCTCGATCTTCAGGACGCGCGACTGGAGCAGCGCCGCGCCGCCGCCATCGCGTGAGCTCGAGATGAGTTTGCGATGAGCGTGCGATGAGCGTGCGATGAGCGTGCTTACTGGTCGCGTCGCGCTCGTGACGGGCGCGGGACACCGGGTCGGTCGTGCGATCGCGGTCGCCCTTGGCGAAGATGGCGCACATGTCGCCGTTCACTACAACGGATCTGAAGCGGCTGCGCGCGAGACAATCCAGACAATTGAAGCAGCTGGCGGCGCCGCGTCGTTGTTCAAGGCCGATCTGCGGGATGCGTCGGCAGCGGCGAAACTCGCAGACGATGTTTGTGCGTCTTGCGGTCGCCTCGACGTGCTCGTGAACTCCGCAGCGTCGATGATGCGAACGCCGATCGAGACCGTGACGCCCGCGCAGTGGGATGAAGTGTTCGCGCTGAATTTGCGCGCGCCATTTTTTCTTTCGATTGCTGCGGCGCGTGTGATGGGAGAGAAAGGCGGGGTGATCGTGAATATTTCCGATCACATGGGTTTTGAGTCGTGGGTGGGCTTTGTTCCGCACGGGGTGAGCAAAGCCGGCGTATCGGCGATGACGCACCTGCTCGCTGGAGCACTCGCTCCGAGAGTGCGGGTGAATGCGATCGCACCGGGCGCAGTGCTTGCACCGGCAACGTGGCCGGCCGCGGAACAGGAGCGGTACACGAAGGCGACTCCGCTCGCGCGCGTCGGCTCACCTGCGGATGTCGTCGGCGCGATTCATTATTTGATCGGCGCGGAATATGTGACCGGCGAAACACTGTTCGTCGATGGCGGTCGCCATGACGCTCGCTAGCGCGGCAGAACCGGACGAACAGAGCGCGGGATCGCAGCACTACGGCACGATCATCGTTGTCGGCGGCGGCTGTTATGGTGGCTACTACGTGCGGCAGCTGCGGCGCGCGCGGGACAAGAACGCGATCACGTTCGAGCGGCTCGTCATCGTCGATCACGATGAGAACTGTGCAGTCGCGCGCGAGAATGCATCGGACATCGAAGTCGTAATCTCCGATTGGTCGGAGTACTTCGCTGCATATCTCGCCGGCCGGCCGCGCGATTCGGACGCAGTCGTGCCATCGCCGCTGATGCCGCACCTGTTATTCCAGTGGCTTGAGCAGCGTGCGCGCGAGCGCTGGCCCGAGCGGCGGGTAACGATCGAGATGCCGTCTGCGGTCGGCGGAGTCCCCTGGCAGAAAGAGGGCGGGGAGTCGACTCGATATGTGAGTTTCGCCGAGTGGATGTGTCCGGTGAACTGCATCGAGCCGCGGATCTGTCCGCATACTCGCGAGATTCGAAATTGGAGTCTGCCGCCGTCGATCGCGGCGCATGTCGAAGCAGTGCGAGCCACCGGCGAGCAGCTTGACGGCCCGGCGATATTCCACTGTACGCATCGGGCGTACGGGGTGGGGATGATTGACGTGCGGGATGTGATGGCGTCCGAGCGCTTGTTAGGACAGTGCGTTCAGGCTGGATCGGGGAGACTATTGGTCGGCACGGTTTCGCATTGCCACGGAGCGCTTGGAGTGCTGCGCGTTGAGAAATCGCCCGACATCAGATGACGTCGGTTGTTCATTGCTTCAAGCTCACAACTAGGCGAAATTGCCGCTAACTAGATAAAGGACAAAAACGTGGCGAGTTTTGACTACGACGTCGTGATCATCGGCGCCGGTCCCGCCGGAATGTGCGCGGGAATGTACGCAGGCCGTTCGATGCTCAAGACGGTCGTGCTCGAGCAGGGGCTCCCGGGTGGCGAACTGCTCAACACCGAAGTCATCGAAGATTACATCGGGTTCGAACACATCCTCGGCTGGGAACTCGCCGAGAAGTTCAACGCGCATGCGGTGAAATTCGGCGCCGAGATTCTGACATCCGTGCGCGTCGAAAAAGTCCGGAAAATTGCCGACGGTACATTCGAGACGACGGTCGAGAACGGTGATGTCTATCGTTCGCCCGCCGTGATCGTCACCGCGGGCGGCACGCCGGTAAAGCTCGAAGTTCCCGGTGAGATCGAATACGCCGGAAAGGGCGTTTCGTATTGCGCGATCTGCGACGGTGCGTTTTTCAAGGGTCACACGATTGCCGTGGTTGGCGGTGGTGATGCGGCGTGCGAGGAAGCGGATTTCCTCACGCGCTACGCGGACAAGGTGTGGCTGATCCACCGCCGCAACGAATTCCGCGCGTCGAAAATCGTGCAGCAGCGCCTCTTTGCGAATCCGAAAATCGAAGTCATTTGGGATACCGTCGTCGAGAAGATCATCGGCGCGGATGGCTTGATGACGCACGCATCATTGCACCACACGAAAACCGGTGAGCGCCGCGATCTGCCTTCGACGGGAATCTTTATTTTCGTTGGATTCACGCCGAACACCGGCGTGATTGAAGGACACGTCGAGCACGACGCCGCCGGCTATCTCCTGACCGACGCGAACATGCAGACCTCGATCCCCGGCCTCTTTTCCGCCGGCGATGTGCGGGTGCAGCTCACCCGCCAGGTCACGACCGCAGTCGGTGATGCGACCACGGCGGCAATCGCGGTCGAGAAATATTTGACCGCGCGGAAGAACGGCCATGCGGCGCCGGCGCCAATGCCGATGCTCATGCGGAAGGCCGGATGATCGTTTCGTCGTTCACGGTCGGGCCGTTCGAGGAGAATTGTTATCTCCTCGTCGACGAAGACACGCGCGACGCCGTGCTCGTGGATCCCGGCGACGAAGGCGACCTGATCGTGAGCGAAGTCAAAGCATCGGGTGCCACGCTGCGCGCCATCTGGCTCACGCACGGGCATCTCGATCACATTGGCGGAATCGCCGCCGTGTTGCGCGCGTGGAAGGTGCCGGTGTATCTGCATCCGCTCGACCAGGCGCTGTACAACGACGGACCGAAGCACGCCGCGGCGTACGGTGTCCCGTTTGAAATGCCGCCCGCTCCCGATCGCGAACTCGCCGAAGGCGATGAACTCACGCTGGGCTCGCACCGTTTTTCCGTGATGCACGTGCCGGGCCATGCGCCGGGTCACGTCGCCTTTTATGGGGAAGGTGTGATCTTCGGCGGAGATGTGCTCTTCGCCGGCTCCGTTGGCCGCACGGATTTTGACCATTCGAACCCCGCGCATTTCGAACAGTCGCTCGAGCGATTTGCCGCGCTGCCACCGGAAACGCAGGTCTATTCCGGGCACGGCGGCGAAACGACCATCGGCGCCGAACTCAGGACGAATCCGTTCCTCAACGGCGTTGCCCGAGTGGTGCGTCGATGAGCCGGCCCGCGCGTCTGCAGGCGGCCGCGCTGCTGCTGGCGGCGTGGCTCGGTGCGGCACTGATTACGGTCGCGGTGGTCGCGCCGGGCGCGTTCGATGTGCTGCCGTCGAGGACGATTGCGGGGGCGATGGTTGGCCGCGTGCTCCCGTCGCTCTTCGTTGCGGGGATCGTGATCGGCCTCGCAGTTGCCGTTGCCGGCGCGCCGCGCCGGGCCTCCGTAGCCGCCCTCGTCGCCGCCGTATCGTGCGGCGTATCCCAATTCGTGATTACCCCCAAATTGGACCGTTTGAGAGCAGAAATCGCCGGTCCGGTGGACGTCCTGCCCCCCGGCGACGCCCGCCGCGTGGCATTTGGTGTGCTTCATGGGTATAACGTGGCAGGGCTGGGCACCGCGATGATTGCTGCGGCCGTCTGTCTCTGGTTTTTGCTGGTCGCATTGCGCCCGCGCAACTGACGTCTTTCGCTTTTCCCCACTCGACCGGAATCTCATATGCTCCGTCGCTCGTCTCCGCTTCTCGTCCTCGGCATGATCGCAGTGGTCGCGTCGTGCGATAATCTCGCCGGGCTTTCGGGCGCAAATGGCACGCCGGTGTCAATCGTGCTGATGAACGCCCGCACGAGGGGTACTGGCTACACGACATATCCGAAAGTGAATTTTTATACGGTATCGAACGCGCAGTTCGCGTTCTCAACCGTCGTCTCGGACACGTGCGTGGTCGGCGCGTACAGTGCGACTTCGGTCGCGACGAACAACGCGACACCGATTGGCGCCGGCGCATTTATGCTTGCCGCCGTCTCCGGCGATACCGACTCGCTCTACAAGGCCACAACGAGCGATCTGACCTATCACCCGACCAGCACCGTCGGGATGTCGTTCAATCCGGGCGATTCGGTCTGGTTCGACATCGCCGGCGACAAAGCCGGCTTCCCGGCGCTTCAGGCGATCGGTCGCACGGCCGAGCCGTACACCATCATCCGCCCGACCATCCCGCCGATCGGTCAGCCGATGGTCGTGCAGTGGACGCCGGCAACCGACAACAACGCCGCGATGTACATCTCGCTGATCTACGCGGCGAACGGCAGCAGCACGCTGAACGCGCAAATATTCTGCGACTTCCACGACGATGGACAGGGCACGGTGCAGGCGTACCTGCTTCCGGCGCTGTCGGCGTCGTCAATCCCGTTTGTGATGCAGGCTCAGCGGGTGCGCACGAACCTGCTCGTTTCGTCAGGATCGCCCACGGGATATCTGAACATCATCTCGACTTTCGACTTTCCGACGCCAGTCTCGCCGTAATGACCGGGCCGGCGACCCGCACAGAGCGCGATCCACTCGGCGCGCTCGAAGTCCCCGCGGACGCGTTGTACGGTGTGCAAACAATGCGCGCCGTGAAGAATTTTCAGATCAGCGGCCTCAAACCGCTTCCGGCTTTCGTCGACGCCGTCGTGCGCATCAAGCGCGCGGCGGCGCTGACGCATCTGGACACCGGGCGTCTCGAACCGCGCCTCGCCCGCGCGATTGTCGAAGCATGCGATGAGATACTCGGCGGCGCGCATCGCGATCAGTTCGTCGTCGATGTCTATCAGGCGGGCGCGGGCACGTCGCACAACATGAATGCGAACGAGGTGATCGCGAACCGCGCAAACGAAATCCTTGGCGCCGCGCGAGGGACGTACTCGCCCGTACATCCGAACGATCACGTCAACATGGCGCAGTCGACCAACGACGTGATCCCGACTGCAATTCGTCTCGCGATTATTTCGGAAATCGCCCCGCTCGGTGCGGCGCTCGCGGCGCTGCGCGGGGCGCTCGCCGCGAAAGGACGGGAGTTCGACGGGATCGTGAAAGCCGGGCGCACGCATTTGCAGGACGCGATGCCGATTCGCCTCGGACAGGAATTCGCGGCGTGGTCGGTCACGATCGAACGCGCGACGCGCCGGTTGAACGATGCAGCGGAGTTCCTTGGCGACCTCGGCATCGGTGGAAGTGCGGTCGGGACCGGAGTGAACGTCGAGGCGGAATATCCCGCACGCATGATCGCGCACCTGCGCGAGATGGTTGGGCCCAAGCTGCGCGCCGGCGATCGCGTTCAGCTGATGCAATCGATGACCGACGTTTCATGGTTCAGCGCCGCGCTGCGGTCGCTGGCGCTGGATCTCTCGAAGATTTCAAGCGATTTGCGGCTGCTTGCGAGCGGACCACGGACCGGGCTCGATGAAATCATTCTCCCCGCGGTGCAGCCCGGCTCGTCGATCATGCCGGGGAAGGTCAACCCGTCGATCGCAGAGATGGTGAATCAGGTCTGCTTTCAGGTGGTTGGAAATGATGCGACCGTCGCGATGGCAACGGAGCACGGCCAGCTCGAACTGAACGTCATGATGCCGGTGATCGCGCACAACGTGCTCTTCTCGATGCAGATCCTCACGAATGCGGCGCGCACTCTGGACGAACTCTGTGTGCGCGGGATCGAGGCGAACGCAGAGCAGTGCGCGTATTGGGTTGAGCGATCGGCCGCGCTGGCCACGGCGCTTGCGCCTCAGATCGGATACACCAAGGCGGCGGCGCTGGCCAAGGAATCGGTGAAGAGCGGGGAGCTGATCCGGCATCTCGCGGAGCGTGAGAAGATTCTGCCGCCGGACGAGTTGGCGAAGGTGCTCGACCTCCGACGGATGACGGAGATTGGCATTCCCGGCGAGACGGGCTAGACTGAAGCATGCGCATTACCACCTGGGCCGAGTACGGTGTCATCTGCGCCCTTCATCTCGCGAAGCGTGCTGAGGAGGGGCCGGTCACCGGCCGCGATCTGTCGGCGCGCGAGCAACTTCCCGCGGACTATGTCGAGCAGATTTTGCTGAGACTGCGCCGCGCCGGAATCGTGGCGAGCACACGCGGCGCCAAGGGTGGTTATGCACTCGCACGCCCGGCCGATGAAATCACCGTCCGTGAGATTCTCTCTGCGGCCGAGCTGCAAACGTTCGATCTGCACTGCGAAACGCATCCGGTGAACGACGAGCGCTGCTCGGCGTCACATGAGTGCAGCATTCGCCCCGTGTGGGTGATGCTTCAGCAGCGCATCGACGAAGTGCTCGAAGGTGTTCGTCTCAGCGACCTCCTCGAAGCCGAGCCGAAAGTCCGGCGCCGCGTCGGGCTTCCCGTGCTCACGCGATAGCAGTGCTGCTTCCGCTGACGCCCGAGTGGCGCGCCGCGCGGGAGCGGAAGCGCAAAGCGATTGCGTTTTTGTCCTCGGTGCGGCGTGAGCCCGAGGAAGCGGATGTCAGCTGGCTCGCCGAAGTCGCGGCGCGGAGCGATACCGATCACGCGCGGTGGGAGCTTCGCTACGCACGCCTCGCACTCGCCGTGCTGGCGGCTCAGCGGGATGCGCTGGATGATCGCACGGGCTCGGACGTAGTTGCGGCGCTGAGTGAAGTGCTCGCGGAGGATCCAAGAGTGGATCCGATGATGCTGGAGTTGGTTGGGCGACAGCTGAACGACCGGCTCTCAGGCTACAAAGAAGCACTGATCGTTCGAGGCGGCCCCGTAGGAAGCGGTGAACGCCTGGGCCGCGTGTTGCTCGCGTTCGCGTCTGATGGCGCGAGATCAGCCGGCGCCCCGCTGCCGCGAGCGGTTGAGTTGCTCAGCGGCTATATCGCGGAGGCGAACGAAGCGCTCCGTGCCGTGTACGGCGAGCCCACGCTCCCCGAACACCTTCCGCCCTCGGAAGCCGCCGCTCGTTAGGCACCCGTCCCGGCGTAATCGGTGGCTGGTTGTTGGCTGGTAAACGAATTGGTCCACCAAAAACGAATGACCAACAACGTTTCAACTCGTTGTTGGCCATCCCCTCGCTCATTTCCATCCCTAAGTGCCGAAGGCGGGACTCGAACCCGCACGGGCTTGCACCCACTGGCTCCTGAAGCCAGCGCGTCTACCAGTTCCACCACTCCGGCTAACGGGTCTAAGCTAATGGTGTGACTGCCGATACCCAAGGGTGCGGGCGGTCGTCCTCCGTTGAGGGGTATAATCCACTATGGCCAAGACAGTCGTCAAACCGGACAAACCGGATTCCGATGCGATCGAGTCGATCGCGCGCAACAGGCGCGCGCGCTTTGACTATGAAATCATCGAGACCTGGGAAGCCGGTATCGCGCTGACTGGCACCGAGGTGAAATCGCTGCGCAACGGCAAAGCGCAGATCACCGACGCGTACGGAATCCTCAAGGACGGCGAAGTGTGGCTGCTCAATCTCCACATCGCGCCGTACGAGCAGGGCAATCGCTTCAATCACGAGGCGACGCGCACGCGAAAACTCCTGCTGCACAGTCGCGAAATTAAAAAAATGATCGGCGCGGTCGAGCGGCAGGGACTCACGCTCATCGCGCTCGAAATTTATTTCAAGCGTGGCCGCGCCAAAGTGCGGCTCGGACTCGGTCGCGGAAAGAAGAACCACGACAAGCGCGCGGATCTGAAAGAGAAGGACGACAAGCGCGAGATGGCGCGCGCCGTGAAGGTGCGCCGGTGATCTTCGCGCCGCTGCTCATTGCGTTCGCGCTGCGCGCGCATCAACGGCAGGACAGCGTGCATGTCCGCGGCGTTGCGCGCGACACGACGCTGGCCGTCGTATCGACCGCCGCAGGCGGCGCGCTGCGCGCTGACGTCGTGCTCACCTTGATTGGCGGCAAAGTCACGTCGACCGCACCCGGCCGATGGACCGTCGATGCGCCCGGCGTGAGCTTCACGCTCGTCGACGGCGTGCCGTTCGCGACGACCAAAGACGGTCCGATCCCGCTCGCCGCCGCGCCGATCCTGCGCAACGGCGCGCTGCTGCTCCCGCTGCAGCTGCTCGCGGATATCGTTCCGCGCATCGGCAACAGAATTATTTGGGATTCCGACGCGCACGAATTGCGTGCGTTCAGAAATCTTGCGAAGGGCGCCGCGGTGAGTGCGACGACCAGCGCGCCGCCACCACGTGCAGCATCTTCCGCCGCGCCGGCAAAGACGCCGTCCGTCGGCGCCGCGCCGGCTCCGCATACCGCCGCGCCATCGGCGCGCCGCCGTTTGATTGTCGTCGACGCCGGCCACGGCGGACCTGACGCCGGCATGCACGGTCCAATCGGCGAGCGCACCTCGCTCTATGAAAAAGACATCACCCTGGCCGTGGCAAAAAAACTCGCGCGTGAATTGGAAAGTCGAGGCGTCTCCGTCCTCATGACGCGCACGACTGACACGCTCATTGCGCTCGGCGATCGCGGAAAAATCGCAAACGCCGCGAAAGGCGACATGTTCATCTCGATTCACGTGAACGCCGCGAATCTTGGCTGGAAAGATCCGGCGGCCGCGCGGGGCTTCGAGACCTATTTTCTCGCCGAGGCGAAAACCGAGGATGAACGCCGCGTCGCAAAAATGGAAAACGAAGTCGTCCGCTTCGAGAGCAGCGGCGATCCGTCGCAGGAAAACGGGCTCGGGTTTATTTTGAAAGACATGGCGCAAAACGAACAGCTGCGTGAGTCGAGCGACCTCGCCACGGAGATCCAGGCGCGCTTGAAACGCATTCATCCCGGCCCGAGCCGCGGTGTGAAGCAGGCCGGGTTCATGGTGCTGAATACCGCGTTCATGCCGTCGGTGCTGGTCGAAATCGGATTCGGCACCAACGCCGCCGAGGCCGCCTACATTTCGGGCGACGCAGGGCAGCGCGCGATTGCCGGCGCAGTCGCCGATGCCGCAATGGAATATCTCTCGCGTTACGAACGCCGCGTCACGGGCGCCGCATCGCAGCAGGATCAGCCGAAGTGAGCGATAGCACGGCCACCGCCAGCGTAGCAGGGAACAACCCGCCGTACGATTCGCCCGCACTTCGCACGCACGCTCTTGGAATAGACTTTCAAAACCCGATCATCCTCGCAGCCGGCACCGCCGCGTACGGACGCGAACTCGCCGAGGTGATGGTGCTGAACCATCTCGGCGGACTCGTCACGAAAGCCGTGAGCATGGAGCCGCGCGCAGGTGCACCCGCACCGCGCGTCGCAGAATTCGATGGCGGGATGATCAATGCCGTCGGCCTCGCGAATCCCGGCGTCGAAGAAGTAAAGACCACCGATCTGCCCTGGCTCGCGAAAGAGATGACGCACGCGCGCGTCATCGTGAACGTCGTCGGACGGGTGATAGAAGATTTCGGCGATGTCGTCGCGCGGCTCGAAGACTCCGCCGGATTTCATGCGTACGAACTGAACGTGAGCTGCCCGAATACGCGGGCAGGCGGACTCGAGTTTGGTGCAGATGCCGCATCACTCACCGCATTGATCGCGCGAGCCCGCGCGGCGACGCGCCGCCCTCTCTTCGTGAAACTCTCGCCGACACTCGCGGATATCGCGTTCACTGCGCGCGTCGCAGTCGATGCCGGCGCCGATGGCATCACGGTCGTGAACACCTTTCCGGGACTGGTGATCGATATCGACGCGCGCCGTCCGAAGCTCGGATTCGGCAGCGGCGGAGTGAGCGGCTCCGGGCTGCGGCCCGTGGGCGTGCTCGCCACCTGGAAAGTGCGAAAGGCCGTCGCGGTTCCGATCGTCGGCGTCGGCGGTGTGGCGAGCGCGGAGCACGCGTTGCAGTACATCATCGCGGGCGCGTCGCTTGTCGCCGTTGGCACCGCCGCGCTGGCTGACCCGCGCGCACCCGAGCGGATCGTGCGTGAGCTGGCCGCGTGGTGCGCGATGAACGGCGTGAATCGCCTTGCCGATCTTTCGGGGGCGCTCGACTGGAAATAGTAGTATTTTACAAACGTGACTCCCCAGCCCATCGTCGCACTCGACGTCCCGTCGCTCGCCGACGCCCGCGCCCTCGTCGATAAACTCGGCGCCGGCGCCGACTTTTACAAAGTCGGATTGCAGCTCTTTACCGCAGAAGGACCGCGCGTGGTCGAATGGCTGCACGGAGAAGGGAAGCGCGTTTTCCTCGATCTCAAACTGCACGACATTCCCTCGACGGTGAGCAAAGCCGCCGCGAGCGCGATGCGCATGAAGGTTGCGCTGCTCACGATCCACGGGCTCGGCGGCGAAGCAATGGTTCGCGCAGCAGTCGACGGCGCGGGCAAAGACACGGGTGTCCTGGTCGTCACCGTGCTCACCTCGATGGATGCCGCCGCCGCAGGAGCCGCGCTCGGAAGACCGCTCGACTCCGTCTCTGGCGAAGTGCTCCGCCTAGCGGCAGTCGCGGCAGCTGCCGGCGCGCACGGCGTGGTCTGCGCCGGAACCGAATGCGCCGCCGTTCGCGGAGAATTTGGCGAGCGCCTAAGCCCTCTCGTGCCGGGGATCCGCACCGCATCGGTCGGTGGCGACGACCAATCTCGCGTGGTCACACCTGAGGAGGCGGCCGCGGCGGGCGCCGCATATGTGGTGATTGGGCGCGCGGTGACCGCGGCCGGGGATCCGCGCTCAGCGTTCGACGGCGTGCTGACGCGGCTCGCGTGAACCGCGCTGCGTGGCCCCTGCTGTTGTTCGGGGCCGCGTGTGCGAGCCACCCCGGAGCCACGGATCCAGAGACTGCCGTGACCCCGATGACGACCGGGTTCGTCGCGATAGGCGGCACCACCAACATTGAGACGACGACGTCGTCGATAGCGCTGTCGACAACGCTTCCCGTCGCGCCCGATTCCGCCTACACGCTGCTCAAAGCCGCTTACGCGAAGCTGGACATTCCTATCGCCAAGCTCGATGCCTCATCGCGGTCGGTTGGCAACGAGGTGCTCAAGGTGCGCCGCCGCCTCGCGGGCGTTCCAATGCAGAACATCGTCGACTGCGGCGCGAAGCTCGGCATCGCCAACGCCGAGACGTGGGACATCGAGATGAACCTGCTGAGCTTTGTCTCGCCGGATGCAAAAGGCGGTTCGAAAGTGTCGACCCGCATTCAGGCGCTGGGCCATGATCCGCTGGTTTCCGGCCGGGATCTCAGCCCCTGCACGACCCGCGGCGATTTGGAAGCGAAGATTGGGAATACGGTGAAGCTGCTTTTTGTGCGAAAGTAGCAGTTTCGCGTATTCAGTACACGTCGATACGGCCACTTGTGTCAAGCCCCGCGCCGGATTACGTTGTGAGACTGCCCCAAAACAGGTGCAGCCATAGCCTTACTGCCGTTTTCAGCCCGTTTTCGGAGTGTCTTCGTGAAAGTTCGCAGCAGCGTCAAGCCGATCTGTGAGCACTGCAAGGTGGTAAAACGCCGTGGAGTGACCCGCATTATCTGCACGCGCAATCCCAAGCATAAGCAGCGGCAGGGTTAATCATGGCACGCATTGCAGGCGTCGATCTCCCACGGGAGAAAAAGGTCGAGATCGGCCTTACCTACATCTTCGGCATCGGGCGTGAAACCGCGCGTCGCATCATTGCGGCAGCCGGCGTCTCACCCGACCAGCGCATCAAGGATCTTTCTGACGCAGACGTGAACCGTCTCCGTCAGGAAATCGAAAAGACGTATCGCGTCGAAGGTGCCCTGCGCACTGAAGTCGCGATGAACATCAAGCGCCTCATGGACATCGGCTCGTACCGCGGCATTCGTCATCGCCGTGGCCTGCCGACCCGCGGTCAGCGCACCCACACCAACGCCCGCACCAAGAAGGGGCCGCGCCGCGCGATCGCCGGCAAGAAGAAGGTGACCAAGTAATGGCTATCGGGAAGAAGACCAAGCGCGTGGTGGAGGCCGAAGGTGTGGCCCACATCGCCGCGACCTTCAACAACACGACCATCACCATCACCGATGCGCACGGCAACACCGTTGCGTGGGGTTCGTCGGGGAAGGCCGGGTTCAAGGGATCCAAGAAGTCGACGCCGTTCGCCGCCACCGTCGCCGCCGAGCAGGCTGCGCGCGAGGCGATGACGCTCGGTGTGCGCCGCGTCCACGTTCGCGTGCAGGGTCCGGGTTCGGGCCGTGAGAGCGCGATCCAGGCGCTCGCTGCCGCCGGCCTTGGCGTGAAGTCGATCAAGGACGTGACGCCGATTCCGCACAACGGCTGCCGTCCGCCGAAGCGTCGGAGGGTCTAAGCCATGCGTTATACCGGACCCAGCTGCCGTCAGTGCCGCCGCGAAGGCACGAAACTGTTCCTCAAGGGCACCAAGTGCTTCACGGAGAAGTGCCCCGTTGAGCGCCGCCCGTATGCTCCAGGCCAGCACGGCCAGAACACCGGCCGCCGTCGCAAGCTCTCTGAGTACGCGAAGCAGCTGCGCGAGAAGCAGAAGATCAAGCGCATTTACGGCGTCTCTGAAAAGCAGTTCCGCAACACGTTCGAGAAGGTGAGCTCGCTGCCCGGCATCACCGGTCACAACCTGCTCGCCGCACTCGAGAGCCGCCTCGATAACATGGTGTACCGCATGGGTTTCGCGCCGAGCCGTAAAGCTGCGCGTCAGCTCATTCGCCATCGCCACATCGAGATCAACGGCAAGCGCGTGGATGTGCCGAGCTTCGCAGTCGCACCGGGACAGGAAATCAAGATGCGCGCCGCCTCGAAGGAGCTGGCCGTCGTGATCACGTCGCTCGAACAGTCAGGCCGCGGCGCAACGCCGAGCTGGCTGGCCGTCGACAAGGACTCGTTCAGCGGCCGGATGCTCGAGCGTCCGCAGCGTGCCGGCATTCCGATCGCCGCGCAGGAGCAGTTGGTCGTCGAGTTGTACTCCAAGTAAAGACTTTTTAGGTCGGGGCCCTGACCCCATCACATCCTACCGCGCGTCAGGGGCGGGGTAGGGCGTAGACGGCGCCACCGATGGCCGTCTGACCATCTTCAAGGATCTCATCATCATGGTTCAAGCAATCGATCTTCGCGGGCTCGTCCGTCCGCAGCTGGTTGAAGCAACCAAGCGCGAGGACGACCCGAACATTGCAGAGTTCCGCCTCCAGCCGCTGGAGCGTGGCTTCGGCCACACGCTCGGCAACGCGATGCGGCGCATGCTGCTCTCGTCGCTGCGCGGCTCCGCCGTATGGGGCTTTCGCATCGATGGCGTGCTCCACGAGCACCAGACCATCCCGGGCGTCGTTGAGGACGTGCACCAGATCATCGGTAACCTCAAGACGCTGACGCTTTCGCTCGCCGACGATTCCGAGGACGCCATCCTCAAGATCACGGCAAAGAAAGCCGGTCCCGTCACCGCTGGCGACATCGATTCGCTCCGCGGCGCGACGATCGTCAATCCGGCGCATCATCTGTTCACCATGCAGGACGACCGCGATCTCTCGGTTGAACTCTATGTGAACAAGGGACGTGGCTACGTCGAGGCCGAGCAGCATCCGGCCGACCGCTCGCTCCCGGTCGATCTCGTTCGCATCGATTCCATCTACTCGCCGGTCAAGCGCGTGAACTTCGCCGTCGCAGAAACACGCGTCGGACAGCGCACCGACTACGATCGCCTCGTCCTCACGGTCGAGACGAACGGCACGGTGACCCCGGAAGAGGCGGTCAGCTACGCCGCCGCGCTGGCACAGACGCACTTCCAGTACTTCGTCGGATTCGGCACGCACTCCGCAGCCCCGGTGGGCGGCGGTGAGTTCATCGGTACGGACGCGGCGCGCCTCGCGCTCCTGCTGAAGACGCCAATTGATGACCTCGAACTTTCTGTGCGGTCCGTCAATTCGCTCAAGAACTCGAGCATTCGTTCGCTCGGCGATCTCGTCCGTCAGACCGAAGACCAGATTCTCGAAGTCAAGAACTTTGGCAAGAAGTCGCTTCAGGAAATCGCCGACCTGCTCGAGCGCGAAGGACTGAATTTCGGCATGCGATTCGAAGAGAACGGCGACGGTATCCGCATCTCGGACCACGGCACTCCGCCGAGCCGCGCGGCTGCCAAGGCGCCTGACGACGTCACAGAGGAATAGCCCATGCGTCACCAGAAAGCAGGCCGGCAGCTCCGGCGCACGACCGAACAGAAGATCGCTTTGCTTCGCAATCTCGCGACCTCCCTCATCCTCGAGGGCGCCATCGTGACGACCGAAGCGAAGGCAAAAGAGCTTCGTCCGTTCGTGGAAAAGCTGATCACGAAAGCCCGCACCGGCACGCTCCACGCGCGTCGTCTCGCAGGCGTCCACATCACCAAGCGCTCGGCATCGGACAAGCTCTTTCAGGAGCTCGGTCCCCGTTTTGCCACGCGTAAGGGCGGCTACACGCGCATCCTGAAGACCGGCCACCGCAAGGGTGACGCCGCAGAGATGGCGCGCATTGAACTGATCGAGGGCTGAACCGATGCCTATCGCACGCAACAAGTGCTACGTCTGCACGAAGGGAATCGCCTTCGGCAACAACGTCTCGCACGCGAACAACAAGACCCGCCGCACCTGGAAGCCGAACCTTCAGGTCGCGCGCATCGTCATCGATGGCAAGATCCAGAAGATCAAGGTCTGCACGCGCTGTCTTGCCGCCGGCAAGATTCAGCGGGCGCCGAGAGGCACCGCGGCGGCTGTCGTCGCGTGATTTCAGGAGTGTGGTTTGTCAAAAAAGGGAGCCGGTTGGCTCCCTTTTTTGTATTCGGAAGTTGTTGTTTGTCTGGGTCTAAAGTCTTCTGTCTAGCGTCTGAAAACCCGCAGTACGCGGTTCACAGCTCTGAACTGCAAACAGCGGGTTATCAGACGCTAGACAAAAAGACCTTAGACAGAAGACACAACACACAAAACTCTACTCACAGCCTGTCTCCGCACCGTCCTACAGTGCAAATTACCCCCCAATGAAAACCGCGCTGATCACCGGAATCACCGGACAGGACGGCTCCTACCTCGCCGAGCTCCTGCTCTCGAAAGGGTATCGCGTAGTCGGCATCGTTCGTCGCAGCTCGACGACGCCCTATGAGCGCATCGCCCATCTCGTCGACAAGATCGAGCTGCTCTCGGCCGACCTGCTCGACCAGACCTCGCTGATGGATGCGATCGGCGCGACAGAGCCAGACGAGATTTACAACCTCGCCGCGCAGAGTTTCGTCGCGACGTCGTGGACGCAGCCTGTGCTCACCGGCGAGTTCACGGCGATCGGCGTGACGCGCCTGCTCGAAGCCGCAAAACGCGCGGCACCAAAAGCAAAGTTCTATCAGGCCAGCTCGAGCGAACAGTTCGGCCAGGTGCAGGAGACGCCGCAAAAAGAGACGACGTCGTTTTATCCGCGCTCGCCGTACGGTGTCGCAAAAGTTTATGGCCACTGGATCACGGTGAACTACCGCGAGTCGTTCGGCATGTTCGCGGTCAGCGGGATTCTGTTCAATCACGAGAGTCCGCGCCGCGGGCTCGAGTTCGTCACGCGAAAAATTTCCGACGCCGTCGCGCGCATCAAGCTCGGGCGTTTGAACGAGCTGCGGCTCGGCAACCTTCAGGCGCATCGCGACTGGGGTTACGCGGGCGATTACGTCGAAGCGATGTGGCGCATGCTCCAGCAGGACAAGCCCGACGACTACGTGATCGGCACCGGCGAGAAATGGACTGTGCAGCAGTTCTGCGAGGAAGCCTTTTCCTATGCAGATCTCGACTGGCGCGAGTATGTGAAAACAGATCAGGCCTTTATCCGGCCCGCCGAGGTCGAGCTGCTCGTCGCTGATTCGTCCAAGGCAAAGCGCGTGCTTGGATGGGAGCCGACGGTGCACTTCAAGCAGCTCGTGCGGATGATGGTGGACGCCGATCTCGCGCGGCACAGGAAGACCGCCGGCGACGGCACGGGCTGAGTGGCGTCACGGAAGGCGCTCGTCACGGGAGCCGGCGGATTCGCCGGCCAGTGGCTCTGTCGCGATCTTGTGCGCCTTGGGTGGACTGTCACGGGGTCGTCGCTCACGGGCGATCCCGGCATCGCGATCCTCGGTTCCGAAGATCACGCCGGCGTCACGTGGCGCCATGAGGATCTTCGCGCGGCGGGCGTCGCTTCCGCGGCAGTCGAAGCATCACAGCCTGACGCGATTTTTCATCTTGCCGGCGTCTCGTTCGTCCCGGCCGCCGGTGACGATCCGATGCTCGCGTTCGACGTCAACACCGGCCTCGCGGTTCGCCTGCTGAACGATGTGCGCGTGCGGAAGAGTGCGGGGACGCTTGATCCCGTCGTGCTGATTGTCGGAAGCGCGGAGCAATACGGCCGGCACGATGCCGCTGCGATGCCGCTCGGTGAACATGCAGAGTGCAGGCCGCGAACTTTTTACGCGGCAACCAAGATGGCGCAGGAAAGTTTCGCGCTCGAAGCGTTTCGCGCGAACGGTGTGCGCGTGGTGTGCACGCGCTCGTTCAATCACAGCGGCCGGGGGCAGGCGAAAGGGTTTCTGTTGCCGGCGCTGGTGGAGCGCGTGATCGCCGTGAGAGGTAAGGGGGAAGGCGCGAAAGTGGCGATTGGCAACACAATAACCGTTCGCGATTTTCTCCACGTAGAAGACACCGTGCGCGCGTACTCGATGCTCGTCGAGAAAGGGTTTGCGGGTCACGTGTACAACGTCTGCAGCGGGAAAGGCGTCTCAGTCGGCGATCTCGCGGCCGAAGTTTTGAAAGCGGCGGGCGTCGATGCAACGCTCGTCCCCGATCCATCATTGCAACGTGCCGTGGACGTTCCGGTGCAGGTTGGCCAGAACGACCGTCTGCGCGAAGACACCGGCTGGGCGCCCGCGCGCAGCCGTGCAGATATCATCACCGATCTCCTCAATAATGCCGCGTCGTTCTGATCTCCATCGCATTCTCGTCATAGGCTCCGGGCCCATCGTCATCGGGCAGGGCGCCGAGTTCGACTATTCAGGTACGCAGGCGGCAAAGGCGCTGCGCGAAGAGGGATACGAGGTTGTGCTCGTGAACTCGAATCCCGCCACGATCATGACCGATCCCGAAATCGCGGACCGGACATACATCGAGCCGGTGACGCCGGAGTTCGTCGAGCTGATCATCGCGAGAGAAAAACCGGACGCGTTGCTGCCGACGATGGGCGGCCAGACCGCGCTGAACGTCGCGATGAAGCTGCACGAGACCGGCGTGCTGAAGAAGTACGGCGTCGAGCTGATCGGTGCGAACGCGCGGGCGATCGCCGTCGCCGAAGATCGAAAGCTCTTTGGCGAGGCGATGGTCAAGATCGGCCTCAAGTGTCCAGAGGGTCACATTGCGACGACGTGGGACGAGGCACTCGCCGTCAGTGAGTGGACCGGCTTTCCCGCGATTATCCGGCCGGCATTCACGCTCGGTGGATCGGGCGGTGGTGTGGCGTACAACCGCGAGGAATACGAGCGGATCGTGAAGGGCGGTCTCGAAGAGAGCCCGATCTCACAGGTGTTGATCGAACGCTCGCTGCTCGGCTGGAAAGAGTACGAACTCGAAGTCATGCGCGACTGCGAAGACAACGTTGTGATTGTCTGCTCGATCGAGAACATCGACCCGATGGGTGTGCACACGGGCGACTCGATCACCGTCGCTCCGGCGATGACGCTGTCCGATCGTGAATATCAGGTGATGCGCGATGCCGCCATCGCCGTGATTCGCGAGATCGGCGTCGACGCGGGCGGCTGCAACATTCAGTTCGCGGTGAATCCCGCGGACGGCGACATGGTCGTGATCGAGATGAACCCGCGCGTATCGCGGTCATCTGCGCTTGCGTCGAAGGCGACCGGCTTTGCAATAGCGCGCATCGGCACGAAGCTCGCCGTTGGATATCGGCTGGACGAACTTCCGAACGACATCACGAAAACAACACCGGCGTCGTTCGAGCCGGTGCTCGACTATGTGGTCGTGAAATGCCCGCGCTTTGCATTCGAGAAATTCCCCGGCGCGAATCCGACGCTGACCACGCAGATGAAATCCGTCGGCGAATCGATGGCGATCGGCCGCACGTTCAAAGAAGCGCTGCAGAAGGGGCTTCGCGCGCTCGAGAGCGGGCGCACCGGCTGGGATATCAGCGCACGGCTGCAGGACGACCGCCTCGCAGACGACACGCTCGACACACTCCGCGGCGCGCTCGCCACGCCCACGCCTGAGCGAATCTTTCAGATCAAGCGGGCGATGCTCGCGAATATTTCGCTCGAGGAGATCCATCGGATCACCGCCGTTGATCCGTGGTTCCTCTCGCAAATGCACGAGCTGGTTGAGGCGGAGCGCGAATACGCGGGACTGGCGAGCGTCGATGAAGAGGCGCTTCGGGCGATGAAGCGGATGGGGTTCGCAGATGTGCAGCTGGGCGCGCTGCGGGGCGAAACAGAACAAGCTGTGAGAAGCCAGCGATGGGCTCTCGGTATTCGGCCGGTTTTTAAAATGGTTGATACCTGCGCCGGCGAGTTCCCGTCGAACACGCCGTATTTGTACTCGACCTACGACGAAGAATCCGAAGCGCCGCGCTCCGGCCGCAAATCGGTCGTGATCCTCGGCAGCGGCCCGAATCGTATCGGGCAGGGCGTGGAGTTCGACTACTGCTGCGTGCGCGCCGCGATCGCGCTGCGCGAGCAGGGATACGAGACGATCATGGTCAACTCGAACCCTGAAACGGTCTCCACCGACTGGGATACGAGCGATAAACTCTACTTCGAGCCGCTGACCCTCGAGCACGTGCTGGAAATCGTGCAGCGCGAGCAGCCGGTGGGCGTGATCGTGCAGCTCGGTGGCCAGACGCCGCTCAAGCTCACGCGTCCGCTCGAGGCGGCAGGCGTGAAGATCCTCGGCACATCACCCGACTCGATCGACGCCGCCGAAGACCGCAGGCGCTTCGAGAAGATTGCCCGCGATTTGGGGGTCGAACAGCCGCCCAATGGCACCGCCACGAGCGTGGAAGGCGCTGTGGAGGCCGCAACGCGGATCGGCTACCCCGTGCTCGTCCGGCCGAGCTATGTGCTTGGCGGGCGCGCCATGGAGATCGTGTACGACGAAGCCACGCTGCGCGACTACTTCGTGCGCGCAGTCCGCGTGTCCGAAGAGCGGCCAGTCCTCATCGACTCGTTCCTCGAGGACGCATACGAGTTTGATGTGGACGCCATCAGCGACGGCAAGCAGGTCGTGATCGGCGCAGTGATGCACCACATCGAGGACGCCGGCATTCACTCCGGCGACTCGGCGTGCGTACTCCCGCCGCAGAGCTTGAGCGCGGCGAACGGAAAGCAGATGCGCGAGCACACGGTCGCATTTGCCAAAGCGCTCGGCGTGGTCGGGCTGATCAACGTCCAATACGCGATCCAGCATGGCATCGTGTATGTGCTCGAGGTGAACCCGCGGGCGAGCCGCACGATTCCGTTCGTCTCGAAAACGATTGGCGTGCCGCTCGCTTCGTACGCCGCACGCGTCATGGTCGGCGAGACCCTCGAACAGATCGGCTTCACGAAAGAAATCATCGCGCCATACGTCGCGGTGAAAGAGGCCGTGTTCCCGTTCACGAAGTTCCGCGAGTTCGATCCGATCCTTGGCCCCGAGATGCGCTCGACGGGCGAAGTAATGGGTGTTTCGGATTCGTTCGGGACGGCGTTCGCGCGTGCGCAGCTCGCCGCCGGAAACGGGTTGCCGCTCGAGGGCTCGGTGTTCGTCACGGTGAACGATCATGACAAACCGAACGCCGTTCCGATCACGCGCCGTTTTCACGAGATGGGATTCAAGATTCTAGCGACGAGCGGCACGGCGGCGTTTCTCGAAAAGAATGGCGTCCCCTGCGCGACGGTGCACAAGGTGAGCGTCGCGCGGCCGAACGGCATCGACCTGATCAAGAACGATGAAGTCCAGCTGCTGATCAACACGCCGCTAGGCAAGCGGGCGCAGAAGGACGATTATTCACTGCGGCAGGCGGCCATCGCGCACCGCATCGCGTACACCACGACGCTCAGTGCGGCGAGTGCGGCGTGCGACGCGATTCAAAGCCTCAAGAGCAAGGCGGCAACCGTGCGGTCCATCCAGGAATGGCAGGCGACAATCCGATGAGCACTGAAAAACCGTACGTCCACGAGAGCGCGTTCGTCGACAAAGGCGCGAAGATCGGGAATGGCACGAAGGTCTGGCATTTCTGCCATGTGATGCCGGCGGCCGTGATTGGCGAGGACTGCGTGCTCGGCCAGAACGTCGTCGTCATGAACGGCACGAAGATCGGCAACAATGTGAAGATCCAGAACAACGTCTCGATCTACGAAGGTGTGGAGCTCGAGGACAACGTGTTCTGCGGTCCCTCGATGGTCTTCACCAATGTGATCAACCCGCGCAGCCACGTGCCGCGCAAGAACGAGTTCAAGCACACGTTCGTGCGCCATGGCTCGACTATCGGTGCGAATGCAACAGTCGTCTGCGGCGTGACGCTCGGCGCCTACTGCTTCATTGGCGCCGGCGCGGTCGTGACGAAAAATGTGCCGCCTCACGCGCTGATGACCGGCGTACCGGCGAAGATCACGGGATGGGTGTGCGAGTGCGGCGTGAAGCTTGAAGACGGTCTCATGGAGCTCACCTGTCCGGCTGACGGCAAGCGCTATTCGCGCCGCGGTGAGAAGCTCACGCGCATCACCGAGGAAAACGAGTGAGCGTGCCCGGTTCGCTGCGTCTCGCGCTCGTAGGCTGCGGGCGCATCAGTCAGAATCACTTCGATGCGATCGCGAAGCTCGACGGTCTTTCGATCTCCGGTGTGTGCGACATCGTCCCGGAGCGCGCGAAAGCCGCGGGAGAGAAGCTCGGCGTGCCGTCGTTCACGTCGTACGAGAAGATGCTGGCGGAAGCGCGGTGCGATATCGTAACGATCGCGACGCCGAGTGGTTTGCATCCCGCGCACGGAATCCTCGCGGCGAAAGCGGGGAAGCATGTCGTCTGCGAGAAGCCGATGGCGATCACGCTCGCGTCTGCGGACGAACTCGTGAACGCGTGCGATGCAGCGGGCGTGAAGCTTTTCGTGGTGAAGCAGAACCGGTTGAATCCGCCCGTGCAGCTGCTGAAGCGCGCGATGGACAAGGGCCGCTTCGGAAAGATTTATCTCGCGAACACCACGGTGCGATGGACGCGGCCGCAGGAGTACTACGATCAGGCGCCGTGGCGCGGGACGTGGGAGTTCGACGGCGGCGCGTTCATGAATCAGGCGTCGCACTATGTCGACTTGATGCAGTGGCTCGTCGGCCCGGTCGAGAGCGTGATCGCGAAAACGGCGACGCTCGCGCGAAAGATCGAAGCCGAAGATACGGGGATTGCGGTGCTGCGTTTCAGGAGCGGCGCGCTTGGCACGATCGAAGTCACGATGCTGACTTACCCGAAGAATCTCGAAGGCTCAATCACGATCCTCGGTGAGAAGGGCACCGCGAAGATCGGCGGGACAGCCGTGAATAAGGTCGAGAAATGGGATTTCGCGGAGCCTGATCCCGATGACGCGCTCGTCGAGGCATCGAATACGAATCCGACCTCAGTCTATGGCTCGGGCCACGAGGGTTATTACCGCAACGTGCTCTCCGTCCTCCGCGGCGAAGCAGTTGCTGATACTGACGGTCGCGGCGGCCGGAAATCGCTCGAGCTGATTCTTGGGATTTATCAGAGCGCTCGCACGGGGCGGGAAGTTCCGCTGCCACTGAAGGTGTAAGAAGAAAAAATTGCCGCAGGTTTACACAGAAACGCGCGGGTCTTTCCGAGAACGGGAAAGACCCGCGCGTTTCAGCGTCGACCTGTGGCAAAAATTGTTTTCTTACTTTGTAACTACACGAAGCGCGGCAGCGACACACGCCACTTCGAGTTGAGCTGCCTTTGCGCGGCGATACTCGCCATCAGTTTCGTACGCAGGCGGCGCGGAAAAGGTGAGCGTGAATCTCGCCGACTGCTCCACGTTCACTCCGGGCTTCGCCACATGCGTGCCTTTTACTGCCGCCGCGAACAGCCCAAGCCGCTTCAGTGCGGGAGCATCGTAGATCGCGATCGCATCGAGCTTCCCATCCGACAGGGACGCCTGCGGCGCAATCTTGAACGCGCCACCAAAGTTCTTCGCGTTCGCAATCACGAGCATCAGATGCCGGAGCTTGCCGCGATCACCGGCGGAAGTCTTCACGCCGATCTCCACGCCGCCATATCCAATGATCTGCCGCAGCGCCGAGACGATGTACACCGCGTCGCCGCGCAGCAGCGGAATCTTCGGAATGTCCTCGAGCACCGCGATATCAAAGCCAAAACCCGCGATGTTCAAAAAATACTGATCTTCGATTTTGCCGACATCCACGCGCACATCGGCGCGCTCTGCAACGCAGAGCCGCGCCGTCTGCGGGATGTCATTCATCGGCGCGCCGACGGTTTTCGCGAAGTCGTTTCCGGTGCCGGCCGCGATCAGGCCGAGCCGAACGTCCGCACCCGAGTTCAAAATCGCGTTAGCGACATTGCCCCACGTCCCGTCGCCGCCGACCGCAACGAGCGTGGTGAACCCCTCGTCGATCGCTCGTTTCGCGACCGCGCGCTCGCCTTCGCGGACCTTTGTAAGGCGGACCTCGCTCACACCTACCGCGGCGAATGCCTCCTTCACCGCGGGTAGCGTGCGCGCCCCGCGTCCCCGGCCTGACGCCGGGTTCACGATGACGCACACCTTCTCGCCCATCAGACCGCCGCTGATGCCAGTGTGTCGAGCGGGTGGAACGTTTGCAGGCCATCGCGCATCCACAGCTCGCGGAATGGCGTCGTGTTCACGTTGTCGCGATCGATGTCCTTGGTGAACGCGTGCGGATGGATCGTGATGTCGCCGCGCTCCTCTTCGTTCTCGCTGAAGCCCGACTCCATGATGATCGTCGACATGTACGAACCGTCCGCATCATGCATGAACGACTGATAGCGGTGCGAGACTTTTTCCCACGAATACGGCGTGATATTCATGTCGATGATCGGCTTGCCGCCGTGTGCGGCCGCGATGCGAATGCCATCGTCCTTCGCGTCGAACGAGAGATCGATGTTCTCCATGAAGTGCGGCAGATGCCAGCGCTCGATCGCGTGATCGCGCGAATCCTTCGTCGTCGTGCCGAGCAGAAACGGGTAGAACGCCGAGCGGGGCAGCGGCTCGCCCGGAGCCACGCGCGGCATCACGAGCACCGAAAGAATCAGCTCGCCATACTCGCCGACCATCGACTTGTGAAAGTCGAACGCCATCACCGAGAGCACGCTCTGCCCGTGGTGCGGCTCCACCGGATGCAGATGCGGCGGGAGAATCTTCCGCGCGTTCGCCGTCGGGAACTCGAAGAAACCGCCGATCGCATGCCGGAAGTGATACTGCACGAACTCCGACGACGGTTTCTTTGCCCCGTTCGAACCGTTGCTGCCGCTCATCGCAAACCCTCCGCCGTCATGACGTCGGCGAGGATCGTCGCGGCTTCATCCAGCTGCTGCGTCGTGTGAGTCGCGGAAATCGAAATGCGGAAACGCGAGCGATGCTTGGCCACGGCAGGATAGATGATTGGTTGGAGATAGAGCCCGGCTTTTTGCAGCGCCTGGGCGACGCCGAAAATTTTCCGGTCATTGCGAATCATGATCGGGATGATCTGTGATGTTGACTCGCCCACATCGATGCCGGCCTCCGCGAGCAGCCCGCGCATATACGCGACATTCGACCAAAGCGTATCCCTGAGCTGCGGCTCGCGCTCCGCGATCCTCAGCGCCTGAAGCACGCCAGCCGAAACCGCCGGCGAGAGCGCGCAGGAGAACACGCGTGACCGAGCGAACCCCATCAGGTAGTTGTACAGGGCCTGCGATCCCGCAACGAAGCCGCCCATTCCGCCAAGCGCCTTCGAAAAGGTGCCGACGTGAATGTCGATGTCCTCTTCGAGCCCGTACTTCTCCGCCACACCGCGACCGTTCGCGCCGTACAGAAAAGTCGAATGCGCTTCGTCGATCATGATGCGCGCGCCGTGGCGCTTCGCGACTTCCACGATCTCCGGCAGACGTGCTTCGTCGCCGTCCATCGAGTAGACGCCCTCGACGATGACGAGCCGCTTGCCCGTCGTGCCGCGCAGTTTCTTCTCGAGGTCATCCGGACGGTTGTGCCGGAAGAAGCGCACATTCGCCTTCGAGAGAATCGCGCCGTCGACGATGCTCGCGTGCACGTTCTGGTCCATGATGACCCAGTCACCGGGACGCATGAGCGCGGCAATGAGGCCGACGTTCGTGCTGTAGCCGGTGGGGAACACCATGACCGCGTCCTTCTTCTTGAACTTCGCGAGCGCCTTTTCCAGCTGCACGTGGATTTCCATCGTGCCGCTGAGAATCGGCGAGCCCGCCGCGCCAAGACCGTAGTGGTCGAGCGCTTTCTTTGCTGCGTCGATTACTTCGGGGTGATACGAAAGCCCGAGGTAATTGTACGACGCGAGATTCAGCAGCTTCAGCCGTTCGTGGCCGAGCTGTTCCTCGAGGTCAATCCGCGGCCCCGGAGGCGTCGACATCGGCTGTGAAAACAGATAGTAGCCGTTATCGCGGGCATGACCGTACCACCACTCGTTGTACGGGTCAAAAATCGCGAAAATGTCGTCGCTGGACGAGTAATAAAAATTGCTGTAGTCGAAATCCGCGATGCCGCCGTTTGCTCCGGCGGCGTCGGTCTCTTCTTCAGGGGTCGCAGGCGTTGTGTTCGAGATTCGTGTCGCCATGGTTGGGTTCTCCGTGGTTCGGCCGGATCTTCGGTTCACGGCGCTCAATTGTAACGGCGGTATAATACGCTGTTGTCAGCGCTGAAACCACATTCTATAGAGTTCGTTGACTTCCACCCTGCGTCCCGCGAGCTTTAATAGTTTCATTGCAGACGAACGTTGCATCAGAAATATCACAAAACTGACCAAATAATAGACATGTCCGTACCCTTGCTAGACTTGCGCGCCCAGCACGCCACCATCCGCGAGGCCGTCCTCGCGGCGATGCTCCCCGTGGTGGACGATCAGGCTTTCATCCTTGGACAGCCGGTTGCCCAGTTTGAGGCGGACGTCGCTGCGCTGTCGCACACAAAATATGCCGTTGGATGCGCAAACGGCACCGACGCCCTGCTGATTGCGATGCGCGCGCTCGACGTCGGCAAGGATGACGAAGTGATTACAACGCCGTTCACCTTTTTCGCGACGGCCGGCACGATCCACAACATCGGCGCGAAACCGGTGTTCGTTGATATCGACCCGAAGACCTACAACATCCGCCCCGACCTCGCCGCCGCTGCGGTTACGTCGAAAACCAAGGCGGTTATTCCGGTCGATCTCTTTGGCCAAATCGCGCCGCTCGAGGAGATCCAGCGCCTCATGCCGCGCGTTCCGCTCATCGAGGACGCAGCGCAGTCGATTGGCGCGCGCCGCTCCATCGACGGCGAGTGGCGCATGGCAGGCGAGGTCGCCACGATCGGCACCTTCTCGTTCTTCCCGTCGAAAAACCTCGGCGGCTACGGCGACGGCGGCATGATGGTCACGCAGGATGAGACCATCTACAACCGCCTGATGCGCCTCCGCACGCACGGCAGCGTGAAGACCTACTTCCACGAGGAAGTCGGCTACAACTCGCGCCTCGACGCGCTGCAGGCCGCGGTGCTCAAGGCGAAGCTTCCGTTCCTCGCCAAGTGGAGCGCCAAGCGCCGCGAGAACGCCGCGTACTACAACGCTGCGTTCGCCGATCTCGCCGATATCACCACACCGTACGTCGAGCCCGCGAGCGAGTCGATTTTCAATCAGTACACGATTCGCGTGCCGCAGCGCGACAAGCTCCGCGAGCACTTGAGCGCGAAGGGAATCGGGCACTCGGTGTATTACCCGTTGCCGCTGCATCTCCAACCATGCTTCGCCTACCTCGGTTACAAGGCGGGCGCATGCCCCGAGTCGGAGAAGGCGGCGAATGAAGTCCTCTCGCTCCCCGTGTTCCCCGAGCTGACTCGTGCGCAGCTCGACGAAGTCGTCGCGGCTGTGCGCGGTTTCTTTGGCCGCTAATTTGGTTTCTGCAGCGCAGTCCGCGGCCGGCGCCGGCTCGATGAAGACGCAGCTTCTCTCGAAGATTGCGGACCGGTCGGCCGTCACGGCCGTCATCGGGCTCGGCTACGTCGGCCTGCCGCTCGCCATGGAGTTCTGCGACGCAGGCTTCACTGTGATCGGCTACGACATCACGCAGTCGCTCGTCGATCTGCTCAACAGCGGCACGTCGCACATTCTCGACGTGCCGTCGAGCCAGCTCGCCGCGCACGTGAAGAGCGGGAAGTTCACGGCGACCGCCGATGAAAGCATGATCGCGCGCGCCGACACGATTTCGATCGCCGTGCCGACGCCGCTCGCAAAAACGCGCGACCCGGACATGTCGTACGTGATCGCCGCTGCGGAGGCCGTCGCCCGCCGCGCGCACAAGGGAATGCTGATCGTGCTCGAGAGCACCACATATCCCGGCACGACCCGCGATGTCATGCAGCCGCGTCTCGAAAAGCTCGGCTTGATCATCGGTGAAGACGTATTCCTCGCGTTCTCACCTGAGCGCGTCGATCCGGGCAATCCCAAGTGGCACACGAAGAACACGCCCAAGGTGCTCGGCGGCATCACGCCTGCGTGCACGGAGACCGCTGCGGCGCTCTACGCGACCTGCATTGATACGATCGTTCCCGTCTCGTCACCCGAGGCGGCCGAACTCACGAAACTGCTCGAGAACACGTTCCGCTCGGTGAACATCGGGCTCGTCAACGAGATGGCGATCATCTGCGATCGCCTCGGTGTCGATGTCTGGGAAGTGATCGAGGCCGCCGCAACAAAGCCGTTCGGCTTCATGAAGTTCACGCCCGGCCCTGGTATCGGCGGTCACTGCATTCCGCTCGATCCGCACTATCTCGCGTGGAAAATGCGGACGCTGAATTACAAGACGCGCTTCATCGATCTCGCGAGCGAAATCAACAGTGCGATGCCCGATGTCGTCGCGAACAAGGTTTCGCTCGCGCTGAACGACGAGAGAAAAGCTGTGCGCGGGAGCGCTGTGCTTGTGCTTGGCGTTGCTTACAAAAGAGATATCGACGACATGCGCGAGAGTCCCGCGCTCGACGTCATCCGGCTGCTCGAAGAACATGGCGCCGAGGTCACCTATCATGACCCGCACGTTCCGCGCTACACCGAGGAAGGACATGAGCGCGTTGGTGTCGAGCTGACGGACGCTGTGCTCGCCGGTGCCGACGCCGTCGTGATTGTCACCGATCATTCGTCGATCGACTATCAGCGCCTCGTCGACAAAGCATCGCTCGTGGTCGACACACGCAACGCGCTCGCGAAAACGAAAAAATCACGCGCCCGAATCGTTTCGCTCACGCCGACCGCGCCTCGCGCCTGAGAACTCCATGAACATCACTGTTGTCGGAACCGGCTATGTGGGGCTTGTCGCCGGCGCGTGCCTTGCCGAGACCGGAAGTCAGGTTGTGTGCGCCGATGTCGATCAGGCCAAGATCGACGGGCTCAAGAAGAATGTGCTTCCGATTTACGAGCCGGGGCTCGACTCGCTTGTCGAGCGCAATCAGGCGCAGGGCCGTCTCACATTCACCACTGACGTCGCCGCGGCCGTCGCCTCTGCCGAGGTTGTATTCATCGCCGTCGGCACGCCGCCGGACGAAGACGGCTCGGCCGATCTCCGCCACGTGCTCGCGGTCGCGGAAACCATCGGCAAGCACCAGAAGCGCGAGCTGGTCGTGGTTACGAAGTCGACTGTTCCCGTTGGAACCGCAGAGAAAGTGCAGACGGCCGTCGCGCTGCACGCGAAGCTGCCGTTTCACGTCGTGTCGAATCCCGAGTTTCTGAAAGAGGGCGCGGCGGTCGACGACTTCATGAAGCCCGATCGTGTGGTGCTCGGTGTCGAGAGCGATTTTGCGCGGAGCGTGATGGCGGAGTTGTACGCGCCCTTCGTGCGCACGGGGAAGCCGATCATTTTCATGGACGTTCCGTCGGCCGAGATGACGAAGTACGCGGCGAACGCGATGCTGGCGACGCGCATCTCGTTCATGAATGAGATCGCGACGCTGTGTGAGAAGGTTGGCGCGAACGTCGACCTGGTCAGGAAGGGAATCGGCAGTGATGCGCGCATCGGGCCGTCATTTCTTTTCCCCGGCCCCGGCTATGGTGGCTCGTGCTTCCCAAAAGATGTAAAGGCACTGATGCGGACGTCGGATGACGTCGGCGCGCCGATGCTGGTGCTCCAGGCTGTTGAGAACGCGAACGATTTGCAGAAGCATCGCCTGTTCAAGAAGCTCAGCGCAGTGTTGGGCGCTGGTGTGAAGGGCGCGCGCATCGCCGTGTGGGGCCTCGCATTCAAGGCGCAGACCGATGATATGCGCGAGTCACCTGCGCTGAAGTTGATTGAGGAACTGCTCGCCGCGGGCGCGACCGTGGTCGCGCATGATCCGGCCGCGATGCACGAGGCAGAGCGCCGCCTTGGCAAGACGATCACGTTCGCGCCGACGAACTATGAAGCGCTCACCGGCGCCGACGCGCTTGTTGTTGTCACCGACTGGAACGAATATCGCTTCCCGGATTTTGCGCGCATCAAGAGCGCGCTCAAGCAGCCGATTGTGATCGACGGCCGCAATCTTTACGATCCCGCAAAAATGCAGGCGCTCGGCTTCACCTATCGCTCGCTCGGACGCGGGCGCGAATAGGGGCGCCGTGAAAGTTCTGATCACCGGCGCCGCCGGCTTCCTCGGGTCGCATCTCACCGATCGGTTTCTTGCCGACGGTCATTCTGTTGTTGGCCTCGACAACTTCATCACCGGGCATCGCGACAACCTCGCGCACCTCGCGAACGAGCCGCGCTTCACGTTCATGGAGCACAACATCTCCGAGTACACGGAGGTGCCGGGCGGGCTGGACGGCGTACTTCACTTCGCATCACCCGCGAGTCCTATAGACTATCTCGAGCTGCCGATTCAGACGCTGAAGGTCGGCTCGCTCGGGACGCACAACGCGCTGGGAATCGCCCTCGCGAAGAAGGCGCGATTCTTTATTGCCAGCACCAGCGAAGTCTACGGCGACCCGCTCGTGCACCCGCAAACGGAGTCGTATTGGGGGAACGTGAACCCCATCGGCCCGCGCGGTGTCTATGATGAGGCAAAGCGGTTCGCAGAGGCAATCACGATGGCATATCACCGCTATCATGGCGTCGACACGCGAATCGTCCGGATTTTCAATACGTACGGCCCGCGCATGCGTCCGCGTGACGGGCGTGTGGTGTCGAACTTCATCGTGCAGGCCCTGAACGGGGAACCGATTACGATCTACGGCGACGGTTCCCAAACGCGTTCATTCTGCTACGTTGAGGACGAGGTCGAGGGCATCTACCGGCTCTTCAACAGCGGCGATGCATTCCCGACGAACATCGGCAATCCCGTGGAGTATACGGTGAAGCAACTCGCCGAAATCGTCGTCGAGCTCACGCAGACACAATCACAGATTTCTTACAAGCCGCTCCCCGAGGACGATCCCAAGGTGCGACAGCCCGATATCACCCGCGCGCGAACAATGCTGAAGTGGGAACCCAAAGTGGATGTTCGCGAAGGGATCAGCCGCACCATCAATTATTTCCGCACGTTGCTCGGCACGCCGCGCATGGCCGCGCGTTCGGCGGCGCCGAGATGATGCGCGTTTCTGCCAAGGTCCGCGCCGCATTGCTCGTCGCGACATTTGTCGCAGGCGCAGCGTGCCGTCCGGCATTTCAGCCGCGCAGCTACGCGTCGAGCACGCTGCTGTACAACGCGTCGCTCGCGGAATACAACAAGAAGAAGTACGACAACGCGGTGACCGGATTCGAGCGGCTCACGCTCGATCTCTCGGCGCGCGATACGCTCCTGCCGCTCGCGCATTGGTGGCTCGCCCACTCGCACGAGATGAAGCTCGAGCATCTGCTCGCCGCGGCGAGCTACGCGCGCCTGGCCGAGTCGTTCCCGGACGATTCGCTCGCGCCGATGGCGCTGCTCCTTGCCGGCCAGTCGTATGCCGCGCTGTGGCGCCGGCCCGATCTTGATGCCACATACGGCGATCTCGCACAGATCCAGTTCAGGCAGCTGGCCGCGATTTATCCGGATCTGCCGATTCGAAAGCAGGCGGACAGTGCGTCGCTTTCGATCGACGAACGGAAGGCCGCAAAGGATTACGGCACGGGGATGCAATACACGCGGCGCGGCGCGTACGAGTCGTCGCTGATCTATTTCAAGGACGTCGTCAAGAACTATCCGAATACGAAAGTCGCGCGTGACGCGCTGATGGAAATGGTCATCGTGTATCGGCGTCCGCAGTTGAAATACATCCCGGAGGCCGCTGAAACCTGCGTGACGCTGAGGGCGGCGTACGCCGGGGATCCGGCGGTGGCGGCGTTGTGTCCGACGGGACCCGCGGCGCCGGCGGTGCCGGCGGTACCCGTGAAGAAACCCGGACTGCGTTAACTGTTTTCTGTTGGTCGGTTAACGAAGGTTTTACGTCAACCACCGTGCTTAACCGACCAACAGAGAACCGTAGTTTCGCTTTTCCAACAAATGCGAATAGGCATCCTCGGCGGCACCTTTGACCCCCCCCACGTCGGCCATCTCTTGGCCGCGTCCGATGCATGCGAGGCCCTGACCTTAGACCGCGTGGTCTGGATCCCCGCGGCAGCCCAGCCCTTGAAGTCGGCCATCGTGGCATCCCCGGCGGACCGCCTCGCCATGGTCGAACTGCTCATAGCTCACGATCCGAGATTCACCGCTGACCCCATCGAAATCGAGCGGGGCGGGTTATCTTTCACGATTGACACCCTCAGGGCGCTGCACGACCGCTGGAAGGCGGATTCGGCGCTGGCCCTGGTCTTGCTCCTAGGAGCGGACGCGGCGGCGACACTGCCGCAGTGGCGTGAGCCGGCGGGAGTGGCCGAACTCGCGGAAGTCGTCGTTTTGAAGAGGGCCGGAGGGGCGGAACCGCCGGCGAATTGCAGGGCGATCGACACGAGACGAGTGGACGTTTCATCAACGGAAATCCGAGCGCGGGTGCGCGCGGGCCGGTCCATTCTCGGATTCGTGCCTGAGCCGGTGGCCGCTTACATCGAGGGTCGGCGGCTGTACCGGTAAAGGAGCGCCATAGGGAATGTTGAAGAGCCTGCTGGGATCGGTGTTCGGAACGCGCCACGATCGCGAACGAAAGCGCGTGCAGCCGATCGTCAACGAAATCAATGAAATCGGCGAGCGCCTGAAGTCCGTCAGTGAGACGGAGCTGAAGGGGCAGACTCATAAATTCCGCGAGATGATCCGCGCGCGCACGGCCGAGCTGTCGGCCCAGATCGCCGCGCTCAAAGAAGAGAAGAAGACCGCGGTCGAGCCGGAAGATCGCGAACGCATCGACTTCGAACTCGGCGGCGGCGACGGCGCGGGCGGCCTCGAAGGGAAATACCGGACTGAGATCCGCGAAGTGCTCGACGATCTGCTCCCTGAGGCATTCGCCACGGTGCGTGAAGCAGCGCGCCGCCTGGTTGGCACCACCGTGAATGTCACCGGCCGCGACGAAACGTGGAACATGGTGCACTACGATGTGCAGCTCATCGGCGGCATCGAGCTGCACCTGGGCCGCATCGCAGAAATGGCGACCGGCGAAGGCAAGACGCTCGTCGCCACGCTGCCGCTCTATTTGAACGCGCTTCCCGCGCGCGGCTCACATCTCGTGACGGTGAACTCCTACCTCGCCCGCCGCGACTCGCAGTGGATGGGGCATCTCTACGGCTATCTCGGCCTCACGGTCGGCTGTCTCGACGACACCGAGCCGGGCACGCCCGATCGCCGCGCCGCGTACGAGTGCGACATCACGTACGGCACGAACAACGAGTTCGGCTTCGACTATCTCCGCGACAACATGGTCGTGTCGCTCGAGCAGCGTGTGCAGCGCAGTCACATCTTCGCGATGGTAGACGAAGTCGACTCCGTGTTGATCGACGAAGCGCGTACGCCGCTGATTATTTCCGGCCCGGTCGGAAACGAATCCGATGGCGATTACGCCGCACTCAACGGCGGTGTCGCGCGCCTCGTGCGCAAGCAGACAGAGCTCGCGAACGATCTCGTCGCGGCTGGTGAGAAGGCGCTGGCCGCCGGTGATGAATCGGGCGCGGGGATGGCGTTCTATCAGGCACGCCTCGGCGCGCCGGTGAACAAACGACTCTTGAAAGCGCTGCAGGAGCAGGGCGTGAAGATGCTCGTGCAGAAGATGGAGCTCGATCACCTCGCCGATCGCAAGCTGACCGCGAGCAAGCAGGCGTTCCGCGATATCGAAGAGACGCTGCTGTACGTGCTCGATGAGAAGGGCCATTCGGTGCATCTCACCGATCGCGGCGTCGACTTCATGGCGCCGGACGATCACGAAGCATTCGTGATGCCCGATATCTCCGTCGAGATCGGCCGCATCGACAAAGATCCTGAGATGACGGCCGAGGAAAAACTTCTCGGCCGCAAGAAAATCGAAACCGAGTACGCGCTGAAGAGCGAGAAGCTCAACATCGTGCACCAGCTGCTGAAGGCGCACGCGCTGTACGAGAAGGACGTGAACTACGTCGTGCAGGAAGGGCAGGTGCTCATTGTCGATGAGTTCACGGGCCGCACCATGCACGGCCGCCGCTGGAGTGAAGGTCTCCACCAGGCAGTCGAAGCGAAGGAAGGTGTGCAGGTGAAGGGCGAGACGCAGACGCTCGCGACGATCACCATTCAGAATTATTTCCGTCTCTACGAAAAACTCGCCGGCATGACCGGCACCGCGGAAACGGAAGAGACGGAATTCTTCGAGATTTATAAACTCGAAGTCGCGGTTATTCCGACAAACCGCCCGATGGTGCGCGACGATCGCCACGATCTCGTCTACAAGACGCGACGCGAGAAGTACAACGCGATCGTCGATGAAACCAAGCGCCTCAACGGACTCGGCTTCCCGGTGCTCGTCGGCACAACGAGCGTCGACGCATCAGAAACGCTCGCGCGACTGTTCCAGCGCGCGGGGCTCGTGCACAACGTGCTCAACGCGAAGTATCACCAGCGCGAGGCAGAAATCGTCTCGCTCGCTGGTCAGCCGAACGCGGTCACCATTGCGACGAACATGGCCGGCCGCGGAACCGACATCAAACTCGGACCCGGCGTCACGGTCGCGAAGCCTTCGCAGGTGAAGGACATCGACGGCAAGGATGTCGATGTCGAAGAGTGCGGCGGCCTGCATATCATCGGTTCGGAGCGCCACGAATCGCGCCGTATCGACCGACAGCTGCGCGGCCGCTCCGGCCGTCAGGGCGATCCGGGCGCGTCGCAGTTTTTCCTCTCGCTCGAAGACGACCTCATGCGTCTCTTCGGGTCGGACCGTATTGCGAAGCTGATGGATCGCATGGGCGCGCAGGAGGGCGAAATGCTCACGCATCCGCTCATCACGCGCTCGATCGAGCAGGCGCAGAAGCGCGTCGAGCTCCAGAACTTCCAGAGCAGAAAGCGCCTTCTCGAGTACGACGATGTGATGAACCAGCAGCGCGAGGTGATTTACTCGCTGCGCTCGTTCGCGCTCGAAGGCGGCGAGGAGTTGAAGGGCGAGTCAGTGAAGATGGTGCAGGAGGCCGTCGCCCGTCGCGTCGAGACCGCGCTGGCCGGCGAAGAAGATCCGCTTGAGTGGGATGTCGAGCTGCTGCGGCAGGATCTGCTCATGCATTACCTGCTGAGCGTTCCGTGCTTTGAAGAAGACGGCACGCGTCCGGCAACGATCGTTGCGGCGAGCGAGCAGACCAGCGAGGCGGGCGTCAAAGCCTTCCAGGCAAAGTTCGCTGCGCTTGGCGAATACGCGGCGCAGCTGCTGTCGCTCGTCATGCTCAACGTGCTTGACGAAAAGTGGAAGGACCATCTCTACGATCTCGACCAGCTCCGCAACGCGATCCACTATCGGTCGTGGGGGCAGAAGGACCCGCTCCTCGAGTACAAGAGCGAGGCGTACACGATGTTCGTCGATCTGATGCACGATGTGCATCACACGTTCGCAGAACGTTTCCTGCGCGTGCAGGTCGTGTTCAACGAGCCGGACAACGCACCGCCGCGGGCGCCGATTCGCGTGGAAGCGAAGAAGCGCTACAATGCGCTTGGTGGGGTCGAGACCGAGGGCGAGGGGACGAACGAAGTGATGGATGTTGGTCCGAGCGAATCGCCTGAGACGGGCGCGTCGGTGCGGCGCGAACCGACGATTGTCGGTGCAGGGAAGGGCGTCCGCTCGCTGACGCCGAGCGGTGGACCGCCCGGGATCGCCGGTGCGGGGGCTGGCACCGATTGGTCGAACGTCGGGCGTAATGATCCGTGCCCGTGCGGGAGCGGGAAGAAGTTCAAGAAGTGCCATGGAGTGAACGCGTGATTTTGTAACACGCTGCGGTTTTTCGATGACGGAAAAGCCATGCGCCGAGCTTAGACTCGGCGCATGGCTTCTTCAATTCTTCCTACTCACGCGTCACACGTGCTCCGCCTGCGCGAAATGCCGCGCACCGAGCGTCCCCGCGAACGTCTGAAAGACCTCGGCGCGCGCGCGCTGAGTTCCTCTGAATTGCTCGCCATAGTGATTGGATCCGGAACGGCCAATCGCTCAGCGCTGATGCTTGCGCAAGACGCGCTCGCGAAATCAGAAGGATCACTGCGGCGCCTCGCGTCACAGCCTGTTGCGGCGCTGACTGCGGTGCACGGGCTTGGCTCGGCGCGTGCCGTGGCGATTCACGCGGCTTTAGAACTGGGGCGACGGCTCGCCGCGGAATCGCGTGATGAAGGCGCGCCGCTGCGCACTCCGCGTGACGTGTGGGCCGCGTACGCGCCGCGGCTGGAAGACTTGCCGGTCGAGGAATTCCACGTTGCCGTGTTGGATGCGCAGCACAGGCTCGAGCGGAATATCACGATTACGCGCGGAATTTTGAATTCATCGCTGGTGCACCCGCGAGAGGTATTTCGCGAGGCGATCGCGGAAAGGGCGGCGGCGATTATTCTCGTGCACAATCATCCGAGTGGGGATCCGACTCCGTCGGCGGATGATCGCGCGATTACGGCACAGTTGGTGGCGGCGGGGCGGTTGCTCGACATTCCGGTGGCGGATCATGTCGTGATTGGGCGGGGGAGGTACTTGTCGTTTGCGGAGGGCGGGTTGCTTTAGCGGCGAGGGGTGAGACTAAATGCTGACGCAGAACGCAGGAGAGGAATTTGGACGCGGGGTGGAGAGGCGAGATGAGAGAAGAAGTGAGTGTCTCTTCGCGAACACCCGCGTTCCGATTCCTCTCCCGCCTCCCGTGTCTTGACTCCCCCCTGTCGTCGCTTTTATTGCGGATATGGCCGCGCCCACCCAACTAGAGCAAATCCCAGGCTGGGATCTCTCCGCCGAGCTCGCCAACGAGCGACTCGATATGGAGCTGCTCGCGCGCGCCTACCGCTTCAGCGAGCGCGCGCACGCCGGCCAGACCCGTCGCAACGGCGATCCGTACGTCACACACTGCGTCGAAGTCGCGAAGATCCTCGCGGACCTTCAGCTCGATTCGGTAACGGTCGCCAGCGCCCTCATCCATGATGTCGTCGAAGACACCGCCGTAACAGTCGAAGAGGTAGAGCGCGAGTTCGGCCGTGAAATCGCCCAGATCGTCGACGGCCTGACAAAAATCGGCCACCTCCCGCTGACGAGTACGCAGGAGCGGCAGGTCGAGAACTATCGAAAGCTCCTGCTCTCGATCGCGAAAGACGCGCGCGTCATCCTGATCAAGCTCGCCGACCGCCTGCACAACATGCGGACGCTCGAGTTCATGCCCGACGAAAAGCGCCAGCGCATTTCGCAGGAGACGCGTGACCTGTACGCTCCGCTCGCGCACCGCTTTGGTCTCGCCGCGATGAAAGCGGAGCTCGAGGATCTGGCGTTCAAGTTCCTCGAACCCGTTGACTACAAGAATCTCGCGAAGCTCATCGTCCAAAAACGAAAAGAGCGCGAGTCGCTGATCGAAGAGATGGCGACGCCGCTGCGCGCGCGCCTCGCCGACGCCGGGATCAAGGTCTACGAAGCGAGCGGCCGCCCAAAGCATCTCTGGTCGATTTTCAAGAAGATGCAGAAGCGCGACAAGCCGTACGAGGAGATTTACGATCTTCTCGCGATTCGCGTGCTCGTCGAGAATGTGCAGGAGTGCTACCACGCACTCGGCGTCATCCACGGTGAGTGGACGCCCTTGCAGGAGCGCATCAAGGATTATATCGCGAGCCCGAAATCGAACGGGTATCAGTCGCTGCACACGACGATTTTTGGCCCCAAGCAGACGCTCTTCGAAATCCAGATCCGCACGCGCGAAATGCATCGGACGGCGGACTTTGGCATCGCGGCGCACTGGCGTTACAAGGAAGGCGGAAAGGCGAAGGACGATCTCGATCGCGCACTGCACTGGTTCCGCCAGGTGCTCGAACTGCAGCTCGACGCAGAAAGCCCCGATCAGTTCCTCGAGTTCCTCAAACTCGACTTATATCAGGACGAGATTTTCGTTTTCACGCCGAACGGCGACGTCCACCAGTTGCCGCGCGGTGCGACGCCAATCGACTTCGCGTTTGCCGTGCACACCGAAGTTGGTTTGCACACGCAGGGCGCGAAGGTCAACGGCCGCATCGTCCCGCTCTCGCGCGAACTGAAAAACTCAGAGACCGTCGAAATTATTCGCTCGCCCAACGCGCGCCCGAGCCGCGACTGGCTTGCGCACGTGCGCACGGGCCGCGCGCGCCATCGAATTCGGCAGTGGCTGCGTCACGAAGAGCAGAGCACGTCGATTCGCATCGGTTCGGAGATTCTCGAACGCGAGTTGAAGCGTCGCCGTCACGCGAAGCTCACCGACGCGCAGCTGGCGCAGGCCGCCGAGATCCTGAAGTTGAGCGACGAAACGCATCTCTTTGCGTCGATCGGGCAGGGCGATATTAACGTCACGCAGGTTCTGCGCGCACTCTATCCCGATTTCGATGAGCGCGACGATTCCGCGCTCAAGCCGAGTCCGCTCGAACGGCTGATGGATCGCATGAAGCGGTCCGGATCGTCGAAGGGAATTCGCATTCAGGGCGTCGACGGTTTGATGGTGCGGTATGCGCAGTGCTGCCAGCCGGTGCCCGGGGATAAGGTCGTCGGCTATGTGACGCGCGGGCGCGGCGTGAGCATCCATCGCGGCGATTGTCCGAACCTGCTTTTCCTCGCGCACGAACCCGAGCGCCGGCTCGACATTGACTGGCAGGAGAGCGAAGGCGAGCGCTTCGTAATTCGCCTCGCGATTGAAGCGTCGGATCGGCGCGGCCTGTACGCCGATCTCGCGCAGGCGGTGAGCGAAACGGGCACAGACATCCGGTCGCTCGAGCTGAAAACCACCGACGGTCGCGTTGCGGGCGCCGCACTGGTTGAAGTCGAAAACCTCGCCCACCTCGAGAAAATCATCAAGGCTGTGCGGCGGGTGAAGGGCGTTTCGGAGGTTTCGCGCAGGGAGAAGCTGACTTCGTCTGAGAATTGAGTAAGTTCAGCGGATGACTCCCACTCTCCTCGTTGTCCATTCGTACCTGCGCTTGCTCGTTCTCCTCGCGGGCCTTTTTGCCATCGCCAAAATGGCGAAGGGCTACTCGAGCAACTCCCCGTACGGTCCCGCCGACCGTCGCTACTCGGCGATCTTCGTCGGGCTCTTCGACCTCCAGTTTCTCATCGGCTTGATCCTCTACGGCGTGAGCCCGATCACGCGTGGCGCGATGCAGAACATGGCGACGGCGATGCAGGACGCGCACACGCGATTCTTCGTGGCCGAACATCCGATCATGATGTTCGTGGCGCTGTGCGTCGCGCACGGCTCGAGCATCGCTGCGAGGAAGTCGCCGTCGGACCGGGTGAAGTTTTTGCGGTCGTCACTTGGGTTCTCGCTGGCGCTGGGACTGGTGCTGGCCGGGATTCCTTGGTTCAGGATGGGTGCCAACTAGCGCGACAGACGTTGACTGTCTTCTGTTGGTCGGTGTTCTGTCAGAGAATCCGTCCGGACTACGTACCGCGCGACAACGTCCGTAGTCCGGACGGAAAACCTTGGTTAGCCGACCAACAGAAAACAGTTCACTTCTCTTGGGTTGCCGGGGACGCCCTACCCGAATACACACCGAAACAGTATATTTAGCCCATGTCCGGCGCCCGGTTCGACCTCCAAGCTCCTTTTAGCCCCGCCGGCGACCAACCCCGCGCCATCACGGAGCTGACCGCCGGCCTTGTCCGCGGCGACCGCTTCCAGACCCTCCTCGGCGTCACGGGGTCGGGCAAGACGATGACCATTGCCAACGTCATCAAAAACATTGGCAAACCCACCCTAGTCCTCTCGCATAACAAGACGCTCGCCGCGCAGCTGTACGGTGAGCTGAAGTCGTTCTTCCCGAACAACGCCGTCGAGTACTTCATCTCGTACTACGATTATTACCAGCCCGAAGCGTACGTCCCGTCGAGCGACACGTATATCGAGAAGGACGCGTCGATCAACGATGACATCGACCGGCTCCGTCTGCGTGCTACGTCGTCGCTCATGGAACGGGATGACGTCATCATCGTCGCAACAGTCTCCGCGATCTACGGCTTGGGTGACCCGGTCACGTATCGCGAGACGATGGTCACGCTCAGCGTCGGCCAGAAGATCAAGCGCGACGATATTCTCCGTTCGCTCGTGAAGATTCAGTATTCGCGCAACGATGTCGCGTTTGAGCGCGGCACGTTCCGCGTGCGCGGCGACACGGTCGAGATTTTCCCCGCGTACGAAGAGCAAGCCGTTCGCATCGAGATGTTCGGCGACGAAATCGAAAAGATTTCTAAAGTGAATCCGCTGAACGGCGAGACGATCGCGAATCTCACCAAAGCAGCCGTCTATCCCGCGAAACACTTCGTTACCACTCGGCCAACTCTCGAAAAAGCGGTCGGATTGATTCGCGCTGAGCTCGTAGAGCGGCTCGCCGCATTGCGCGCCGCGAACAAGCTGCTCGAAGTGCAGCGCCTCGAGTCGCGCACCAACTTCGACATCGAGATGATGCTCGAGATTGGCTCCTGCCCCGGCATCGAGAACTATTCGCGTCATCTCTCGGGCCGCAACGAAGGCGATCGCCCTGCGTGTCTCTTCGATTATTTCCCAGACGACTTCCTCGTCGTTGTCGACGAGTCGCACGTCTCGCTCCCGCAAATCGGCGGCATGTTCAACGGCGACCGCGCGCGCAAACTCACGCTCGTAGAATACGGCTTCCGTCTGCCGAGCGCGCTCGACAACCGTCCGCTGATGTTCGACGAGTTCCTGCAGCTTACGCCGCAGGCGATCAATGTCTCGGCAACGCCGGGTGATCTCGAGCTGAAACTCTCGCAGGGCGTGGTCGTTGAGCAGATCATTCGGCCCACCGGTCTCATCGATCCGGAAATCGAGATCCGCCCTGTGCGCGGCCAGGTCGACGATCTGCTCAACGAGATTCGCATTCGTGAGCGTAAGGGTGAACGCGTGCTCGTCACGACCCTCACCAAGCGCATGTCGGAAGATCTCGCCGACTATCTCCAGCAGGTGAAGGTTCGCGTGCGCTACATGCACTCGGACATCGATGCCATTGAGCGAATGGAAATCGTTCGCGGCCTCCGGCTCGGCGAGTTCGACGTCCTCATCGGCATCAACCTCCTGCGCGAAGGGCTCGACATGCCCGAGGTATCGCTCGTCGCGATTCTTGACGCCGATCAGGAAGGATTCCTGCGCAGCGATCGCGCGCTGATCCAAACGGTTGGCCGCGCGGCGCGCCACGTGAACGGTCGCGCGATCTTCTACGCGGATCGCATCACCGGATCGATGCAGCGGGCACTCGATGAAACGAGCCGCCGCCGCGAGATCCAGCGTGCGCACAACATCGAGCACGGCATCACGCCCGTCGGCGTGACCAAGAGCATCGAGGAAGTGCGCTTCATCACGCGTGTCGCCGATGCGCGCGATGGCAGCGATGCGCGCGAAGAGGATCGTACGTCGCGCAAGAAAGAGCAGCGCGTCGCCGAGGCGGCGAATCACTACGGCACCGCCGATCTTCCTGCATTGATTGCGAAGCTCGAAGAGGAGATGCGCACGGCTGCGAAGAACCTCGATTTCGAGAGCGCCGCGCGACTGCGTGACGAACTGTTCGATATCCGGGCGAAGATGGATGGCACGCGGAGCGGACCGCGGCGCGCGCATGCCCGTCGCTGAGTTCACACTTCCCGAGTTGACGCAGTGGGGCGAGGCGCTTGGTGCGCGTCTCGAACCGCCCGCTGTCATCACGCTCGACGGTGACCTCGGCGCGGGAAAGACCACACTCGCCAAGGCCATCTCGACCGGATACGGCGTGCGCGAAACAGTGACGAGCCCGACCTTCGCCGTCGCCCACGAGTATCACGCGCCGCGCTCGTCCGTGTATCATCTCGATCTCTACCGGCTTGCCGGACCGGAGCAACTCGCGAATATCGGCTGGGAAGATGTGATGGCATCGCGTGCGATCGTGATGATTGAGTGGCCCGATCGCGCGGGCGCGGAGTTGCCGGCGGCGACGCATTCGATCAAGCTCGCTCATGTTCCCGGCAAGCCCGACCTTCGCAGCGTGAGCTGGTGATCGCGTGATCACGCTGGCGATTGATGCGTCGACGTACATCGGCACCGTGGCGGTGCTGCGCGATCGCGTGGTTGTGGCCGAGGGCGAGGCCGTGATGCGCGGTGAGCAGGAAGAGCGGTTGATGCCGGCAGTCGTCGCGACGCTCGGCGAAGCGGGGTGCTCCGTGCGCGATGTCACGCGCGTGATCTGCGGCGCGGGGCCGGGGAGTTTTACCTCGCTGCGCATTGCCGGCGCGATCGCGAAAGGGATTGTGATGGGAAATGGCGCTCGCGTCGACGGACTGTTCGCTGTTTCGTCGCTCGCGCTGATTGTCGCGGGGCGCAGCGAGCAGCTTGAGCCCGGCCGCTGGCTCGCGCTCTTGGACGCAATGCGCGGCGAGAAGTACGCGGCGTTGTATCAGGTGGGCGCGGGTGGCAGCGTTCGCGAGCTCGAGCGGCTCGGTTTGGTTCGTGATGCCGATGTTGCGAGCACGTGCGAACGCCTCGAGGCGCGCGCCATTGGCCCGAAGGAAATGCTCGAGGCCGCGCCGCATGCGCGTGGCGTGGCGATGCTGCTCGATCAGGTCATTGAGCACGGCCGCGTTTCGCTCGACACGTGGGAGCCCGACTACGGCCGTCTGGCAGAAGCGCAGGTGAAGTGGGAGGCGACGCACGGTCGGGCCCTTAGGGCGACGGGCGAAGCATGAGGGGAGCGCGATAGGCGATGAGTGAGGGGGCGCTTGCAGTGACCGTGCGGGTGGCGGCTGAGAGTGATCTCGCCGCGATCCACGCGATTGAGAGCGCATCGTTCGGCGATCCGTGGTCACTCGAAGGATTCCGTGATCTGCTCGATCATCCACGAGCGAAGCTGGAGGTCGCGATCGATGCCGACGGAACGCTGCTCGGATATGCGGTTGCCTGGTACGTCGCCGATGAATCAGAGATTGCGAATATCGCCGTGGCGCCTGCAGCGCGCAGAAGGGGAGTGGGCGCGCTGTTGTTGGATCGCATTCTGCGCGCCGCAGCAGAGTTCGGCGCAAAGACAGTTTTTCTCGAAGTCCGCGAATCGAACGAAGAGGCGCGGAAGCTTTACGAGGCGAGAGAATTCGAAATCGCCGGGCGCAGATTGAAGTATTACAGCAAGCCTGAGGAGGACGCGCTGATCATGCGGCGCAAGCTTTAGATCATCGGTGCAAGCAATTGGTGAAGCATCTGACGGGAAGTAGATTCAGCTTATACGTACGACACTAACGGGAGGAGTTGTGAGCCGCAGCCTGAACAAAGTCACGCTTATCGGAAACCTCGGAAACGACCCCGAAATCCGCACCACCTCCAATGGCAGCAAAGTCGCGAACTTTTCGCTCGCGACCACGCGCCAGTGGAGCTCTGCATCCGGTGAGAAGCAGGAAAAGACGGAATGGCACAAGTGCATCGCCTGGAACGCAGGCGCCAAAGGCACCGGCCTCGCCGACATCGTCGAGCGCTACGTGAAGAAGGGCGACAAACTGTACGTCGAGGGAAGCATCGAGTACCGCCAGTTCGAAGACAAAGAGAAGCAGACGCGCTACGTGACCGAAATCAAAGTGCGCGAGATTCTCCTCCTCGGCGGCGGCAAGGGCGGCAGCGGCGGCGGAGGCGGCGATTCGTTCGACGGCCCCGCGCGTTCGTCGAAGCCGGCAGCTGCAAAGAAGGGCGGGGGAGATTTTGAAGAATTCCCCGGGGCGCTGGATCAGGAAGACGACGATCTGCCGTTCTAGTATCGCGAGACAATTCACCGCAGGGCTCGTCGGGTTCGCCGACGGGCCCTGTTTCTGTGCGTCAGGCATTCGTCTGGGTGCGCTTTTGCGCCCTGAATTTATTGTGGCGATCCTCGCGCTCGCCTGCAGCAGACCGGATCACGCGCGTCCCGCCGCGCGTGCTATCCGTCCCGCGGTGGCAGACCCCGTGACGATGGTGCCGTTCAGACTTGTTTTCTTTCCGAGCCAAGTCACGGCGACAATAAATGGCGAATCGATCCCCACCGACAGTAACACTCATCGCGCGTATCAACTGTGGTCGCGAGTGACGTACACTTTCACTGCAGTCGATTCGACCGCAAAGCTCAGCGTCTGGATCGACTCAGTCGATGCACCGGCCACTGGCGTTCTCGCCGCCGACCGCGCGCATGAGATTATCGCGATCGCTTTGCCTCCGTTACCGGCGCCCCATGTCGCGACTGTGGGGCCGAAGAATCGCGAACTCTATCGTTTGATCACGGAGATGTTGAAGTCACCGGCACCTGTACCTCTCTTTCAAGGGATGTCTGACGAAGTCGGGTGCCTCATGCAGTGGTACGGCGAGGAGCGCGGAGCACAACTCGCCGCCGATGCAAAGGAGAAAGCAGTCGCTGACTTCGGCGATCCACGCGCCGAAGCGCGCCTGGAACACGCGCTCGGCGGTTCTGTGATCGAAGCGCTGGAGTGCACGAAGACGAAGCCGGATTGAGCCGCGCGTCGTATCGCTCTTTCCGGCGCTTAGTAGTTCGGAGGGAAAGTGGTATATTCCCTCATCGGTCAATCCCATCGGAGGCGTGCTGTGAGCACTCGGATCATTGGCTATCTGACGATAGATCAAAAGGGCCGCACAACGCTTCCACAGCGCATGCGCGAAGAGCTTGGCCTCGTCGAGGGCGCCCAGTTGCGGATCGAGCAGACCGAATCGGGTAGTTTCGAAATCGTGCCAGCGATCACGATTCCGCAGGACCAACTATGGTACCATAGCCCCGCTGGACGCGCGATGCTCGCTCAGGCTGAGGCGGACTTCCGTGAGGGGCGTTTCACACGGACGCGCGGCGAGGCAGAGACGAGGCGATTTCTCGACTCTCTCAAGAGAGTTGGCGGTGCGAAGAAGCCGGCGAAGCGTGCGTCGAAGAAGTCTGTGAAACGGTGATAGTCAGATGGCGCGACGTCAGTTGTTCCTGAACATCGAATTCGCCGACCGCTTTAGAAAAAGCTATGCCGAGTATCAAGTGCGGGAACAGGATCGGATCGATGAGCTCGTGATGGCGCTATCGAAGGGCGTGAATACCCCTGGCATGCGAATCAAGCCAATCGAGCCTGAGAAATACTTCTATGAAGCTCGCGTGAACGACGCCGATCGCCTGATCTTCCGCGTCGAGAACGGCACGCTCCGAGTTTCCGACGTCGTGCCACACGATTTGATCGGAAAGTACGGCCGCTGACGGGCGCGGGCGCCGCTCGTTCTCTTTCGCCGATAGCCATGACGCTGAATTCCGTTCGGATGATTCTCTGCGCTGTGCTCGTCTTGCTCTTGATGGCGCCAGCGTGCGCGCGACGCCCGTCGCTCGACATTCCCGCGGGGCGCGGCGCGCTGCGCGTCGAAGTGACGGGAGCCTTCCAGAGCGCGCCATCTCCGGTGAAGGGCGCACTCATCACACTAACGCGCGCCGGCCGGTCCAAATCGATCGGCGAAGTCACAACGGATTCTACCGGCGTCGTCGTGTTCAACGACCTCGAGCCCGCGCGGTACGCGCTGCGAGTCCGGCAGCTCGGCTACACTGCCGTCCGGCGCGAATTCATAGTGGTTGCTGGCAAGCTCCGCACTGAGCGAGTTCTTCTCGAGGCCTCCGTGAACTGCGTACTCTTGTCGCCTGGAGGACTGACGATGTGCGGCGCCGCGATGGCGGCATCGCGCTGAGAGGCCGAATGTGAAAACGGGCGCGAACTCAATTCGAGCCGCGCCCGTTATCATAATCGCCGTATTTCAGCTGCCGGTCATCGTAAACGTCACCGCCGCAATCCCGCTCGCTGTCGCCGTAATCGAATAGGCGCGCGCCGTTGATGCCGTCATGACGGTGATCTGGGCCTTGCCAGTCGCGTCCGTCGTCGTCGAAGTCGCGCTCAGCGTACCGCCGCTCGTACTCGCCCACGTCACCGTCGCACCCACAATCGGATTGCCCAGCGCGTCCGTCAACTTCACGACCATCGCCGCCGACGTATTGCCGGCACCCGCGATCGTCTGAGCGTCACCGCTCACCTTCGCGAGCAGCGTCGCCGCGCCTGCCACCGCCGACGCGGTGATCGAAACGAAGGAGCCGCCGACGATCGTCGCGTGCAATGTCTGCGTGCCGAGCACACTGCCCAGCGTCCAATGCGTGAGTGCGTCGCCATTGGAGTTCGTCGTGCTCGTCGCCGAGTCAACCGTGCCGCCCGGCGCGACAACTGCCCACGTCACGATCGCACCCTGCATCGCGTTCGCGTTCTGATTTGTCACATGCACGGTCACCGGCGTCGTGAGCTTCGCGTTGATCGCGCCCGTCTGGCCGCTGCTCCCGGCGGTCGCGATGACCGACGTCGCGACACTTGGCGCCGTCGTGTTGTTGCTGCTGCCACACGCCGCACCGGCGACAATCACGGCTGCGATCGTCAGGGCGAACGGAAAAATCTGATTCATGCGGTGTTTCATCTGCACATCTCCCGAAGGTTGCTGCTCACATCAAGATCTCTTTCAACTGCATCGGCGCATTGCCGATCATGCGAGTGAGTATGCCGGAGTGTGCGAGTGGGAGGTATCGCTCAAGGGAGTGATGCACGGACGACGGACGGGGGACTAGTCATCGTTATGGTGATGTGGGACACAGGAACGGCCCGTAGACGCGGAACGCAGGAGAACGATCTGACGCAGAACGCAGGAGAGGAATTGGGACGCGGGGTGGAGATGTGAGATTGGAGTAGATGCGAGATGTGAGAAAGGGCGCGGCTCATTTCAAGTTCGCGCCCTTTCTCACATCTCATCGCTACTCTCCCCTCACCTCTCCACCCCGCGTCCCAATTCCTCTCCTGCGTTCTGCGTTAAGCAGTCAACTCCCGAATTCCTACTCCTGCGGCGGCTTGATTCTCTTGCCCCACGTCGGCGACGGCGGCTCTTTCGTCGCTCTCACCACCGGCTTCGCCGCCAACTGCTTCATCGCCTCCGCCACCGCCCGCTCCAGCTGCATATCATGCCCCGCCGCAACATCCTTCGGCCAATTCTCAACATCGATATCCGGCGGCGTTCCAACGTTCTCGACGTCCCACTTATCGTCGCGACGGAAAAATCCACCGCGCGGTGCAATCGCAGATCCACCGTCAATGAACGTCGGCGTGTCGGCCGTGTGCACGAGCCCGCCCCACGTCCGCTTACCGACCAGCGTGCCAACCTTCCGGTAGTGGAACATCCAAGGCATCAAGTCGCCGCCTGATCCCGCCATTTCATTGATGACCATCACCTTCGGTCCCCAAATACCCGCCGCGGGACTCGTGAACGGCATGCGATCGCCGGCGACGTTATTGAAGTAGCCGTCGAAGTCGCGCTGCAGCACGTCGATGATATAGTCCGCCGCCGAACCGCCGCTGTTGTAGCGCTCGTCGATGATCGCGCCCTTTCTGTCCTGCTGCGCGAAGTAATAGCGGTTGAAGCTCGCGTATCCCGGCTGACCCGTGCTCGGGATATACACATACGCCAGCGCACCCTTCGAGAGTGAATCAACCAAACGTCGATTGTGCTCTACCCATGCACGCGTGCGCAGCCCCTGTTCGTTCGCCACCGGCACGACCGTCACATGCCGCGCGCCATCCATCACCGGCCTCGAGTTCAGCGTCAGCACGGTCTGACGATTTGCCGTGCCATCCAGCATGCGATACAGATTGTCCGGCGCTTTCAGCTCCTCGCCGTTAATCGCGAGCACGTAATCACCAACGTGCGCGTCGATGCCCGGGCCCGACAGCGGTGCGCGCAGCTCCGGATTCCAGCTCTCTGCATCCAGGATGTGCGTGATCTTGTAGCGGCCCTGGTCGATCGTGAAGTCCGCGCCGAGCTGTCCGCCCGTTGACGCCGGAATTTCGGGCATGTCGCCGCCGCGCACGAACGAGTGTCCGATCGCGATTTCAGCACCCATCATGTCGACGAGGTAATTCAAATCGGCCCGATGCATCACGTATGGCAGCAGCGCGCCGTACATCTCCTTCATCTTCGGCCAGTCCGAGCCGTGCTGGTTCGGCACGTACAAGTAGTCGCGCTGATTGCGCCATGCCTCGTCAAAAATCTGTTTGAACTCGGCCTTGGGATCGACGTTCTCGCGCAGCGTCGCGTTGATACGACCGACGCCAGCCACCGGCACTACCCGATCTGCATCGACAATAAAGAGGTTCGCACCGCCCGTACCCGCTGCGGCCGCACCGCCGCGTCCGCCACCGCCGCCCGCCGAGCGATACAACAGCTTGTGCCCATCCGCGCTCACGTCGTAATCCGCGACGCCAGTCATAAACGGAACCGCGCGACGATCGCGCAGCTGATAGCGGTGGAGCGTGCTCGTCGCCGCACCGGCGGTGCCTGATGCCGCCACCGCTTCCTCGAAGAACACCGTGCCCGCTACACCGGGCTTCATCCGGCTGTATTGACGCGCAGCCACTCCCGGAACCGCGATGATGCGATTCGACAGTCCGTCGAAGTCGATCGTGACCGTCACCGGCCCCCGTGCCGCAGCGCCACCCGCCGGTGCACCAGTGGAAGAACTGTCTGCGCCAGCGCCGCCGCCGCGTCCGCCGCGTCCGCCACCACCGGCCGCAGCAACGCCCGTCTCTTCATCGCTCTCCGGCATCAACGGCGACGGATCGTTCTTGTTCAGCACGGCGAAATAGAGCGCCGAGTTTTCTTCGTGATCGTAACTGGTCATGTCGAGCCACTGCGATTTCAAACCGAAATCGGTGCTCGCAAAGAACCAGAGATATTTTCCGCTCGCATCCCATGCCGGCGCGCTCGCGTCAGAAAGTCCGTCCGTGACCTGCTTCGTCACGCCCGTCTCGACGTTGTACACAACCACGGCCTTGTACAGCGAGTTCAAGTGCTTCACGTACGCGATCCACTTCGAGTCCGGACTCCACGCGGGCGTCATCGTGCGCGCGGGAACCATCCACGGATCGTTGCCGACATCCTTCGCCGTTCCACTCGCCACGTCGAGAACCCAAAGCTTCAGGTCTGTATCGTGATAGAAAATCTTCTTGCCATCCGGCGACCACGCGGGAGTGTAGTAGTGCTTGTGGTTCGGCAGCGCGATCTCGCGCGCCGGCGTCAGTCCATCCTGCGGCGCGATGTAGAGTTTGTACTCGCCGGATTTATCGCTGAAGTATGAAATGAACTTTCCGTCGGGCGACCACGCCGGATCGCGCTCCGCGGTTCCGCTCGAGTTCGTGATGTTGCGAACGTCGCCTTTGTCCGCCGGAATCGTGAAGATCTCGCCGCGCGCTTCGACCACTGCGCGCTTGCCTGTCGGTGAGAGCGCCATGCTTGCGATGCGCGCCGACACGTCCTTCCACTGCGACATCATCCACGGGAAGTCGGCATTCACCGTGATGTTCACGACATGATGCTTGCCGGTTTTCGCGTCGAGCTCGTGCACATATCCCGCCTGCTCGAACACCAGCACGCCGTTCCCCGAGTCCAGCGTCTTCACGTCAAAATCTGAGAAGTCGGTGACCTGCGTCAGTTTCTTCGTGGCGCCGTCATACGACCAAACGTTCGCCACACCGTCGCGATCCGAAATGAAATAGACGACGCTGCCGACCCACGCCGGATCCATGTCTTTGGAGTCCGTCCACGGCGGCGAGACCACGTCGAGCGTTTTCATGTCCGCAATCCAGATCGGACGATTCTGTCCGCCGCGATAATTCCGGCGCTCTTCGTCCCACGAATTATTCATGCGGTAGGCGATGTGACTCCCGTCCGCGGAAATCTTTCCCTGGTAGCCGCGGTTGAACGGGAGCAGCTCCTCGATGCCGCCAACCGCAGGCACCGTGTAAAACTTCGGCGCGCCGCTCGGCCCGTTCGTTTCGCGCGTCGATGAGAACAGCACGCTCTTTCCGTCCGGCGTCCACCCCTGAACTTCGTCAGGCGCGGTATTCCAGGTGAGGCGCTTCGGTTCGCCGCCGTCGATGCTCACGACGTAGACGTCGATGTTGCCGCCGTATTCGCCGCTGAAGGCCACCCACTTTCCGTCGGGCGAGATGTGCGGATTTGAAGTCGTGCCTTGAAAACTCGTCAGGCGGCGCGCCGATCCGCCTGCGCGTGGCACCACCCAAATGTTCTGCGCGTAGGCGAAGGCGATGTTGTTCGCGCTCACACTGGGCGCGCGCAGCATGCGTGTTTGCGCGCCAAGCGCGGACGTGGCGAGTGAAGTCAGCGCGACGAGCGCGAGACCAACGAACGCGAGGCGGATGCGATTCATAGCAGGGGTTCCTGTCAGGATGAATTGAGAGGGTGAATCGTCGTTGATACTACGGGGCGCGGCTAGGGGGGCGTTGAAGCCAGTGCGCGCTGAAGCGCCGCCTGTTTGCGGCTGAGCCAGACACCGAGCCCGAGCCAGACCGCCGAAACCGGCACGGCGACCCAGCTGATGCCGGTGAGGCCGAGCCCGAGTGCGGTGAGGCCGGCAAAGGTCCACGCGCCGATCTGATCGCCGCCGCGGTAGACAAACGTCTCGATAAAACTCTTCGCCTTGTATTTGTCCTCGCGCGGCACAACAGTGAACAGCACCTCCATTCCCGGATTCGTCAGCGCGAAGTTGCCCGCCCGGCGCAGCACGACGAACACGGCGAGTGCGGCAAATACGGGAAGTCCCGCGAGCAAGCCGAAGCCGAACATCGAAACGATCGGGAGAAACGCGAGCACAGAAACGAGCCCGAACCAGCGGATGATTCGCCCTGTGAGAAAAATCTCCGTGAACACGGTGACGACTTGCACGACGAGCTCGATGCGTGCGAGGATCACGGTGCGCGTTGCACGATCGGCAAATGCCGCTCCGACGATGTGCGATTGCTCGAAGTAGAGAAAGGTCGAGCCGATGGTGAAGAGAATGAGATAGCCTGCGATGCCGAGGAGATACGGCGATTTCACGGTGTGCGTGAAACCAGCGAGCAGTTTTCCGCCGACGGCGCGCATCTGCAATTCGGGAATCGCGTCGACAATGTCCGAGTCGTCGCCCGGCGAACCCGCACCGCCGCTCGACGGAAACGGAAAGCGCGCGACCGTCAGCACCGCGAGCTCGAGCAGCACACAGCTCACCAGCAGCAGGTTCACCTCGCCGATGCTCTTCGCGAGCGTCGCGGTCACCGCGCTGCCGGCAACCGATCCAAGAGTTCCACCGACTCCAATAAATCCGAACAGCCGCTTCGCCTGATTGCTGCGAAATACATCCGCCATGAAACACCAGAAGAGCGAGCTGACGAACAGACTGAACATGCTCGTCCACACGAAAAATGCGCGTCCCGTCCAGATGTCGACGGCCGCTCCGTCGTGCCCGTTTCCGAGACGGAAGAGCAGATAAAAGAGCAGCAGGCTTGCGACGATCGCCTGATACGCATACGGAATAAATTTTCGCGGCGGAAAGCGAACCACGAGCGCCCAGAACAACGGATTCACCACGAGCGTCGTGCTCAGCGTGCCGACGAAAAGCCAGCTCAGTTGAGCAGGAGTAGTGCCCGCCGCGACGGCATCGCGCATCGGCCGCAGCACAAACCAGCTCGCGAGTCCGCAAAAGAAAAACGTCGCCGACGCGAGCATCGCACGGACTTCATGCGGCTCAACATCGACGACGCGGCGGAGCAGGGCATATACCGGACCCTGCTCACTCTTCGCTCGTCCCTTGGGACTGTTCAGCTGCCGTTCTTCTGCTTGGCGTGCCAGAGCGCGAGCACCGCAGCTTCCTTCGCCGCGGGAATCCCCGCAATCGCACCATCATCGAGCGTCTTCTGCTCCTCGGGCGGCCGCGTCTTGTGCCAGTCGAGCGTGTCTTTCGCGGTCACGGCGAGCGGGCGGAAGGTCAAACCTTTTGCGAGCGCCTTTGCATTGCTGCGGCGCGTGAATCCAGCCGTGCTCCCCTCGGGCGGCAGCCAGACCGGCATGTGTCGCCAGCCATTGATCCCGTTCGCCTTCAGGAAATCCGCCGGAACCCAGGTGAACTCTGCACCGGCGCTCGTCACGGCTTTAATACCCGCGAGCATCTCGATCATCGAGAGTTGCGTCGACGGGCCGCACGCATTGTACGTGCCGAACACGCGCCCTTCCGCCATGCGGATCATCCACTCGGCGAGATCGCGCGAGTCGATGATCTGAACGGGATCGGTCGGGTTGCCGGGCGCCATCACCTCGCCGCCTTTGTCGATGCGCGCGGGCCAGTAGGTGAAGCGATCCGATTTATCGAGCGGGCCGACGATCAGGCCCGGCCGGATGATCGTGTTGATCCCCGGATATTTCCGCTGGACTTCTTTCTCCGATTCCGTTTTCAGCGCGCCGTATTGTCTGCGCGCGTCCTCCGGAGACACGGCATACGGATCGAGCCCCGCCGGCATCGGCGTCAGGCCGTCGCTCTCGTCCATTCCCGGGTGGCTGTTGTCGGGGTAGACCGACATCGTCGAGATAAACATGTAATGCTTCGTGTGCCCCGCGAGCGCCGATGCTGCGTTGCGCACCCAATTCGGCAGCGTTGTCGGGTTATCGATCACGACATCGAACGATTTTCCCTTCAGCGCGCTGACGTCGCCGTTGAGATCTCCGATGAGCTGATCGACGCGTCCCTTAAAAAAATCAGGGCGGGTTTTGTTGCGATTGAACAGCGTGACGTGATGGCCGCGCGCCGTGGCATACTCGACTTGTTCGGGACCGGTAAAGCCGGTGCCGCCGAGGATCAGGATATCGAGTGGGGCGGGGGCACGTTCTGTTTTCGCGGGCGCCGCCTGCGGCGCCTTCGCGTTGTCGCGCTCGTTTTGTGCGAATGCGAGCGTGGGCAGACCGGAAAGGCCAACAGCACCGCCGATGGCGGAGACCGACTTGATGAAGGTGCGGCGACTGGGAGACATTGGCTCGATCCGCGTGATTGGTGTAGAGAGGTGATTAGAACGTATCACCAGAATCGATTACTTGGCGAGCGGTTTTGGTCTTGAGTCTAGAGTCTTTTGTCTAGCGTCTGATGACCCGCTGTTTGCAGTTCATAGCTGTGAACTACGTCCTGCGGGTTTTCAGACGCTAGACAATAGACCTCAGACTGTAGACGTAACGCCTTTCCCGTTACCTTGAACAATGGCCAGTCTTACCATGAAATCCCGTGCCACGGCGATCTCGCTTGCGGCCGCAATCCTTTTCGGCGCGCCGCTCTCGGCCCCCGCCCAACAGCCCGCGCCCGGCCTCGCGTCGCTCGTCGGCACCGTCGACGACAGTATCCGCGGCCGTCCGCTCGTCGGCGCGCTCGTCACGGTCCCCGGAACCACCCGCCAGTCGATGACCGACGCGACCGGCACCTTCCGGATCGACAGCATCCCGCCCGGCCCGCACTCGATCCTCGTCACCCATCCATTCCTCGATACCCTCGGACTCAAGGTCCACTCGGCGGCGTTCACACTCGCAGCCGGCGATCGTCTCCAGCTGAACGTCCGCACACCGTCCATCGAGGACATCCGCGAGGGCTCCTGCCCGCGGGGCGGTGTCGCCGCCGGTTCGTCGATCCTCCTCGGCCGAGTGAACAAGGCGGACAGCGACGAGCCCGCAGCGGGCGCGACGTTATCGCTCGTGTTCCGCGATCTCTACACCGAGCACAGCCCCGAGCGCGTGCGCACCGGCCGGTCCGATGCCACCGGTCTGTTCGCGATCTGCGGTCTGCCGTCCAAGCTCTCCGGGAGCATTCAGGCCTCCATGGCTGGCCTGAAAACCGCGGATGTTCCGGTCGCGCTGAACAACGAGCGCGTCGGGACCACGATGCTTGCGATCGGCGCTGCCGGCGCCGGAACCGCGGTGTTGAAAGGCCGGGTGACGAACAAGGCCGGCGCGGCCGTGAGCGGCGCGCAGGTCTCCATTGAGGGAAGCGCTGGCGTCACCTCCACCGGCGAAGACGGCAGTTTCACGCTCGGAAGCCTTCCGTCCGGCACACATCAAGCGGTCGTGAAAAAGATCGGCTTCGCGCAGACGACGCAGGTCGTCACACTCTCCGCCAGGACCCCGAGCACCGTGACGGTGACGCTGGACGACGCGCAGGTCCTGAAGACCGTGAAAGTCGTCGGCCAACTCGATGGCGGGCTCGCGAAAGTCGGGTTTACCAATCGGCAGGAGGTCGGGATGGGCTGGTTCCTGCCCCCCGAAGAGATTGAGAAGAGACATCCGATCAAGACCACCGATGCCCTGCGGTCGGCCGGTGGGCTCCGCGTGGTCTACGGTGCTAACGGCACGTCGGTCGAGTCGATGCACGGGCCGCAGGGGACGTCCGATGGCTGCCTCAACATCTTCCTCGATCATGCGCGCATCTCGCAGGTCGGTCCGGGCGATCTGGACAACACGATCACGCCCGACGACCTGGGGGCGGTGGAGTTCTATTCGTCGACGGTGACCGTGCCACCGGAGTTCAGCGTGACGGGCCGGAACTGCCCGACGCTGGTGATATGGTCGAAGACGATGCTCGGGGCGCGCAACAAGCCGTAGCGAGCCCCCGCAGGCCTGGCTGAGAGTGACGGACGGCGGTTTGAGGTGGTAAATTAGGATATCACCGATGGCCTGCTGGGCAGGAGTGCCCGAGATCAACTCTCGCGGAACGGCGCCTCATGAAAACATCGCTCGGATGGCTCGGCAAACTGCTCGTTCTGACGCTGCCATTCGCGACGGCTTCCGCTCAGGACGTCTCGCTGGCGATTCGCGGGACGGTTACCGATAGCATCCATGCGCGGCCGCTGGTGGGCGCGAAAGTTGTCGCGTCTCGCGCCGTGCCGCCTGAAAGCGTGACGGTCGCGCACGACTTTGCCGCGACCACCGACGCCAACGGCCGCTTCACGATCGCCTCGCTCACGCCTGCGATCTATCTGATCACTGTCGAGCACCCGTGGCTCGATTCCACCGGGTTCGACGTCTCCGCGCGCACCGTTGATCTCCGCGAGAAGCGCTCGGTGCAGCTCAGCCTCGCCGTGCCGTCGGGCAACACGATTCGCGCGGCTTTTTGCGGGAAGATCGCGCGCGATACCTCGCTCGGCTTGGTGGAAGGCTACGTCCACGACGCGTTGTCGGAGGAGCCGGAAGCGGACGTTCGTGTGCTCTTCGCGTGGAGCGACTTCACCGTCGACCGGCGCACCGCGCGCGCGACGCCGCGCTATCACACCGTCGCCGCAAAAACCGCCAGCGACGGATCCTTTGCCGTGTGCGGCCTCCCAATCTCGACGACGCTCCTCATGCAGGCGCAGATCGGCGAACGCGCTTCAACCGGTGCGGTCGAAGTGCAGATCCCGCCCGGCGGTGTGCTCGTCGAATCGTTGCGCATCGCGGCAACCAAGACCGCGACCGCGTCGATCTTCGGCGTGGTGATTCGCGATGGTTCTTCGCAGCGCCCGGTGGCCGGCGCCCACGTGCACGTCTTTGGCGCGAACGAAGAGGTTCTCACAGGAGACGACGGCGGATTCCACCTGAACGCGGTGGAAGTCGGGACGCAATCGATCGAAGTCACCGCCGTCGGTTTCCGCCCGCGCCGCTATGCGATCGAAGTGCACGACGGCAGCCCGATCAAGGTCAATCTCGTTTTGCCTGAAGTGGCACAGATGCTCGATACCGTGCGGTCGACCACGCACCGCGGCGGCGCTGCGTCGCTCCGCGACGAATTCGATGTGCGTGCGTTTCGCGGCACCGGCCAGTACATCACCGAAGACATGATCGCGAAAACGCATCCATGGCAAACCACCGATCTGCTGCGCTACGTGAGTGGTTTTGAGTTCAAGTCCGACACCGTGTTCAGCAAGCGCGGAGAAATCGAAGTCATGGGAACGGGGATCTGCCGCCCGCTGTTGCTCATCGATGGAAGCCCGGCGGACTCGATGAACGAAGTGCTGCCGATCGCGATTCATGGCATAGAAGTTTACGCGTCGAGTATCAACGTCCCCATTCAGTACTCGGCGACCGCGACGGCGACCGGCTGCGGCGCGATCCTGATCTGGACGAAATAGCAGGGCGCCCCCTCTAGCGAGCGGGCCCGGTATGAAGCACGATTGAAGCTCCCGCACTTTTCAAGGAGCCACCGTGCGATACCGTCTCGCTTCATCCGCCCTGTGCTGCGCAATCGCCCTCTCGGCGGCCAGCACACTCCCCGCCCAGCAGCGGGCACAGTCCAACAAGCTCACCCTCGAGCAGTACCTCGACTGGCGCGAAGTATCAAACCCGCAGCTGTCTCCCGACGGCTCGCAGGTGATCTACACGCGCCGGTGGATCGACAAGATGAACGACCGGTGGGAAACGTCGCTCTTCATCATGAACGTCGACGGCTCGCATCAGCGGTCGCTGCTGCAGGGCTCCGATGTGAAGTGGTCGCCCGACGGCAAACGCATCGCGTACATCGCCAAGGGCGAACCGAGCGGCTCGCAGATCTTTGTGCGCTGGATGGACGCTGAAGGCGCCGCCACGCAGATCTCGCACCTCACCGAAGCACCCGCGGCGGTCGAGTGGGCGCCCGACGGAAAGTCGCTCGCCTTCACGATGACCGTGCCGTCGAACGACAACTTCCGCATTCCGATGCCCGCCGCGCCGAAGGGCGCGAAGTGGACTGAGCCGCCGAAGATCGTGACGCGACTGAATTTTCGTTCGGACCGTATCGGCTACACCGACGACGGCTACAAGCACATCTTCGTGATTTCCGCCGACGGCGGAGCGCCGCGGCAGATCACGAACGGCGACTGGAACCACTCCGCCGGCGCGTTCTCGCCGGACGGCAAGTGGCTGGCATTTACGTCGCTGCGCGTGGACGACGCCGAGCATGTATTCCGCACGTCGCAGATCTATGCGGCGAATGTCGAGACCGGCGAGATCAGGCAGCTGTCGCATCATGCGGGCACGAACAGCGGCGCGACCTATTCGCCGGACGGAAAGACGATCGCATTTGTCGGCGCTGACTCGATCGAGCACTCGGCGTATGCAGAAGGGAAAGTCTGGACGATGAATGCCGATGGCTCGAATGCGCACGTCGTTGTGCCGGCGCTTGATCGGCCGGTGTCGGGTTTGATTTGGGCGCACGACAACTCGGGCGTCTATTTCGGCGTGGAGAGCGAAGGCTCGAAGAACGAGTACTTCGTCAGCGCGAGCGGGGCGGTGCGCCCCGTGACGACCGGCACGCATGTGCTGACCGTGACGGATATCGCCGCAAACGGCACGGCAGTCGGCGTGAACAGCACGCCGATGAAGCCGAACGACGTGGTCTCGATTGCGCTTCCGAAGGCGGCGGCGACGACGAGCGCGTTCAATCAGCTGACCATGGTCGATGACGATGTGCTCGCCGGAAAGGCGCTCGCGACCACCGAAGAAGTCTGGTACAAATCCAAGGACGGGCTGAGGATCCAGGGTTGGATCGTGAAGCCGGCCGGGTTCGACCCCACGCACAAGTATCCGCTGATTCTGGATATCCACGGCGGCCCCCAGGCGATGTACAACGTCGGATTCAGCTTTGCGCGGCAGAACCATGCTTCGAACGGTTATGTCGTGTTATACACGAATCCACGCGGCAGCACGGGGTACGGGCAGAAGTTCACGAATGAGATCGAGAACGCCTATCCTGACAAGGATTTCGACGATCTCATGGCCGGCGTGGACACGGTCATCGGGCGCGGCTACATCGACTCGAAGAATATGTTCGTCTACGGCTGCTCCGGCGGCGGAGTACTCACGGCGTGGACAGTGGGCCACACGAATCGCTTTGCCGCGGCAGCATCGCTCTGTCCGGTCATCGACTGGATGAGTTTTGTCGGTGAGACGGACGGAGCCGGCTGGTATGGCAACTTCGCGAAGCCGTTCTGGGAAGATCCGAGCGAATATCTGAAGCGCTCGCCGATCATGTATGTCGGCAATGTGAAGACGCCGACGATGCTGATGACCGGCGTTCTCGATCTGCGCACACCGATGCCGCAGACGGAAGAGTTTTATCGCGCGCTGAAACTTCGTGGCGTTCCGACGATGATGGTGCGGATGAACAACGAGTATCACGGGACATCGAGTACACCGTCGAACTTCCTGCGGACGCAGTTGTATTTGCATGGGTGGTTTGATAAGTACTCTTCGAAGCCGGTGACGAAGGCGGCGACGCAGGAGACGCTGCCGTAACGGATGATGGGGCCGAAAAAGGAGGGGGAGCCAAATGGCTCCCCCTCCTTTTTTCGCGCTGTTCACGCTAGGAGTGCGAGTTAGTGCGAGAGGTGAGTTGAGTAAGAGAGACGAGTTTGAGAGGGAGGGATGAGTATGCGTAAGCGAAGTGGGAGTATGAGCGGCGAGAGTGAGGCCGAGTGTGAGATAAGTGGGAGTCGCGCGCGATCGCGCTCCGCATATCTCTCACGCCCTCTAACTCCGACTCAAACTCAGTCTCGCCCCTCAACCTCCCACTGAGCGTACTCAAACTCATCCCTCCCTCTCAAACTCGTCTCTCTTACTCAACTCACACTCACCTCTCTTCGGAATAAAAAAAGAGTGGGGGCCATGTGGCCCCCACTCTTTTTCCCTCCCTACACCAGAACTAGTGCGGGAAATTCACATTCGTCGAAGTCTCCGAATACGGCAGAATGATGCAAGTCTGCGTTCCAACGTTCGGATAACCCGGCTTGTAGTACACCGATCCAGCCGGCTGGAAGTTGAAAGTCGTCGAGGCTGCGCTGCGCTGCAGGTCGCCGATCTTGCGTCCTTCGAGCCAGAATTCACGGGCACGCTGATTGTACAGTTCCGTCATCACGCTGGCCGCGTCGGTAGCGCCCGTGTAGGCACCCTGACCGTTCGCGACGCGCTGCGTGTTGATCCACGCCAGCTGCGTCACCGGGTTGGCTGACGCTTCGGCGATGATGTAGCCCGCCTCGATCCCCGAAGCCAAACGGATCGGCGAAGCATACGCTGGATACTTCTGCTGAATGCCATACGGATGTCCGGCGATGACGTCCTGCTCCGTATATCCCGGGCCTGGCGCCAAGATCCACTTCACGCGCGGGTCGCCCACGCGGTACGCCATCGGAACGTCCGTCGATCCACGATCGAAAGTGAACTGCCACATTCTGTTCACCAGACGCGTCTCGTTCGCCGTCAGGTCCTGCACATACTGCAGGTTGTAGTTGAACGCTGCCGGGACTGCATTCGCGTCCGTCGTGGCCAACGCGAGATTGCCTTCCTGCAGGTATGCACGTGCGCGGCCGACGAGTGACGCGTTGACGTAGGTCAGCGCGGCTGCCGTGCCGTTGGCGTTGCCGATCGTAATGGCCTTGGTGAACCAGTAGATCGCCGAATCGAGCCCCTGCTTCTGCGTGAGCGGCACGCTCCCCGAAAGGCTGAGCTGACAGAAGTCAGTTGCCATGTCGAGGATCGTGTAGGCCCTGAACATCGCGGCCTGAACGCCGATGATGTTCGTGGTCGGCGTCGGCAGCGCAAGATCCAGCACGCTCTTGCCTTCAGCCGCGGCGACCGATACCGGGCCCCACAGGTACGTGGTGAGGTCACCGTTCAGGTTTTCAACCTGACGGTAGCCAAACTCGTTACGCGTCGGGAATGTGTCCGAAACGTTGATCTCACCCGTGAACCAGCCCGAGTACATAATCGACGAACCGTACCAGTTCTGGTAATCCTGCTGTGCGGAGTTGGCCAGAATGGCCGCGCTCGCATTCGGATCCACCGTGGTGGCGTCGATCAGGTTCGGATTTTCAACCTGCAGGAACTTGTCGGAACAGGCCGGGAGCGCAATGAGCAGCGCCGCTCCCGCCATAGTGCGCGAAACCGCGCGACGGATATTCATGGTTTTCTCCTCTCGCGGTATGGTTAGAAGGTGAGGTCGATGCGGAACGACGCGCGCTTCGGATTCGGAAGCGTCAGGAAGTCCTCGCGGAAGAACGCGCCGGCCACGCCGGTCGGGTTCGACACAACTTCAGGATCCGGGCCGCCGTAGTTCGTCCAGAGCTTCACGTTCTGGAGTGCGAACGTGAACGAAGCGCTCGTGATCTTGTTGCGGAACATGCCGAGGTAGTTCTGCGGCATCGTGTACGCGACCGACAGCTCGCGCAGGCGGACGAAATCGCCCGGCTGGTAGTAATCCTGGTTCGCGGTTGCCAGCGTGTACGTGTGTGCGGCTGCGCCTGGTGCACCGGCGACATACAGCGAGTCGATGAACGACGGCTGGCCGGGGGTCTGGTTGCCGAAGCGGCGGAGGAACTCTGTCGGGCCGAGAACCGTGGGGTCCAGACGAGCGTTCGAGCGAACCAGCTGCGTCTCGCGGAAGTATGCCGTCTCGTTGAGAACGCTGAAGCCCTTCTTCGCGTCGAACAGTGCCGTGATGCGGAAGTTCTTGAACACGGTGAACGTATTCGTGAAGCTCCACTCAACCGTCGGAAGCTGGTTGCCAACCGGCGTGAGCGTGTCGGAAACGTAGACAACGCCGCTCGCGAGGTTTGCAGACAGAACCTTGTTCGCTGCTTCCACGCCCAGCTGCTGGCCGACGATCGTACGGCCGATGCCGAGTGTGAACGCCGGGATGCCACCGAGGCTCGTGAGCGTGTTCTTCAGCGTGTTGGCGCCACCGCGGATGTCCCAATCGAAATTCCGCATGTGCAGCACGTTGTAGTTCACCGTCAACTCAAACCCGGAGTTCGTGACCGAACCGAGGTTGACGAACGGATTCGCGTTGAAGCCGAGCGACACCGCGACCGGCTTCTGAATGATCAGCTGGTTGGTCTGCTTGGCGTAGTAGTTCAGGTCGACCGTAAGGCGGTCGTGCAAGAACGCTGCGTCAATACCAGTTTCGAACTCTGTGCCTTTCTCCGGCTTCAGCCCCGAGTTGCCCGGGTTGCCGGGGACTGCGCCGGCGACGTTCGCGCCCGAGTTCAGGTTGAACGGAGCCGCGCTGTACGTGGTGATGGCGGAGCCCGGTGCCGGCGAACGGCCCGTGGTTCCCCATGCAGCGCGGAGACGGAACGAGTTGACGACCTTCGTCAGCGGCTGGAAGAACTTCTCGTCCGACACTGTCCACGTGCCGCCAACCTTCGGCAGAACGAAGCCAGGTGCCGACGAACCGAACGACGAGTTCTTGTCGACGCGCACGCCGAACTGCAAGAACACGCGGTTCTCGTAGCCGACCTGCAGCTGCGTCAGGTAGCCATACTGCTTCTGCTGCGTGTACGAACCCGTGCCGGTCGTTGTAGCTGCCGAGCCGACGACGTTGTTGGCATTCGTGATGAAGCCGATGCCTGTGGCGCCGAGCGACGCGGTGTTGGTCGCAATGACCTGAAGGCCGACCGAGAGGTTGGCTTCCCACTGGTTGCGCGCGCCGAACGTGCGGCGTGCGTTGCCGAGGTAGTCAACCGTGTAGCGCTCTGTGTCGCGGTACTGCTCCGTCTGGTTGCCCGTATCGGCCAAGCCGCCGTACCATCCGAGTGTGTTCAGCGGGAGGTACGTGTTGATGTTGTCCGCGGCGTAGTCCATGCCGAGCGTGACGCGGTTCGTGAACCACGGCATCGGAACCCAGTTCGCCGAGAGGCTGCTCGTGATGCGGTGCGTGAGCTGCTCGTGCTGAATCGACGAGATCGCCTGCGCAAAGCGGTTCGCAGCGTACCAGCCGTTGTTCGTGTTCACGCCGACCGTCAAGGGCGAGCCAAGCAGCGAGCCGCCGAGCCAGCCGTCCGTGTCGTTGTCGTTGTCAGGCAGCTTCGTGTCGCTCTGTGCGAGCGAGAGACCAGCGTCGATCGTCAGCGTCGAGATCGGCACATAGTTGAAGTTCGAGCGGACGTTGTAGCGCGTGAAGTAGTTGCTCGGAAGCGTACCGCTCGTTGCCTGGCTGCCGAACGTCAGGTTGTAGCCGTAGTTCTGGCCACCGCCGCGTCCGTTCCAGCCGATCTGGCGGTCGAGTCCGATCTTGAACGCGTTGACGTCCTGCAGCGGGCTGTCCGACACCATCGTGCCGACGGCCTTGCCGGCGCACAGTGAGGTCGAGACCGCGATCTGCGACGCGGCGCAGACGCCGTAGTTGCGCGGCGGTGTCCATGCCTGGTCGATCGTGCCCGTCGACGCGTGCACAGACTGAATGAACGAGCTCGCGCCCGCGCGTCCCTTCTTGGTGATGATCTGAATAACGCCGGCCGAAGCGTCCGCGCCGTACAGCGTCGCAGCCGCCGGACCCTTCACAACTTCGACGCTTTCGATTTCGTCGGGGTTGAGGTCATTCATACGATCGTACGCCTGGCCGCCTGAACCGCCGCCAGTGAAGCCGTCATTGACGCGGATACCGTCAATGAAAATCAGCGGCTCGTTCGACAAGTTGATCGACGATGCGCCGCGGATGCGGATCTGGTTTGCGGTGCCGGTCTCGCCCGAACCGCCGCTCACCGAAACGCCCGGGAGCTGCGACTGAAGCATCGTGCCGACCGTGGAGATCGTCGGCTGCGTTGCTGCGATGCCGGACGCGTCGAGCGATGCAACTTCCGCCGACTGCGCGCGACGTTCCTGGTTGCCGGCCGTGCCGGTGACGACGACCTGTCCGAGTGAGACGAGCGACTCAACAAGCTTGAAGTTCGCCGTCGCCGATCCGCCTGCAGAAAGGCTGATCGTGTCGACAACGGACTTGAAGCCGAGTTTGAACGCGCGGACGACAACTCGGCCGGCAGGTACCGCGTTCACGCGGAATTCGCCGGTCACGGGCGTCGTGACCTCGAGGGTTGTGCCGACGATAACGAGTCGAACATTCGCTACCGGTGCGCCGGATTCGTCGCTGACCTTACCAGTCACCGTTCCGGTCGATTGTGCGAACGTCGCACTCGCGGAAAGCGCAAGTAAGGCCAGTGCCGCTGGCAACTGCCAGAAGCGGGAACACGTTTTTACGAGCATGTGCTTCTCCTAAGGGTGGTGGAGATAGAAGTTCCGAAGCTATTGCGACCTACGTCACCTCACACTCCGTAATAATACGGATACCTAGTTACGCGGTTGTTACGGACTCAACTCCCCGTCCTAACAAGCATTACCTCGGCTACCTCTGTTTCCTCACATCCTCGCTATTCGTCACCTTCCGTAAGAGCGCGTCCGGCCAATGCCGGGCTCGCGTTTTCGGACATGGCCATCAACGGGCTGCGGTCTTATGCATCGCTTTCGTATCCAGTCTCTCGCTCTGGTCGTTGCCGGTTTCTCGGCGGCGATTCCACTCTGCGCACAGGGGAAGCCGCCGGCCGTTTCGCCGGTCGACGCTCCGCAAACGCACACGGTGAAGAAGGGCGACAACCTCTGGGATCTCGCCAAGACGTATCTCGGTGATGCGTTCCTCTGGCCATCGATCTACAGACTGAACACAGACAAAATCGAGGATCCGCACTGGATCTATCCGGGAGAGCTGATGAAGCTCCCCGCGTCGAACACGACTGTTGCGAAGGCGCCGTCTGCGCCTGCAAGTGCAACGCCGGCTGCGCCGTCGAGCTTCGCTCCCGCGCCGAATGTCGCGAGCGCGCCGCGCACGGGGAAGCGCATGACGGTGTTCAATCCGATGGCGAACGTCGTCGAACGACGCGGACGCGAGTCGCTGAACCTGCGCCCTGCAGCGGCAGCAGTCCGGCTTGGCGAATATGAAGCATCGCCGTTCGTGAGACTCCCCGCCGATCTCGCGGATCAGGGCACGCTCGAGGAAGCCGCTGAATCACAGGGGATCAGTCTGACCGTTGCGAACCGGCCGATTCAATATCTCGAACCGGTGTTCGTGCGCCTGCCGAAGGGTTTGACCGGAGTCGTGGGCGATGAATATCTCGTTGTCCGTCGCGACAGCATGATCGAAGGACACGGACAGGTGCTCGTTCCGACCGGCATCATCAAGCTCGTCGCGAACGGAACGAACGGCCGCACGCGCGCGCAGCTCTCAAAGAAATTCGAAGATGTATTTCAGGGCCAGATCGTGATGCCGCTCGACAAACCAGACGACAGGCCGGGCGTGATGCCCGCGCGCATCGAGTTTGGTTTCGCGACGCACGTCATGTGGCTGGGCTACAACCCGGTGCTGCCTGGAGCCGGTTCGTATTTGATTCTCGCTGCGGGTTCCAAAGACGGTTTCGCTCCGGGTGATCAGGTCACGCTGCTGCGCACTCGGCCGGCGGATTCGAAAGGCGTCGATCTTCCCGACGAGCCGATCGCTGTTGCGCAGGTAACGCGCGTGACGCCTTCAGGCGCCGCCGCGATCATCGTCCGGACCATGCAGGCCGGCGTCGCCCAGGGAATGAAGGCGCGCGTGACCGCGAAAATGCCCTGACACGTCGCGCGCTCGTCACCGGCGGAGCCGGCTTCATAGGATCACACGTCGCCGAGGCGCTGCTCGCCTCGGATCACGACGTGGTGATCGTCGACGATCTTTCCACCGGCAGGCGCGCGAACGTTCCGTCAGCCGCACGATTTCAGCATCTCGACATCCGCAGCCCCGAAGCGGCGGTCCTCGTGCGCGAGGGCCGCTTTGATTCGATGTTCATGCTGGCTGCGCAAATGGACGTGCGGCTCAGCGTGGCGGATCCGGTGGCCGACGCGTCACGCAATATCATCGGCACGCTGAATCTCCTCGAGGCGGCGCGCCACGCACCGCATCGGCCGCGGGTGATTTTCTCGTCTACGGGCGGCGCGATTTACGGCGACGCGAGCACGCCGCCGAGTCCGGAAGAGTCGACGAAAGATCCCGAATCCCCCTATGGGATCTCAAAGCTGAGCGTCGAGTATTATCTCGCGTACTACGCGCGGACACATGGACTCGACACGGTTTCACTGCGCTACGCGAATGTCTACGGCCCGCGGCAGGATCCGCACGGTGAGGCCGGCGTGGTCGCGATTTTCTGTCAGCGTTTGCTCGATAGCCGCGCGCTGACGGTGTTCGGCAACGGCCAGCAAACTCGCGATTACACATTCGTTACGGATGTTGCCGCAGCGAACGTTCTCGCGTCGACTGCAAAACTCCCCGGCGTAAAACGTCTCGACGACCGCGCAATTAATATTGGGACCGGTATCGCGACGAGCGTACTGAATCTTGCTGAATCACTGCAGCGCGCCGCGAAAGTAAATGTCCCAATCGAGTTCGCGCCCAAACGCGACGGCGAACAGCAGCACTCAAGCATTAAGAATGAAAAAGCAGCCAAGATCCTTGGCTGGAAACCAAACGTGAAACTCGAACAGGGTCTCAGTGAGACCTATAACTGGTTCAAGAAACCATGATGATTCCGTTGCAAGCGAACTCCGCAATTCCGAGCACCCCTATCGAACTCATCAAAAGCGCGAGCTACGTCACTCAAGGCGTCCTGGCGCTGTTAGCTGCGCTTTCGCTCATAAGCTGGGGCATCATGCTCGCGAAATGGCTTGAGTTCCGCCGGATGTACAACGCGAGCCACGCATTTCTCACGGAGTTCGAAAAAATCTCGCGACTGGAACAGGCCGTCGCGCTCGCGAAGCGCATGAAGCCGAGCCCGTACACACGGGTGCTTCAGCGCGCGATTTCATTTCTGCAGGACACGCGCCCGCTCGGTGCGGACGGCGGTGATGTGCGCGCGCAGCTGAACTCATCGCAGGTCGAGGCGCTGCGTCTCGTGCTCGACGCCGAATCGAACTCCGAGCGCGACCAACTCGGCCGCTCTATTCCAGGCCTCGCGATCATCGGATCCGCGAGCCCGCTCATGGGATTGCTCGGCACCGTGCTCGGCGTCATCTCCGCATTTCTCGGAATCGCAAAGAGCGGTGCGGGGAACCTCGGCGCCGTTGCGCCCGGCGTCGCAGAGGCGCTGACGGCAACCGCCGTCGCACTGGCCGTCGCCATTCCCGCCGTCTTCGGGTATAACATTTTCGCGACGAAGCTCAACCGTTTCGACGGTGAACTCGATGGTTTTGGATCAGAGGTGATCGCACTGATGGCGCGCGAAGGCCGGATCTAACATGCGCAGGCGCTCCCGCGGTGAACGCACGCCGCTCAATGCGGAGATCAATGTCGTCTCGCTGATCGACGTGATGATGCTGCTGATGGTGATCTTCATGATCACCGCGCCGATCATGCAGGGCGGCGTGGATGTGAAGCTCCCGAAAACTGAGGCGACGCCGCTCGACTCCAAGAGCGGTCTTGTCATTTCGATCACACGCGACGGCTCGATCTACGCCGACGAAGAGAAGATGACGCTGAAGAACTTTCGCATCGTCTTCAAGAGTCTCGCGACTCGGCGTGGTAAGGACGGCGTCTATCTCCGCGCCGATCAAAACGTGAACTACGGTATCGTCGCGCAGGTCCTGGCGATCATCCAAGGTGCCGGCGTGACGAACCTCGGCTTCGTGACTGCGCCCGAAGAGGTCGTGAAATGATTTTGCGCCGGCCGCCCCGGTCGTTGGCGGGGCCGATTGGCGCTTCGGCGGTGCTGCACGCGGCGGTGATTCTGCCGCTGCTGCTCTTGCACACGGCGTCGAGCGCATCGATGCCGCCGATGTACAAAGTCGAGTTGATCGCGGCGCCCGCGGGCGAGCGGGCAGTGGGCGTCGTATCACCCGAGCCGGCTCCCGCCGTTCCGACCAAGGCGCCGCCGAAAGCCGCGACGAAAGAGACGAAACCCGTGGCAAAGGTGAAGGCCGCGAAATCGAAGCCCGTGCCCAAGCAGGTCGTCCAGGCGACGCCGCAGATGGCGACGAAGACGGCTGCGCCGGTGACGAGCGCACCGAAAGCCGGCGGCGGCCCCGAGGGTGGAAAGGGCGCGGACGTTGCGGGTATCAAGACCGAAGGAATCGATTTTCCGTACAAGGGCTACCTGCAGAACATCGTGCGGCAGATCGCGCTGAACTTTTCGCCCAAAGGAAATGTCGGCGCGCTGCGCGCAGAAGTGTTTTTTATGATCGGCCGCGATGGCAAGGTTACGGGATTCAAATTTTTGAGTCGCAGCGGAAATCTTTCGTTCGACATCGAAGCGCAGGGCGCTGTGGATGCCGCGTCGCGCAGCTTCGGCGCACTGCCCGCAGGTTACTCCGACGATGTGCTGCCGATTGTCTTCAGCTTCGACCCCAGCAAACTGAAATGACCAAACGCGCGCTGCTATTTTTTTCTGTCGTCTGCCTTCTGCCGTCCGCCGTCTTCTCCCAAGACACCAGCGCCGCGCGAGGCGTCCGGATCGGCCTCACGTATGCGCCAGGTACACGCCCTGGAGTGTTCATCACTCCGGTCAGCGGGGCGAACGCTGATTCCGTTCTGAAGATTCTTTCGCGCGATCTCGATTTTGGTGATCGTGTCGCCGTCATCGCGGCGGATAGCGGTGACGCGCCAACTGGGACGCTGAACTATCCCGTGTACGCGTCGCTCGGCGCTGCGGCCGTGGTGCAAGCGTCCGTTACGCCGGCTGGTTCGCTTCACATCGTCGTGCATGACGTCGCCGGAGCGCGCGTGATGAACGTCTCTGACATTCCGCTCCCTTCGCCCGCGCTCGGCGGCGAGTGGCGGCTTGCGGTGCATCGCGGATCGGATGAAGTCGAGCGCGTGGTCACGGGGGTGAAGGGAATCGCCGCGACGCGCTCGCTGTTCGTTCACGAAGGGTCGCTCTGGATCGTCGATTCAGACGGCGCGCAGGCACATGCAGTCTCCGGCACCGAGGGCGGACTGTCACCAGCCTGGCATCCGAACGGTCGTGCGGTCGCGTATGACGAGCTCGCGAACACCGGCCACCAGACGATCGTCGTGCGCGATCTCGCGGGCGGCAACACCCATCGCTTCGCGACGCGTCACACGCTGAACATGTCGCCCACCTTCTCACCCGACGGAAGCACGCTTGCATTTGTCTCGGGCGACGACGGCACGGACATTTATGCGGTCGCGCCGTTCGGCGCCGACTCGCCGAGAAGGTTGAGCGTCGGGCCCGGAGCCACGTCGAACGCGAGTCCGGTGTTCAGTCCGGACGGGAAGCGAATCGCGTTCACTTCCAATCGACTCGGTCACGCCGAAGTGTATATTATGGATGCCGATGGAACGAACCCGGATCTACTGACGACGACGTTGTTCGGAGACCAGCCATATCGCTCCGATCCAGATTGGTCGCCCGATGGGCGAAGGGTCGCATTTCAGTCGCAGGTCAGCGGTGTGTTTCAAATCATGGCGATCAACCTGCAGGACCGCGGTGTACAGAGCTTCACGAGCGAAGGACGCAACACGGAGCCCTCGTGGGCACCGGATGGGCGACACCTTCTTTTTACGTCAACGCGCTCAGGGACGTCACAACTCTGGGTGTTGGATACAGAGTCGGGTCGCACGCGGCAGCTGACGCGCACAGGCGGTGCGCGCATGGGCGCGTGGTCACCCCGGCTCGAAGCAGGTAAATAGTCATTCCATCGAATTTTCAGTTCGCGCTCTCTACGAAATCCCAGAACCCCCACTTTCGGAGAACGTACATGTTCGCTTCCCGTCGATCGGTCGCTGCGATTGCGTTGACGATCTTCGTCGTCACCGCGTGCAAGAAGAAGCCGGAGCCGGCACCCGCACCGACGCCCGCGCCGGTTGCAGCGGCGCCAGTCGCGCCGCGTGTGAATCAGGATTCGATCGATGCCGCGCGCAGGGCCGCAGATGCCGCCGCCGCGCGCGCCGCAGCTGACGCAGAGGCGCGCCGCGCTGCCGCGGAAGCCGCGTCGGTTCGCAGCATGCTCGCCGCGAAGGTCTACTTCGACCTCGACAAAGATGAAATTCGCGACGACGCCAAGGCGACGCTCGACGCAAAGGTCGGGATTCTCAACTTGAACACGGCCGTTCGCATTCGCATCGCGGGCCACACGGACGACCGCGGCTCCGACGAATACAACCTGGCGCTCGGTCAGCGTCGCGCGGCATCGGTGCAGCGCTATCTCGTCTCGCGCGGCATCGCCGCATCGCGTTTTGAAATGGTGAGCTTTGGCAAAGAGCGCCCGGCGGCGCAGGGTGAGAACGAAGGCGCGTGGTCGCAGAATCGCCGCGGCGAATTCGAAATCATCGCGGGCGGTGACATGCTGAGGATGCCGAAGTGATCCGTCGTTTTACCCGTGGTGCGACACGTGTTGCGCTCGTTCCGGCCGTCGTATTGATGGCCGGAGCGGCGTGCTTTGCCACTCGCAATGATGTGCGTACGCTGCAGGGCGATATCGCAGTGCTGCGCGCCGAGAACGCGCGCTCCGATTCCGTGCATCGCGCGCAGTTCGCGGCGGCTGCGGTGCAGGTCGGTGCGGTTTCCGATTCGCTGCGCTCCCTCAATGCCTTTCTCGCGCGCTTCGCGTCGGACGTCTCGCGCTTCCAGGGCGACCTGTCGATCGAGATGCACACGTTCGGCCAGCAGATGATCGCGCTGCAGGAACTGACGGGGCAGAACCAGAAGAAGCTGCAGGATGTGAAGGCGCAGTTTGAGCGGCAGGAGGCTGAGCTCGCGACGGCCGCTGCGCCGAGTGCGGCGCCGGGAGTACAGGGAACAGCGGCATCGGCGCCAACAGGGCCGACGCAGCTGTATCAGGCGGGAATGGCGCAGCTGAACCGCGGCTCCTACTCGACGGCGCGCTCGGTGTTCGAAGGATTCCTCGAGCAGTTCCCGACGAACGAACTCGCCGGCGAAGCGCAGTTCGGCATCGCGCGTGCGTACGATCTCGACGGCAACGCCGCGGCGGCCGATTCAGCGTATGCGATCGTGGTGGCCAAGTATCCCAAGACCGAGCACGCGTCGAACGCGCTGTACAAGCGCGGCATGGCCGCCAAGCAGGCCGGGAACACTGCGGCCGCGAAAGTGCTGTTCCAACAGATCCTCGACCAGTATCCGCGGTCGCCTGAGGCAGCCACTGTCGCCGACCAGATCAAGAAGCCGTGATCTCAACGCGCCGCGATGCCGCGGCGCGTTCACGGAGCCGACCCTTTGCCGCTAGATCAACAAGGTGTAACCGCCGAAATGCCGTTCCTCGACCATCTCGAGGAACTGCGTTGGCGCATCCTGAAGAGTCTGCTCGCGGTTGCGATCGCGCTCATTTTCACCTTCTGGCTGACGACCGCGTCGGGAATCGACGTGATCGGGATCGTGACGCATCCGATCGAGCCGTATCTGCACGGCAAGCACCTCGTCATCACGGGACCTGTCGAAAAGTTCACACTGCTGCTCCAAGCGGCGGTCGCGCTCGCAGTGGTGCTCGCATTTCCGGTTGTGGGGTATCAGATCTGGTCGTTCCTCGCGCCGGCGCTCGCCCCAAAGGAAAAGAAGGTGCTCGTCCCGGCGCTCATTGCTGCGACGGTGCTCTTTTTGGCGGGCATCGCGATGTCGGTGTTCGTGTTCGTCCCGGTGACGATGAGTCTGATGGAGAAATTGCCGGGAGATTCGCTCGATCAGATGTTCATGGCGTCCGAGTACTTCGGATTCTTGTTTGCCATATCGCTGGCGTTCGGCGTGCTGTTCGAACTTCCGATCGTGATTCTCGTGCTGACGGCGATCGGTCTTATCACGCCGCAGTTCCTGACGAAGTACCGGCGGCACGCTGCAGTTGGCACGCTCATTATTTGCGAAATCGTCACCCCTGGTGACTTCATTATTTCGACGCTGATGCTCTGGATTCCCGTGTACGGTCTGTATGAGGTGAGCATCATCGTCTCGCGCTTTGTCTATCGCGCGCGGTTGAAACGCGAGCGGGAGGCGGAGATTTCAGGAGGCGTCGCGGGGTGATGCGCGGCCGGCGCGCGCTCCGCGTTTTCTCTGATTTCTCTTTCGCGGCCGCGGCCGTTGTGTCGCTGATCGTCCTCGCCGTGCCCCGGGGCGCGCATGCGCAGGTCGGCACGACCGGCGCGCCGCCGCCGCCGCAGAATCCGCGGACGGTCACGCCGACGAATCCAATGCGCACCGCCGCGGATTCGGCGCAGGCAAAAAAGGACTCGCTCAAAAACGTTCCGCTGGTGAAGTGGGCACTCGCCGATTCGCTGGGCGAGGTGCTGATGCGGCTCGGCAACGAGAAAAACCATCAGCTCGTGCGCTACAAAGGCGACGAAGTTGTCTTTGGCGCAAGCGACAAATCCATCACGATCATTCGCAACGGACCGGATCGGGTCGCCGTGCTGCGGGAGCCGACGCTGCTCGTTGCCGACAGGATCGTGTATACCGACAGCGCGAACACGGTCCGCGCGTGCGGCGACTCGATCGTGCTGCACGACCCCTCGCGCAGCGGGGCCGACGACGTGCACGCCGGCGGCCCCGACTGCCTCGTGTACGATCTGCAGCGCAAGGAAGGGCGGGGCGGCCGCATTTCTACCTCTGCCAAGAGCACCTCCACCTGGTATGTGCAGGCGCACAAGGCGGCATTCTCCGGCGATACGGCATCGGCGCAGGGGAACGCGTTCTATGGAATAGACGGCACGATCACGAGCTGCGACGACACCTTTCCGCACTACCACTTCCGCGCGACGGAGATCAAGCGGGTCGGTGGAAATGTGATGGTCGCACGACCGGCGATCCTCTACATCCAGGACATTCCGGTCATGTGGTTCCCGTTCATTTTTCAGGATTCGCGCGACGGGCGCCATTCGGGAATTCTCACGCCGCAGTTCGGACTCACCGAGTTGCTGCGCAACAGTCCCGATTATCGTCGTACGCTCTACAACGCGGGATACTACTTCGCGCTGAGCGATTATTACGACGCGCAAGTTTCGATGGACTGGCGAAGCGCCGCGAAGGCCACGGAGTTCGATCCCGGCTGGGTCTGGTATCACGGCACGCTCCGCTACCGCGTGCGCGATCGGTTTCTCTCGGGCTCGTTCTCCGTATCAGAACAGGATTTGAGCACGGGCTCTTCGAATTTTTCACTGTCGTGGCAGCACGTGCAGAACTTCTCGCTCGCCTCGCGGCTGACGATGAACCTGAACTACACGTCGAACACCACGGTCCAGCGACAAACCGCGATTAACCCGCTCTCGCCTCTCGCGACGATTCTCTCGCAGGTCGGCTATTCGCAGGATATGGGTGCGTTCTCACTGCAGGTCGGCGGCGAGCGAAGGCAATATCCCGGTCGGCCGCAGGTGGACGAGAGCTATCCGAGCGTCAGCATCACGTCGAAGCCGATCAACGTGAGCAGCTGGCTGCTCTGGACGCCGAGTTTGACGTTCACGTCGGCGGCAAGCCTGCACATCGATTCGCAGACAGACTTCGCGTACCGCTACAGCACGCTGTCCGACGGGACGCTCGACAGCACCAAGGTCGATGCGAGCACGCACAACACGCAGCTCGCGCTCAACACACCGTTCAAGATCGGCGATTTTCAGGTGACGGCCGCGGTGCGTGCGGGTGATACCGAGGACGATTATCCGCAGCTCCGCACGATCCTGAATCCGCTCGATACGGCGTCGCGCACCAAGCGCGTTTATCAGCGCACCTATCTCGAAACGGTCGATTTCGATCTGAGCGCGGCGACGCCGCAGCTCATTCACAGTCAGTGGAACATCACACCGAATATTTCAATCGCGAATGTCGATCCGGGCGCGTATTTCGTGCGCAGCGAGCGCACCGGAGCGGCGTGGATTTCGCAGAGCAAGCGGCTCTCGTACGGCCTGAGTATTTCGCCGACCTTTTACGGCCTGTTCGATGGCGGCCTCTTCTCGCCCTGGGTGTCGAAAATCCGTCATTCGATCACGCCGGCGCTCTCGTTCTCGTATTCCGGCGCCGCCACGGTGAGCGCCGAATACCTCGAAGCCACAGGTCGCTCGCCGATCGGATATCTCGGCGCGCTCGCGCAGAAACAAGCAACGCTCGCGCTCTCGACAAATATCGAAGCAAAACTCAAGCAGGGCGGCGATTCGGATATCACGCACCCGGAAAACGCGAAGAAGCTGAAGGTGCTCTCGCTGACCTTCACGCCGCTGACATGGGATTTCGAGCGCGCGCAGGAGACGCACAAGACTGGATTCAGCACGGATAACTTCGGCTACACGCTGCGTTCCGATCTGCTCCCCGGCTTCGATTTCGGCTCCGACTATTCGCTCTTTCAGGGCAGTGTGCTGAGCGACTCGGCGAAGTTCGCGCCCTATCTCACCGATATCCGGGCGTCATTCAATATCGACGGAAAGTCGCCGGTGGTGCATTTGTTCCAGCGAATGTTCGGCGTCGCGCCGCCACCGCCGCCGGTCGCACAGCGTGATTCCACCGGAAATCTCCTGCGGCCGACGATGAACCAGACGGATGCGACGGTTGCGCAGATGCAGACGGTGACCGGGCCGAACAGTCCGCAGAATCCGCTGATGGGGCTTCCGGCGGGGCAGGGATTCAACGCGTCGATCACATTCACGAAGAACCAGCAGCGGCCGATCCCCGGAGCGATCCCGTACGATCCGACGCTCCAGTGCGTCTCGCTCCAGCAGGTCAATCCGATCGCGTACGATCTGTGCGTGCGCAATGCTCTTGCATCACCGCCGGTCAGTCCGACGAACTCGACGACGACCGCGGGCGGCTCGATCATCCAGCTGCCCGGGCAGATGAATATCGCGTTCCGGACGAGTTTCAGTCTCACCGAAAAATGGGCGGCGAGCTGGCAGACGAACTATGACCTCGAGCTGAATCAGTTCGGATCGCAGACGCTGTCGCTTTCGCGTGATCTGCACGACTGGACGGCGGTGTTCGGATTTACCCAGGCGCCGAACGGGAATTTCTCCTTCACATTCTTTATTTCGCTGAAGGCGGAGCAGTCGGTGAAGTTCAACTACAATCGGAATGATTATCGGCAACCTTAGCTCAAGTCGATTCTCTGCCACTATCCTTCAGCCTATGAGTTCCACCCAAGTTTCGATCGACGGTTCGACGCTTACGATCGCTCAAGTCCGTGCGGTCGCAGAAGACAACGCTCGTGTCTCGCTCGAGCCGTCAGCGGTAAAAAGAATGGCGGCTACCCGGTCGGTTGTCGACGCGATTGTGGCGCGAAACGATGTCGTCTACGGCATCACCACCGGCTTCGGCAAACTTTCCGACGTCGCGATCCCGCCGGACAAACTCGCGGCGCTGCAAATAAATCTCGTCCGCAGCCACTCGGCCGGCGTCGGTACTCCACTGCCGCGCCGCGAAGTTCGCGCGATGATGCTGCTCCGCGCGAATGTTCTCGCGAAGGGATTCTCGGGCGCACGATCAGCATTGCCCGAACTCCTCTGCGCGATGCTCAATGCCGATCTCTGGCCGCTTGTTCCCGAGCAGGGGAGCGTAGGCGCGAGCGGCGATCTGGCTCCACTTGCCCATCTCGCGCTCTCACTGATCGGCGAAGGCGAACTTTGCCGCGGTGCCGATGGTCAAGCCGAGCGCGGCCCCGCTGCCGAGTTGCTCAAACAGGCAGGACTGACCCCGATCGTTCTCGGCCCGAAAGAAGGGCTCTCGCTTATCAACGGCACCCAGGCGCACACCGCGATCGCAGCGCTCGGCGTTGGCGATGCGCGAGCCGTCTGGCATACCGCTCACGTCGCCGGTGCCGCCTCGCTCGAAGCCCTGCTCGGCACTCCCACGGCATTCGACGCCCGCATTCACGAAGCGCGCGGCCAAACAGGTCAGGCTGCATCCGCCGCGCTCTTGCGATCATTGCTCGACGGCAGCGCGATCCGCGAATCACACCGCGCCAACGATCCGCGCGTGCAGGATGCCTACGCGCTCCGCTGCATGCCCCAAGTGCATGGACCAGTCCTGGATGCAATAGTGTTCGCCGAGAACGTCATCGCGCGCGAACTGAACGCCGCCACCGACAACCCGCTGGTGTTTGACGACGGCACCATGCTGTCCGGCGGGAACTTCCACGGTCAGGCCGTCGCGATGGCGCTCGATTTCCTGGCGATCGCTATGACCAACCTCGCGACGATGTCCGAACGTCGCATCGATCGCCTCGTCCATCCCGATCTGAACGAAGGACTCCCGCCATTTCTCGCGCGCGACGCCGGAGTGCATTCCGGTTTCATGATGGCGCAGGTGACCGCGGCCGCTGTTGCAAGCGAATGCAAAGTGCTCTCCCATCCGTCCAGTGTGGACACGATTCCAACCGACGGTGGTAAAGAGGACGTCGTGCCGATGGCGATGGGCGCCGCGTGGAAACTTCGCCGCATCATTCGCAACGTGCAGCACGTTCTCGGTATCGAACTCATGTGCTCGATGCAGGGGATCGACTATCGCCGGCCGCTGCGCTCGAGTGCCGGCATCGAGCGCGCGTACGATAAAACACGCGCGCTCGTGAAAACCCTCACCGATGATCGCGTTCTCGGCGGTGATATCACGCTGCTCGCCGACGCGATCGCACGCGGTGAATTCGTCGAGGGCGCGTCATGACGACGGCAGCCGCACAGGCAACCGCACCGGCGGGTGCTCGCGTGGTTCGCGCGCCGCGCGGCAGCACGCTGAGCTGCAAAGGATGGCAGCAGGAAGCTGCGCTCCGGATGTTGATGAACAACCTCGATCCCGACGTCGCAGAGCGGCCGGCCGATCTCGTTGTTTATGGCGGCACCGGAAAAGCAGCGCGCAACTGGGAGTCGTTCGACGCGATTGTCGCCGCGCTGCGCGCGCTGGAAAACGACGAAACGCTGCTCGTGCAGAGCGGGAAACCCGTCGCAGTCTTCCGCACGCACACGCATTCGCCGCGTGTACTGATCGCGAATTCGAATCTCGTCGGCCGCTGGGCGACATGGGATCACTTCCGCGAGCTCGAGCGGCGCGGCCTGATGATGTACGGCCAGATGACGGCGGGGTCGTGGATTTACATCGGGTCGCAAGGAATAGTGCAGGGGACGTACGAGACATTCGGCGCAGTCGCCCGACAGCATTTTGGCGGCTCGCTCGCGGGACGCTTCGTGCTCACCTCCGGACTCGGCGGGATGGGCGGCGCGCAGCCACTTGCCGCAACAATGCAGGGCGCAGTGATGGTCGGCGTCGAAGTTGATCCCGCGCGCATCGAGAAGCGTTTGGCGACGGGCTACTGCGATCGGATGACAGAGTCGCTCGACGAGGCGCTCGCGTGGGTGAACGAAGCGCGCGCGAGCAAGAGCGCGTTGAGCATAGGCTTGGTTGGCAATGCCGCCGATGTTCTCCCCGAGCTCGTCTCGCGCGGAATCACACCCGATGTCGTGACCGATCAAACCAGCGCGCACGATATGCTCAACGGCTACGTGCCATCGCTGATGTCGCTCGACGAAGCCGCAGCGCTGCGGAAGAGCGATCCCACGGCGTATATCGCGCGTGCAACCGGAGATGTGGTCGTGCACGTGCGTGCAATGCGCGCGATGCAGGACCGCGGCGCGATTGTATTCGACTACGGCAACAATATTCGCACGGTCGCGTTCGATGCCGGCCTCGCCGACGCATTCACGATTCCAGGCTTCGTGCCCGAGTACATCCGCCCGCTCTTTTGCGAGGGGAAAGGCCCGTTCCGCTGGGCCGCGCTCTCCGGCGATCCCGCTGACATCGCGCGTACAGATCGTTTGGTGCTCGAATTATTTCCGCACGACAAACATCTGCGCACCTGGATCGAGAAGGCGCAGCAGCGCATTCACTTTCAGGGCCTCCCCGCGCGAATCTGCTGGCTCGGCCAGGGCGACCGTGCAAAGCTTGGCGTCGCGATCAACGATCTCGTCGCGACCGGCGAGATCAGCGCGCCGATTGTGATTGGCCGTGACCATCTCGACACCGGCAGCGTCGCCTCGCCATTCCGCGAGACCGAGGGAATGAAGGACGGAACCGATGCCGTCGCCGACTGGCCGATTCTCAACGCGTTGCTCAACGTCGCGAGCGGCTCAAGCTGGGTGAGCTTCCATCACGGCGGCGGCGTAGGAATCGGCAACTCCCTGCACGCCGGCCAAGTTATCGTCGCCGACGGCACCCCCGAGATGCGTCTCCGTCTCGAGCGCGTCCTCACGAACGACCCCGGCATCGGCGTAGCAAGACACGCGGATGCCGGGTATGAAATCGCCATTCAGAACGCCGCGAAGAACGGAATCCAGCTCCCCATGCGAGCCTAAGTTTGCATCTAAAGTCTAAGATCTTCCGTCTAGCGTCTGACAACGCCGTCGCCGTTCATGGCTGCAGTTGATGTTAAGCAAAAACTACCGCCCCTGGCACCTAATCCCCTTCGCCTACAAATACGCAAAACTCCGCGCATTCCGGCGTCCGGTCTTAGTGCATTTCGAAGTCACAATGCGGTGCAACGCCGGCTGCGATTTCTGCGATTACTGGAAAACTGACCCCGCCAGCAAAGCGCACGAACTCAAATCGTTCGCCGACGCAGCCAGGCGTTTCGCCCCGATGATGATCACGTTTACGGGTGGCGAGCCGCTGCTGAGGAAGGATCTCGAAGCGATAATTGCCGAGGTCGATCGTGCGGCGCCTTTTACGTATCTCACGCTGATCACGCACGGCGGGATGCTCTCGCTGGAGCGCGCGGAATCGCTGTGGAAAGCCGGCCTCGATCAAATAAATATTTCGCTCGACTATCTCGACGAGCGTCATGACAAAGCGCGCAAGATTCCCGGATTGGCGGCGAAGATCCTGAACGTCGCTCCACAAATGGCTGCGCGCGGGATGACGGTGCGGTTCAATACCGTCATCAAGGACGACAACATCGACGACGTCATGCCGATTGTGCGGCGCGCCGCGTCGCTCGGCGTTGGCGCGAATCTTTCTGTCTACACCGATTTCAAAAATGGAAACGGCGCGCATCTGATCCGGCCCGAGCAGCTCGCGCGAATCGAGGCACTGACCGCCGAGTTGCTCGAATACAAAGCCGCGCATCGCGGGGTACTGAGCAACTCGGATTGGTATATCGCGCAGATCCCGCGGTATCTGCGTGGGGAGATGACGGAGCCGTGCCGGGCGGGGGAGACGACGATCCATATCGATCCGTCGGGGCATGTGCGGAGATGTCCGGATTTTGCGCCGGATCATCATTGGAAGGAGCATACGCGGTATGAGCCGATCTCGTGTAACAAGTGTTATTACGCGTGCAGGGGGGAGGCGCAGGCCCCGCTGACGCTGAGCAGATTCCGGGATCTTGCCGCGAAAGCTTGAGAGCTGAGAGCTAAGAGCTTAGAACTTACGGCTGTGAGCTTATAGCCCTGTGCTGACGGCTGTCGGCGAACCGCGACATGACCGTTTCGAAACCGGGAAGGAGATAGTGCCGTAATGGCAATCATGGCTCAGGCGACTACGAGGGCTCCGGGGGCTCCGAAGGGGAGCGCTCCCAATAATCCGGTTGCGGCGCCGGCTTCGGCTGCGCCGACCCCTGGCGCGCCGGCGCAGTTCCCGGTGCCGATCAACCAGTCGGACGTCGATGCGCTGCAGGCACAGCGGACCGAACTGAGCAGTCAGCTCATCTCGGCAAACTCGCGCCGCAACGACCTTTCGCGGGCGCTCCGCAGCGCCAGACCAGGGCCGGATCAAACGGGGATCGAGACAAGAATCCTGCAGCTCGACGCCAGAATCACGACGCTCGAAGCAGATATCGCCGCATCCGGCCGCGCGCTTTCTGCCGCGCCGAGCGGACTCATGAAGCAGACGTCGACCAGCACGGGTGCCCCGTTCCGCTACGGCCAGCCGAGCGCCGGACAGCTAACCGCAATGTCCATCGTCGGGATGTTCACCATCGGCCTGCCGCTCTCGATCGCGTTCGCCCGGCTCATTTTCCGACGGGGCAACCGGCCGGCGCCGTTGCAAATCCCGAAGGATGTAACTGACCGGATGGAACGGATGGAGCAGGGGATCGAAGCTGTCGCGCTCGAAGTCGAGCGGATCGGCGAGGGGCAGCGGTTCGTGACGCAGCTCATGAGTGACCGAGCCACGAGGGCGGCACTGCCCGAGGGCGTGCCGAGAACATAAAAACCGCCGTTCGAGAACATAAAACTAGTGAACTGTTAACTACTAACTGTTGGTCGGTGTTCTGTATGAAAATTCGTCCTGGCCACGACCCACTTCGACACGGGTCGGAGTCAGGACGAATCGGTTAACAGAACACCGACCAACGGTTAGTGGTTAACTTTCCACTTGTATGAACAACTCATCACTCTTCATCAACTCGTCGCAGGTTGTCACCTGTTCCGGCCCCGCCCGCGCTCGGCGAGGTGCCGAGTTGAACGACCTGCGAGTCCTCACCAACACCGCAGTCGCGACCGAAAACGACAAGATCACCGCCGTCGGCCCGCAATCCGATCTCGAACGCTCCCACCCCACCGCCGCCCGCATCGACTGCGCCCGTGGCGTCCTCACCCCCGGCCTGATCGATTCCCACACCCACGGCATCTTCGGCAAACCGCGTTTCGAAGAGCAGGAACTGCGCGCTTCCGGACTCGGCTACATGGAAATCGCCAGGCAGGGCGGGGGAATCCACAGTTCCGTGCGCGATCTTCGCTCGCGCTCCGAAGACGAGCTGTTTGCGCTCGCACTCCCGCGCATCAAACGGCTCGCCGCGCACGGCACCACGACCGTCGAGCTGAAAAGCGGCTACGGCCTCACGCTCGACGATGAATTAAAATCGCTCCGCGTCATCCAGCGCCTCCAAGCCGCGCTCCCGATTCGCATCGTCCCGACCTTCCTCGGCGCACACGAAATTCCGCTCGAATATCGTGCGAAATCCAGCCAGCGCGCCGAGTACATCGCGCTCCTGACCGACGAAATGATTCCGCGCGTCGCACAAGAAAAACTCGCGACATTCGTCGACATTTTTTGTGAGCCCGGCGTCTACACGCTCGACGAGACGCGGAAGATTCTCGGCGCGGCACGCACGCACGGCCTCGCGCTCAAACTCCATGCCGACGAACTCGAGCCGAGTGGTGCCGCCGAGCTCGCCGCCGAACTCGGCGCGACCAGCGCTGACCATCTCGCCGCCATTTCCGAGCCCGGTATCAGGGCCCTCGCCGCGAGCCAGACCGTCGCGACGCTGCTCCCCGGCACAATGCTGTTCCTCGGCAAAACCCGACAGGCACCCGCGCGCGATCTCATAGCCGCCGGCGCCGCGATCGCTCTTGCCACCGATTTCAATCCGGGGACATCGCCGACAGTCAACTTTCCGCTCATGCTGACCCTCGCGGTGAGCCAGCTCCATCTCTCGGTGGCGGAGGCGATGCTCGGCGCGACCACCAACGGCGCCGCGGCACTCGGGCTCGCCGCCGAAACCGGCCAGCTGAGCCCCGGTTTCTCGGCCGACCTGGCCCTCTTTGACATCGGCGACATCCGGGAACTCCCGTACTGGTACGGGGACCACCGATGCAGCCGCTCTTGGGCGCGCGGAAAAGCTTGTCACGGCTAGGGCGCACGGCATAGCTTTCTCCTCTCATGGCAAACGTCGCTGCTCTAAGGAAGAAAGCCGCCGATTTCGAGCAGAAAAAACAGCTCGATAAGGCGATTGCGGCGTATCGAGAAATCCTCGACGTCTTCGACGCGGGCGGCGACGAAAATGTCGACGTCGGTCTCTATAACCGCGTCGGCGATCTTCTCGTCCGCCAGGGCAGCACGCCCGAGGCCGTCACGCTGTACGAGCGCGCCGTCGATCTCTACGCGGAAGGCGGATTTTTTAACAACGCGATCGCGCTGTGCAATAAAATCCTGCGCACCTCGCCGGGCCGCGCGACGGTCTACTACAAACTCGGAAAGATCAGCGCCGCCAAGGGATTCAATGGCGACGCAAAATCGAATTTTCTCGAGTACGCGGACCGGATGCAGAAGTCCGGCCAGATGGAAGAAGCATTCCGCGCACTGAAAGAGTTCGCCGATCTCTGCCCCGATCAAGACGACATCCGCCTGATGCTCGCCGAGCAGCTGACGAAAGCCGAGCGCAAAACCGAAGCGCTCGAGCAGCTGCAGATGCTCTACGCGCGCTACGATGGCGCCGGCCGCACGGCAGAAGCGCAGGCGACGCTCGAGCGCATGAAGGCGATCGACCCGAACGCTGAAGGAAAATCCGGCGACGGTGGACGCCGCGCGAAGAGCGACGATCTCATCTTCATCGATCTCGACGCGCCTACACCGCGCGCATCGCGTCTCACGCGCGGGATCAGCACGAAGATCGACGTCTCGCCGCCGCCAACGCCGACTCCTGCGCAGGCCGTCGAAATTATTCCGACGTCGATGCCGGAGCCGATAACGGAGCCGCGCCCGACCTCCGGCGCGATACTCGGCCTCGAGACCACGTCGTTCAGCGATACCGCGATCATCGAGCCCGCACCGCTCGACGCGAGCGAGTTCGCCGAGCTGGATCTGGGGGCGATCGTCGAAGCTCCCACGGGCGCCCGCATCAGCGATCTCGCGCTCCCCGGCGATCTGCCGATGATCGATCTCGACGGAACGCCGGCCGCCGGTACCGCGCACATTCCGGCGCAATCAACAGTTCCAACGATCGATCTCGATCTGCCGCTGCTCGATATGGACGAGCCGACAGCACCGAGAAAATCTGCGGAGCTGATTGCACGTGAATCTGAAGAGTTGATCGAGCTCGTCGCCGAAGCACCCGAAGAGGCCATCACCTTTTCGGAGCTTCCGGCTGAACAGGTCGAAGAACTTCCGCCGCCGGTTCGTCGCACCACGTCCGTTCTCGCGAACTCTGCCGGGATGCTCGGCGTTCGGCTTGTAGACGATCCGGATAACTGGGCACTCCATCGCGAGTACGCAGAAGCGCTGCTCGATCAGGGCGATCGCGAAGGCGGCCTGAAAGAGTTGGAAGCCGCGCTCGTGGGATTCGAGAAAGGAAACGATCTCGACGCCGCGCGTGCGATCGCGGATGAAATCATCCGTCTGAATCCCGCGTCGGTGCGCCATCATCAGAAGCGCGTCGAGTATGCGTTTCGCGCGAACGACAAAGCCCGCCTTGCCGAAGCGTACGTCGAACTCGCCGACGCGCTCTTCCGCGACGGACAGGCGGAGAAAGCGAAGCAGGTGTACCATCGCGTGCTCGAGCTCTCGCCAGATGACGTGCGCGCGCAGGCCGCGCTCGAGTCGTTCGGAACGCCGCCTGAACCGATCGAATCGCCGACCGGGCCGCGCGCAACCACGGCGCGCACGACGCGCGTCTTCACGCCGGCAAAGGGTGGCCGCCGCTACACGGCGGCGCTCGATGCGTCGCAGCTCCCGCCCGTCGATGAACCCCCGGCTGCTGCAATCGGCGGGGATGATGACTTCGTTTCGCTCGGCGACTGGCTGCGCGATGAAGAAGGTCCGAAGTCCACGCGCATGGTCGTCGACGAAGAGGCGCCGACCGGTGATGAGGCGGCCGACTTCGCCGACATGCTCAAGAAGTTCAAGCAGGGCGTTGCCGAAAACGTCGACTCCGAAGATCACGAGTCGAACTACGATCTCGGCGTCGCGTACAAAGAAATGGGACTGCTCGACGAAGCAATTTCTCAGTTTCAAAAAGCGCTCCGCGGTCACGAACATCGCGTGCGCACATACGAAGCGCTCGGCCAGTGCTTCCTCGAGAAAAAGCAGCTGCCTGTTGCCGCGACGATTCTCACCCGTGCACTCAGCGAGCCGGGCGCGCGCGATGAACAGCTCGTCGGCGTCCTCTATCTGCTCGGATATATCAACGAGTCGCTCGGCAAACCTGCCGACGCAAAAGGAGTTTACGAGCGCGTGTTCGGCGTCGACATCCAGTTTCGCGATGTCGGCGATCGCTTGAACGCGGTAGACAAGGCGATGGCGTCGTGACGATCATCGAGCGACTCCGCGCGCCTGTTGCATCCGCGCTGCTGGAAATTCAGACGCCCGTTCGCGAGCAGCTCGCGAACGTGCCGACTGAGATGTGGCGCATCGTGAAGGCCGACGCGCCGATCATCGCCGCGGTGAATGCGCACCTGATGGGGATGAAGGGGAAGATGCTTCGTCCCACACTGTTGCTGCTGTCGAGCGCACTTGAGGACCGCACCGTACCGATGGCGACGGCGATGGCGGCGGTTGCCGAGCTCGTGCATCTCGCGAGCGTCGTGCACGATGATTCGGTGGATCACTCGAATGTCCGCCGCGGCCAGCCGACGATCAACGCGCTCTTCTCGCACCAGATCGCCGTGATCATGGGCGACTATCTCTATTCGCGCGCGCTCGCCGAGCTCGTCCGCCTGGAGCAAATAGAACCGCTTCGTGCCTTCACGTCTGCGTCGAACGAGATGACGCTCGGCGAGATGCGTCAGCTCGCTTCGTACGACGCGCTGAGTTTTTCCGAGACCGATTATTTCGCGCTCAATCGCGCGAAGACCGCATCGCTGCTCGGCGCCTCGTGTGAGGTTGGCGCGATCTGCGGCGCACCGCGTCATCGCGCAGCGCTGCGCCGGTATGGCGAGCAGCTCGGCATGGCGTTCCAGCTCGCCGATGACCTGCTCGATTACACCGAGACCGAAAGCGTAACGGGGAAGCCGAGCGGAAATGATCTGCGCGAGCACAAGGTGACGCTGCCATTGATCGCGGCGCTCCCGGCGATGTCGCCCGCGCAGCGCTCGGTGGTGAACGCACTGTTCGCGAGCCCGGTCCCGGCTGACACGGAGATCGCCGAAGTGGTCCAGATCGTCACGGAATGTGGCGGGCTCGATTATGCGCGCCGGAAGGGCGAAGAGTTCGCGCAGGAGGCCGAGGAGGCGCTGGCGGGGCTGCCCGCGAGCGAGGCCCGTCAGGCTTTGGCTGATGCTATCGCCTACGTCTTGGACCGGAGGTCGTAACTATGGCGCCTAAAGGATCGTCGAAGAATAGGCCGGGGTATCATGCCATAGTGCTGATCTGTGGCTTCCTGGTCGGTGGGCTGATGACCGCGGGCGCCCGGAAATGGCTCCCGTCGGGATCGGTGAAGGAGTTCCTGACGACGGCCGTTACGCCCTCATTGGGGCATATCGACATAGATTTGGTTATCATCAAGTTTGGATTGGGGCCCATCGCGCTCGACGTATCGTTGCTGAGTCTCGTCGGGGTCCTGATCGCCTATCTGATTGCGCGTTCGCTTTTCTAGGAGACGGTATGCCACTTCAAGCCTCGATCTTTGGCCCGATGGAAATCGGCCTGCTGTTGTTGGTCTGCTTGCTGCTGTTCGGAGCCAAGCGGATTCCTGAGATTGCCGGTTCGTTCGGGAAGGGAATCAAGGAATTCAAGAAGAATATGAACGAAGTGCAGAATTCGATTGATACCCCGTCGCAGAATGCGTCGCTCCCGCCGGCGTCGATGCCGGTGCGCGAGGAATCGGCGCCCGCTGCCGAGCCGAAGCGGTTGATTTAACGGCATAACTGTCAGCGGGGAACTATCAGACAACCGAATAACTGTCAGACCACTCCAGCGTGAAAATCGAAGGCCCCGCAATCATCTGCGGGGCCTTCTTTGTTTCTGACAGTTTCAGTTATCTGGCAGGTCCCGGCTGAGAGTTATGCCGTTAAGAAGTCGCTTTCCGCTGCGCATTCTGCAGTTCCTTCCGACGATCATCAATCTTCGCCGACTTCTTCACTCCGTCCAGATACATCCGAATCCGCTGCTCGCGAAGCGCTCGTGTCAGCTGATCCCGCTGCGTCGGCTTCTGCGCCATCCACTTCGCCGAATCTGAACTCGTCCGCTTATCCACGCGGATCACGAACACGCCAGCATCGGTCTTGATCGGAGCGCTCACTGCTCCAATCGGCAGCGTCGGTGAGAACGCCGCACCAACTGCCTCGGACAGCATCCCGAGTTCCGGAACCTGCGAGCTGCGTGCAAACGGGCCGACCTTCTCGACTGTCATCCCCTGCGCCTTGGCCGCTCCTTCGAGCGTCGACGCCGCTGCGGCCGCCGAGAATGCCTTCGCTTTCGGGACGAGCTCGTCGAGCGACTTCTGATGTGCTGCGAGCTCGCGAAGCTCCGCCTTCAAATCGGCGAACGGCTTCACGCCGCCCGTGTGAATCGAATCGAGGCGAACGAGATAGTAGCCCTGCTCGTCGTCGAACAGATCGCTCGACTCGCCGACCTTCGCGCCGCCGAACGCCCATGCAGCCGCGCTCGGCACCACATGGTTGAGGTACACGGCGGGCGAACCTTCTTCGAGATTGATGCGCGAGACGAGCAGCCCCAGCTTCTTCGCCGCGCTGTCGAACTTTGCCGGTTCCACTGCGCTCGCAGCGAGCTTCGCGAGCGTATCGGCGCGCGTATCGGACTTCGTGGCCGCCGAATCATCCTGCTTGATGAACTTCAGGATGTGGTGCATCGAGATCGAGTCGCCTTTGTGTGTATCGACCCGAATGATGTGGTAGCCGTACGGTGTGAGCACGGGGGCGGAGAGCTCGCCGACCTTGAGCTTGTACGCCGCATCTTCGAACGCGGTGACATACGTGCCCTTCGCGCTCATCGGCAGCTTGCCGCCGTCTTTGCCGCTGACGGTGTCTTCGGACTCGCGTTTCGCGACGTCCTCGAACTTCGCGCCCTTCTCGAGCTCCGCGCGAATGGCGAGGATCTTCTTAAGCGTCGCCGCAGTGTCGGCAGCCGTCGGCTTGCGATTGATCTGCACGATCGAAATTGATGCGCGCGCAGGACGGTCGAAGTCCTTCGTGTGCGCGTCGTAGTACTTCTGCATGTCGGCTTCTGTTACTGCGTCCTTGATCTCTTTCGTCGACATCGGCTTGAACGCAACCGAAGACACAGTCGCCGAGTCGTGCGCATCGCGCCACGTCAGCCAGAGGCGGGCGTCGGGGACGAAAATGTCGCCGGCGACCTGATTGTACAGCTTCTGTTTCGGAAGCTCCGTTCTATAGAACTGCTCAAGCCGCGCGAGCAGCCCCTGCTGGCGGGCGGTCGGGCTCGCGAGAAAACGCGCGTACTTGCTGGGGTCGAACTGGCCGTCCGTCTGGAGCTCCGGTGAGTTCACGAGATCCGGCGGTGGCGACGTCTTGGCGGCGCTGATGATTTCATCGTCGGTCACGCGGATGCCGCGCTTCTCGAATTCCTGATTGAGAAGGACATCGCTGACGAGATCGTTGAATGCCTGCGTCTCGAGCTGGGCGCGCTCGTCGAGCGTCATTCCGCGGCCGAGGCGCGTCTCCTGCTGCTGGACCAACGTGGCAGTCGTATTCTGCCAGGCGATATAGCTGATTTCGGTCCCGTTGACCTTACCGACGGCGGTAGAGGTGGTAACGGCTGAGCGACCGGCGAGGCCGGAGGTCTGGAACAGCAGGAAGCCGCCGACAAAGGCGACCACGATGACGATCCAGATCCACTTCGCGTTGTTCCGCATCTGTTGCAACACGTGCGGCACTCCCTTGCAAAATTCGTGGTGTACTAGGGTCTGACAGAGCCTTCAAAAATACCGGCTCGCAGGGGCTAAAATCAAGGGACAAATGAACTTCTGATTGACTGGCGCTGAGCGTGGCGCGTACATTGCTGATTACCTGTGGTGCGGTCCAACCGTCACCATTATTACACTGTAGTTCCGCCGTCCGTAGCTGCCGTCTGCCGTCTGCCCTCTGCCGTCCGCAATGCCAGCCTCCGATCGCATAGACGAATTAAAGAAGCGCTACGACGAGAACCCTCGCCGGTTCTTCGCGTCGCTCGCCAACGAGTATCGGAAGGCCGGCGATCTGGATCAGGCAATCTCACTCTGCCAAAGCCACCTCGCCGAGCAGCCCGGGAACATGAACGGGCATGTCGTCTACGGTCAGGCGCTCTTTGAGGCGGGCCGCTACGACGAAGCCAAAGGCACGTTCGAAGCTGCGCTCAACCTCGATCCCGAGAATCTGATCGCGCTGCGCCACCTGGGTGACATCGCCTGCACCAACGGCGCGAACGATCAGGCACGCGAATGGTATACGCGCGTGCTCGATGCAGATCCGCGCAACGACGAGATCATCGCACTGCTGGCGAGTCTCGAAGAGCAGGCGAAGAAAGACGCGATTGGCGCGCCGATCGCGTCCATCGAGTCGATGGCGCCGCGCGAAGCCCGCGGAGAGCCGTTCAAGGCGCCGCAGGTCATCACGCCGCTCTCGAATGCATCGGTCACCAAGACGCCCGCTGCTGACCCGACGCCGATCGTTCCTATGGAATCGATCGAGTCGATGACCACGCAGCAGATTCCAGCGGTGACGGTGCCGGTTGAACCGCCGCCGCGTCCGACGATGGGGCTGATGGATCTGACGATCGATTTTGAGTCGACGCCGGCCGAAACCGAAGCGCCGCTCGCGCCGCTGCCGCCCATGGATGCCGATCTGGGCGTCGGCATGGACTTTCCGGCGTTCGAAGAAGTCAGCCTCGGCGTTCCGATTGATATCCCGCCGCGCGCGTCGCAAGAGACGGCGGCTCTCGCTGATCTCTCCGTCGATCCATTTGCTGATCCCGCGCCGCTGGAGATGCAGGCGTGGGAGCCACCCGTCGTCGACACCACGCCTCCTGCGGCCGCGAAAGCAGTGCCGCCGGACGATGGGCTCGACATGCTGTTCGGCGATTCGCTTCCCGCTGAACCTGCGGCACCGTTCGTCACCGAGACGATGGCGGAGCTGTATCTCCAGCAGGGATTCACCGCCGAAGCGCTCGATGTCTACCGTCAGCTCTCCGTTGCGAGCCCCGACGACGAACGGCTGAAAGAACGCGTGCGCAACCTCGAGCGTGGCGAGCGCACGAGCATCTCTCTCGATACCGTCCCCGAGCAGGAGAGCTACACCGCTGAGGGCGCTGTACCGCTGGGCGGCATGCTCGATTTTGCCGAGACGCCGGTGACGGCGCAGGAGCCCGTTGCCGAGCTGCCCGCTGAGCCGGAATCCGAGCCAGAACCCGTCGTGCAGGAAACAGCGCGCGGCTATTTCGCCGCACTCGCGGCGCGCCGCGCAGTGAAGGGCAGCGGCCGTGCGCGCACCGCGCCGCGTGTGTCTGCGCCTCGCGTATCGGCGCCCCGGATTTCTTCGGCGGTGGCAATGCCCGCGTCGTCCGCAGCAAGCGTGACGTCGCTCGACGAGCTTTTTGCGGGCGGCACAATCTCCGAGCGAGACGAACATGTCGCGCTCGCGTTCGCTCAAGTCGCAGGCGCAGCTGAAATGGGCGGCACCGCGGTGAAGGGAAAGCCAACGGCTCCGGCGGAGACAGAGCTTTCACTTGATTCTGTGTTTCGCGATTCCGACGCGCGCTCTACGCCCGCCGCGGGTGGCGTGTCGCGTCAGTCGCAGACGCTGCGCTTCGATCAGTTCTTCGCGACGAGCGGCGACAGCGCAGACGATTCCGCACCTGCGCAGGCTCCGACGCTCGCCGCGCCGGTCGGCGAACCCGGCAGCCCCGCCGAGATCAAGCAGTTTCAGTCGTGGCTCACCGGACTGAAAAAGCCGTGAGGATCGCAATCCTCAACGGCCCGAACCTCAATCTCCTCGGCACACGCGAACCTGAGATTTACGGGTCGACGACGCTCGCGGAGATCGAAGCGCGGGCGCGTGAAGTCGCCACCGAACTCGGTGTGCAGCTCGCGTTCGCGCAGTTCAATCACGAAGGCGATTTGATCGAGGCGATTCAGGCGCTCGGCGGCCGCGCGGCGGCGGCCGGAGTCGCTCCGGACCTTCGCGAGAAAGCCGACGGCGCGCTGATCAACGCCGCTGCGTGGACACACACGAACATGGCGCTCGCCGATGCGTTCAGCGCGGTGAAGCTGCCGTATGTGGAAGTGCATCTCAGTAATATTTTCGCGCGTGAGCCCGAGCGCCGTCATTCGGTGCTCGCGGCGGGTGCGCGAGGATTTGTGTGCGGTTTTGGCGCGCACGGCTACGAGATGGCGCTGCGCGGTCTCGTGCATTCGCTGCGCGCCGGCAAGCGATGACGGCGGCGCGCGAGCGACGTCTCGCCGCGCTTCGAATCGCGATTGCCGCAGCAAAGCTCGACGCGATCCTCGTGAGCTCGCTGCCGAATATCCGTTACCTCTGCGGATTCTCCGGATCGAGCGCGCTGCTCGTTGTCACCGCGACAGAAGTGCTTCTGCTGACCGACTTCCGCTATTCGATTCAGGCGAACGTCGAAGCTGGTACGGTTGCGCGCGTCGTGATCGAGCCGACGTCGCTCTGGTCGCGACTGTGGGCCGAACTTCCCGCGATGCGCGATGTCGAGTCAATCGCGTTCGAATCCGCGCACGTCACGCACGCTGATTTTCAGCGGCTGGTCGAGCCGCCGCAGGGTGGAGCGCGGTGGCAGTGGCGGCCGGCTGTGAATCTCGTTGAGGCGCTTCGAGAGCGGAAAGACGAATCGGAAATCGCGCACATTCGCGAAGCGGCGCGCATCGCCGAACTCGCGCTCGGAAATACGATCGAGCGCGTGAAGGCCGGGATGACGGAGCTTGCGGTGTGCGGCATTCTCGAAGGCGAGCTGCGCGCGTGCGGCAGCCAGTCGCATCCATTCGAGACGATCATCGCCAGCGGGGAGCGCGCGGCATTGCCGCATGCGCGGTCGTCGGATCGCGTGGTGGGATCGGGAGATCTTCTGCTGATCGATTTTGGCGCGGAGTCCGGCGGCTACTGCTCGGACATCACCAGGACCTTCGTGGTGGGCAAAGCGACGGCGGAACAGCAGGAGATCCATGACGTAGTTCGTGAATCTAATGCCACCGCTTCGGGTGCTATTCGGGCCGGAATGCGCGGAAAGGATGCCGATGCGCTTGCGCGGGGCTACATTGAGCGCCGCGGTTGGGGTGAGGCGTTTGGGCATTCATTGGGCCATGGGATCGGCTTGGAAGTGCACGAAGGACCGCGGTTGTCGAAGCTGAATGACACTCCGTTGCCGGTTGGTGCGGTGGTTACGATCGAGCCGGGGATCTATCGGCCGGGGTGGGGTGGGGTGAGGATCGAAGACGACGTTTTGCTTACGGCTGAGGGGAGAGAAGTACTCACATCGTTTCCGCGCGAATTAATCGAGCTTGGGTGAATGGGGGCTTGTAGCTAACGCCTGTAAGCAGTCAGCTGTTAGAAACGTGTCCAACAGCTTTTTGCTAACAGCTGTCGTCTCTAAGCTCCATGAACGATTAATCAATCTGCCATCCAGACCTAGATGATCGATCTCAGATATGTAAAAAAATTGGTAGAGATGCTCGATGAATCCAGTGTGGATTCCATCGAAATCTCCAGCGACAAAGGCATGAAGATCCGCATCAGCAAAACGCCCGTCCAGCGCGGCACGATGCAGGTCGCAGCCCCAATGGCTATGCCGGCGATGATTGCCGAGCCCCGTCAGAGTCCGCCGGCCGGCGTCGTTGCCGTTGCTGCGGAACCGGAGGCGCCGCGCGCCGTTGCTGCGCCGAAGTCGACGCTGCTCGAGGTGAAATCGCCGATGGTCGGCACATTCTACGGTGCGCCCGAGCCGGGCGCGAAGCCGTACGTCACCGTCGGGTCGACGGTCAAGAAAGGCCAGATCGTCTGCATCATCGAAGCGATGAAGATCATGAATGAAATCGAATGCGAGTACGCCGGTGTCGTGAAGGAACTCGGCGCAACCGACGCGCATCCGGTTGAGTACGGGCAGGTTCTCTTCCGGATTGATCCCAATGGCTGATCCCACCGGGCCGCGGCCGACGACATCCGTCCCCGCGTCGCCGACCGCTGGTGCTCCAGCTGTTGCAGGCGGCGCGCCAGCCGCGCCGTACAACTACAAGACCGTTCTCCAGAAAATGGTGCAGGAGAATGCGTCCGACCTTCACTTCAAGGTTGGCCGTCCGCCGACGATGCGCGTCGACGGCGACCTGAAGCCGATCGAAGTGCCGCCGCTCAAGCCGGAAGATCTGCGCTCGATTGGCGATCAGATTCTTCCGCCCAAACAGCGCCGCGAATTCGAAACAGATAAAGAAGCCGACTTTGCGATCGGCGTTCCGGGCATCGGCCGCTTCCGCGTGAACATGTATCAGCAGCGCGGCTCGATCGCGTATGCATTCCGTGCGATCGCATTTCAGGCGATGACGATCAAGGAATTGAATCTGCCGCCCGTGCTCGAAGAGATCGCGATGAAGCCGCGCGGTCTGGTGCTCGTCACTGGTATCACTGGATCCGGAAAATCGACGGCGCTCGCGTCGATGGTGCAGTTCATCAATGAGAACCGCCGCGCGAACATCATCACGATCGAAGATCCGATCGAGTTCCTGCATCGCGACATCAACTGCAACATCAATCAGCGCGAAGTCGGAACGGACACGGGCTCGTTCGCGCAGGCGCTGCGCCGCGTGCTGCGACAGGACCCGGACATCATTCTGATCGGCGAAATTCGAGATCTGGAAACGCTTGAGATCGCGCTGAAGGCCGCAGATACGGGCCACCTCGTTTTCTCGACGCTGCATACAACAGACGCGACGCAGACGATCAACCGCGTGATGTCGTTCTACCCGCCGCACGAGCAGGCGGACGTACGCTTCACACTGTCGTCAGCGCTGCAGGCGATTGTTTCGCTCCGTCTCGCGCCACGCTCGGACCGCGCGGGTCGTATTCCGGCGTGCGAAGTGCTCATCAACACCGCCGCCGTGCGCGACAACATTCGCGATCTCAACGCATCGCTCAACATTCCCGATCTCATCCGCGACGGCACCGTGCAGTACGGCATGCAGTCGTTCGACCAGTCGCTCATGAACTGGTACTCGAAGGGCGTTATCTCGTACGAGAGCGCGCTCTTCTACGCGACGAGCCCGAGCGAGTTTGCGCTCAAGGTGCAGGGCGTCGCCGGCGCGAGCGACACGAGCTGGGACAACTTCAAGCAGGACGTGTCTAAATGAGACGACGGACGACAGGCGGCGGACGGCTGACGACGGACGACTGAACTTTGTTCAAAAAGATTCTGATTGCTAATCGCGGCGAAATCGCGCTGCGCGTCATTCGTGCATGCCGCGAACTCGGTATCGAAACGGTCGCCGTCTACTCTGAAGCGGACCGCGAATCGCTGCACGTTCGCTTTGCCGATGACGACGTTTGCATCGGCCCGGCGCCGGCGCGCGAGAGCTACCTCAAAATTCCCCGGATCATTGCCGCGGCCGAAATCACAGGCGCCGATGCAATTCATCCGGGCTACGGGTTTCTCGCCGAGAACGCCGAGTTCGCCGAGATCTGCGCGGCGAGCAAGATCACATTCATTGGCCCGACGCCCGAGCAAATCAGGACGATGGGTGACAAGGCCGCCGCGCGCGCGACGATGATCGCGAACGGCGTCCCTGTCGTTCCGGGCACCCCGGGCCCCGTTGAAGATGTCGACGAAGCGCTCGGCTATGCCGTGGACATGGGTTTCCCCGTCATCATCAAAGCCGCGGCCGGCGGTGGTGGAAAAGGAATGCGCGTCGCGCGCGACGCCGAGGAATTCGCGCGCAGTTTTCAGACCGCGCGCTCCGAAGCGCTCGCCGCGTTCGGCAATGGCACGGTGTACGTCGAGAAGTATCTCGAGCGCCCACGCCACATCGAGTTCCAGATTCTCGGCGATACGCACGGTAACTGCATTCACTTGGGCGAACGCGATTGCTCGGTTCAGCGCCGTCACCAGAAGCTGATTGAAGAAGCGCCATCGCCTGCCATGACGCCGGCGTTGCGAAAAAAGATGGGCGACGCTGCCGTGTTAGGCGCGAAGTCGATCAACTACGTCGGCGCGGGCACGATGGAAATGCTCCTCGACGAAGATGGCTCGTACTACTTCATGGAGATGAACACGCGCATCCAGGTCGAGCACCCGGTGACGGAAATGCTGACCGGCGTCGATCTCGTGAAGGAACAGATTCGGATTGCAGCCGGTGAGAAAATGAGCATCACGGAGACTCCGCCGCTGCGCGGGCACGTGATCGAGTGCCGCGTGAACGCCGAGGATCCGGCCAAGAACTTCCAGCCGTCACCCGGGCGCATCGATGTGTTTCATCCGCCCGGCGGAAACGGCGTGCGCGTGGATACTCATGTGTACGCGGGGTACACGGTGCCGCCGTTCTACGATTCGATGATCGCCAAGGTGATCTGCCAGGGGCGGGATCGGGCTGAAGCCGTGGCCAAGATGCGGTTGGCGCTGGATACGTTCGTGGTGCAGGGGATAACTACCACGATTCCGTTTCTCGGGCGGGTTATGGCGGATCCGCACTTCATGAAGGGGGATGTGCACACCAAGTTCCTTGAGACGGATGGGGCGCACTTGATGGCGGAGCCAAAGGCGTAAAGCCAACAGCATCAAACGCGTGAACTGTTAACCACTAACTGTTGGTCGGTTAACGAAGGTGATCCGTCCGGGCCACGAACCGCGTCGAAGCGAGTCGTAGTCCGGACGGATTTTCATACAGAACACCGACCGACAGTTAGTAGTTAACAGTTCACTCGTCGTACAGCAAAAACCCCGCATCTAGCCCATCCGCGCCGCCGTGACCGCGAGGCCAGTCCAACAGTCATTTTCTCGGTAGTGGTACGTCCACAATCCGAGCCCAGAATGTCAAAAAAACCGCGCGGCAAAGTAGTCGTCAAAGACGATCCCGAATCCGCGCCGTCCCCCGAATCCTTGGCCACCCAAGCCCGCCGCTCGCACCTGAAGCGCGAGCTCGGTGGAATCGCCCTCATGCTCGCCGCCGTGTTCATCGCCGGCTCGCTCCTCGCGGGCGGTGCGCAAAACGGCCAGAGCTGCACCACTGCCGGCCGCATCTTCGGCCCTGTCGGCTCTTGCCTCCGCGCCAGTATCCTGCTCACGCTCGGCGCGCTCTCCGCGATCATCGTCCCGTTCATTCCCGGCGTGCATGCGCTGCGCCTGCTCGGCCGGATCGAAGAAAGCGAAGACCGCCGCTGGTTGTTCTTCACCATCGGACTCGCCGCAATCATTCCGCTCGCGGCAGCACTCGCGCGCGGAGCGAGCATTAACGCCGCTGAAATAGATCCGTACGCCGGCCTGATCGGCAGCTTTGTCGCCTTCTATCTCGCGAAGGCGTTCGGCCTTGGCGGCGCATGGGTCGTGGTCGCGCTCGCGCTTTCTGCTCTGATGGCGGGCACGCTCGCGTGGAATCCGATTCGTATGCTCATTGGCGGCTCTGCCAAGCGCGCGGTCGCGGGCGGCGGGCAGGACGAAGTCGATCCAGCGATCGTCGGTGCAATCGGCGCGAGTGCCACTGGCCCAGACGGGCTGACGCGCGCCGAGCATCTCGAGCCGGACTCGAAGGAAATGCCCGCACTCGATCTCGCCCTCATGGAGCTTGCCCCGCGCGAGCTGAAGGCCGAGCCCGTGGTTGAGCAGGCTGAGTTGCCGCTCGAAGAGATCGCCGAGAAGCGCGCGGCGAAAAAGAAGAAGGCTACAAAGGCAGAGAAAGTCGCCGAGCATGCTGACGCGGTTGCCGCGGCGATCAATGCAGGTGGCGATCCACTCGATGCCATGGCCGACGAACTGCCGCCCGCGGAGCTGCTGACGCCCGCACCGGCGCGCAATGCTGACCTGAGCCGCGCGCATCTCGATGCGATGGGGCAGAAGCTGATGGATGCGCTGCGCACTTTCAAAGTCGACGGCCAGCTCGTGGGGCGCACGACAGGCCCGTCGGTCACGCAGTATGAGATCGAGCCGTCACCCGGCGTAAAGGTTCGTCAGTTTGCCAACCTCGCGAATGATTTGGCGCTGGCGATGCGCGCCGCGTCGATTCGTGTTGTCGCGCCGATTCCGGGAAAGGGCGCGGTTGGTGTTGAAGTGCCGAATCCGTCGCCGGAGATTGTCGCATTCCGCGAGATGATCGACAGCAAAGATTATCAGAACACACCGCGTGCATTGCCAATCGCGCTTGGCCGCGATCTCGAAGGCAAAGTTGTCATCGGCGATCTCGCCAAGATGCCGCACCTGCTTATTGCCGGTGCGACTGGATCGGGCAAGTCCGTGTGCGTCAACACGCTCGTGACGTCGCTGATTTACCGGCACACGCCGAAGACGCTGCGCTTCCTGATGGTCGACCCGAAAATGGTCGAGCTCTCGGTGTACAACGTCCTGCCGCATCAGCGCCACAAGGTCGTCACCGACAATCGTGATGCCGCGGCGCTGCTCAAATGGGCCGTGATCGAGATGCAGGATCGGTATCAGCTGCTCGCCGCAAATGGGGCGCGCAACATTCAGGATTTCAATCAGAAAGTTCGTGACGGCGCACCGCTGCTCAAGCCGAAAGATCCGAATGTTGGATTCGAGGATCGCACGTACAAGGCGGGGATCCTGCCGTATATCGTGGTGGTGATCGACGAGCTCGCCGATCTCATGATGACCTGCGCCGCCGAGGTGGAAACGCCGCTGGCGATGCTCGCACAGAAAGCACGAGCGATTGGCGTCCATCTCATTCTCGCGACGCAGCGTCCGAGCGTGAACGTCATCACGGGCCTTATCAAAGCAAACTTCCCGAGCAGAATCGCATTCCGCGTTGCATCGCAGATCGATTCGCGCACGATTCTCGACGCCAACGGCGCCGAATCACTGCTCGGCAACGGCGACATGCTGTTCATTCCGCCGGGCAAGAGCGAGCCGTCGCGTATTCAGGGCGCATTCCTCTCGAACGAAGACACCGAGGGCCTCATGAAGTGGTATGAGGTGCGCCGTGAAGCGCGAAAGGCCGCGATGGAGTCGCAGGGTCTCATGCACATCGAAGAGACGGCGAACGAACAGGATATTCTCGAGAAGGTTCGCGCGGCCGAGGCGCTGGAGGCGGGCGCAGGGCAGGGCGGCGAGGAAGACGACAGCGATCGCGACAAACTGTTCCGCGAGGCAGCGGAGGTTTGTGTGTCGAATCAGGGTGGGTCAACGTCGCTGCTTCAGCGGCGGTTGAAGGTCGGGTACGGGCGCGCGGCGCGGATTATCGACCAGCTGCACCTCGCGGGGATTTTGGGGCCGCCGGATGGGTCGAAGCCGCGAGATGTCCTCGTCGGGCTTGAGGATGTGGCGCGGATAGCGGGGGAGAGGTCGGTGGCGGCGTAACGGCAACTGCACGACGTCAGACGATAGCCATAAGTAAGTAGCTTCGAGATAAACGACTTCATTACCGATCTGCGCACTGATCGGTAATGAAGCCGTTTGTCTTAGAGCTGATTACTTACCGCTGTCGTCTGACGTCGTGCCGTTGCCGTTGCCGTTGCCGTTGCCGTTCACTTCGCGAGCGCCACCGCCTTCGCCAGAGCCGCATCTAGCCCTCTGCTCGCATCACGGGCCCCTGCCTTGATGTATACATCCGGCGCCAACCCAACCCCCTCGAACATCTGCTTCCCCGGCAAATACTCGATCCACTCGGAAAGCTGATAGCTCCACCCGTTCGTCAACTCGCGTGACAGCGGCCCGCCTGACGCCCCTGCGGTCGTATCGCCGACTACGGTGACCTGCGATGCGTCTGCGCGCAGGAGGTAGTCGTAGAGATCGAGTGTGTCGACGGTCTTCCCGCCGCGCCGAATCTCGATCGTGCGCATGCCGCCATTTTTCGTCGGCCCGCCGGCGGCGTAGAGCGCCGTGAGTGCGGTGCCCGCGCTCGAGATGCGATAGCTGCCGGGTTCGTCGACGTCGCCGAGTACGAACACCTGGTTGCTGTGCAGCTTCGAGACGTTCACGTAAAAGTGCGTCGTCGCATTCGCGCCGCGCTGCAGCCCGGAGAAAACTTTTCCGAGTCGCGGATAGAGAACGTCTTCGAGCTGGCCCAGCGTCAGATTCGCGACCGGCAGCTGCCCGACGCCGGGAATCACGATGAACCCTTCACGCGTGACATCGAGCGTATACGCGCGCTCCGCGTCGCCGGTGATGATCAGGACGAGACGGTCACCGGGGCCGAGGCGATAATTCGCGTCAACGGGGCCGGCGAGGTTTGCGTCGAACTGCGTCGTGGTCTCGCTGAAGACGTTGAGGCCGAAGATCGTTCCGCCGGTATCGGGGCGAACGTCGCCCCTGCGGCGGCCGACCACCTGGCCCGGGCGACGCGGCACATAGATGACGCGTCCGAGCGAATCGTACATCGCGCGCAGCCCGATCGAGTCGAGCGCGGAGAGCGAATCGAGCACCATCAGCGAATCGGGATCGAGCAGCGAATCCGGAAGCGCACGACGACCGCGGGGCCCGCGCAGTGAGTCGGTCGGCGAGCGCTGTGCGTTCCGCCGTTTGACCATGTCGCGGAGGTTCGTCGTGCTGACGGAGTCTGTGAGGCCGAGCGCTGAGACTGCGTCGATCACATCTTCTGACGGTGAAACCACGGCGGTCGAGTCACGTCCCGCGCGGCTCGCGCCGATGTAGGGATCGAGGATGTCTTCGGGATAGCCGGCGGCGCGAAGGCGCGCGTGGATCTGATCGGGTGTGAGGCCGCTATTGAGAATCTGGGCCCGGAGCTGTGCGACAAGGTCGGGACGCGTTTGCAGCAGCGTCTGCGCCTGCGACGTGGTCGGGAGCTGTTGGGCGGACAGCTGTGGCGCCGCAAATAGCACGAGGCAGCCAACAGCGAGATGGCGAAGGCGAAGCATGCAGTGAATTCGGGTGCGCTGGTGTGGGGACAGCCGCTGTTTGAACTACCAATCCGGCCCCGCCGGTGTCACAACTGTTTGCTCGTAAATAGTTGGCCGGTGAACTATCGCACCCTGAACAGCGAAGGGCGAGGGGAACTACGGGGACGAGCGAAGTATGAGGGGCGATTTGGCGAAGGGCGAGGGGAACTACGGGGACGAGCGAAGTATGAGGGGCAATTGGGCGAAGGGCGACGCGCGTGGGCGACGCGCCTTCGCCCTTCGCTCTTCGCCAAATCGCCCCTCATGCTTCGCTTCGTACCTGTAGTTCTCTTTGCAATTTTTTGCTCCCGCACGCAGTGATTTCGGTGACGGTATTCTCGCGTTGATGCCGTACCATGTTCGCGTGACCAAAACAACCAACGCCTTTGGCGAACTCGGCGAACGCATCGCCGCCCGCTATCTCGAGCATGCCGGCTGGAGAATTCTTGCGCGCCGCTTTCGCAGCGGGCGGCGCGATATCGATCTCGTCGTGCAGCGAGAGGATCTGATCGCGTTTGTCGAAGTGAAAGCGCGATCAGGTGATGACTTCGGCGATCCGGTCGAAGCGGTGAATCATCGCAAGCAACGCGAGCTCACGAAGTCTGCTCAGACATGGATTGATCGACACGGACGGGCGGGGGAATCGTACCGCTTCGACGTGATGGGAGTTCTAATGAAGGAGCGGCGCGTGTTCGTGAGGCATATCTCGGGGGCCTTCGAAATGGCCTGATTATGTCGCCCCTCTTTCATCTGTCCGCGCGCTTGCTTGGACCGCAACTCCACATTCGATGTGGATAACTATACGCAACTTGTTTTGTGATCTAAACTTCTGGCCGCAATCGATCGATCCGATCCGCGTAAAAATAGGCTTGCAGATTTTGGTACCCTTCGTATTATGTTCGGTATCTGCTTGTAACCGTTTTGTCCGCTCTTTCTCCGGGGATACTTCCCATTCTCCCCGCAGATAGATTTCCACTCACGGGCGCACCATTCGCCCCCGTACTGTTCGAGGCAAAGATGGCCGTCTCAGCTGCGCAGGATGAAAAGAAAAAAGCATTGAGCCTCGCGATCGCGCAGATCGAAAAGTCGTTTGGTAAAGGCGCGATCATGAAGATGGGTGCGGATGCTCCGAAGATGCGGGTGGAGTGCATTCCGACAGGTGCGATCAACCTGGATGCGGCAATCGGGGTAGGAGGAATTCCTCGCGGTCGCGTCACCGAGATCTACGGACCGGAAAGTTCGGGCAAGACCACGTTGTGCTTGCATGTCGTGGCGAATGCTCAGAGGGCTGGTGGGACGGCGGCTTTTATCGACGCCGAGCATGCTTTGGATACGGACTACGCCGCTCGGCTGGGCGTGGACATCGACAAGCTCCTCGTTTCGCAGCCCGACACGGGCGAACAGGCGATGGAGATCTGCGAAGTTCTGGTTCGGTCCGGCGCAGTTGATGTGATCGTGATCGACTCGGTGGCCGCGCTGGTGCCCAAGGCGGAAATCGAGGGTGAGATGGGCGACTCGCACATGGGGCTTCAGGCCCGCCTCATGAGTCAGGCGCTGAGGAAACTGACTGGTGCAATCGCGAGGTCTAACACCTCGGTGATCTTCATCAATCAGCTGCGCGAGAAGATCGGTGTGATGTTCGGAAATCCGGAAACGACCACGGGTGGAAAGGCGCTGAAGTTCTACGCTTCGCTGCGACTCGACATTCGTCGCATCGGCCCGGTGAAGGAAAAGGAAGACGTGATCGGTTCGCACGTCCGCGTGAAAGTGGTAAAGAACAAGGTTGCGCCGCCGTTCAAGCAGGCCGAGTTCGACATCATGTACGCTGAAGGCATTTCGCACGCGTCGCTGCTGGTTGATATCGGTTCGGAGAGCGGGATCATCGAGAAGTCGGGTGCGTGGTATAGCTACAACACCCAGCGGATCGGGCAGGGACGTGAGAACGCGAAGATGTTCCTGAAGGACAACCCGGCCATCATGGCGGAGATCGAAGAGAAGGTCAAAGGCGTGCTCGGCATCAACAAAGTCGCACAGGTGGCTGACGCCGAGGCCGCGGAAGAATAGGAAGAGCAGTACGTGCTTACCGATGGTTTCGGGGCCGGGTGGACGAGCTTGGATTGTGGCGGAGGCCCGGAATCCTCCAAATCATCCAATCTCTCCACCCGGTTTCATTTAACCTTACGTTTCGTCGGTCGGGATCGACCCAATCGATCCCTCCGATCGTCTCCCTCGCTTCGCTCAGTCCGGCCCGATCGTCGAGATCGATTGGGTCGATCCCTCCCTGCCACGGTTGGTGCGGGGGTTAGATGACTGCATACAACAGGGCTATCGAATGTCTGGCGCGCGCGCCAAAGTCGACGAAAGGCCTCACGCGATGGCTGCTCGATCGTGAGTACACGCCTGAGGATGTGGCGGCGGCAATCGAGAAGTTGACCGCTCGTGGACTATTGAACGATGCGCAGTTCGCTTTGCTCTTCACGCGGAGCAGGGCACTGAATCGCGGCCAGTCGCGCCTTCGCATTCAGCTCGAGCTCGCGAAGCGTGGAATCGCCCGTGATCTCGTCGATGCGGCGATCAATGAAGTCATGTCCGACGAGGGCTTCGACGAACGCGCGATGGTCGAGTCCGCCGCTGCGAAGAAATTCCGCTCGCTCGCGAAGCTCGAGCCAGAGGTGCAGAAGCGTCGGCTCTACGGCTTCCTCGCGCGCAAAGGCTATCCCTCCGCACTTGTACGCGACGCGGTCTACAAGCTCACTCGAACCTCGCAACTCGCCGAGTGATATCTTTTCCGGCGTGGTGAACTCTCCCGCCGTAATTTTTTGTCGATGACTGGCCGAGCTGGTCTCAAGCGCACGATTTATCCGCTGCTTGCGGCGCTCGCGCGGCTGCGCCGGCGTCGCGTACCGCCGCCGATCGCCGAGTGCCGCCGCGTGCTGGTGATGCATCTCGGGCTCGTGGGCGACGTGCTGCTCGCGACGCCGCTTCTCGCGCAGTTACGCGCGACGCTTCCTGCGGGCGCGCGCATCACTGTCGTCGTGCCGCCGCACGCACGCGCGGCGCTCGAGGGGAACGGCGACATCGACGAGATCGCGACATACGACGCGTTCTGGGCCGATCCGGCCGACGACCATCGTCATGCGCCGCGTTGGAAACACCTCGTGGCAACCTGGCGGTTCGTGCGCCAGCATCGAAGCGCCGGATATGACCTCGCGATCAACAGCTGGATGATGGACCAACCATTCTCCGCTGCGCTGCTCTCAATGATCGGCGCCCGCGCCACGCGCGGCTTCGATTTTCCGTTTAGCCGCGCATTCTATGATGTCGCGGTTCCGTTCGAATCTGGTGCTCACCTGGCCGACGCTCTGCGCGCGCTCACGCCCACCGGCATCGGCGCGAACTCAAATGCCGGCGCAACCGCACTGAGGCTGCGCTTCACACCTCCGCCCGCGTCAACTGACCCCGCGTTCCGCTCGCGACTCGAAGCCATCCCCACGCCAATCATCGCGATTGCGCCCTTCAGCTCCGAACGCCGAAAAGAATGGCCGCTCGATCGCTGGGCCGCTGTGATCGACGCGCTCGCCGAACACTATCCAGCCGCTCAGTTCGTACTCACCGGCGTCCCCGACGCGCGCGCGCGCGCGGCCGAGCTGGTCGCGCAGGTCAAATCGCCAATGATCAATACTGTCGGCGAGACCACTCTCGCAGGTTTCGCGGCGATCGTCGGACGCGCGGCGCTCCTCGTCACGACCGAATCCGGCGCCATGCACATCGCCAGCGCCACCGGCACGCCGACGTACGTACTCTTCAGCCAGATCTACGACTACCGCCAGTTCACACCATACGGCGTCCCCAATGCCTTCAGTCTGATCGACGTCCCCTGCGCCCGCTGCATCTACGGGTGCCCCGCGATGACCTGCATGCAGCACGCCCCCGCCGATGTGATCGCGAGCGTCATCCGGTTTGCGGACGCCATCCCCGCATGTCGCGCCACATCAACCGGACCGCAGCGCAGGTGAGGTCGAACGGAATCATTTATCCGGTCATCCCACCCCCCGAGCAATTCGATGCAGGGAGGGAGCGGACATGTCGCTCCGGGCGCGCCCGGCCGCAGCACGCGTGAAAGTTTCCGCGTGCGAGAGGGTCAACCGGGGCGACATGTCCGCGACCGACCGGTGCCGAACCCAATTGCGCGGGCCAACCGCGGCGACATGTCCCGGCCGACCGGTGCCGAACCCAATTGCGAGGGTCAACCGCGGCGACATGTCCGCGACCGACCGGTAGCGAACCCGATTGCAATGGGACCGGCCGGATAACGAGGATTGTACGGATCTCCTGTTCTGTTAAAGCTCTGCGATAGTTAGCTTTATCGTCATGCAAGCCGCCGAGATCCGACGCCGTTTCCTCGACTACTTCGCGCGCCAGAACCACGCCATTCGGCCCAGTTCGTCGCTCGTTCCGGGGGATGACCCAACCCTGCTGTTCACCAACGCGGGGATGGTCCAATTCAAGAAAGTTTTCCTTGGTCATGAGCCGCCGCCTGACGGAAACCGTCGTGCGACCACGAGTCAGAAATGCGTGCGCGCCGGCGGCAAGCACAACGACCTCGAACAGGTCGGCCACACCGCGCGGCATCACACGTTTTTCGAGATGCTCGGGAATTTTTCGTTCGGCGATTACTTCAAACGCGACGCAATCCATTTCGCGTGGGAGTTCGTCACCGAAGAACTGAAAATTCCCAAAGAACATCTGCGCGTCTCCGTCTTTCACGAAGACGATGAAGCCCGCGCACTCTGGCGTGACATCGCGAAAATCCCCGACTCGCGCATCTACGGACTCGGCGCCGCCGATAATTTCTGGCAGATGGCCGACACAGGCCCCTGCGGTCCGTGCACCGAGATCTACGTCGATCTCGCGCACCTCGCAAAAGATTTCGCATTTCCCGCCGGCGCCACCGGTGAATGGACCGACACCAAGCGCACCGAGTTCTCCACTGAAGCATTCGTAGAAGGCGCCGAAGCCGGCCGCTTTCTCGAGATCTGGAACCTCGTCTTCATGCAGTTCGACAGGCAGGGGAATGGCGAGATGGTGCCGTTGCCCAAGCCGAGTGTCGATACCGGCGCGGGGCTCGAGCGCATTGCGGCAGTCCTCCAGGGCGTCGCGAACAATTATCACACCGATCTTTTCAAGCCGTTCATCGAGACGGTCGAGAAGGTCGTTGGCATCAAATACGTCTATGAGGAAGAACGTTCGGCCGGCTTCCGCGTTATTGCCGATCACGCGCGCGCAGTTTCGTTTCTGCTCTCCGACGGCGTTTTCCCGAGCAATGACGGACGCGGCTACGTCCTCCGCCGTATTCTCCGCCGCGCCGTGCGTCACGCCTGGTTGCTCGGCAGACGCGAGCCGACGCTCGTGTATGTGGTCGAGAAAGTCATAGAACAGATGAGAGATGTGTTTCCGGAGCTCCACGTCCGCAAAAAGCACATCATCGACACGACACGCGCCGAGGAAGAGCGCTTCCTCGCGACCATCGACGGCGGCATGGCACGCTTCGACGAGCTCGCCCCTCTTTCCGGCGCGACTCGCAGCTCGGGAATCCGCGGCACGATTTCCGGCGAAGACACCTTTCGCTTGTATGACACCTTCGGATTTCCGATCGATCTGACAGAGTTGATCGCGCGCGAGCGCGGTTACACGGTGGATATCGCCGGCTTCGAAGCTGCGCTCGCCGGTCAGCGCAAACAGTCGCAGGACGAGCGCAAATCGCGGCGCATCTCCGTTGTCGCAGATGATCTTGCCGACGCCGATAAATGGGAACGGCACGCGACGCACACCGGCATGGGCGCGCAGAAATTCGTCGGCTACGACGGCGTGTACGTCGAGACACATGTGCTCGCCGTGCGCCGCCTCGAGGATTCGCGCGTCGCGGTGATTCTGCGCGACACGCCATTCTACGCCGAATCCGGCGGCCAGGTCTCGGACATCGGTGAGATTGTCGGAGCGAACCATGCATGGCGCGTGACTGTCGACGACGTGAAAAAAGTCGATGGCCGCATCGCCGCGATCGGCACGCTCACGGGCGACATCGAGCTCGGCGACGCGATCGCGAGTGTTCCGCCCGCGCGTCGCCGCGACATCACCCGCAATCACACCGCCACGCATTTGCTGCATGCGGCGCTGCGTCGCGTGCTCGGCGAACATGTCCATCAGGCCGGTTCAGTCGTTGAGCCCGATCGTCTCCGTTTCGACTTCACGCATCACGGTCCGCTCACGCCCGCGCAACTCGAGCAGGTTGAGAAGTGGGTGAACGAAGGGATCTGGCAGAACACGGAAGTCCGCACGACCGAGAAGAAATACGCCGACGCGATTTCAACCGGCGCGATGGCGCTGTTCGGAGAGAAGTACGGCGACGTTGTGCGCGTGGTGGAAATTCCGATGCGCTCCACGGAACTCTGCGGCGGAATCCACGTGCAGAACACGGGGCACATCCTGCTGTTCAGAGTGGTTTCTGAATCCGGTGTCTCCGCCGGTGTGCGCCGCATTGTTGCGGTCACCGGGCCGAAGGCATATCAGCTGCTGCGCGAGCGTGAACGTGCGCTCGAAGCGGTCGGCGAGCGCCTCAAGGTGAACGTCCACGCCGTCACGCCCGATGTGATCGAGAAGAAACTCGAGCAGCTGATTCTCGAGAAGAAGGCACTTGAGAAGAAACTCGAAGAAGCGCTCAAGAGTGGTGGCGGCGGTGCGGCGTGGGACGTGCTCGCCGATGCCAAGGAGGCGGGCGCACACCGTCTCGTGGCGAAGTCCGTGAAGGTCGGCGACGTCAAAGAACTCCAGGCACTCGGCGACACCGTTCGCGAAGCGATTGGCAGCGGCGTTGCTGTACTCGCCTCGACGTTTGAGGACGGGAAGGCAACGCTGCTGATCGTCGTGAGCGACACGCTGCGCGACAAGGGCGTCTCGGCAAACGATCTCATCAAGGCATTCGGCGCGAAGACGGGCACGCGCGGCGGTGGGAAGCCGCACATGGCGCAGGCCGGTATCGACCCCGCGCTGATTGATCCGATGCTCGCTGACGCCGCAGGCATCACGCGCTCAGCGCTCGAAGCTCTTCCCGCTTGAACCACGCCGAGTGGCTCTCGTCGCGCGATGCAGAGGCGCCGCCGGCGCTGACGACGTGCGCGCGTGAGCTGCTTGAAGCGCATCCGGAGTGGGAGCAGTTGTCGCGAGTTGATGCACTGATTGAGGCATCGGAAGCACTGCTGCGCCGTGTGCTCGAGGGCGGCGCACAAGCTCGAACAAATCGGGCGAATGCACTCCATCTCCTCGCGGCGGATGCGTGCGTGACCTGGGCATTTGAAGCCGCCGCCGACGATCCCGCGAGCATCGCGAATCGCGCGGAGCGGGCCACCATGGGGATTGCGGCGATCGCCGCGGAGTTCGCATGAGCAAAAACCCGAACGGCAAGTCATCCGATAATCCGACCTACTTCGACGATCCCCGGTTCGTCGCACATCTGCGCGATATGGCGGCCGCCGCGACTGCTGCAGCCGACTCGCTCGGCCCCGCGATTGCGCAAGCGGCCGAGATGATCCGCGCGACGGTGAAACGCGGCGGCACGCTGTTCTTCTGCGGCAACGGCGGGAGCGCAGCCGATGCGCAGCACATGGCCACGGAATACGTCGTGCGCTACAAAAAGGCGCGCCGCGCTATTGGCGCGATCGCGCTCACGACCGACACGAGCGCACTCACCGCTATCGGCAACGATTTCTCGTTCGATCAGATCTTCTCGCGGCAAGTCGAAGCGCTCTGCCGTCCGGGCGACCTGCTCATCCTGCACACCACGAGCGGCAACTCCGCGAATCTCATTCAGGCCGCCGATGCCGCCCGGAAAAAAGGAGTTTCCACGCTGGCGCTCAGCGCGAAAGGCGGTGGGGCGCTCGCGACGCTGGTCGATCACTGCATCATCGTGCCGACCGATCGCACCGACCGCGCACAGGAGATCCAATTGAATATCCAGCATTCGATCTGTGAAATGATCGACGACGAGATCGCGGGTTGATCGCGTGACGCCAATACTAGAACCCTTCAGCCTGAAAGGCCGCCGCGCCGTTGTTACCGGTGGATCGCGCGGCATTGGCGGCGCAGTCTCGCTGCTCCTCGCGCGCGCCGGCGCCGATGTCTGCATCGGCTATCACTCCCGCGCGAAGGACGCCGAAGCACTAGCCGCCGAATGTCGTAAACTCGGAACCAACAGCACACAGCTATCGTCTGACGTCAGCACTTCGGTTGGTGCACAGAGCCTTATCGCCCACGCCGTAAAGGAGTTCGGCGGGCTCGACATCTGCGTCCACTCAGCCGGCGTCTGGCCAGTCGAAGAAGCTCCCGTCTCCGCGCTCGCCGACGATCGATGGGCGCACACCATGCGCCAGAACGTCGACGCCATGTTTTACGTCGCGCGCGCCGCAGCGCGCGCGATGAGCGGGAATAGTTCCGGCCGCATCGTTCTCGTCGCGAGCACCGCTGGTCAGCGCGGCGAAGCAATGCATGCTGACTACGGCGCATCGAAGGGCGCGATGATCGCGTTTGTGAAGTCGATGGCAGTGGAACTTGCGCCGAATGGCGTGACGGTGAATGCCGTGGCGCCGGGGTGGGTCGATACCGAAATGTGCGCCGAGCCCTTCGAGAACGGTGGCAAGGAACGCATTGCGAAGCGGATTCCGGTCGGCCGCATTGCGAGCGCGCACGACGTTGCGTTTCCGATTGTCTCGCTCTGCTTTGACGGCGCGCGCCACATCACGGGCGAAATTGTCAATGTGAACGGCGGCAGCGTGCTCTGTGGTTGAGCGTGGTTGAGGGTGGTTAGCCGTGGCTGAACGCGCGCTGATCACGGGCGCCACCGGGTTCGTTGGTGGCCGTCTCGCGCGCAGGCTCGCTGCAGAGGGATGGGAAGTGCATGGCGTCGTTCGGCGGCCGCCGGGCGATCCTGTCGTTCGCGCGCTCGCCGGCATCTGCGATGCCCACTATCACGATGGTTCGACGGAGTCACTGGCGCGCATCGTCGCACTCTCGCGTCCGACCGTCGTATTTCATCTCGCCGCGTGCTTTGTGGCAGAGCATCACGCGTCCGATGTAGAGCCGCTCGTGCGGGACAACATTGTGTTTGGCGCGCAGTTGCTCGAGGGGATGAGTGCCGCTGGCGCGAAGCGGATCGTGAATGCCGGCTCAGCGTGGCAGCATTTCAAAAACGCCGAGTATTCGCCGGTGAGTTTGTACGCGGCCACGAAGAAAGCGTTTGCCGATCTTCTCCAGTTTTACGTCGACGCCAGCAGATTTCAGGCGATCACCCTTGAACTCTCGGATACCTACGGCCCCGGCGACACACGACGAAAACTGATCCCGATCATGGCAGAGGCCGAGCAGAACAAGCGCGAACTCTCGATGGTGAGCGGCGATCTGCCGCTGAACTTCGTGCACGTGGACGATGCCGTGAACGCATTTATCGTCGCCGCGCGCAGACTTCTCGCGAACAGCAGTGCGACGCATGACATCTTCGCCGTCCGCTCCAACGAGCCGGTGGCCGTAAAGGATCTATTCTCGATCTGGGAAACAGCGCGCGGCACGCCGCTCGCCGCTCGCTGGGGCGCGCGGCCATATCGAGCCCGCGAAGTTCTGGAGCATTGGACTCAAGGCACAGTTCTCCCCGGCTGGGAATCGAAGATCTCCCTGGCCCAGGGCCTAGCGACATTGAGTGTGCCATCCGAGAACCAATGACCAACGACCCTAGACTCACAGCTCGGCAGTTGCACCCCCCTGACGGCGTCCAAGAGATCGTCTCCCGCCTCGAACGCGCCGGCTTCGAAACCTGGTGCGTCGGCGGCGCCGTGCGCGACGCCCTGCTCGGCCACCCCCATCTCGACTGGGACTTCGCAACAGCGGCGACGCCCGCACAGGTCATGGGCGTCTTCAAACGCACCGTCCCTGTTGGCGTCGAGTTCGGAACCGTGGGCGTGTTCGATTCGCAGAACACCATGCACGAAGTCACGACCTTTCGCCGCGATGTGAACACCGACGGCCGCCACGCCGTGGTCGAGTTCGGCGCATCGCTCGACGACGATCTCGCACGCCGCGATTTCACGATCAATGCCATCGCCTATCACCCGAAAACTGAAGAGCTGCGCGATCCGTTCGATGGCCGCGCCGACCTGAAGCGTGGGCTCATTCGCGCGGTGGGCACGGCGAGCGAGCGCATGCGCGAAGACCGTCTGCGCGCATTGCGCGGAATTCGCTTTGCCTCGCGGTTTGCCTTTCATATCGAGCCCGCCACGTGGACTGCCATCCGCGAATCGGCGCCGCATATGAGCCGCCTCTCACCTGAGCGCGTGAAGCAGGAACTCGAAAAGACGATGGAGCAGGTCGCACGCCCATCAACGGCGCTCGAGTGGTGGCGCGAGGCTGGGTTCCTGCGCGTGCTCGTGCCGTCACTGGCCGAAACGCCATCGGAACGGTTCGCCGCACTCGACTTTCTCCCGCTCGGCGAAGGCGATCTGCGCAAAGGCGCCACGGTCAATCGTCTCGCGATGTTGTTCTTTGGAGAGAAGGAATCGACGGTTGCGAGTGCAACCAAGGCACTCCGATTCTCGAACGCTGATTCGAACTGGATCTCCAGTCTCGCGGGGGCGCGAGCTGAACTCGGCACGGCAATCGACGCCGCGCTGGCCGCGGGCGATCCGTCTGCCGGCACCATTCGCCGTTGGGTCGCGCGCATCGGCCGCATGCGCACAGAGACCTTTTTCACTCTCAGCACCGCACTCTGGCGCGCGCGCCTCGCCGGCCAAACCAACGTGCCGGTTGAAGCCCGGCTAGAACCACTGTGCCGCCTCGCCGTCGAAATCGCATTCAGAGATCCGATTGAAATCGCCGATCTCGCCGTCGACGGTGAAGATCTCCAGAAAGCCGGAATTCAAAACGGCCCAAAGATGGGGAAGGCGCTGCACGCGCTGCTCGAGCGTGTGATCGAAGAGCCGGCGCTGAACACCAACGCGAAGTTGATCGAGATCGCCAAGTCGCTTTGAAGTTCTTCAAGACTCGACCCATCAAAGAAGCGCTCGGCGCCCGTTTCCGGCCAACCGCCGACGTCTTTGTCATGCGCCGAGAGGGCGACGTGTACACGGCGGAGGTGCGGGTGAGTCCCGAGCGTGCCGTGGAGCTCTTTCATGAACTCACCGAGCACATGCCGGAGATCGTGGATCTCTCGCTCGACTGCCTGCGCACGGGGCGCAAATATGTCGGCGAGGGGCTGCACCTATCTGAGGTGACCGACACGGTCGCCCGCCTGAAAGTGCCGCTCGCTGCGAGCGGTGGGGTCGAGCTCGCGGTTTACACGAGCGAAGAACAGCTCTGTCTGTCGCCAATGCTCGATTTGTGGAGCTACGCCAAGAGCGACCGCTGGCTCTATCTCCTTCTTGGCCGTGGCTTGGAAGAGCGCCCGGAGCTGCCGCCCCGCGAATGGAGCGTCGGTGCAAAGGAATTCACCGGTGGCGCAGAACTGGTCGACGCGGTCACGGCGACTGCGGAGCGTCTAACTTTGAAGTTGATTTCGTGACATAGCCAAGTGAACGCACTTCTCTACGCCCTCATTGCCGCGGCTGCGAACGTCGCCGGTGCCGCTGCGGTTACATCGCGGCGCGCGTGGAGTACGCGTACGCTCGAATTATTAATCGCGCTTGCCGCGGGCTTCATGCTCAGTGTCGCGCTCGCGGATCTCATTCCCGAAGCGATCCTTCGCGATCACGAACGTGGCGCACTCTTCGTGCTCGCCGGATTTCTGTTGGTGCATCTCACGCAGCATGCGCTCACCGGGCACTTTCATTTTGGTGAAGAGACGCATGCGGTATCGGCGCACGTGAGTGTGTCCGCGCTCGTCGGTCTTCTCGTGCACACCTTTGGGGACGGCGTTGCCATCGCGAGTGGATTTTTCGTGAGCCCGCAGCTCGGCGTGCTCGTGTTCGGCGCGATCTTCCTGCACAAACTTCCCGAAGGCCTCGCGATTTCGTCGCTCGTGCTCGCGGCCGGCGGCACCCGCGCGAAAGCGCTTGGCGCCGCCGCACTGCTCGGGACGGCGACCATCGCAGGTGTACTCCTCACAGACTCGATCGGTCCGCTCGCACATTACGGGCTCGCGCTTTCTGGAGGAGTGACACTGTACGTCGGCGCGTCGAATCTGATTCCGGAATTTCAGGGAAAGGCGGGCTGGCTGCACAACGCTGCGTTTTTCGGCGGCGTCGCCGGATACTTTCTCGCGCGGGCTCTGATATGAACGCGCTATGAGCCCGACCGAACATCCGATGCACGCTGAACGGCGCCCGACGTCGCAGGCTGTTGGCCGGATCTACGCGGGGCTCGCGTTTGCAATCGTCGCACTGCTCACAGCTGGCGCGGTCACCACGTTTGCGGCGTACACGCGTCGAAATCTGTCCGAGTGGGTGGTGCACACGATGAGCGCGATCGTGCGAATCGATGCCCTGCGCGAGCGGATCGACGAGGACGGTCCTCAGTCCCCGGCTGCGGTCGACGCGCTCCGCGACCTGCGCACGTTCATCGCCGACAACCCTCAGCAGGTTGCGAAGATCGACACGCTCCGGACGGTCATCGCGACCGCCGGCGCCCAGCAGCGAATGGCTGAGGCCCTGCGCATTACGACGGAGTTGCGTGTAGAGGAAGCCCGATTGCTCGCCGAGAGGACAGCGCTGTTCGAGTCGGTAACCGGGAAAGTCATCGCCGCAATCGTCACCGTTACCGTGCTCGGCGTCATCATCGCCGTGCTTTTTGCCGCGCGAATGCTGCGCGACGTCCGGGCGCTGGATCTCGCAGAAGCGGCTGCGCGCGACAGCGAGCGCGAACTCAAAGACTTCTTCGAGAACACGTCGGACATCATCTACACGACGGGCCCCGACGGGAAGCTGCTCTACACGAACCAGGCGTGGCGCGACGCGCTCGGCTACACCAAGGAAGAAGTCGCGGCGGACATGTGGCTCTCACAGGTGATCCATCCGGATCATCTGGAACGGTCGATCGCACTGTTCCAGCGGATCATGGCCGGCGAGGTGATGCACAATGTCGACGTGGACATCATCACGAAGGACGGCCGGACGCTATCTGTAATGGGCAGCTCGCATCGCCGGATGAGAGGGAATGTGCCGGTCGGCACGAACTCGATCTCCAGCGACGTCACGGAGCGGCGCGCGCTCGAGCGGCGTACGGCCGAGTCGCATTCGCTCGTGCAGGCCGTGTTGAACAGCACGAGTTTCCTGATTGTCGCGTGCGATACGGTTGGAATAATCACGGGACTCAATCCGCCGGCCGCGCGCGTGCTTGGGAGCACGGAAGCAGACGCCGTCGGGCGGCTGTACGTCGACGCGCTGTTCGATGGCGACACGTTCGATGCAATCGTTGCGGCTGCGTGGGAAACGGGGCGTGACGATCGTGAATGGACGCTGAAGCGGCATGATGGGAGCACATTCCCCGCGTTCGTCTCCATTTCCATGCTGCGCGACGCCGGCGGCGTGCATACGGGCTTTGCGGTTGTCGCGTCCGATATCACGGTGCGGAAGGAGGCGGAGCTCGCGCTGGTCCACGCGACGCGCGAGGCGGAGCAGGCAAGCCGGGCGAAAGGCGAGTTCCTCGCGAACATGAGCCACGAGATTCGCACGCCGATGAACGCCGTGATCGGCCTGACGGGTTTGCTGCTCGATACCGCGCTGAACGACGATCAGCTCGAGTTCGTCGAGACGATCCGTGCGAGCGGCGATACGTTGCTCGCGATTATCAATGACATCCTTGATTTCTCGAAGATCGAATCGGGCAATCTCGTTCTCGAAAAAGAAACGTTCGACGTGCGCGATTGCGTCGAGTCGGCGCTTGACCTCGTCGCGGGGCGCGCGTCAGAGAAGAACGTGAACCTTGCGTATCTGGTTGAGGATTCGGTTCCGCAGTCGCTCGTCGGCGATGTCACGCGCGTGCGACAGGTACTGGTGAACTTCCTCTCGAACGCGGTGAAGTTCACCGAGCGCGGCGATGTGTACGTCCACGTCACATCGAGTGCGCTCGCCGATGGACGCGTCGAGGCCGCGGTCTCCGTGCGCGATACCGGCATCGGCATTCCCGCGGACCGCATCGACCGGCTCTTTCGTTCGTTCAGTCAGGTCGACGCATCCACCACGCGCCAGTTCGGCGGTACAGGGCTCGGCCTCGCGATCAGCAAGCGTCTCGTGGAGCTGATGGGCGGCGCGGTCAGCGTGGAGAGCGCGCCCGGCGTGGGCTCGACGTTCCGGTTCACGATTAACGTTGCCGCGGGCGAGTCGAGTCGGCGGACGTTCCTCAGTGGCATCGCGCCGGAACTGAATAATCGGCGCGTACTGCTCGTGGACGATAACGCGACCAATCGGCGAATTCTCGAGCAACATTTGCGGGGCTGGGGCATGCATGTGGTCGTCGCGACGTCGGGCGAGGAAGCGCTGCAGATGATCGGGCGGGAGTCCGGATTTGACTGCGGCGTGTTCGACATGCAAATGCCGGTTATGGACGGCGAGTCGCTCGCAGAGGCGTGGCGTGCGCGGCCGGGCGCGATCGTGCCGCCGCTGGTTCTTGTGACATCGATGGGCCGCAGAGGTTCCGGCGGCGAGAGACATTTTGTCGCCGTGCTGTCCAAGCCGGTGAAGCCGTCGATTCTGTACGACACGCTCGTGTCGACCTTTACGGGAGCGACGAAGGGCACACATCGTCGCTCGCGCGCAGTGTCGCGCGCGATCGACGGCGCGACGGCAACGCGGCAGCCATTGAGGATTCTCCTCGTCGAGGACAATCCCGTCAATCAGCTCGTCGCCACGCGCATGTGCGAGAAACTCGGCTATCGCATCGACGTGGTCGGCAACGGCCTCGAAGCACTCGCCGCGGTGAATCAAATTCCGTACGACACGATTTTGATGGACGTGCACATGCCGGAGATGGACGGTCTCGAGGCGACGCGGCGGATTCGGCAAATCATTCCGGAAGCGCGTCGTCCCTGGATCATCGCGATGACCGCGAGCGCGATGGAGTCCGACCGGCAGGCATGTTTTGCGGCCGGGATGGACTCATACACGCCGAAGCCGGTGACGATGGAATCGCTTGAGGGCGCGCTGAACAGAGCGTGGCTTTCGAAGGAATCGAGAGACAGGAGCGCGACGGCTCGATCAGAATCGTGAGCGCTCGAAAGAAAGACGCACCCATCGCGCCGTCGATTTTCGAGGAGTCCACCGGCCGGGCGCCGCTGGCGGCGCGGATGCGTCCGCGATCGCTGGACGAGGTTGCGGGGCAGCGCCATCTGCTGGATAGAGGGCGCGCGCTGCGCGAATCGATCGAAGCTGGCGACACCGGCTCGATTCTGTTCTGGGGCCCTCCTGGAACTGGCAAGACAACCCTGGCGAGATTAATCGCGCGCTATACCAAGGGCGAGTTCATTCAATTCTCGGCCGTGACGGACGGTATCCCGCGCATTCGCGAGATCGTTGCCGACGCCGAGCGCCGGCTCGTGACTGGCGTTCGCACAGTGCTGTTTGTTGACGAGATCCACCGGTTCAATCGTGGCCAACAGGACGCGCTCCTGCCGCACGTCGAGGCGGGCACTGTCACGCTGATTGGCGCGACGACGGAGAATCCGAGTTTCGAGGTGAACGGCGCGCTGTTGTCGCGGCTGCGGGTGTATGTGCTGGAGCCGCTGACGCCAGATGATATTCGGGGAGTGATAGAGCGCGCATTGGGCGATAAAGATCACGGGCTTGCCGATGACCCTGTGACGATCGACGCTGATGCGATGGCGATTCTCACCGTTGAGAGTGATGGCGATGCGCGCAGGGCGCTGACGATTCTTGAAGCGGCCGTGGCGCTGGCGAAAAGCATGCGCCGGAAGCCGGAGGCCGGAAGCGCGGAAGCATCCGGCTTCCGGCCTCCGGCTTCCGGCGTTCTTGTCACGGGCTCCACCATCCGCGAAGCCCTCCAATGGCGCTCCGCACACTACGATAAAACCGGCGAAGAGCACTACAACCTGATCAGTGCATATCACAAAGCACTGCGCGGGAGCGACCCGCAGGGCGCACTCTACTGGCTGGCGCGAATGATTGATGGCGGTGAAGATCCCATGTACATCGCACGCCGCACCGTGCGATTCGCGAGCGAAGATGTCGGGCTCGCCGATCCGCGCGCGCTGGAAATCGCGATCGCCGCGCGTGATGCGTACCATTTTCTTGGATCGCCCGAGGGTGAGCTGGCGCTGGCGGAAGCTGCCGTGTATCTCGCGACCGCGCCGAAATCGAATCGTGTTTATGCGGCATGGGGCGCAGCGCTCGCGGCGGCTCGTGATACGCCAGCCGCAGTAGTTCCCAAGCACATTCGCAACGCGCCGACGAAGCTCATGAAGGAACTGGGGTATGGCGCGGGGTACCAATACGCGCACAGTGTGCCGGAAGGATATTTGCCGCAGGATTATCTTCCGGATGAGATCGCGGACAAGCGTTTCTACGAGCCGACGCAGTTTGGATTTGAGAAAGAAATCGCGAAACGGATTGAGTGGTGGCAGAAACTTCGGGACACAAAAACAGGGGACGCGACGGAATGAACAGGATGAAAGGGAAGGGCGTGCTGGTCGTTCTCGTGTGTGCGCTCGCCGCGTCCTCCGCGTGTGCATCGCTGGGGCGCTCGATGTTCGCAACGCCGACGGTTACGCTGAAGGACATTCGCATGAAGGCGATCGGCCTCCAGGGCGGGGCGATGGATGTCATTCTGTCGGTCACGAACCCGAATGACTATCGGCTCGATGCGACTCATCTCACGTACAACCTGTTCGTCGATACGCTGAAGGTCGCGTTCGGTGAGATCAAGCAAACGGCAACGCTCGAAGCCCACCGGACGAACGAGATTGTCGTGCCCGTGACGTTCAGTATTCAGGAGTTGGTGCGCGCCACGCAGCTCTTATCGAAGAGCGGCGGTGTGGATTATCACGTCACCGGCGAAGTGACTGCGACGACGCCCGGCGGGAGTTTTACGCGGCCGTATGCGGGGATGGGACATTTCGATAACATCCAATCGCTTCGGCCTCGATAGCTGAGGGGTGAGGGGAGAAGTGAGTGGGGAGATTCGACCCGATGCAGACTGCGGAAGAGGAATTCGAATCCGGGGTCGAGTGGGGAGATTCGACCCGATGCAGACTGCGGAAGAGGAATTCGAATCCGGGGTCGAGTGGGGAGATGAGAGTAGGGGGAAGATCTGAGAACGGGCGCGAACTCGATACGAGTCGCGCCCGTTCTCATTTCTCACTTCTGGCCTCGCCGCTCATCTCTCCACCCCAAATTCCGCATTCCTCTCCTGCATTCTGCATCGGGTCGAAATTCCCGATCCCGCATTCAAACTCGCCCCTCATTTCTCATCCCAATCCCGCATTCCTCTCCTGCATTCTGCATCGAGTCGAAATTCCCAATCCCGCATTCCTCTTCTGCATTCTGCAGTAGCCGTTCTACGTAGCGACCCGAATATTTTCGTGAAGAAACTCGGGCGCAAAGCTGGCTCCATTCGACCATTCGAGCGCGCCGCCTTCCACCCGGAACCGTCGAAAGAACATCATGTCCTTTAGCGGCTCAAAAACATCGCCGTGCAACTCGGTCTCAAGGTCGATCTCACCGGCCGATCCGTCACGGAAGCGGAGCCACACCGTGTATCCGGCCACGTATCGCGCTTCGGTAACGAGATAGTCCATTCGATTACTCCAAAGGCGGAACGCGTGGAATTGCCTTGCCGTCGCGTGCGAGTTTCCAACAATTGAACAGCTCAGTTCGGTGCAACTCGATCCATTCGGACGTTCGGCGGAGCGCGGCTGTGGGAAACCAGCCCTGCGTCGATAGCGTTTCTAGTTCAATCTTAATCTCATCATCTCCCAGCTGCGCGTGCAAGTGCGGCGGCAGATGGTCGCGATGGAACATCCGAATGGTGATACCATAAAAACGAGAGATTTCTGGCACGGTGAACACGATACCGCGATCTCCGTAGCGAAGCGTCATCGATTCACCGCGTGGCTCGCCGCATTACCGCATCCACCTCAACACTCGCCTCTCCACCCCGAATCTCGCATTCCTCTCCTGCATTCTGCATCGGGTCGAAATTCCCGATCCCGCATCCCATCTCGCCCCTCACATCTCATCCCAATCCCGCATTCCTCTCCTGCATTCTGCATCACCAGTCCCCCCAGACTGGCCCCTCCACCCCTGCCGTGCCAAGTTCGGTGCGTAGTCAAGGCCTCATCACTCCAGCGCCCGGAGCTCCTCACATGCGCCGCACCGTTCTAAAATCGCTCACAGCTCTAGTCATCGCCGCCGGAATCGCCGCCTGCGCAAGCGCCGGATCAACAACCGATACCGCAGCGATCGGCAAAGCCATCGACGCCCTCGACGCCAACGCGAACCGTTGGTTCAACACCGGCGCCGTCGATTCAATCGTCACCGGCTACTACACAACCGACGCGATCGTCATCGACCCGAACGCTCCTGCCGTCAAAGGCTCTGACGCGATTCGCAAAGATCTCGCCGGGGAGTTCGCCATCGGCACGCTGAAACTGCATTTCCAGCGGTCGACGTTGGTCGCGGCGGATTCACTCGCGAGTGACTACGGGACCTACACGCTCGAAATCCGCGACAAAAAAGACTCGACAAAAGTGCTGATGTCCGATCGTGGCAGCTACGTCACGACATTTGTGAATCGCGGAGGGGAGTGGAGGGCGATTTATGATATTACCGCGTCGGAGTTGCCGGCCGCGCCGGCGGCGCCGATGAAGGCTGAGCCGAAGAAGAAATGAGTGGGGAGTTGTCCTCCAATGCAGAATGCAGAAGAGGAATGCGGGGTTGAGGGGCGAGGCCAGCGGCGAGATATGAGAACGGGCGCGACTCACATCGAGTTCGCGCCCGTTCTCGCCTCTCATCCCTGGCCTCGCCTCTCATCCCTGGCCTCGCCCCTCATCTCTCCACCCCGAATCCCGCATTCCTCTTCTGCATTCTGCATCACGCCGTTTCTCGCCCCTCACCCCTGCAGTAAAAAGGAAGCAAGCCCCGAAAGGCACCCCTCCCATCCCACCGCATGCTGATCCCGCGCCGCCTGATTCGAAATCTTCTCGTGCAGCACAATCACTTCCGTCGCCGTACGGCGCGCCTCAAAACTCACGGTGACCGTCTCCTCCTCACCCTGCATGTTCTCAATCAGCCACGAATACACCAACCGCCGCGGCCGATCAACAACGGAGAACGATCCCACAATCCAAATCTCCATCCCGTCCGGCAGCCGGTTTCCAATCCGGTATTTCCCGCCGACGCGCAAATCCACCTCAGCGCCGATACACGCGACGCCCTCCGGCCCCCACCACGCCGTGACTTGCGCGGGGTCAGTCCACGCAGCGAACAATCGCTCGGGAGTCGCATTGATCCTCCTGCGCGTTTCAAGCGCAACCTTCGAACCTTCACTCATGACCGCGACTCCTTTTCAACGTGGCGCGCAAGTGATGCGAGTTGCCCGGTCCAAAAATGGCGGTAACGGTGCAGCCAACTGTCCGCGGTCTCGAGCGGTCCCGCAACCAGCGCGCACTCGTGCACGCGCCCGTCGACCGTCCGCGTCACGAGCCCGGCCTCTTCCAATACTCTGATATGCCGTGACACCGCCGGGAGCGACATCGCAAACGGCTCCGCCAGCTCCGTGATCATGTGCGGTTTGACAGCGAGCCGCGCGAGCAGTGCACGGCGGGTGCGGTCGCCGAGCGCCTTGAAGAGAAGATCGAGGCGGTCGTCTGCGGATCGCGTTCTGGCACGCCGCGTTGTGGGTCGCGGCTTTCGGCGGGTGCGTGTCGTCACTTGACAATAGTAAACAATGTTGTTTACTATCGCAAGATCGAACGAACACACGACCCGCACACACCCGAGCGCACGAGGGCACACCGTGGAACTGACCCGCCGCACTTTCGCCAAGACAGTCGCCGCATCCGCAGCCGCACTCGCCATTCCGCGCCAGTTCCTCCACGCAGCCGAACCGCAGGGTGACCTCGGCATCTCCCACAGCGCCGACGCAATTCATCGCGAGGCCGTTATTAAATCGACGCCGGCGCGCGTGTATGCGGCGCTCACCGAAGCCAAACAGTTCGACGGCGTCTTCAAGCTTAGCGCCGCCTCGAAAACGATGCCCGCCAGCGCCGCACCGAGCGCAATCAGCAAAGAACCGGGCGGCGCGTTCTCGCTCTTCGGCGGATATATCACCGGTCGTCAGATCGAGCTCACACCCAACTCGCACATCGTGCAGGTCTGGCGCTCGGCGAGCTGGCCCGCCGGCGCGTACTCGCTCGTCGTCTGGAACATCACGCCAAGCGGCGCCGGCACAAAACTCTCACTCGACCACACTGGATTCCCCGCCGCCGAAGCCGAGCATCTGGCAACCGGTTGGCGCGACAACTACTACACGCCGCTGATCAAGTACCTGGCTTCTTGAGCGGCAGGATCCGCGATGCGAGCGCGGCGGCGAGTTCCTGCGTGAATGGAATCGCCGCCGCTGCATCGAGGTGTGATCCGTCGGGGCAGTTGAACGCGGCGAGTGCTGGTGAGTCGCTCACGGTGAACGCAGAGCCCGCCGGCTCGACTCGCGCCGCGAACTTATCCCAGTATTGCGCGCGCGGATATCGCCGGTCTTCCACGGCGCGCGTTCGCCCGCTCCTCGGCAGCTCGACCCACACCACGCGCCCGCCGCGTGCCGCAAATCGACGGACGAGCGCGTTGAGATAGTCGATCGTCGCTGAGAGCTCGTCGGGAGTCGTCGCGCGGCCACCACCAATCTCGAACAATCCAGCGTTCCGTATGTCCGCCGCAGTCGTATCGAGCGGTCCGGTGCCGAACGTGAGCCGGCTCACGCGATCGGTCGCGCGCACGTTACGCGGCGGAGGCGGTGGAGGCCAGGTACCATGTCCGGCGAGTCGACCGAAGTACGCGCGCGGATCGCGCCCGAGAATCACAATATGCTTCTCGAGATAAAACCGGGCACGCAACGCCAGTCGGTCATCCCACCGCTCCGACGGCAGTGGATACCGCGGTTCTCCCGTCCGCTCGCGGTCGCGCTCGCCGAAACCAAACAAACCGGTTGGCTCCACGCCGCAAATAATGGTGCCGGCGAAGTTGGTGGTGTTCACGAACTCTTCGAGTACGGGCATGCACGGCTCTCCCGACTGCCCAAGCTGGAATACTCGTCGGCCGCCAAGCGCTGCAGACAGCGTCGGCGCGTCGATGTCGTACTCCGAGCGGGAAGATCCTGCAACGACAATCGCGTCGGGCCCCGCGCGCTTCGCCTCATCCGCGACGATCGCCACGACACTGGGCGAATCTCCGACGTACGGCGTTTGGCCGTGCGCGCGAAAGTCCGCCTCAAGCCCCATCAGCAGTGCCGCGCCGACCACAACCGCCCCCAGCCACGGGGCGGTGAGATCGCCGAGGGGAACTCGGGCGCTAGAACTGAAAATAGATGAAGGCACGCCCGTCTCTGTTGAATATCACAATCGCCGCAACCATCGATCCGAGCAGCAGCGCGCGCATCATGGTCGGCCAGCGATCCACCACGTCCTGGAGTGCACTCGAGCGGCAGCGTGACTGCGCCGCGACGAGCCCGATCGGAAGTGCAAATCCGACGAACAGTTCCCAGTTCGCAGTCAGCACAGTTCCGGCCTGACCGACCGGCGCCGAGCCAACCATCGCAGAGAGCAAACGGAACGCCGTCGTAAAATCCGGCGCGCGAAAGAGCACCCATGCCGCGGTGACGAGGATGAACGTCGATACACCAAGAAGCGCACGCACTGGCGCCGCAGGTGGTGCTGTCACAACGCGCCGCCACACGCTCTTCACTCCACGTTCGGCTACGAGAAGCGCGCCGTGCGCGCCTCCCCACGCGAGAAAGGTCCACGATGCGCCATGCCACAGTCCGCCGAGCAGCATCGTGACCATCAAGTTGAGCGCGGTGCGCGCCGCGTTCCCGCGATTGCCGCCGAGCGGGACGTAGAGATAGTCGCGCAGCCACGATGAGAGCGACACATGCCATCGCCGCCAGAAGTCCGTGAAGCCCACGGCAGCGTAGGGACTATTGAAGTTGTCGGGTAACTGGAATCCGAGTGCCAACGCCGCTCCAATCGCGCAGAGCGTGTATCCCGAGAAATCACAAAAGATCTGCGCCGAGAACGCGAGCGCACCGATCCATGCGTCGCGCGTGCCCGCGTGCGCATTGACGTCGAACACCGCATCGACGATCGGCGCCAGGAATCCATCCGCGAGCACGACCTTTTGAAACAGGCCGAACACGAGCAAAGCGAAACCCCATGACAGTTGCGGCCACCGTGTGCGGCGCTCTTCGTCGAGCTGTGGCCGAAAGTCCGCGGGCCGCACGATCGGGCCCGCGACGAGATGCGGAAAGAAGGTGAGAAAGAGTGCGAAGTCTCGAAAGTGCGTCCACGGCTTCGCATTACGCCGGTAGACATCGATCGAATACGCCAGCGCTTCGAACGTGTAGAATGAGATGCCGACTGGGAGGGGAAGCGTGACGCGCGGAATCGCGATTTGCCAACCGGCCCAGGCCGCGAGGTGTTCAACGTTTACGGCGAGAAAGTTGCCGTACTTAAAAACGGCGAGCAGCCCGAGGTTCGTGGTGAGCGAGAGGCAGAGCCAGGCGAGCCTCCGGCTGCGCTCTTCCGTCCGCGCAATATTACTCGCGACAAACCAGTCCGTGACGACCGACGCGGCGAGCAGTACGAGGAATATCGGATTCCACGCGGCGTAGAAAACAGCGCTCGCAAAGAGCAGCACGGCTTTCCGCGTCGACCAGCCGAGTGGCGTGTTGTGCAGCGCCAGTACGACGGCAAAGAAGACCAGGAACGAGGCGGAGTTGAATACCATGTCCTGCTAATGTCGCCCGCGAGTCCGCTATCTAGCAATCTCCTCGCGCGGCACTTCGTGGAACATCAGGTAGAGAATCGGCAGCAGCAGCAGCGTGAGCACGGTCGAGGTCGCCAGCCCACCCACGATAACTGTCGCAAACGGTCGCGTGGTCTCGGCGCCGATCCCATGCGATAGCGCGGCCGGCAGCAGGCCGAGTGCCGCCATGAGCGCGATCATCAGCACGGGGCGCAGGCGGTGCAGGGTCCCGCGCCGCACCGCCTCGATTAGTGGCAAGCCTTCGTCCCGGAGACGATTGAACTCCGTCACGAGAATGACGCCGTTCTGCACCGAGATGCCAAAGAGCGCAATAAATCCAACGGCCGCCGACACGCTGAGATTGATATCGCGCAGCCAGAGCGCGGCCACGCCGCCGATCAACGCGAATGGAAGGTTCGCCAAAATCAGCGCCGCGTATTTCACCGACTGAAACGCGCTGAACAAGAGAATGAAAATCAACACGATACTCGCGGGGACGATGATCGCGAGCCGCGCAGTAGCCCGCCGCTGATTTTCGAACTGCCCGCCCCACACCGCGCGATACCCTGGCGGCAAACTCACCTGCTTCGCCACAAGCTTCTGCGCCTCGGCCACAAAGCCGCCCTCATCGCGCCCGCGCACGGAACACTTGACGGCAATCCGCCGCTCGTTGGCTTCGCGCGAAATACGCGACGCGCCTTCTGAGGTCACCACGTGCGCGATGCTCGCGAGCGGCACGCCATGGCCATCGACGCCGTACACAATCAGATGCTTCAATGCCTGCGCATTGTCACGATCGGTGGAGTCGTAGCGCAGGCTCACGTCGAACACACGATCCCCATCGAGAAACTGTGTGACCGCGCGACCGCCAACCGCGGTCTCCACGGCATCGTGCGCATCGGCCACGGTGATTCCATTGCTCGCGAGCGCGGCGCGATCGAACTCAAAACGCAGCTGCGGCTGCCCGAACTGCTGCTCGACTCCGAGATCGGCTACTCCCGGAACGCGCGCCATCACATTCTCGATCTCCTCCGCCTTCCGCTGGAGCACTTCGAGATCGGGGCCAAACACTTTCACAACCAACTCGCCCTTCACGCCGGAGAGCGCTTCGTCGACGTTGTCCTTGATATACTGCGAGAAGTTCATCTCGGTGCCGGGGATCGCGTCGAGCTGCTTGGCCATCATGGAGATCAGCGCTTCTTTGTCATGCGCCGTTTTCCACTCGCCGCGGGGCCGCAGGTCGGCGTACACTTCGAGATTGTTCGTCCCCTTGGTATCGGTGCCGTCGTCCGGCCGCCCAAGCTGAGTGACGACCTGCGAGACCTCGGGATAGCCCTGGAGTACGGCGCGCACCTGTCGCTCGACCTCCTTCGCCTGCGCGACGGAAATCCCCACCGGCATCGTCACCGTGAGCCAGATATTGCCTTCATCAAGCGCGGGGAGAAACTCGGTGCCAAGCCGCGAGGCGATCACCCCGGTGGCCAGCAGCGCGAGCAGCGCCGCGGTGACCGTTCGCCGCTGATGCGCGAGCGCCCAGTTGAGGAGCGGCGCGAACGTACGCTGCAACCACCTCGCGGCTGGTGGCTCGTCCTGACCTGGCTTCACCTTCATCCACCAGCTCGCGAGCACGGGCACGAGCGTAATGCAGAGCAGAAGCGATCCGGCGAGCGCAAAAGAGAGCGTGAACGCCATCGGCGAGAAGATGCGTTTCTCCACCCGCTGAAAAGTGAAAATCGGCAGGAACGCCGTGATCACGATCGCTTTGGAGAAGACAATCGGCCGCCCCATCGTCTCGGCCACGCGCGCAAACATTTCCCGGCGGCCGATATCGGCGCGCATCGCGAAATCCGTGTGCTCGATCTGCGTGGGTGTTGCGTGCTCGCCTGTGAGCTCCATGTGCACTGCATCGGACGCCGCTTCGTGCGATGGCTCCGACGCGACGAGCGTTGCGTGCCGTTCGCGCAGCTGCTCTTCCGTCGGGGGAGGGGCCAGTGCCAGCCGCACGAGGAACGCTTCGACCATTACGACGGCGGCGTCGACAATCAAGCCGAAATCCACCGCGCCGAGCGAAATCAGATTCGCCGAGACGTGCCAGATGTCCATGAGGATGAACGCGCCGAGCAGTGCGAGCGGAATCACGAGCCCGACGATCACCGCGCTGCGCCAATCGCCCAGGAACACGATCAGGATCACCAGCACGAGCGTCGCGCCGATGACGAGATTCTCCTCGACCGTGTTCACCGTGTGATGCACGAGCACGGCTCGATCGTAGAACGGCACGAGACGGACGTCCTTTGGCAAGATCGTCGCATTGAGCTCGTCGGCCTTTTTACGCACGTCTTTCAGCACATCGAGCGCGTTTTCGCCCTTGCGCATGAGGACGATCCCCTCGACGACGTCATCTGCGGAATCTTTCGCGACGATTCCCTCGCGCGGTGCGCCGCCGATGTGCACCGTGCCGAGGTCGCCGACCGTGACGACAGCACCATTGCGCGCGGCGACGGCAACCTTGGTGATATCGTCCACGGAAGTGAAGACGCCGACGCCGCGCACGACCTGCTTTTCGAAACCGTGCTCGATGTAGCCGCCGCCGGCGTTTTGATTCGCATTCGCGACCGCGCTTTCAACGGTCGCGAGTGGAATGCCGTAGCCGTTCAGTTTCGCGGGGTCGAGATCGATCTGATATTGCTTGATCGATCCGCCAAAGCCGACTACATCTGCGATCCCAGGCACCGTGCGGAAAGCGGGCTCGATCGTCCAGTCCTCGATCGCCTTCATCTCGAAGGGCGGACGCTTTCCGGCGATCGTATACCGAAAGATCTCGCCGGTGGAGTTCGAAAGTGACGATAGCCCCGGCTGGACGCCGCTGGGCACCGTCACGTTCTGAAGCTGCTCGATCACCTGCTGGCGGGCGAAGTAATCAGTGGTACCGTCCTGAAACGTCATCGAGACCGACGACAGGCCGAACATCGAGATTGAACGGAGATTCGTGAGTCCGGGGAGTCCGTTCATCTGCCGCTCAACCGGCAGTGTCACGAGTTTTTCTATTTCTTCGGCCGCATGTCCCTTCCAGATCGAGATCACCTCGACGCGGACATCTTCCACGTCTGGAAATGCCTCAACCGGCAGTGCAATGAACGCGCGAATGCCGGCGGCGGCCACGAGGAACGTGGCGCCGATGATCAGCAGGCGCTGACGAAGCGCGAAGCGGATCAGTGACCGCAGCATTTACGGCAGCCGCTCTGCTTCGGCCGCGAGGAGGATGCTCCCCCGAGTCACAACCCGCTCGCCGGATTTCAATCCGTCGCGAATGGTCGCTGTCGTGCCATCATCATCGTCCACCGTCACCGACCTGCGCTCGTAGTGTCCGCGCGACTTCTCGACGAACACCACCACCTCGGATCCACGCGTGATCAGCGCGCGGGTCGGCAAAACCACGCGCGGCGCGTCCTCGGTGGCCATCAGGCGGGCGACGCCAACGACCATCGCGCGCAGCGCGCGGCCGTGGTTCGCGATGGATGCGCGCACAACGGCGGTGCGCGTAACCGGGTCGAGTTGATCACCCACGTAGGTCACGCGCGCATCGAACGTTTGCCCCGGCGCGGCGTCGGTCGTGAATGCGAGGTGCGCGCCCGCGTGCAGCTTCGCGAGGTCGCGCTGCGGTGCGGCGGCGGTGAGCCAGAGTGTGTCGAGCGCGGAGACGGTAAAGAGCGGGACTGTCGCATCAGGGCGCACCTCCGCCCCTGTATTCACGGTCCGATCGATGATCACACCGCCGATCGGCGCGCGCAGTACGAAATCGCCACCGTCCGTCGCGCCAAGCAGCCCTGTACGCTGGCGCGCCCGGTCAGATTCCGCGCGCGCCTGCGCCGCGTCGCTGCGTGCCTGCTCGAGCTCCTTCAGCGCGATCACCTTGTGCGTGTAGAGCTCTTCGGCCCGCGTCAGCGCCGCGGCAGTCTGCGTCAGCGCGGCATCGGCTTTGAGTTGATCGCTCGTCGCCTGCGCCATGTCGCTCGAGCTGATATGGGCGAGCGGCGCGCCTGCGGCCACGATGGCGCCCGCCTCCGCATTTAGCGCCCGCACCCGTCCAAGTACAGGCGAGAACACCCGGACCGTATGGTTTTCATCGAGCACGACCTGCGCGGGGAGCATCGCGACGGCGCGCTCATGAGTGATGCGCACGGTGTCGACGCCGATCGCGGCGAGCTTTGGCGACGCGGAATCAAGAACGACCTCACCGTCCTTTGCAGCGGGTGCGGCGGCGTCAGCGCTGGTTGCCGACGCCTTTCGTCCGCACGCGGCAGTAATCGTCGCGGCAGCTGTACACAGGGCGAGCGCGAACGTCGCGCGGCGGAGAATCAATGTCACGGTTGCACCACCTCTTGGTCGAGTGCGCGCGCGACTGCGTAGGCGCTCACCCAATAGTCGTGGCCGGCGGTTGCGGCGTCGGCGCGGATCTCACCGTAAGTCCGCACCGCGTCGAGAAGATCGACATATGAAATGGCGCCGGCCGAGTACGCAAAGCGTGCTGTCTCGAGCGCAGCGCGCGCTTTCGCGAGCATCGCCCCGTTGAGTTTCTGCGCGAGCAGCTCTGCCGCGTGAAACTGATCGAACGCCGTGGCCAGTTCGGCATATGCTTGCACGCGCACGCGTTCCTCGGACACGCGCGATTGCTTCACGGATGCATCCGCGCGTTCACGCTCGCCCGAGAACCAATTCCACACCGGGAGCTGCGCGCTGATTCCAAACGCGTAGTGCTGTCCATTGGGAAATGGTTCGTCGCGCTGCTGTACGAGCAACAGCCCGGGCACCGGCACGAGCAGCGATGTCGCAAAGCGCCGGGAGTCTTCACTCTCCTGTGTTCTCACCTGCGCGGCGCGCACATCGGGGCGGTTCGCCACGATGCTGTCGGTAAACGCGGCCGATAGCAGCGGGAGGGGACGTGTCGCGAGCGAGCCGCGCACGCGAAAGCCCGTGTCGAGCCGGGCGACGCCCATCGTTGCCTGGAGCGCGAGTCGCGCCGCGCGCACGCCCGCATCCGCGCGCGAGAGATCGGCGTCCGCTTTGGCGAGTTCGAGTTCGCTCTTCACGAGATTGCGCTCGGGAATATCACCGGCGCGCACACGTGCGGAATCGGCCGCGAGGAGATCGCGGAACATGTCGTGCTGCTCGCGTGTGATTGCGCGGATGGTGTCGGCGAGAATCAAATCATAGAACGCCGAGCGGATCGCAAAACGCACCTGGCGCTCGGTATCGCGAACGTCGTGTCCGGCGGCCACTGCGCCGTCGGTCGCCGAACGGACCCGATATGTCCGCTGCGGACCGACGTCGAACGGCGCCGCAACCGAGTACTGCCACGGATTGTTTGGTGTGATCGCGAGCGCGGGGTTCGCGTACGAGCGTGCGATCCTAACCTCCGCGCGCGATGAGTCCACGCGGAGGCGCGCGAGCCGGACGTCGGGGTTTTCCCGCAGCGCGCGCGCGAGCACCTGATCGAGCGTCAGCGCGGCGGTTGGATTGGACTCAGGCTGACCCGACTGCGCCGCGAGCGCCCTCGCGCAGAGTGCGGCGACGGCAAAAGCAGCGTAGAAGCGGCGGGGGAGACGCATGGCAACAGTGTAGTCGCGCCCACCGTAAAGTCTCCACGCCGAACCGCGAAAAAAGCGTCAAGAAATGGCTAAGATTGCACGCCCCATTCAGCACGGCGCAGTGCGGGTGTCGTATTGTTGCCGTACTGGCGGTGTACCTACGACTCCCCCAGCTCGCGCTCATCCACATCCGCGGCCGGTACGCGCAGCTCAAAAACGCTGCCGCCGCCGTCGCGCGGGTGATGCGTCAGCGCGCCGCGCTGCGCCGCCGCCAGTGACCGCGCAATCGCGAGTCCGATTCCGGCACGTCCACGATCCGCAATGGATCCCTCCGGCCGATAGAACGCGTCGAACACACGCTCACGTTCGGCCTCGGCGATTCCAGGCCCGCGATCCGACACGGTGAAGACCAGATGCGGCCCTTTTCTATGCGCCTCGAGTTCGACCGTCGCGCCATCCGGCGTAAACCGCAGCGCGTTCTCCAGCAGGTTCACGATGATCCGCAGTGTCTGCACAAAATCGAAGGTCCCATACAACGCCGGTGCCGATTCGTCGAGGCGTGTGACGATGCTCGCGCTCCGCTCGAGCGCCGCGCACTGCCGCGTCGCCGCACCGACGATGTCCTCGGCTGCGTTGAGCTCGGGCGTGAACGACCACTTTCCGGCGCGCAGGCGCGAGAGATCGAGCAGATCCGCCACCATGCGCGTCAGCCGGTCGACCTGCTCCTCGATCTCCGTCGCGCGCGACGACCCCGTGCGCGTTTCATCCTGCGCGAGAGCTTTGATCGCGGTCAGAGGCGTGCGCAGGTCATGCGAGACTGACGCAAGCACGAAGTCCTTCATCCGATCGCCCTCGCGCAGCGCGCGTACTTTCTCGGTCTCGCGCGCCATCTGCTCATGCTCGGCCGCGAGCCGCGTCACCTCCTCGGCGTGGCGCACGGCCGCGTCGCGGTCGCGTTGCGCCGCGTCGAGCAGTGTCGAGGCAACTACGGCGGTCACGAGAAACGCGGCGAGTGTCACGAGATCGACTGTCTTGGTAACCGTGATGTGATCGTAGGGCGTTTGCAGGTAATAGTCGATCACGAGAAAGCTCACGATCGCCAGCGCGATGCCGAGCTTTCTGCCGCCGCTCGCGCTTCCCCCGAGCACGACCAGCAGATAGGTGACCGGGACATAGGTCTGTTCGGTTGCCGCGCGCAGTGAAATCAGCGCGACCGTCACGAGCACGAGCACGCTCCCCCACGCGAGCCAGTGGCGCAGCGCGCGATCGCCGTTCATGGCAGCTCGAACCGGTAGCCGACGCCGGGTTCGGTGACCACGAACCGCGGCGCGGAAGGTGAACTCTCAATTTTGCGGCGAAGATTCGTGATGTGCACGCGCAGATATCGCTGTGGATCGCCAAACTCGCGCCCCCACACCGCGTCGAATAGCTGCTGATGGGTGAGCGTACGTCCCGCCGCGAGGACGAGCGCGCGGACGATGTTCCATTCTATAGGAGTGAGGCGCACTGCCTGCGCGCCGCGCATGAGTACCCGGCGCGCGATGTCGATCGACAGATCGCCGGCAATAATCGGCGTTTCGGGCGGCACGCTGAGCTGCGTGCGTGCACGGCGGAGCTGCGCTTTCACGCGGGCGAGCAACTCGACTGTACTGAATGGCTTGGTGACGTAGTCGTCGGCGCCAAGGCTCAACAGGCGGACTTTGTCTTCTTCGTCGTGGCGAGCGGAGAGAACCACGATGGGCATGGTCGCGAAGCGGCGGATCTCTCTACAGACGTCGGCACCGGCCATGTCGGGGAGGCCGAGGTCGAGGACGACGAGATCAGGATGCTGAGTCGCCGCGAGGTCGATCCCTTCAGCGCCGCTCTCGGCTTCGATGACCCGTTCCGCGACTTCGCGCAGCGCATTTTTTAGCGCACGGCGGATCTGGAATTCGTCGTCGACCACCAGGATACAGTTCGCCGCGGACATGATTTAAGGTACTGAGCGCCCGCGGGATAGGGCAGTAACCGGCGATGTTGATCGAAGTCTAGCGTCTGAGGTCTTCTGTCTTGAGTCTGAAAACACGCAGTACGCGGTTGACAGCCGTGAACTGCGAACGGCGTGTTTTCAGACGCTAGACAGTAGACCTTAGACTTGAGACTCGACAGAGTCCTCGCCGGGGCTAGCTTTCCCTCATGCCCGATCGCACCAAAGAAGAGCTCCGCGCCGAGATCAAAAAACTCACGGCCGACTACCATCGCCTCGCGTTCAAGAAAGGCGAATTCCGCCCCGGCGAAGACTCCGTCCCCGTGAGCGGCATGGTATTCGACGCGGACGAAATGGAATATCTCGTCGATGCCTCACTCGACTTCTGGCTCACCACCGGCCGTTTTGCCGATCAGTTCGAGCGTGAGTTCCCACGCTTCGTAGGCGTGCGCGAATGCTCGCTGGTGAATTCCGGGTCCAGTGCAAATCTCGTCGCGCTCACCGCGCTCACCTCGCCACAGCTCAACGAGCGCGCCCTCAAACCCGGCGACGAAGTCATCACCGTTGCCGCCGGATTTCCGACGACGCTCAACCCGATCATCCAGAACAACCTCGTTCCCGTTTTTTTGGATGTAAAAGTTCCCACGTACAACATCGACGTCGCGCGACTCGAAGAAGCGATTGGTCCGCGGACTCGTGCGATCATGATCGCGCACACCCTGGGCAATCCGTTCGATCTCGGCGCCGTCACCGCGCTCGCCAAACGCCACAACCTCTGGCTTGTCGAAGACTGCTGCGATGCCATGGGCGCGACCTACAAAGGGCAGAAAGTCGGCACCTTCGGCGACGTCGCCACCGTGAGTTTCTATCCCGCGCATCACATCACCATGGGCGAGGGCGGGGCAGTGCTCACCAACAGCCCCAAGCTCCGCGACATCGTTGAATCGTTCCGCGACTGGGGACGCGACTGCTGGTGCGCGCCGGGAAAAGAGAACACCTGCGGCACACGCTTCGATTCGCAGTTCGGCACGCTGCCTCACGGCTACGATCACAAGTACACGTACAGTCATATCGGCTACAACCTGAAGCTCACCGATCTTCAGGCCGCAGTCGGCGTCGCGCAGCTCAAGAAACTGCCGAAGTTCATCGCCAAGCGTCGCGAAAATTTTGCGCTGCTCCATTCGCTTTTGCAGGACACGCAGGACCAGCTCGTGCTTCCCGAGTGGCTGCCGGAGAGCGAGCCGAGTTGGTTTGGGTATCCGATCACTGTGCGCGACTCGTGTCCGGTGGATCGCAATGCGATCGTGCGGTACCTCGAATCGAAGCACGTCGCGACGCGTTTGCTCTTCGGCGGAAACCTGCTCCGTCAACCCGCGTACGAAGGGATCGAGCACCGCGTCGTCGGCTCGCTCGATCAATCCGACTGGGTGATGCGTGGCACGTTCTGGGTCGGCGTCTACCCCGCGCTCGATTCCACGCGCATCGAATACATCGCGAGTACGATCAAAGCAGCGCTCGCGAGCGGAAGCCGTTCATAGCGCCTGGTGCAGCTGAGACGAACTGCGTTCCGCGTGCTGCTGGCGCTCGCGCCGGCTTTCCCGGCGCAGCTACAGGCGCAACTTCCGGCGCAATTACCGGCGCAGGCGGCCGTGATCGACTCACTCTACCGCGCCGGCGACCATCCCGGTCTGCGGTGTGACGCGGCCGAGCATCTGGCGGAGCCATTGGGGATGCACTGACGCATCGGCGTCTGTGATGAAGACCCACTCGCCGGTGGCGCGCGTAAAACCGTGTGCGATCCCGCGCGCCTTTGCCTCGAGCCCGTTCCGCGGCAGCGCTGCGGCATCCATCGCGACCACGCGTGAATCCTCCGCGGCGGCAGCCGCGATGATCTCACCCGTCCGATCATCCGAGTGATCGTTCACCAAAACGATTTGCAGCTTGCCCGCCGGGTAATCGAGCGCGCGCAGCGCGGCGATGCACCGCGGGAAGTCCCGCTCCTCATTCCGGGCGCTCACGATCACCGTCACGGGCACGCAGTCAGCGTCGGGGAGTCGAGTCGATCGCGCGACGCGGCGAAGCCCGAGAATCAGCACCGCCATCATCGGGAAGTAGGCCAGCAGCATGGCCGCCAGGAGCCACTTTGCCCACGGAATCGAGACGGTCAGGAGCATCAGGGGCAAAAAGTTACACAAAGGCACACTCTGGCACGAGAGCGCACCATATTTCAGCTATGTCAAAAGAGTTGATCACCCTCGCCGCCCATCAGGAGCGCGCAATCCTCGTCGGCGCGCCGCTGAAGCGGAGCAACGCGCGCCATTTGGTTGGCGAGCATCTCGCCGAACTCCAGCGCCTCGCTGATACCGCAGGCGCGGTGGTTGTCGGCACGCTCACGCAGAATCTCGACCGTCCGAATCCCTCGACCTACGTGGGGAAGGGAAAGCTCGACGAACTGAAAATCATGGCGACCGAGCTCGAAGCGACCGTGATGATTTTCGACGACGAGCTCACGCCCGCGCAGGGAAAGAATCTCGAGCTCGAACTCGGCACGCGAGTGATCGATCGCGCCGAGTTGATCCTCGATATTTTCGCCGTGCGCGCGCGCAGCGCGGAATCCAAAATGCAGGTCGAGCTCGCGCAGCTGGAATATTCGCTCCCGCGGCTCACGCGGATGTGGACCCACCTGGAAAAATTCCGCGGCGGCATCGGGGTGCGCGGGCCGGGTGAAACACAGCTCGAAACGGACCGCCGGCTGATTGGTCTGCGCATCAAGGTCCTCAAGGATCGTCTGCTCGATGTGCAGCGCTCGCGCGAAGTGCAGCGTCAGTCGCGCAAGAATGTTTTCCGCGCGTCGCTCGTGGGCTACACGAACGCGGGAAAGAGTTCGGTGCTGCGGGCAATGAGCGGCGAGTCTGATATTTTCGTAGAAGACCGCCTCTTTGCCACGCTCGATCCGCTCACGCGCGATATCAACGTGGGCGAGAATCAGAAGGTGCTGCTCACGGATACAGTCGGATTCATTCGCAAACTTCCACATCATCTCGTGGCGAGCTTCCGCGCGACACTCGAGGAAGTCGGCGAGGCGGATCTATTGCTGCATGTGATCGATGCGAGCCATCCGACGTGGGAAGAGCAGCGGATGGTGGTGGACGAAGTGCTCGCCGAGCTGAAGGTGCACGAAACGCCGGTGGTACATGTGTTCAATAAGGTTGATGCATTGAGCGCGGAGGATCTCGAGGCGCTGAAGGAGCGAATGGAAAATCTCCTTCCGGGGTCACTGTTTGTGAGCGCGCTCGCGAAGAACGGGATGGAGCCGTTGCGCGAGGCGCTGCTGGGTTCGGTGCGAAATCAGCGGCCGCTGGTCAGGCTCAGGTTGCCCGCTGCGAGTGGCAAACTCATCGCCGAGATTCACCGCGATGGCGAAGTGGTCAACAGCACGAACGATGAAGAGTCGGGTGATGTGATCATGAATGCGCGCGTTGATTCCGCGCTGCTGGGACGGCTCGAGAAGGAAGGGGTGGTGGTTTAGCCTGAGTTGGAAGTCTCAAGTCTAAGATCTTGTGTCTAGTGCTGTGTACCCCAGTTCGTGAGGCACTTTGGTTAGCTCATGGGACCTGCGACGAGCATGGTGCGGCGGTACAGCTGCGGTGATTGATAGTTGAGCGCCGAGTGCGGCGCGATCGCGTTGTAATCGGCCAGCCACGTCGG
>CAIVZZ010000012.1 GCA_903910555.1 uncultured Gemmatimonadota bacterium | reverse complement strand
CGGCCGCACTCGAGCCTCGCGGATCAAACGCCGGACGAAGCATACTTCACGCCACTCTCAATTCGGAGAGCGGCCTGACCCCGCCCGTGAATCCACTTATCTCAAGCTGAAAAGCTGTACAGAAAAGCGGAGCCACTTCTGACGATAAAGAGGGCAAAGTGGTCACTTAAAGCCGGAAGCCGGAGGCCGGAAGGGAGCAGTTCTTCCCACGGCCTCCGGCTTCCGCGCTTCGGGCTTCCGGCTACTTCAGAATCCCGACTTTGAGCGCGACTTTTCGAATGCTGGACACCGCAAAATCGAGATCCGCCGTGGAATGTGCCGCCGAAATCTGGCAGCGGAGGCGCGCGGTCCCGTGCGGCACCACGGGGAAGCCGAACCCCGTCACAAAAATCCCCTCATCGAGCAGCATTTCGCTCATCCGGATGGCGTCCGCGGTCTCGCCGATGATGATCGGGACGATCGGCGTCTCACCGTCGAGCGGCTTGAGGCCGTTACTGATCAGTGCGGCCCGGAAATACTTGGTGTTTTCGTGCAGCTTCGTCACGCGTTCCGGGTGCGCCTCGATGAAGCGCACCGCAGCCAGCGCGCTGCACGCAACGGTCGGCGTCAGCGCGTTCGAAAAGAGCTGCGGGCGCGCGCGCTGCGTGAGCATATCGCAAAGCGCCGCCGGTCCCGCGACGAATCCGCCCGCCGCACCGCCGAGCGATTTGCCGAGCGTCGAGGTGATGACGTCAACTTCGCCGAGCACGCCGAAATGTTCGGGCGTGCCGCGTCCAGTTGCGCCGATCACTCCGGTCGCGTGCGAATCGTCGACGATCAACACCGCGTCGTGATCGCGCGCGATCTGCAGGAGCTGCGGCAGTTTCGCGATGCTCCCTTCCATCGAGAAAATGCCGTCGGTCCAGATCAGCCGGCGCTTCGCACCTTTGTTTGCCTTGAGCTTCTCGACGAGATCGTCGAGATCGCCGTGCGGATAGACGGCCGTGGTGCACTTGGTGATGGCCTTCGCGAGGCGGATGGAATCGATGATCGACGCATGGTTCAGCGCGTCGGAGCAGACGAAGTCGCCTTCTTCGACCACTGTGGCCGTCAGCGCCTCGTTCGCGTTCCACGCGGCGACGAACGACATCGATGCGGGAGTTCCGACGAAGCGCGCGAGCGCCTCTTCGAGCTCGCGATGGATCGTGAATGTCCCGCAAATGAATCGGACACTTCCCGTTCCCGCGCCGTATTTCTCGAGCCCGGCGATCCCCGCCTTGATCACGCTCGGCTCGTCGCAAAGCCCGAGGTAGTTGTTGGACGAGAGGATCAGAACTTCGCCGCGGCCCTGCATCTGGACGTGCGCGGACTGGGGGGAATCCAGATAATTCAGGGTCTTATAGACTCGTTCCTCTTTCAGTTTTGAGATTCGAGACTCGAGATCCGATACAAAATTTTGATTCAGAGACATTTGTTTTTGGGCGAGTGTACGACGAGTGAACTGTTAACCACTAACCGTGCGTCGGTTAACGAAGGTGCTCCGTCCGTGCGCCGAGCCGTGTCGACGAGGCCTGAAATCAGGACGGAAAACCTTGCTTAACCGACCAACAGTTAGTGGTTAACAGTTCACTCGTCCTTAATTGGAAATCTCGAAAACAACCTTCCCCGCCTCACCCGACTTGATCGCCCGAATCGCCTCCGCATGCTCCTCCAGCGGGAACCGATGCGTAATCACCGGCTTCGGATCAAACTGCCCTGACCGAAGAAACTGCGTCATCTGAATCCAGGTCTCGTACATCCGGCGCCCGACCACGCCGTAAACCGTGATTCCCTTGAAGATGATCTCGCGTGCGAGATCGAGCTCCATCGGCTTCGCCGGGATCCCGAGGATCTGCACCCGGCCGCCAACGCGGACGAGCGCGAACGCCTGGTGCACCGCGGCGGGAACGCCGCTCATCTCGAGGACGATATCGACGCCGAGTCCGTCCGTCGCGGCCTTCACCGCGGCTTCGGCATCCTTCGGGTGAACCGCGTCGTGCGCGCCCATCGCACGGGCCAACTCGAGGCGCTTCGGATTCACATCGCTCGCAATAATTCGCGACGCACCCGCAGCGCGGCAAATGCCAACCGCAAAAATTCCGATCGGACCGCAACCGGTGACGAGCACCGTCGCGCCGGGAAGCTCGGTTCCGTGCAGCGCTGTATGGAATGCGTTGCCCATCGGGTCGTGAATGCCGCCGATCTCATACGAAACGTCGTCGTCGAGATGCCACACGTTCGTCGCCGGCATAGCGATGAACTCGGCGAAGCAACCGTCGCGGTCGACGCCGATGATCTTCGTATTCGGGCACACATGCCCGTTGCCCGTGCGGCACAGGTGGCACCGGCCGCAGACGATGTGTCCCTCGGCGGTCACGCGATCGCCGACTTTCACATCGGTGACGAGCGATCCGACCGACGAAACCTCACCGGCGAATTCGTGGCCGACGGTGAACGGCGGCTTGCACCGGCCGCGCGCCCAGTCATCCCACTCATGAATGTGAACGTCTGTGCCGCACACGCCGGCACGGCGGACGCGGATGAGCACTTCATCGTCCCGAATGGTCGGAACCGGGACGTCTTTAAGGACGAATCCGACGGCGGGGGAGTCTTTTACGAGAGCCTTCATATAGGAAAAGTCACCTGCTGCGAACGCTTGCGAAAGTGTGGATGAGTGCGCGGACGAAGTGTTCATGACAGCGCATATGAATCCACTGTCACGGATGTGTGCGTAATTCGCCATTGTGGAGCGGGGATCGCTCCCTGGAGAGAACAACACAAAGAACGCCGAACTTGCCCCATTCGCTGAGGACCGACCGATGACGCAGAACGTCCGATGGATCCGTCGCGCTCACGCACGAGTCGTCGTCGCCGTGCTGCCATTCACATTGGCCGGTTGCGCAGTGCTATTTCCTGACACGCACGGCGGAGGACACAGCGCCGCTCCTGCGCCCGCACCTTCGGCCACCGCGAGCGCGCCGACAGCTGCGCACGTCGTCGCCGCGAAGCCATCGAAGGCTCCGCTAACTCTGTACGCGCGTCTCGGCGGACAGCCCGGAATCGTCGCGTTCTCCGACGACTTCCTCGGCCGCGTGACGAACGATCCGGTGATCATGCCCTTCTTCAAGGGTCTCACCGACGCCGACTTGCAGCGCATCCGCCAGCATGTCATCGAGCTCCTGTGCTCGGCCACCGGCGGCGGCTGCACCTATTCGGGTAAGGACATGAAAACCGTCCACGCTCAAATGGAAATCAACAACGACATCTGGAACCAGTTCACTGGGCATCTGAACGAGTCGATCACGCGGTTCCACGTTCCCGATCGCGAGCGGAATGAACTTGTGGCGATCATCGCGTCTCTGAAGGCGGACATCGTCACCAAATAGCGGCGGTCGGCAGCAAACCCTTTGCCGTCATGGATGTGTCATCATATAATCGATGACAGGCGAAGTCTTCCCCCGCATCTCGTGACCGAATGACAGATCGTAGAGAGTTCCTCAAGCAGGCGGGCGCAACGGGCGCCGCGCTTGCAATGGTTTCCGCGATGCCGCGCGGAGCGATGGCGTCGCAGCTCACGGCCGATCCGCGTGAAATCGAACGCTTCGAAGGCGGCGCGCCGAAAGAGCTGATGATGGAAGCGATCAACGCCGCGAAATCCGCGGGCGCATCGTGGGCCGATGTGCGCATCGCGCGCTTCCGCCAGAACTTCGTGATCACGCGCGAGCATCAAATCGTCCAGGTCGTGGACACAGACACGCTCGGCTGCGGCGTGCGTGCGCTCGTCGACGGTTGCTGGGGATTTGCCGCGACGCGCTACATGACGACCGAGAACGTGACGGCGGCCGCGCGCGAAGCGGTCGCGATTGCCAAGGCAAATCGCATCGCCCGCGACCGCCCCGTTGAACTTGCCGCCGCACCTGCACATCCGAATGCGACGTGGAAGAGCGCGTACGCGACCGATCCGTGGGATGTGCCGCTCGAGGCCAAGGTCGATCTGCTGCTCAAGGCGAACGCCGAGGCGATGAAAGCGCCCAAGGTGAAGTACGTGAACTCCGTTCTGTTTTTTGTGAAGCAGGACAGGAACTACGCGAACACCGATGGCTCGGTCATCAACCAAACGCTGATTCGCAGCTGGCCGCTCTTCACCGCGACGGCCGTTGCCGATGACTTCAGTGATTTCCAGAACCGTCAGGCGACCGAAGTGGCGCCGATGGGTCGCGGATGGGAGTACGTGCTGAAGTCGGATCTCGTCGGCAACGCGCAGCGCTGGGGCGAAGAAGCGGTGCAGAAGCTCACGGCGAAGCCGGTTGAAGTCGGCCGCTACGATCTCGTGCTCGATCCGTCGAATATCTGGCTGACCATTCACGAGTCCATCGGACATCCGACCGAGCTCGATCGCGCGCTCGGCTACGAAGCCAACTACGCGGGCACCAGCTTCGTCGCGCCACCGGAAGACAAACTCGGGAAATTCCGCTACGGCCCTGATTTCATGAATATCCAGGGCGATCGCTCGCAGGAGGGTGCGATCTCGACCATCGGCTACGACGACGATGGTGTGCAGCCCGACGATTTCCTGATTATCAAAGACGGAATCGTGAACGACTACCAGACCACACGCGAGCAGGCCTCGTGGCTCAAATGGTGGTACGACAAGCAGGGGAAACCCACGCGGTCCCACGGCTGCGCCTACGCGGACTCGTGGTCGAGCGTCTCGTTCCAGCGCATGCCGAACGTCTCGCTGCTCCCCGGCAAGGAAGACAAGTCGCGCGAGGATCTCATCGCCGCGACCGACAAGGGCATCCTCATTATTGGCGACGGTTCGTTCTCGATCGACCAGCAGCGCTACAATGGGCAGTTCGGTGGTCAGGTCGCGTATGAAATCAAAGGAGGCAAGCTGAACGGCATGCTCAAGGACGTCGCCTACCAGATCCGCGTGCCCGATTTCTGGAATTCGATGGACATGATTGGTGGCAAGTCGAGCTACAAGCTCGGCGGGTCATTCTTTGACGGCAAAGGACAGCCGGGGCAGGTGAACGGCGTGAGCCACGGCGCCGTTCCGGCGCGTTTCAAGCAGGTCAACATCATCAACACCGGGAGGAAAGCATAATGTCCTCTCCGAAACGCCTTCTCGAGGCGCTCACCGCGCCAGGCGACGGCGGGCTTTCGCGTGAAGCGGCGCAGGCGCTGTCCGAAAAAATCGTGAAAATGTCCAAGGCCGATGCGATCAACGTGACGATCAATGCCGGCCTCAACACCAACGTGCGCTTTGCGGCGAATCAGATGTCGACGGCCGGTTCGATCGTCGATGCGACCGTCGCTGTGGTGTCTGCGTTCGGTCCGAAACACGCGGTCGTGACCACGAACGACCTCTCGGACGAAGCGCTGAAGCGAACGGTGGAGCAGGCCGAGCGGCTCGCGAAACTCGCGCCGGACGATCCGGAATCGATGCCGGAGCTCGATCCGCAGAAATATGTTTCGGTCAACGGATGGTTCGATGTGACCGCCGAATTGAGCGCAACGGACCGTGCGAAGGCCGCACTTTCGGCACTCGAACCTGCGCGCGCCGCGGGCGATGTAACCGCCGCCGGATTTTTAATTATCGGCGCCGGCATGACGTCGGTCGCGAACCAGAAAGGAATGTTCGGGTACTTCCGATCCACATCGGCGAACTACACGCTGACCGTGCGCACGAAGGATGGCACGGGGTCGGGATGGGCCGCAGCCGATCATCCGGACTGGAAGCAGATCGATGTCGCCGCGGTTGCGAAACGTGCGATCGATAAAGCGCGCGCATCACGCAATCCGCAGAAGGTCGAACCGGGCCGCTACACTGTGATTCTAGAGGCACAGGGCGTCGGCGATCTCGTGCAGCTCGTTGGCAATTACACGGACGCGCGCACGTCGGACGAAGGCAGATCGCCTTTTGTGAAGCAGGGAGGCGGTAACAAAATCGGGGAGAAGATCGTCGATAACCGAGTGACAATTTTCTCGGATCCGGCCGATCCGCAATTGCTCGCGCAGCCTTTTGATGGCGAAGGATTTCCGATCGCGCGACAAGTGTGGATTGAAAACGGCACTCTGAAACAACTGTACTATTCGCGCTTCTGGGCGAAGAAACAAAACAAGCAAGCGACAGGTGCTCCGAGCTCTTTGAAGATGTCTGGAGGCTCCGCGAGCATCGATGAAATGATCAAAAGTACGGAACGCGGAATTCTGGTTACGCGACTTTGGTACTTGCGCGAAGTCGATCCACGCACAATTCTGTACACAGGTCTAACGCGCGATGGGACCTTCTTAATTGAAAACGGAAAGATTTCTCACGCAGCACAGAACTTCCGATTCAACGAATCACCGTTGTTCATGCTTAATAATTTGGAGACACTCGGAAAGGCCGAGCGTCTCGCCGGCACTGAGCAAGGCGGCGCAATCGTAATGCCGTCGATCAAAGTGCGGGACTTCAACTTCACGAGCCTCTCGGAGGCCGTGTAGCCAGGGCCGCGAAAGCGGACTTGGGACCCAGCGATCCACCGGGGGATCGCCAGGGCATTCACTCCTTCACAGGAGATTTTTACCATGGCTGCCAAGAAAAAGGCCAAGAAAAAGGCTGGAAAGAAGAAGGCCGCGAAGAAGAAGTAGGCTTTCTACAACAAAAGGGGGAATCGGCGAAAGCCGGTTCCCCCTTTTGTTGTTTTCGTATTTCCCCTCACCCCTCACTGCCGTAAGAGGTCGTTTTGCCGCAAACTTAGGCGGCGACCATCTCTCCGCTCGGATCCAGCTCCGGCGCTGGCCCCCACACATACGCAATGAGCCTCGGCGTCTGTTCCGCGCGGCTCCCGCGCGAAATGACAATCCCGACCGGCTCTTCCTCGATTACATCTGGACGAATCTTTGGCATTTCGACCTCCCGCTGCGCTCGGCGAGCGCGCCTTCTATTAGATGAGTGCTCCTGCTGTTCAATGAAGGGACTTAGCAGGTAGGGTGCCAGTTACACACACGCAGTAAAGCATTTCATAGCAATAGGTTATAAATAACAAGGCCGGCCTCAAATGAGCCGGCTGTTGCATACGGACACGCCATATTCTCGCGAACGTGTCAATCCAATACAATCGGAGCTACATCACGGCCTTGCGAGCGACGAACGTTTTTGCCGATCCCGGCTCCTGCACAAACGAAACATCCCATCCCGAATAGCGCGCGCGAAGCTCGTCTTCGGAAATCGCTTCCTGACCTGCGACGATGGTCTCCACCAAGTGCACGCCGCCATCGGCCGTCGCGGTTTGAAGTACTGCGATAACGCGCTCGCGTTCGAGAGCCGAGAGTCCGGCGAACGCAGCGGGTGTACAAATGACCGCGGCGAGTGGTCCGTCGGGATGCCATTCGCGAAGTTCGGTCGCGAGCCCGCGCACGCGCGATTCGAGTCCCGCGTCTTCCGCCGCACTCAGCACGCGCTGCACGACGTCGATTTCCGGCTCGATCGCGGTGACCTGACAGCCGTTCGCCGCGAGATATAACGCGGAACCCTGTACGCGCGCGCCGGAAACAACGACACGCGAATGCAGTGACGCCGAGTTGATCGCCTGTGCGAGCGGAGTGTCCGAGCGCAGTCCCCAATATTCCGGGCGCTTCGGTTCGGATGCGTTCTTCATCCGGCGGCGGCGCCAGGTCTCGAAGCTTGGAATCTTCAGGCGCTTCGCGATGATGCGGTCGACTTCTGCCGCGAGGAGCATGTCGCGCATCCCGAGCTGGAGTTCGCCTTCGAGGTTCCGTTGCGCGAAATCCGCGATGCCCAGCAAGTGATGTCTGGAAACTGATTCCTTGTACGCCTCAATCTCCCGCTCAGAGTAGAGCGAGTATTCGTGCTTCAGCGACTTGGGATCACGCAGGCTCACGACTGCAACCTATGTCAGCCGGGCTCGACGTGCACGGTGACATCGGCCGCGCCGAGCGCGTCGCGGATCGCGCGTTCGGCGGCATCGGCCAGCTCATGCGCCTGCGCAACGGAGAGGAGGCCGTCGCAGGTGATGGTCACCTCGGCGAACAATGTGCCGGAAGCCGCCGTGCGCGATCGCACGTTCGGCACGCTGCGGATACCCGGAATAGCGGCCACGATTCGCCGGATCTCTGCGGCATCCACTGCGCGCTGGTCCACGAGGATCGGCACAGTCACTCGCAGAATCTGGTAGCCGCTGAACGCAATCACCCCGGCGACGACCAGCGCGAGCCAGGGATCGATCCTTCCGTATCCTGCGCGCGTCAGCAGCATCGAGAGGAACGCGAGCGCGGTGACGAAAATATCTCCGCCAGTGTGTGCGGCATCCGCGAGCAGCAGTGCGCTGCCGAGTTCGCGTCCGCGTCGCCGCTCATACCAGACGACGAACACATTTACGAACGCCGTCGAGCCGAGGAGCGCGAGCTCAGCCGGTGTGGCGGCCTCGGGAAGCTGCTGGTGCAAGAGCTGGGCGACGGCGCCGCGGACCAGTTCGAAGCACGAGATCGAGAGAAAACCGACGATGACCAGCGCGCCAAGCGTTTCGAACTTGTCGTGGCCGTAGGGATGGTCTTCGTCGGGCCCGATCGCTGCGACCCCAACGAGCGATATCGCGATCACGTTGTTCATCGCGTCGAGGGCCGACTCCACCGTCGCACCGAGCACCGAGAGCGCTCCGGTGCGCACCGCGACAATGATCTTCACCGCGACGACAATGAGATTCGCGACGAGGATAATCGCGAGCGTGCGCTGAATGGCGCGAACTCTCAATCGGCGGCCTCGAGCAGTGCGCCCTTGAGGTATCCCGTCTCCGGAATCGTGATGACCTCGGGGTGGTCGAGTGGCTGCGCGGTGATGGCGCGCAGAACCATGCGGCGCCCAGCCGACGCGGCCGCCTCCTGGAGCATTTCGAGAAAGAGCGCCTTGGAGACGTGATAGCTGCAGCTCGCGGTGTACAGCATGCCGCCGGGTTCGAGCAGCCGCATCGCGTGGAGGTTGACGTCTTTGTAGCCGCGAATCGCGCCCTCGAGCGAGGCTTTGTTCTTCGCGAAAGCCGGCGGGTCGACGACGATCGTCCCGTATCTCGCGCCGGCCTTCACCCGCTCGCGCAGAAACTCGAACGCATCGGCCTGAACGAAGGAAACGTTCTTGAAGCCGTTCAGCGCCACGTTTACCGCGGCGCGCTCGAGCGCCTCGGCGGAACTGTCGACGGCGGTGACGTCGGTCGCCGCGCGCGCGAGGTGCAGCGCGAACGAGCCGTGATAGCTGAACACATCGAGCGCGCTTCCTTTCGCGACGGATCCAATCAGCACGCGATTCTCGCGCTGATCGAGAAATGCGCCAGTCTTCTGTCCGGTGTGCGGAGCGGCGAGATAACGCACGCCATGCTCCGTGACCTCAACCTCATGCGGAACATCGCCCCAGAGCGGTTCTACGAGCCGTGAGAGCCCTTCACGCGTGCGCACCGACGCATCATTGCGCGCGAGAATTCCTTCGGCACCGGTCAGCGAGCGAATCGCGTCTGTGATTTCGGCGCGAAATGCTTCGAGCCCGGCGGAAAGCAGCTGCACGACGATCCATTTATCGAATCGGTCCACAACGAGCGACGGCAGCCCGTCGCCTTCGCCGTGCACGAGTCGATACGCGTTCGCACTCTCGCCGATCGGTTTGCGGCGGGCGATGGCATGCGCAATCCGCGCCTCCCACCAGCGCGCGTTGATGCGCGCATCGGGATCGCTGTCGAGCAGGCGCAGAGAAATTTCTGACGCGGGGCTCCAAAGTGCGAAGCCCAATGAACGGCCCTGCTGATCGCGAACCGCAACTGCGCCCGGCGGCGAATCGGGTGGCTGGACGATATCGGAGCGAAACACCCACGGGTGCCCGCCGTGCCAGCGGCGGGCGCCGCGGGCGGAGATAGTTGCGGTGGCGGGCATACGGGAAAGTTAACTCAAAGCAGAGTTAACTGTTTTCTGTTGGTCGGTTAACCAAGGTTTGAAAATCAGTCCCGGCACCGACCCGCTCAACGCGCCTCGGCGCCCGGACTGATTCTCTCACCTTCCTTAACCGACCAACGGTTAGTGGTTAACAGTTCACCCGCAGTTGCCGTAAATCCGTCCGCACCCGCAGAATTACAAATGCCACGCACCATCCGTGCCCTCCGCGGCGCCACCACCGTCGAACGCGACGATCCCCTCCTGATTCGCGAGGGTGTGCAGGAGCTGCTCGAAGTTCTCCTCGAGGACAATGATCTAACGCCGCTTGAGATCGTCAGCGCCGTGTTCACGGCCACGCCGGATCTCGTCAGCGAGTTCCCGGCGCACGCGGCGCGGCTGTACGGATGGGACGATGTGCCGCTGCTATGCGCGCAGGAGTTGCCGGTGCCGGGGTCGCTGCCGCGGTGTGTACGGGTCTTGCTCCACGTTGAGACTTCGAAGCCGAGGAATGAGATGAGGCATGCGTACCTGCGCGACGCGATTCTCTTGCGGCAGGATTTGCTCTCTGACTAAACGGCATCGCCGTCAGGCGACACCCGTCAGATAACAAATACTTTCAGACAAAAGCCTCTGACAGTTTCCGTTGTCTGATAGGTCCTGGCTGACAGTTATGCCGTTACGGCTTTAGGGAATCCCTCTTCGCCCCTCGTATCATCTTGATCGCCGCCAGATGTTCCGCGTACGTCCTCCGGAACTCATGATGGCCATCCGGCGCGGCGACAAAAAATTTGTACGGCACTTTCGCCGGGTTCACTGACGCCCGCATGCTCGCTGCGCCCGGCGACGCGATGGGACCCGGCGGCAGGCCCGCCCTCAAATACGTGTTGTACGGCGATTTCACCCGCAGATCCTTGAGCAGCACACGCCCTGGCTTCTTGCCGAGCGCGTACGTGACCGTCGGATCCGCCATTAATGGCATTCCGATTTTCAGCCGGTTGAGATAAACAGCCGCAACCACAGGCCGCTCTTCGTCCTTCCGCACCTCACGCTCCACAATGCTCGCCAGCGTCACGATATCGTGACGCGTGAGCTTCATCGCGCGCGCCTGCTCGGTCCACTCCGGCTTCCACGCCTTTTCGAATTCGTCAACCATCATCCGCACCGCGTCACGGGCGGAGATTTTATCGGGGAACGTGTACGTATCGGGAAACAGGTATCCCTCGAGTGTCGGCGTCGGGATATCCAAGCGGTGCAGAAGGCTGGTATCGCGCACCGCCGCATCGAGCGAGTCCTGCGTGAGATCGAGCGCGTCGATCAACAGCGGATCGATGTCCGCAATCGAGTAACCCTCGGGAATCGTCACCACGTGGATCACGCCGCGCCCGAGCCGCAGTGCGTCGAGCATCTGCTCCCACGACATCCCCGGCCGCAGCACGTACGTTCCCCAGCGGAGCGACCTGTCACGCCGACGCAGCTTGGCATAGAGCGAAAACACTTTCGCCGATCGCACCAGCCCATGCGCTGAAAGCGAATCGGCCGCCTCGCGAAACGACGATCCCTTCCGAATCGTGAGCTGCACGCCAGGCCCGGACGTCGATGAGCACGCCGCCGCGATCATGCAGGTCGCGCCAACAATGCCCGATACAACCCGCCCGCGCCTCACGTCGCCGGCCCTCCGCCGTCTTCATTTTCAGCCAGCCGCATCGCATGCTGAAGCAGCAGCGTCGCCGCCATCGAGTCGACGTCGCCCTTTCGCCCGCGCGTCGAGCCGTCCATCTCTTTGATCGCATTGAGCGCGGCCGCGGTCGTGAAGCGCTCGTCAACAAGCCGCGCATCCAGCCCCGTACGCGTTGAAAGCTCGTGCGCGAGCCGTCGCGCCTCCGCCGCGCGCGCGGTCTCCGCGCCTTCGCCGTCGAGCGGAAGTCCAACAACAAATGCGGTCGCGCCGAGCTCCGTTGCCTTCGCGAGCAATGCGGTTAGCGGTGGACGCTTTCCCTCGCGCCGCTCAATAAAGCCCGCCGGCGATGCAATCGTCCCCGTCGGATCGCTGATGGCAATGCCGATGCGTCGATCGCCGAGGTCGATCGCCATGACGCGCCCGCGCGCAGAAGGGCCGATCACTCCCCCTCGGCCATCTTCTGAAAAAACTCCTCGTTGTTTTTCGTGCGCTGCATGCGCTTGAGGAGAAATGCGATCGCATCTTCCGGCTGCATGTCGCCGAGGAAGTGCCGGATGAGGAAAATCCGGTTCTTCTCCTTCTCGGTGAGCAGCAGTTCTTCTTTGCGTGTGCCGGACTTGAGCATGTCGATCGCGGGGAAGACGCGCCGGTTGGCGATCTCGCGGTCGAGCACGAGCTCCATGTTTCCGGTGCCTTTGAACTCTTCGAAAATCACTTCGTCCATGCGCGAGCCGGTGCTGACGAGCGCGGTTGCGACGATCGTCAGCGAGCCGCCACCGTCGATGCGGCGCGCCGCACCGAAGAATCGCTTCGGCTTTTCGAGAGCTTTGGCATCAACACCACCCGAGAGAATCTTTCCGCTCATCGGAGTCACGGTGTTGTGCGCGCGCGCGAGCCGGGTGATCGAATCGAGCAGAATTACGACATCCTGGCCCGCTTCGACCAGTCGTTTTGACTTCTCGATCACCATTTCGGCGACCTGCACGTGGCGCGCCGCCGGTTCGTCGAACGTCGAGCTGATCACTTCGGCACTGGGGACGGTCGCGATGAAATCGGTGACTTCCTCGGGACGCTCATCGATCAGCAAGACTATGAGAGTCACTTCGGGGTGATTCTCGGCAATGGCGTTTGCCATCTTGTGCAGCAGAATCGTTTTGCCGGCGCGCGGCGGCGCGACGATCAAGCCGCGCTGTCCTTTGCCGAGCGGTGCGATGATGTCGAGCAGGCGCATCGAGATGTCCTCGGATTTTGTCTCGAGGCGGATGCGTTGATCGGGATAGCGCGGCTTGAGGAGATCGAACGCGACACGTTTTTGGACGAGCTCGGGGTCCATCCCGTTCACGGATTCGATTTGCAGCAGCGCGAGATATTTCTCCCATGGCTTGGGAGGGCGGACGCGCCCGCGAATCGTGTCGCCTGTCTTCGTGTTGAAGCGCCGTATTTGCGTCTGCGAGACGTAGATGTCGTCGGGGCCCGCGAGATAGTTCCAGTCGGCGCTGCGCAGGAAGCCGAATCCCTCGGGGAGAAGTTCGAGCGTTCCTTCGGCGCGGAGTGCCACGTCCGATTCGAGCAGGGCATGCTCGATGCGGAAAATCAGATCCTGCTTGCGCAGGCCCGATGTGTTTTCGACACGAAGTCCCTCGGCCATGATTTTTAGGTCGGCGAGGGACTTTCTACGCAGTTCGGAGATGTCCAAAAACTGAACGGTGAGGGGGTGAAACAGGGGGGAACTACATGCGCGAGGCGGGATTCGAACCCACGACCTCTGCCTCCGGAGGGCAGCGCTCTATCCAGCTGAGCTACTCGCGCCGTTCGACAGCTGAAAAGCGGAAAGCGAAAGACCCGCGGGCGCGGTCGCTTTCTTTGTTGTAGATGAGGAGGGAAAGCTACCGGCCAACCCACTCGTAGACAAGGATTTGGCCTCAACACTTTCATGCCAGCTTGACAGTGAGATGCGCGCCCGCGAAGCTGTGGTCTTGTTGCTGTGTCATCTCGTGTCCTACGGCTCGACCACCCCTCGCCTTTTCGATGAAGATTCTCGCGCTGCTTCCGGATGATGCTCGCCACGTGCTTGAGCGATCGCTGACGGGTGCCCAGCGTTTATCGAGGGCGGTCGGCGCGGAATCCGCGGCCACCTCGCTGCTTGAAGGTCGTTGTGACGCGCTGGTTCTTGATCCGGGGATGCTCGATTCTGACGAGTTCGAACTCGTCATGCGCGCGCTCAGCGTGAGCGGTGTTCCGATGCTGCTGTACACGGCGCTGGGTGCGGTTGCGGCGCGCCGGATCGTCGAGGCGGTTGATCTCGCCGCGCGCGAACTCGTGCTGCGCGGCTCAGAAGACGCGCCGGAGCTGTTGCAGCGCAGGCTCGCTGAACTCGTCGCGCCGTCGGCACCGGCGATTCTGCTCAGCCAGACGGCGTCGCATTTTCGCTCGTTTCCCGAGCGGCTTCAAACTGTTTCGGTGAGCTTGTTTGGTCGGACGACGCTGCCGCGGTGGGTGAACGGATTGGTGAAGGAATCAGGACTCGCGCGCCGTACGGTCGACCGCTGGATGCACAAAGGCGGTCTCACCGGTGCAGCGCGATTGCTCGACGCCGCGCGCCTTGCGCGCGTGTGGGAACCGCTCGTCGAGCACGGCGTTGACGTGGAAGATGTGGCGGTGAGGTGCGGTTACGACCGTCTCCGCCTCCTCACCGCCCACACGCGCCGCATGATGGGTGTCGCGCCGCACGAGCTGCGCGATCACTACACGCGAGTGACGTTCAGCACGCGGCTGGCGAAGGCGCTGCTAGACTAGCCCGCTACGGAATCACCGAACTCTTCGTCGCAAGCAGCTGATTCAGTGTGGCAAGATCTTTGTCATTGAACGCCTTGAACTGAGTCTTTGCGCGCGCCAGATCGGTTTCGATTCCCATCAGCACTTGCAGCGACGCGTCCGTCGGCCGGAACTCCGCGCCACCGGCCACGTCGCCCGCACCGGTCCCGATCTCACCCGAGAGCCAAATCAGATTCAAATACACGTGGAACGGTTCCACGTAGTATTTGTCGTCGCTGTAGAAATCTGATTTCGAAAGCAGGACGAGCTCGATGTCGAGCAGCTTCTTGTCGACCGCCTTCAGCGCGTTGCGAAGCTCCGCCTTTGCCGTGTCGCCGCGCACACGATCTTCGATCTGCCGGCGCATCGATTCGATCTTGTTGATGATCACCGCGGCTGTGTCCATGTCGTCGCGGACTTTGATCTGCGTCTGTGTCGACCAGGTGATGTCGGCCTCCGTCGAAACCATCTCCGGATCGCGCATCACCGTGAACGGCTGCGCGACCGATTTTCCGTCGGCCGTCACGCGCGCGCTGTACTTGCCGTCGAGCACGAGCGGGCCGCTCGCGATCGGATTCTCAATTCCCCAATGGGTGATCGGCCTTACTGTTTTTCCCTTGAAACGCGGCTCTTCCCAAATGTGCGGGTTGTCCGGTGGCGTCGTGCGCAGGTCCACGCGCAACGGGGGATCGCCGCGCAAATCCCACGTGACAAGATTCGAGCCGGCCCGGCCGGTTGTGCGAATCGTCCGCACCACCGCGCCCTTCGCATCCATGATCTCGACCTTGACCGAATCCTTCGGGACGGCCTTGAGATTGAAAATGAGATCGACTCGCCCCGCGCGCGCCTGCCGTACCCCCGCGTGCGGTTCAAAGAGGTACAGATCCGCGTCAGCGGTGACTTTGTCCTGCTGCTCGAGCGTCGTGATGTCCTTCAGGATATAGATGCCGCGTCCGTACGTGGACACGACCACGTCGTGCGAATTTTTTTCCGTCGTGATCCAGCTGACCGGTGATGCGGGGAGCCCTTCCTTGAACTGCTTCCAGTTCGCGCCGTCGTCCATCGAGTAGTAGAACGCGTTTCCGGTCCCCGCAAAAATCATCCCTTTCCGATTCGGATTCTCGGCAACCGAACGCACGTACGCGAGCGGATGCTTCTGCGGCAGGCCGCCACTGATCTTCTTCCATGTGAGACCGTAGTCCGTCGTCTTGTAGAGGAACGGCTCGCGGTTGTCCATCATATGGAAGTCGAACGCCACATATGCGGTGCCCGGATCGAACTGCGACGGCGCGATCTGCGTCACCGTTCCCCACGCGGGAAGCCCGGTGATGTTCTTCGTGACGTTGTTCCACTTCCCGCCGCCGTCGCGCGTATTCCAGAGCTGTCCGTCGTTCGTCCCCGCCCAGATCAGTCCCTTCTGGATCTGCGACGGCGCGATCGCAAATACGACCTCACCATAGAACTGTCCGAGGTTGTCCGGCACAATTCCGCCGGACGACACAATGCGGCTCGGATCGTTCGTCGAGAGATCGGGGCTGATCACCGTCCAGCTCTGCCCCTGATTCGACGTCTTGAAAATCACCTGGCAGCCGTAATACATCGTGTTGTGATCGAACGGATCGATCGCGAGCGGCGGCGTCCAATGACAGCGGTACTTCGCCTCGTTCGGCGGTGAGTCGAGTGTGTGGACCCACGGGCTCACCGATCGCGCGCGCTTCGTCTTCGCGTCGTATCGCGTGACCGTATTTCCGTAGCACGACGCCCAAATAATGTTGGAGTCCGTGTAATCAGGAATCGTAAAGCCCGACTCGCAGCCGCCGAGCGCGCGCTCCCATGTCGAGCCGCCGCGCCCGCGTCCGCCGCCACCGCCAAAGCCGGCGCCCAGATTGAGCGCGCCGGCGGTATCGAGCGGCACCGGACCGCCGCGGCCACCGCGTCCGCCGCGCGCAATCGCTGCTGAATCTGCCGATGCCGCGGCGCGCGTATCCGTCGCGACCGCAACGGAATCAGCGCCGCCTCTGCCGCCGCCGCCCCGTCCACCGCGACCACCGCCCGCACCCGCCGGCGGAACCGGAGGCGCCGCGTGTCCACCAGTGGTGGGCAGCGCTTCCGGAATATCACTCGGCCCGCGCATCGTGCTGTTGTCCTGCCGGTTCGTGTAGACCCAATAAGGAACGCGCGCGTCGACCGCGACGTGATACATCTGTCCGATCGGAAGCGTGATCGAGAGCGACGTGCGCATGTGTTCCGTGGAAACGCGCGCACCGGCATCGTCCGTCAGCCCGATGTGATCGGGATTTCGCGGATCGATCCAGATGTCGTGGTTGTCGCCGCCCCATGGGACGTTCGCGAACGTCACGCCGCCGTCGGTGGAGTGAAAGAAACTGCTGTTCGCGATGAACACTTCGTTCGCGTCGCCGGTGCCGACCATGATTCTGATGTAGTAGCCGGCGCGTCCGATCAGCGAGCGCATCCAGTTCACGGCTTTCCATGTGACGCCGCCGTCGTCGGAACGCCACACTGATCCTTGGTCCGCTGTCTGGATGAGTGCGTACACGCGCTTCGAATCAGTGGGCGCGACCGCGACGTCGATTTTTCCAAGCGGTGAAACCGGCAGCCCCGGATGTACCACGTGCGTCCACGTCGTGCCCGCGTCGTGTGAGACGTAGAGGCCGCTCGACGGTCCGCCGCTGTACATCGCGTACGTGTGCATCACCATCTGCCACATGCCGGCGAACAGCGTGTTCGGATCCTTGCGGTCGAGCGAGAGACCTGAGCAGCCCGTGTTCTCATCGACAAACAGCACGCGCTGCCAGCTACGGCCACCGTCGTTCGTCCGATACACGCCGCGCTCCTGCTGCGGGCCAGTCCCGCGTCCGAGCGCGCACACGTACACGACGTTCGGGTTCGTCGGGTGCACGATGATGCGGCCGATGCGGCCGACATCAGCCAATCCAACATTCGTCCACGTCGCGCCGGCGTCGGTGGATTTGTAAATCCCGTCGCCCATCACATCGACGTCGCGGATCGCCCACGCTTCGCCGGTGCCGGCCCACACGATATTCGGATCCGACTCCGACACTGCGAGCGCGCCGATCGCCATCGCGGTTTGCTTGTCGAATATCGGCGTGAATGTGTTGCCGTCGTCCGTCGATTTCCACACGCCGCCTGATGCCGCGCCGAGATACCACGTGCGCACGTCGCCCGCGACACCTGCGATCGCTGCAACACGTCCGCCGAATGCCGGCCCCATCATCTCGAACTGCAGCGGAGGTGCGGCTTGTCCGCGACCACCGCCGCCGCCGCGCCCCTGTGCAACGGCAAGGATCGGAGTAAGCAGGAGTCCGACTAGAGCGCGACGCATTGCATGTGTAAGCAACATCACAAATGCCCTCGTTTGTGGAACCAGTTGAACTGCGAAGGTGTCGACGTGATTAGCCTCGAAGAGCTACGCCGTTTGCGCGATAGTTGCCGCGCGACTCGACGGGTACGCTTCCTCAGAGGCAGTTGTGCCGCTCGATGTAACAACGTGCTTCAAATCTTTTCGATTCTTTTTTCGATCACGCGCGGACTGCCACTCTTCAGGAGAAATCAGATGTCCACCAACATCAAGAAGCTGAATCGCAAACTCGACAATATGGCCGGCGATGCAAAGGATGGAGCAGAGCGGCTTGCAGACAAGGCGAAGGACGGCGCCGAGAAACTTGCCGGAAAGATCATCGACTCCGCGAACGATGTTGCCCATGCCGCCGCCGAAAAGGCGCGTCAGCAGACGGCAAAAGCTGGCGAGAAGCTGATCGATGCAGGTGAGAAGCTTACCAAAATGGCGAAGTAATCGCGGATATCGCACCCACTAAATGGAGGATTTTGTCATGAAACGGTCATTATATGTTATTGCAATTGCGTCGCTGTGTGCGCTCCCCGCTGCGAACGCTCAGGGGCTGGGAATACTCGGCGGCTGGGGCTACGGCTCGGTGCCGAACACCAACTCGTCGGGCGCCGGCACGCTTCACTCCAATGACGGCTTCGCGATCGGTCTGAGCGCGCAGACCGGCGGGGGTGTCGGATTCGGCATCGACGGCCTGTACGCACAGCGCGGCTTCAAGAGTTCTGTCATCGGCAATTCGCGGCAGCTCAGCTATATCGACTTGCCGATTTATCTCCGCTTGGCGATCCCGAATCCGACGATCGTTCCGTTCGTTCTCGCGGGTCCGCAGATTTCGTTCGAGTTGAATTGCGACGCAAACGGCCAAAACTGCCCGTCAGGCCGTGATAAAGTGACGTACGATGGTGTATTCGCCGCCGGACTGAAGTTCCCGCAGTTGGCGCACCTCAGCGTGCAGGCGCGCTATTTGTACGGGCTGCAGAATTTGAACTACAACACGGTGAATAATCAGAGCAACTATCACGATCGGTCGTTCATGCTGCTCCTCGGAATTGGTTTCTAGGCTACCTGAACAGCGAGTGAACTGTTGTCTGTTGGTTGGTTAACAACAGTAAGAGAATTCGTCCTGACCTCGAACGCGCTCGACGCGGTTCGGTGTCAGGACGAATTGTCTCACCTTGGCTAACCGACCAACAGACAGCAGTCCACTCGTTTTTGGCCGTCCCTCGCAAAAATCCCCGCCTCGGACGCATAGTTCAGCCATGCCAATCCCCACCGGCTCGAACATATCCGCTCTAGAGACTCCCGCGGTCCTGGTTGACCTCCCCCGCCTCGACGCGAATCTATCCCGCATGGCGGCATACGCGAAGCTCCATTCGCTCGCCCTCCGCCCGCACATAAAAACCCACAAGGCCACGGCGATCGCTGCGAGCCAGATCGCGCACGGCGCCGCCGGCCTCACCTGTGCGACACCAGCTGAGGCGGGCGTGATGGGCGCGGTGAGCCGCGATATTCTGCTCGCGTATCCTGCGGTTGGACCGAAACTCGCGCGGCTCATGGCGCTCCCGCGCGAACTCACGCTCACCGTCGCGCTCGACTCAGCGCGCGCGGTTGACGATCTCGCGCGCGCCGCACGTGCCGCTGATCGTCCCGTGCGGGTGTATGTCGAGCTCGATGTCGGAATGCGCCGCGTCGGCGTTGCGGCATGGGACGATGCAATCGCGCTCGCGCGGCGTGTTCGCGACAGTGCGCCGCTCGAGTATGCGGGGATCGCGTTTTATCCCGGACACATCCGCAGCGAAATCCAAACGCAGGACGAAGCGCTCGCAACACTCGGCGCGGCGATCAATAGTGCGCGCGAAGCGCTCGACCGCGCGGGGCTTGCACCGGCAGTGGTGAGCGGCGGCTCCACTCCAACTGTGTGGCGAACGCATGAGATCGGCGGCATTACGGAGATGCGGCCGGGGACGTACGTGTACAACGATCGCGGAACATCGGAAATCGGAGCGTGTGCTCCCGAAGATTGTGCGCTCACCGTACTCGCGACTGTCGTGAGCACGAGCGTGCCGAATCAGGCGGTTGTCGATGCCGGCGCAAAAGCGCTGGGCCGCGAGCCGATGCGCGGTGTCGAAGGAGAAGGGTGGGGCGCGCTGCTCGACAGACCCGAGGTGCTCGTCACGCGCATGAGCGAGGAACATGGAATCCTCGATCTCTCGCGCAGCGATTGGAAACCGTCAGTCGGCGATCTCGTGCGTGTGGTGCCGAATCATGTTTGCATCGTGGTGCATTTGAACGATGTGATTTACGGAGTGAGAGGGGAGAGGGTGGAGAAGAGTTGGAGGGTTGATGCGCGCGGGAGGGGGCAGGCGGAAGTACTTAACGGCAACTGACGTCGTTCAGTTTGTTTTTCCTGTCCGTACCGCCGCGATCGGCTTCGGCCACACCTTCTTCGCCGATGAGTACATCGCCGTAATCTCCCGAATCACACCGTTGAGATCCGCGATCGTCTTGTTTGCCTCGTCAACTGCGTAGTCGATCTGCCTGCGCTGATCGACCGTTGCCATTCCCGACCATGTCTCCAACGGTCTGACCACAGCGCCGGTCGCCGCAATCGCGGAATCGACGCTTGCTTGCAGTCGCCCCACGTGCGCCACGAGTGAATCAGCCCTCACGCCGCCGGCCGCGAGGTCGCGCTTCAAATCAGCGGACTGCGCGCCCAGCGTGCGAGCGGCAACGTGCGCGGCGGCGAGTGATTTCTGCGTTGCGTACACGGTCATCACGAGCGACTGACGCGCACGGCGGTCGGCATCGCTGAAATTCGCAAGCGGATCTCCCTCGACGACCATCTCGCCGTGGAGTTCGCTCGTTACGCCCGGAATTTTCACGAGCACTTTGTATTTGCCGGGGAGAACGAGGGGACCTGCCTGCGCGGCACCGCCGCGACCGCCGCCGCCACCTCCGCCGCCACGACCACCGCGTCCGGCGATGAGCGATGCAACTTCCTCTTCAGGGAGCGCGGCGGACATGCGCAGATCCCAGCTCACGTGGTTCAGCCCTTTCGCTGCCGATCCCTTCAGCGTGCGAATCACCACGCCGGTGTTTGCCTCACTGATCTCGATCACCGGCGCAGCGGATGCAGCGTCGCGGAGGTAGTAGTTGATCGCGCCGTCGAACTCGGGGTTCGGCGCAAAGAACTCGCCATGTCCATACCAAGCCTGTGGCGCCCACGTGCTCAGCTGGCGCGCACGAGGGATTGGTGCGAGCACCGCCGCGGATTTCAGCGCGTCGCTCGTCAGCGCTTCAAGCGGTCCGACGTCGTCGAGAATCCAGATGCCGCGGCCATGTGTTCCGACGACGAGTGCGTTGTCGCGCGGATGAATGATCGCATCATCCGTTGGAACGGTGGGCATGTTTGTCGCGAGCGAATTCCACGTCGCGCCGCCGTCGTTGGAACAGTGCACGCCGCGTGAGTGCGCGAGGATGAGCACGTGCGCGTTATGCGGATGTTCGCGAATGCGGTTGACCGATGTTTCGGGCAGTCCCGCAACGATTGCGCGCCAGTGCTGGCCAAAATCATCGCTCACATACGCGTACGCCTTGTAGTCGTCGTTGTAATGCCCGTCGAACGTTGCGTACACTCGGCCAGCAGCGAAATGCGACGCGAGCACCGTCGACACCGGTGTGCGGGCCGGAACGCCGTCGACACGCGCCGTGATGTTCGTCCACGTCTTGCCGCCGTCGCGCGTCAGCTGCAGCTGTCCGTCGTCCGTGCCGGCGTAGAGTACGTTCGCATCCATCGGCGATTCGCTCACCGATGTGATCGTGCCGTAACTCGTGACGCCGTCGTGCCGCGAGAGCGCCGTTGGCCCGACGCGCGCGCCCATCATCGTCAGCGTGTCGCGATCGATGTGAAGCGTGAGATCGGGACTGATCGCTTTCCAGCTCGAGCCGCGATCGGTCGACTTGAACAAAACGTTCGCGCCCATGTATACCGTCTTCGCATCGCTGGCGGACGGGATGATCGGCGAATCCCAATTGAATCTGTAGCCGCTGCCGCGCCCGGCACCGGCCACCGCGCGATCGCCCGATCCCGGGCGCACAGACTGATGCTCCATCGTCGTCAGGTTTACGCGTGCGACATTCCCGTCCTGCGATTCCTCGTACGCATAGTTCTGATCGAACGGATCGAGCTTCGCGTAAAAGCCGTCGCCGCCGCCGATGTTCCACGCATCGCGATCCGCAATTCCATTTCGATTCCGCACCGCGCTCGGCACGCACCAGAGCCCGTTGTCCTGCAATCCGCCGCAGACGGTGAACGGCACTTTGTTGTCGACGTCGATTTCATAGAACTGTCCGAGCGGCATGTTGCGCCGGAAATCCCAGGTCAGGGCGCGATCCCAGGTGATCGACACGCCGCCGTCGCCGCCGACGATCAAATGGTTCGGGTCATCCGGATCCACCCAGAGCGCGTGATCTTCGGAGTGGATATTGCTGAAGCGCTCGGTGAATGTCTTGCCCGCGTCGTCCGAGAAATAAAATCCGCGGTTCGAGCCGAGCATGTAAATGCGGTTGCGATCTTTAGGATCGAGCCGGATCTGGCTGTAGTACATCGGGCGCGTGTCCATCGACGACAGCTTTTCCCAGTTCGCACCGCCGTCGATCGTGCGATACACGCCTGCGTCAGCTGCAGCCGCCTCGACTGTCGCGTACACGACGCGGCTGTCGCTCGGGAACAGATCTATTCCGATGCGACCCTTGTCGCCCGCAGGAAGTCCTTTCGTCAGCTTCGTCCAGCTCGCACCGCCGTCTATCGTTTTATAAATCGCGCTGCCGGGGCCTCCTCCGTTGAATCCCCAGGCGGCGCGCTGCCGCTGATATGTCGCGGCGTAAAGAATCTGCGGGTTCATCGGATCGATGATCAGATCGGTCGCGCCGGTATTGTTGTCGACGAACAGCACTTTCTTCCAGCTCTGTCCGCCGTCCGTCGTCTTGAACACGCCGCGTTCCGCGTTCGGGCCCCACAGGTGACCCGCAGCGGCGATGTAGACGATGTCGTAGTTGCCGGGATCGATCACGATGCGCGCAACGCTGCGCGTTTCTTTCAACCCCATGTTCTTCCACGTTTTTCCGGCGTCCGTCGATTTGTAGACGCCGTCGCCCCACGACGAACTCTGTCGATTGTTTGCTTCACCGGTGCCGACCCACACCACGCTCGCGTTCGACGGGGCGACCCGCACCGCGCCGATCGACATCATCGCATCGACTTTGTCGAACACCGGATCCCACGAGGTGCCCCCGTTCGTGCTCTTGAACACGCCGCCCGTGGCGCTCGCGACGTAAATCTGGTCAGGTTGTCCGTGGACGCGGCCGACCGAGAAATCGTCAATGCGGCCCGACGTGTTCACCGGGCCGATGCTTCGCCATTTCAAATTCGAAAGCGCGCCGTGATCGGCGCTCGATTGCGCGTGAGCACTTGCGCTGAGCGCGAGAAAAACTGCGGCGACGGCGGCGGTGGCAGAAGCGTAACGCATGACGAGTCCTCTTCGACGGGCGGGGAGAGGACTAACGTAAGAAGTGCGTCAGCCGTTGGATAGAAAGTTTTCTACATGTTCGACAGCGCGCTTCAGGCCGAGTTCGATCACCCGCGCTGTCATTCCACTGTCATGTGGAGTGAGGACGACGTTCGGCAGCGACAGGAGCGGATCATCCGGTGCGAGTGGCTCCTGGTGAAACACGTCGAGTCCGGCACCCGCGATTGCTCCCTTTTGCAGCATCGAGAGCAACGCATCGCGATCGACGAGCGCGGCACGTGCCGTATTGATGAGCACAGCGGAGGGTTTCATGAGCGCGAGTTGCGCGTGTCCCAATATTCCGGTGGTTTCGGCCGTGAGTCGCATGTGCAGGCTGACGATGTCGGCGCTGCGCAAGAGTTGATCGAGAGGAACGTGCCGCGCGCCGACCGCAGCCGCGCGCCCATTGTCCGGTCCCCACGTGGAGACGAGCAGCTTCATATCGAACGCGCGTGCGATTTCGGCAACACGCGTGCCGATCGCACCGAGACCGACCAAGCCTAGTGTCGTTCCATCGAGTTCGGTGAGCAGGCGCCGCGGCCATTGGCCCGCACGCATCGCGGAGTCCATCGTGGGAATTCCGCGCGTGACGGAGAGCATCAGTGCGATAGCGTGCTCGGCGACCGCCCGCGCGTTGACGCCCGGGGTGTTTGCGACCGCTACACCGCGCGCGCGGCACGCATCGAGATCGACGTTGTCAGTCCCCGTGCCCCAGATCGATATGAAGCGAAGATTGGGGCACGCGTCGAGCACGCGCGCGGTGAACTTTGAGTACGATCGAATGTTGATCACCGCGCGCGCCGTTCCGATCCGGCGGATCAGTTCGGTCTCATTTTCAGCGCCTCGTTCGGTATGGATCGACACCTCGCCGATTGCGCGCAGCTGTGCTTCTGCGGCGGAGCCGGTGAACGCTGAAGGGAAATCGTCGGGGACGACTATGAGCGCGGTCATGCTGCCTCGTCCAGCGGTTGCCCGCGCGCGAGCAGCACGGTGGTTGCCATCTGGCCGGTGACGTTGAGCAGCGTCTTGAACACGTCGGCGATCGCATCGAGCGCGAAAAGAATTCCCATTCCTTCGATCGGCAATCCAACGGACACAAAGAACGGCGCAATCACAAAGAGCCCGCCGCTCGGAATACCCGGAATGCTAAAGCTCATCGCGACCGAGCAGACGCCGAGAAAGGCGAATTGCGCGGTGGAGAGCGGGATGCCGTACAGTTTGGAAATGAACAGCGCTGACGTAATCCACGTCACGCCCTGATTCAAACGGAATACCGCGACGCCGAACGGGAGCGCGAAGCCCGATATCTGCTGTGGAAGGCGCAGCACGCGGGTCGAGCCGTCGATCATGGCGGGGAGTGACGCGAACGATGACCGTGTACTCATCGCGACGATCTGCGCCGGCAGCACCGCTCGTGCGAAGAGCGCGACCGGCACTTTGGTGAACATTCGAACGAGCGCGTAGAGCGCGCCCGTTCCGATCAAAACGAGCCCGCTGTGCACGACGAGAAAAAATGCGACGGCGCCAGCCACGCCAATTCCTGCGCGCACTCCCACAGTAACCGCGAGGCAGAACACGCCGATGGGCGCAACCGCGAGCACCCAGCCGACAATCACGAGCATCGCGTCGGCAAATCCGCGGAACATCGCAGTTGTCGCGAGCCGAAGCGCCGGCTCCACGCGTGAGAGAGCGCCAGCGAACGCCACGGTAAACACGATCACGGGCAGCATCGTCCCGTCGACCGCCGCGCGTACGGGATTCGATGGAATCAGCCCGACCACCCAGCTCGTGAATGATGGAAGCGCTGGTGGTGTCGCGGCTGCCGAGCTCGCACCGCGCAGCGATGCCGCCGACGCTGCGTCGATGTTCAGCAGCGTGAAGAGCGGCGGCGCGACGAGAAAAGTCAGCAGTGCGAGCGCCGAGAGGATTGCGACGTACAGCGCGATTGCCTGCCCGCCCACGCGCCCGACCGTTCGAAAATCTTTCTCTTCCGCAATCGTCGAAATAAGCAGCGACACGACGAGCGGAATGACCGTCATCCGGATCGCGTTCACCCACACGGTGCCGATCGGCTCGATCGCCGCGGCGAACGCATGCAGAGCGTTCGACGAGGTCGCGGCGATGATGACGCCGGTCGCGAGACCGGCGATCAGTGCGAGCAGCGGGCGGAATGCGGGTTTGGTCACGCCCAGAAGCTACTAACAAATTTTACACGCTGCGCGTTCTGGATTCTGCCCGCTCATTGTCGTACTGTCTGGGTAGCCAGCTGGCCGCGTTTTCACACTATACAAATCCAATGGACGCCAAGACCGGACTCCTGCTCGCCCTCGGTGCGATTGCTGTTTTCTATATCGTGATCCTCGGCGCGGAACTCATTCGCCGCCGCCGCGAGCAAGTCGCATCCGGCGGCGCAATCGAGTCCGACCGGCCGACCGTTGCCGGCGTCACCATCGGATTTGTCACGAACTTTCTGGATACACTCGGGATCGGGTCGTATGCGACGACCACATCGATGTTCCGGATATGGAAGACCGTCCCCGACGAACGGATCCCCGGCACGATGAACATCGGGCATACGCTGCCGACGATCGTTGAGGCCTTCATTTTCACGCAGATTGTACCGATCGAAGCACGCACACTCATTCTGATGATTGCTGCGTCGGTTGCGGGTGCCTGGCTCGGCGCGGGCGTTGTGGCTTCGTGGCCGCGGCGCGCGGTCCAGGTCGGAATGGGAGTCGCGCTCTTTGTGCTTGCCGCACTGATGCTTGCGGGAATGCTCAAGCTCACGCCCCCCGGAGGCTCCGCGCTTGCGCTCTCCGGAACGAAGCTGATGATTGCCGTGGTCGTGAACTTCATTCTGGGCGCGCTGATGACCCTCGGCATTGGTCTGTATGCGCCGTGCATGATCCTCATCAGCCTGCTCGGTATGAACCCGGTGGCGGCGTTTCCGGTGATGATGGGATCGTGCGCGTTCCTTATGCCCGTGGCGAGCGTCCGCTTCATTCGCAGCGGTCGCTTTGATCCGCGTGCGTTGCTTGGGCTGCTCGTCGGTGGGATTCCCGCCGTATTAATCGCGGCGTTCCTGGTGAAGTCGCTCGATCTCGATACGATGCGCTGGCTCGTGGTGATCGTTGTGGTGTACACCGCGTCATCATTGCTTCGCACCGCGCGCAGGGAACGTGCTGCCGCGGCGGCGGCAACGGTCGCGACCGCCTGATGTGTCTTACTCGCGGGGTCGCCTGATTCGGATCATCTGACCGGGAGATTGGAATGGACCAGTTCCTGAAGGACCTGGCATTCGGCATCCGCACGCTCAGGCGGAATCCCGGTTTCACAATAACCGCGATCGTCACGCTCGCGCTCGGCATCGGCGCGAGCACGGCGATTTTTAGCGTGGTCAATGCGGTGCTGCTGCGGCCGCTGCCGTACGCGCAGCCCGATCAGCTCGTGCTGCTCACCGCAGACCTCACCAAGCGAAACGTCCGCGACTTTCTCCTTTCCGCCGGCGATTTCGACGATGAGCGGCGCACGACGAAGCAGCTTTCGGGGCTCACCGGAATAGCGTCGGGAGCGGTTTCCTTGCTGAGCGATGACGGTACACCAGAGCCGGTGCCAACGGCATTCGTCACGCCCGATTTTTTTCGTGTGCTCGGTTTGCACCTGACGTCGGGGCGCGATTTTCAATCGAGCGACGGCGAGCTGCCCCAGCTGCCAACACTGCCGTTGGCACCGGGCGCCGCACCTCCGGTCTTCCCGCCGAACGTCACGATACTCGGCTATGAATTCTGGAAGCGGCGCTACGGCGGCGATCCCAAGATTGTTGGGACCGTGATCAAGAGCACGGGCGGAGGATCGTTTCAGGTCGTGGGAATTGCTCCGCCGCACGTCGAACTGCTTTTCCCTACGAACTTCGGCGTCGAGCGATACCCGGGCATGTTCGTGGCCTCGCGTCTCGACTACAGCACGCCGCGCGGCAACGTGCAGCTTCGTGGAATCGGCCGGCTGAAGCCGGGCGCGACGATCGCAGCCGCGCGCGGCGAGCTCGACGCTCTGAACCTCGAGATCGACAGCAGGTTTCCAAACCGCGCGACCTCGGGGAATCGCATGCGCATGGAACCGCTGCATGAGTATCTCGTCGCCGATGTGCGGCCTGCGGTGATCGCGTTGATGGGAGGCGTGTCGTTCGTGCTGCTCATTGCGTGCGCGAACGTGGCGAATCTGATCCTCGTGCGGACTTCGCGACGCGAGCGCGAACTCGCAGTGCGCGCAGCACTCGGCGGCACCCGGTCGCGTCTCGTACGACAGATGCTCGCGGAGGCGCTCGTGCTCGGCGCCGGAGGCGCGCTGCTTGGCCTCGCGCTGGCGCAGGCGGGGATCAAGCTGCTGATCGCGATCGGCCCTGCAAGTCTTCCGCGCGTGAACGACGTTGGGCTCGATCCGTTCGTGCTCATCTTCACGATCGTCGCGGGGCTCGTTGCGGTCGCCTTGTTCGGCATCGTGCCGGCGCTCCGCGCGTCACGCCCCGACATGATGGGCACGCTGCGTTCGAGCGGCCGCAGCGCGGCGCTTGGATCGGCGCGCGCGCTCCGCAATGGCGTCGTGATCGCGGAAGTCGCGCTCGCGTTCGTGCTGCTGGTCGGCAGCGGCTTGATGCTGCGCAGTTTCATCGCGATCGCGCACGTCGATCCGGGGTTCGACGCGAACGGCGTGCTCGTGTTCAACGCGCAGTCGAATTTCCGGAAGCCCGACGCGAGAGAAGCGTACGTGCGCACGATGAAGGAGAAGCTCGCGGCGATTCCCGGCGTGATTGGAGTGACGGCCGCCCGAGGGCTGCCGCTCGATATCGACGTCGGGCGGAGCACAGGAGCCCGATGGGGGACCGACGAAGTTCTGTCCGATCCCGACAAGTACCATCAGGGCGACTTGTTCTTCGTGCAGCCGGGTTACTTCGAAGTCATGAAGACGAAACCGTCTGCTCTCCGCGAACGAAGAGCACGGCAACTATATCCTCACCGCGTTTGTCAGTTCTACTTTTCCGTCGGCCGGCTACGGCAACGGCCAGCCGAAAGCGATCATCACTCCGACGCTCGCGTACGGAAAAGGGTGGGGCGATTTCGACATGCAGGGGACGATCGGCGCGGCCGAACCCGCGGGAAACACCTCGACGATTGGACGGACATATACCTGGAACCACACATTCCAGCTGCACGCGCTGGCCAAGATCTGGCCGGAACTCGAGCTCAATCAGAGCTGGTTCTCCGGCGGCAAGAACGATGGAAAAGAGCAAACGTTCGTGACGCCGGGCGTGGTGATTGGTCGCACACGCATCACGGATCGCGTTGGGTTCACCTTTGGCGCCGGCGTGCAGATTGCCGTCTCGCAATTCCATACCTCTGATCACACCATCATTTTCTCGATGCGCGCACCGTTCTAGGCGCGCGACAATAAAAAGCAGACTTCGCTCCGGGCGCAGCACCGCGAGCGTTGTTGCCGTGCTCGCCGCTGTCGCCAGTTCGCTGCTGCTCCTCTTTCTCGTCCTTCCGGTCGTCCGCCTCGTGGCGGCGGCCGGACCGGACGGCGCCGCACGACTCTGGAGCGATGCAGAGCTTCGGCAGTCGCTCGCGCTGACCGCGATGACTGCAACCGCCGCAACGCTCATCGCGGCGGTCTGCGGCGCGCCGCTTGCGTGGCTGCTCGCGCGGCGCGCATTTCGTGGGCGCGCACTCGTCGCCGCCGTGCTCGATCTTCCATTGTTGATTCCACATCCGGTTGCAGGCATCGCGCTCCTCCTCCTCCTCGGCCGCGGCAGCGCGCTCGGAAGCTCGCTCCTCTCGCTCGGACTCCGGATTGTCGGGACGCCGCTCGGAATCATTGCGGCGATGCTCTTCGTTTCTGCTCCGCTGTTCGTCAGCGGTGCGCGCGAAGCGTTCGCACGGGTAGACGCGCGCCTCGAGGGCGTCGCGCGCACGCTCGGCGATACTCCGTGGCGCGCATTTCGTCGAGTGACGCTTCCGCTCGCGGCGCGCGGGTTGATCGCGTCCGGCGTGGTGAGCTGGGCGCGCGCGGTGAGCGAGTTCGGCGCGATCGTGATTCTCGCCTACAACCCGAAAGTCGTGAGCGTGCTCGCCTATGACCGCTTCACCGGATTCGGCTTGAGTGAGGCGCTGCCCGTGGCCGCGGCACTCGTGCTCCTCTCACTGATCCCGCTGACTGCGCTGCGGGCGCTGCGCATAGACGACGGAGCGGCCGGCGTATGATCTCGGCCGCGCAGCTTCGCGCACGAGTCGGCGCGTTCACGCTCGACGACATCTCGTTCGATGTACCGAGCGGCGCGTATGGTGTCGTGATCGGTCCGACCGGAAGCGGCAAGACGACGCTGCTCGAAGTGATCTCCGGCCTCGTTCCACAAACGGGCGGCACCCTCGCGCTCAACGGACGCGATGCCACGCGTGAATCGCCGGACGCACGCGGCATCGGCCTGGTCTATCAACTCGGATTTCTCTTTCCGCATCTCTCCGTCGAACAGAACGTGATGTACGGTGCCACCGACGCGGCGTTCGCTGCGTCGATCGCGCGGCGATTCGGCGTGCACGACTTCTATTCCCGGTCGGTCAACTCGCTGAGCGGTGGCGAGCGCCAACTCGTCGCGCTCGCGCGTGCGCTCGCGCGGAAGCCTGAACTTCTTCTCCTCGACGAGCCATTTTCCGCACTCGATCCGCCGCGCCGGGCCGCCGCACGCCGCGAAGTCCGCGCGATTCACCGGGAGCTCGGCCTCACCACACTGCACGTCACGCACGACTTTGCGGAGGCGGGATCGCTCGGCGATATCGCGATCCTGCTCGACGGCGGACGCGTGTTGCAGAGCGGAGAGCCCGCCGATGTGTTTCGTCATCCAAAGACTCCGTACGTGGCGGAGTTCCTCGGCGCGGAGAATGTGTTCGCCGGCGGCGTCATGCATGAAGGCGGCGAAGCTGTATTTCGCAGCGGTCCGCTCGCGATGCACGTCGCGGGCTCCGCGGTGAGCGGTCCGTGCCACGCGATCATCCGCGCCGAGGAGATTCTCATCTCGCGCGCGACGCCCGCGCCGAGTTCCGCGCGGAATCACTTCAGCGGCCCCGTGCGGGATATTGCAACCGTCGGGCCACTATGGCACGTCACGATCGACGTCGGCGGCGTTCCGCTTGTCGCCGCGCTTACGACGTATTCCGCCGACGAGCTCGCGCTTGCCGTTGGCGACACTGCGTACTTCACGTTCAAAGCAACAGCGGTTCACTTATGCTGAGCATCCCGAGAGTATGGCGCGTTCTTTGCTTTGCCACCGCGCTCACTGTTCTCGCATCCGCGGCGACATTCCGTGCACCGGCGGGGACGCTGTCCGTCATGAACGCGGCGTCGATCACGCGCCCAATGCATGCCGTACTCGACAGCTTCGCCGCGCGCTCCGGTGAGAAATACGAACTCGAACCCGGTGCCAGTCTCGAGATCGCGCGCCGGATGACTGAGCTGCACAAAACTCCCGACGTTGTGCTCCTCGCCGATCCGGAAGTGTTTCCGCAATTGCTGATGCCGCAGTATGTCAGCTGGTACACGCTGTTCGCGCGCAACCGGATCGTCCTCGCGTATACGCCGGGATCACGCGGGGCGGGGAAGATCAACGGTGAGAATTGGCGCAGCGTGATCGGCGAGAAAGGCGTCGAAGTCGGCCGCTCGGATCCGAACACCGATCCCGCCGGCTACCGCACGCTGCTCACCATGCAGCTCGCCGAGCGGCACTACCATGAGCATGGCCTATATGCGCGGCTTCTCGCCGGCGCGCCGGAGCGGAATGTTCGTCCGCGCGAAGCCGATCAGGTCGCTCTGCTTCAGACGCACGAGCTCGACTACATCTGGACCTATCAGAATCTCGCCGAGAACGACGGTCTGAAGTACGTGAAACTCCCCGACGATATAGACTTGGGAAATCCGGCCGACAGCGCCACGTACGGGACCGTCACCACACGCGTGCTCGGCAAACGCCCCGGCGATACGCTCACGATGCGCGGCGCGCCGATTCTATTTGCCCTGACGATTCCGGAGCGCGCGGAAAACCTCGCGCTCGCGGAAAAGTTCGTCGCGTTTTTGTTGTCGGCGGAAGGGCGTCGAGTGCTCCGGGCGCAGCATCTCGACGCCCTCGAGCAGCCGATTACGGTCGGGCGTAGAGGGCCGTGAAGGTCGCTGAGCCGAGCACGTTTGCGTGGACGTTGAATCCCACGTACGCGGCGGTCGCGGCGGCGGGTACGTCGAGCTTGTCGGTCTTCAGCGCATACAGCGTGAAGATGTAGTGGTGCGGCTTGTCGCCGGCGGGCGGGCAGGGACCGCCGTAGCCCGGTGCGCCGAAATCAGTGTTCCCCTGAACGGCTCCTGCCGGCAGAAGCTTTTTCGCCGGATCGCCTGCGCCTGCTGCGAGCGACGTCGCGCTCGCCGGAAAGAAGTGGCTCCGCTTTTCTGTACAGCTTTTCAGCTTGAGATAAGTGGATTCACGGGCGGGGTCAGGCCGCTCTCCGAATTGAGAGTGGCGTGAAGTATGCTTCGTCCGGCGTTTGATCCGCGAGGCTCGAGTGCGGCCGG
>CAIVZZ010000011.1 GCA_903910555.1 uncultured Gemmatimonadota bacterium | reverse complement strand
GATGTCTTTGATTTTATCGAGCGCTGGTATAATCCGACGCGCCGGCACTCAACGCTCGGCAATGTCAGTCCCGCAAACTTCGAGCGGGGAGCAGCAGTAGCGTAAACTCACTGTCCACCAAACTCAGTACAACTCAATTCGCCTCCTCGACCATTTTCGCGAGCCGTTCCTCGGCGAACTACAGGAAGGTCTGCATCATCATCGCGAGCATTTCGTCGCCGCCCACGCTTCGGAGCATGTCAAGCGCGGGCTTTGCGTCGTCAGGGATTTGGGGCGGCATATGCGTTAACTTAGAACCGTAGCACATGGTGCGCTACTTGGATTTATTGGTCGGTGGTGCGAAAGTGAGGGGTGAGGAGTAGACGTTGGTTTGGAGGGTTGGCAGAATGGCTATTGCACCAGTCTTGAAAACTGGCGCGGCGAAAGTCGCTTACAGGTTCGAGTCCTGTACCCTCCGTAGGATGCTGGCGATACACGTGACAGTCTGTGTCTGGAGTCTTGTATCTAGCGTCTGAGAACCCGCAGTTTGCAGTTCACAACTGCGTACTGCGGGTTTTCAGACGCTAGACCACAGACCCTAGACTCAAGACTCGATACTCGAAAATTGCACTCCCACAACCTCCCGCCTGACGCTACCTTACTCTGCTCAGATCGTGGGGAGCGGTGGCCGAGAGGCTGAAGGCACCGGTTTGCTAAACCGGCATACGGGGTCAACCTGTATCGAGGGTTCGAATCCCTCCCGCTCCGTGTTTTGTAGACGGCAGACGACGGACGGGAGACGGCAGTTGCGTCTCCCGTTTCTGTTCTCGCCCGGATGTCGCATCGCACTGTCCCGCATCACGCATCCCAACCCCGCATCCCGCATCACGTGGTAAGAGTCCGTTTTGCCCCCAGCCCCACCGGTTATCTCCACGTCGGCGGTGCCCGCACCGCCTTGTTCAACTGGCTCTACGCCCGTCAGCAGGGCGGCCAGTTTTTGCTGCGCATCGAAGACACGGATAAAGCCCGCAGCACCGACGAATCCACCCGCGCGATTTTCGACGGGCTGAACTGGCTCGGCCTCAACTGGGACGAAGACGTCGTCTATCAGGGCGCAAATCTCCCGCGCCATCAGGCAGACGCGCGCCGGATGCTCGATGCCGGCGCCGCGTACCGCTGCTTCTGCACGCCTGAGGAACTCGAACAGCGCCGCAAGCTCGCCGCAGCGAGCAAAGAGGCATTCAAGTACGACCGCCGCTGCGATCGTCTCGCGCCTGACGAAGTGAGCAAGCGTGTTGCGGACGGCATGCCGTTCGTGATTCGCTTTCGCGTACCCGAAGGCGAAACTTCATGGGACGACATCGTTCACGAGACGATCAGTTTTCCGAACAAAGACATCGAAGATTTCGTGATTCTTCGCTCTGACGGCACGCCGATCTACAACATGGCCGTCGTCTCCGACGATATCGCCATGCGCATCACCCACGTGATGCGCGGCGACGATCACATCTCGAACACACCAAAGCAGATTCAGCTCTACCGCGCGCTTGGCGCCGAGCTTCCGCGCTTCGCGCATTTTCCGATGATCCACGGGCTCGACGGCAAAAAGCTTTCGAAGCGCCACGGCGCGACTGCGGTCAGCGACTATCAACACCTCGGCATTCTCCCCCAGGCGATGAACAACTTCCTGGTCCTGCTCGGCTGGAGTCCCGGCGGCGACCGCGAAGTGATGTCGATGGACGAAATGATCCAGCTGTTCTCCGAGAAGGGACTGCTGCGGAAGGCCGCCGTATTCGATACCAAGAAACTCGACTGGATGAACGGCCAGCACCTGTCGCGGTTGTCGGCGGAGGCGCTCGCACCGCTCGCGATGGCGACGTTCATCCGTGAGGGTTTGCTCACGGAGAACGATCCGACTGCAACGTCGCCGGAGTTCTACAAGCTCCTCGACTTCGTCAAAGAGCGCTGCCGCACGCTGGACGATCTCGCGCGGCTCGCCCGGCCATATTTCACGAAGCTTCCGTTCACGATCGACCCGGCGCTCGTCGACTCGCATTTGAGAAAAGACGCCGCCGTCACGAAGGCGCTGCTTACGGATTCGACGACCGCGCTTGAAGCGCTCACCGGCTGGACGCCGGAAGCGATGGAGGCCGCGCTGCGTGCGGTCGCCGAGAAGCACGGCCTCGCAGCCGGAAAGGTGTTCCAGCCAATTCGCGTCGCGGTAACTGGCAGCACGGTCAGTCCGGGGATTTTTGAAGTGCTGGTGCAGATCGGCCGCGATGTTTCGCTGCAGCGACTCAAAGAGGCGGCAGCGCTCGCCACGTGACGCGCGCGCCGCTCTCGCCGGTCGAGCAGGAGGTCTATCACTTCCTGCTCGACTTTCTCTCGGAGCACACGTTCCAGCCGAGCGTGCGCGAGATCGCGAAGCAGCTGAAGATTCCGTCGACCAAGTCCGTGACGGATTTGCTCGCGGCGCTCGAGAAGAAGGGCTATGTAGAGCTTGAGGCGGGGCGTTCGCGCGGGGTAAACATCATCGGGTTTGCCGGCGGTGCCGGGACGATTCCAGTTCCCGTGATGCGCGCCGAGTCGGGACACGCCGCGCTGCACACCGAAGATCACATCACGCTCGACCGCCGGCTCGTTCCCGCGGACGATGCGTTCCTGATGCGCGCGACGCGTGAGCCCGCACCCGCGCACGGCGTGCAGCTCGGCGATCTCGTGTTGGTGCGGCCGTCGTCGCGCGCCAAAGACGGCGACGTCGTCATCGTTCGCGCCGCGAACGCCGTATTAGTGCGGGCGATGACGCGCCAAGGCGCCACGCTGCATCTTGCGGCGCCGGGCGCGGGCGCGGATCTCGAGCTTGGGCAAGGTGATGACTACGTTGTGCTCGGCGTCTTGGCGGGGGTGTTTAGGACGGCAGACGGCGGACGGCAGTAAACCACTCAAACAGAATTGAAATGACCACACGTTTGCGGATCTCTTCCATTCTCGGCGCGGGTGCACTTTTCGCGGGCGCGCTCGGCGCGCAGACCGCAAAGCCCGCCGCCGACCCGCCGGGTGAGTGGCACAACTACAATCACGATCTCGGCAGCTCGCGCTATTCGGCGCTGAGCCAGATCGATCGCAGCACGGTGAGCAAGCTCGCCGTCGCATTTGTGTGGAAGCCCGATAGCGGAGTCGCGCCGCGCGAGTTCAAGAACGAGAGCACGCCGCTGATGATCCATGGCGTGCTCTACTTCACGACGGCGCTCAACCGCGATGTTGTCGCGGCGGATGCGACGACCGGCAAGCAGAAATGGCGCTGGCACCAGGACGAGGGCGTGCGCGGTGAGATCGCGCCGCGCCGCGGATCCGGACGCGGCGTCAGCTATTGGACCGACGGAAAAGAAGAGCGCATTTTTGTCACGACACCGGGCTATCGACTCATTGCGCTCGACGCCAAGACCGGCGCGATGATTCCGACGTTCGGCACAAACGGTGTGGTCGACCTCAAGCTGCAGATCGGTGTGCCGCTCGATGTCGACAAAGCAGTGATCGGCGCGAGTTCGCCTCCGCTGGTGTTCGAAGATTTTGTCGTGATCGGACCCGCGCTTGAAGTCGGCTCGCGCCCCGTGTCGTACAAGAACGTTCCCGGCCGCATCCTCGCGATCGACGCGCGCACCGGAAAACTTCGCTGGCGCTTCAATACGATTCCGACGCAGGGCGAATTCGGTTTCGACACGTGGGAAGGAAACTCCGCGAGCTACACCGGCAACACAGGCGCATGGGCGCCGCTCACACTCGATCCGGCGCGCGGCTGGCTGTATCTCCCCGTTGAAGCCGCGACCGGTGACTACTACGGCGGACACCGCCTCGGCGACAATCTTTTTTCCACGACACTGCTCTGCGTGGACATCCGCACCGGCAAGCGCGTGTGGCATTACCAGATCGTTCACCACGACATCTGGGATTACGACAACACGACCGCTCCGATCCTTACCGACATCAATGTCGACGGCAAGAAAATCGAGGCCGTCGTGCAGCTGACGAAGCAGTCGTTCGCCTATGTGTTCGATCGCGTCTCGGGAAAACCGGTGTGGCCGTTTGTCGAGAAGCCCGTGCCCACGTCCGACATTCCGGGAGAGCGCACCGCACCAACGCAGCCCTTCCCCACCAAGCCGCCCGCATATGATCGTCAGGGTGTGAGCGTCGACGATCTCATTGATTTCACGCCGGAACTTCGCGCCGCCGCACTCGAGGCGATCAAGCCGTATCACATCGGACCGCTCTTCACGCCCGCCACGTTGCAGAAGGCGGCTGACGGCACGAAAGGGCTGCTGTCGCTGCCCGGATCGCTCGGCGGCGCCGACTGGGAAGGCGGAGCTGCCGATCTCGAAACCGGCGTCGTGTATGTCGGGTCGCACACCGCGATCAGCGTGCTCGCGATGGCGCGCGACTCTGTGCACTCGGATATGAACGTCGTCAACCTCGGCGGCGGACCGCCGACGGTTCAGGGGCTGCCGCTCTTGAAGCCGCTCTACAGCCGCATCACCGCGATCAACATGAACCGCGGCGATTTCCTCTTTCAGATTCCGAGCGGCGAAACACCGGACCGCGTGAAGAACAGCCCCGCGCTCAAGGGAATTACGATTCCGACAACGGGCGGATTCGCACGCCCGGTCGTGCTCGTCACGAAAACACTGCTGTTCGCCGCCGAAGGCTGGGGCGGCGCGCCGATTTTCCGCGCGCTGGATAAGAAGACCGGCGAAGTTGTTTGGAGCACGCCGCTGCCCGGATCAGTGAGCAGCGTGCCGATGACGTACGCGGTCAACGGCAAGCAGTACATCGCGTTTTGGGTTGACGATCAGCGCGGGGGGGTGGCGTCGCAGTTGATGGTGTACGCCATTCCTTAACGCGGCGACTGGTTGCTAGAGGGCGAATGGCGACTGGTAAATGGCGATCTGGTGCATGGCGATTTGCGAGTCGCTCGAAGGCAAGCGATCGATTCCTTGTGCAAACATTTGGTGAAGGTTTTCGGCTGCCCGAACGGCAAGTTGTTCGCATGGCGAATGACACGGCGGCCGCGGATACGGCAATCAGGGAGTGGGAGGCGCGGCAGCCCGATTCGGTCACGGGTGATCCGATTTGGCGGCTGCACTGCTTTCGAGAGGCGCTTTTCCTTGTCGAGTTGGTGCGCGATGACATCCGGCGCTTCGATCGCGCGGGTGCGGACGAGGAGGCACAGGGACAGTTAGTTCGCGCTGTCGGATCGATCGCGGCGAACGTCGCAGAGGGATACGGACGGCCAACATCGGCCGACCGCGTGCGATTCTTTTCCTACGCCCTCGGCTCAGCGCGCGAAGCCATGACTTGGTATCGCCTGCTTCGATCGGCGGATGACACGGCGCTGTTCGCCGATCGCCTGGAGCGGCTCGCTCGAATCTGCCGCATGCTAATCGGTCTGCTCACGCGGATCAGAGAACGCACCGGCCGAAAATTCGAGTCGTGGTAATCTCATGGCCTGGTCTACGAGCGGCTCGCCACTCGCCATGCACCAGGTCGCCATTTACCAGTCGCCATTCGCCGTCGCTACGCGAGCGGCCGCGCTTCAGGGAACGATTCTTACCGGCGGCGGCGCATCGGGAATCGTTGCGTCCTCCTTTGCCTTGTCCGCCCGTTCCTTCTGCTTCCGTTCGCGCAGCTCGCGAACGGCCGCGTTGAACTCGTTATCGCGCGTGGCGCGCGCTTCCTGCTGGAGAATCTCGGCGCGCATGTTGCCGATGCGGCGCGCGTTCTCGTACGTCGTGGGATTCCCCTGGATGTTCAGCGGCAGGAGCGCGAGCAGCGCGGTCGGAATCGAGAAGTTGCCGAGGTGGATGTACTTCTGGTCGATGCCGTATTTCTTGCCGTCCTTCCCCTTCATCGTCCAGTCGCCGTCGGCGCGCACGTAGCCGAGTGCCTTGAGTGAGTCCTCGAGGTGCTGCCAGCGCATCGCGATCGCGCTATCGAGTTTCTCCGTCAGGTTTTTGGGCTTCGTCGGAACTGGATCGCTCGGCGACCAAATGCGCTGATCAGAATACGCGGGCACGACGCCGCGTGTCGGTCCGCCGCCGCCGACCATCGCGCCCGTGCCGTTGTCCGACGGCGCTGCGGCTGCCGGTACCTTGGGCGCTTCAGGAACGGGCGGAAGTGTCGACGGAATCGCAGACGGCGTAAGCAGCGGTGCGGTCGGCGTGTTGTTCTTGGCGGCGCGATTGTCGCCACCTGCGCGCCGGCGAGAGCCGGTGTCCGCCGCAGGCTGCACAAACGTCACGTGCGTCGCCTGCGGTTCTTCGGCACGCGATCCGCCCAGCCAGTTCAACGGGACGATGGCCACGCGAACGAGCACCGCGATCGCCACAATGTGGATGATGACAGAAACGAAAGCGCTCGCCGGCCCGCGGCGGGCGGGATCGCCCCGCTCGCCGGGTGTCGTTATCGCGCGACGGCGCTCGTTACTCACTTCGGCTGCGCGCTCATGCGAGGGCGACCACGGGGCTGCGTACCTGCGAATGCCCCACGATTTCAACCTCCACCACATCGTTCGCTGCGAGCGGGCCTACACCGGCCGGCGTTCCCGTCAGCACCAGATCATTCGGTTGCAGCGTAATATATCGCGAAATAAACGAAAGCAGAGTCGGGATCGGGAAGACCAGTTCGGCCGTGCTCGTCCGCTGGCGCTCAACGCCGTTCACGCGGGTGACCAACGTGAGTGCGCCGAGATCGTGCGGCTTCCGCGACTCCTCGCCGAGCGGAAGAAAGGTGTCCGATCCTTTGGCGCGCGCCCACTGGCCATCGTTCTTCTGCCACTCGCGCGCCGACACGTCATTCGCGGCGACAATGCCACGAACCGCTGCGGCGCATTGCGCTTCGGTCGCCTTGGAGAGCTTCGCACCGATGACGACGCCGACTTCCCCCTCGAAGTCGACGCGCCCTGCGTCCGCCGGAAGCTCGATCGAGGCGCCGTTCATGATGACAGACGAAGGCGGCTTGAAGAAAAGCATCGGCTCGACGGGCACGTCGTTCCCCATCTCTTTGGCGTGGTCACGATAGTTGCGGCCGACGCACACAATCTTTCCCGGACGTTCCATGCTTGAATCTACCCCGAAGTTTGTGAAATGTTTTTCTTATTCTGTGTAAAAACGTGTCAATTCCGCCCTGAGCGCGGCCCAATCTCCTTCCAGTCTCCGTGCCGGCGGCAGCCCGCTCAATAGGGCGCGCCCATACGACTTCCGCAGCACGCGCGGGTCACACAAAACGACTGCCCCGCGGTCCGTCGCCGTGCGTATCAGCCTGCCGAACCCCTGCTTGAGGCGGAGCGCCGCGTGCGGCACCATGTAATCGGCAAACGCATCGCCGCCTGCCGCCTCGATCGCCTCACACTGCGCCGCGGTAACCGGTTCCGTGGGCACACGAAACGGGATCCGCGAGAGCAGCAATCCGCGCAGCGCTCGCCCCGGTACGTCGACACCCTCCCAAAAGGACGCCGTCCCCACCAGTACCGCATCGCCCTGCTCACGAAATCTGCGCAGGAGAACATCGCGCGGCGCCTCACCATGCACGAGGAGCGGCCACCGGCTGTCCGCGCCCAATGCCCGAAGTACCTGCGCCGCTTCGCGCACGTCACGGTGACTCGTGAACAATAGGAATACGCCGCCACCCGCCGCTTCGATGAGATCCGCGCCGGCCTGGACGGTTCTGCGGAAATGCAGCGCGCCATCTTCGTTGGGCGCGGGGAAGTCCGAAGGAATCGCCAGCACGGCCTGCGTCGGGTAGTCGAACGGCGACGGCAACACGGCTGTCACCGGCTCGACATCATCCTGATCGAGCCCCAGCCGCCGCTCCACAAATCCAAATCCGTCGCCAACCGCGAGAGTCGCGCTCGTCACGATGCATGTCTCAACGCGACGAAAAAGATCTTCACGAAGTATGGGCGCGAGGTCGAGCGGAACGGACGCGACGCTCACGTTCCGCTTTTCAGCGCTTCCTTCGCGCGCGCCGCCTGCCTCGATCCAGCGCACGCGCGAGTTCGCGTCGATCCCCGGGCGAAGCGCGCTGCGCAGCGCATCGGATGCGTTCCCGAGCCGCCGCGACACACCGCTCACTTCGTTCAGCACGGGCGCGAGTTCTTCCGCACGCTTCGTATCGGTCTCGAGACGGTCGCGCACCATCCGGAGGCCGGCGGCGAGCAGTTCGATCTCTTTGAGCAAGTCGTCCAATGTTGCATCGAGTCCGGCCTTCCAGATCGCCTCGTCGTCAAACGCATCGGTAAGACGCACCTGCGACTCGGCCTTCGATGTGATCCACTCATCGAGCAAGTCGAACAGCGTGGTGGAAAGCCGCTGTGCCGCGCTCGTCGAGGGATAGAGCCGCTGGTGCACAAGATCGAGGCTTGCCACGCTGAGCAGATCATTCGCTGCCGCGAGTTTGCGCTCCAGTGCGGGAAGCAGCCCCTTCCCCCGCCGCTCGAGACGTGAAAAAAGACGCTGCAGTCCGCGACGCGTGACGGTTTGTCCGAGATGCGCAGACGCCGCCGATTCAAGGTGATGACCTTCATCGATCACGATCCGCGTGTACGCTGGCAGCACGGCGGACTCGCTCCAGTTCTGCGACGCGCGCCGCACCGCGATGTCCGCCATCAAGAGGTGATGGTTCACCACGACCACATCTGCCTGCGCCGCCAGGCGGCGTGCGCGGAACACAAAGCATTTGTCGAAATGCGGACAGCGGAGCCGCGTACACAGATCCGGCTCCGCAGCAACTTCATCCCACACATCCTGACGCGGCGGCGCAGGTAAATCGGCGGTTGAGCCGTCGGTAGTTTTCTCCGCCCAGCTCTCGAGCGCGGCGAGCTGTGATTCGGCTTCGTCCGCAAAAAGCGTTTGCCCGGAACCTCTCGCCTGCTCGAGGCGCAGGAGGCAGAGATAGTTTCTCCATCCCTTGAGCAGCGCAAACCGCACGGACTGATCGGTGAGCGCCTCCTTCAGGAACGGAAGATCTTTTCCGACGAGCTGCTCCTGCAGCGTGATCGTATTCGTGGAGACGATCGTTCGCTCACCGTTTGCCGCGGCCCAGCGCAGAGCAGGAATGAGATAGCCGAGCGATTTGCCGACGCCTGTGCCGGCTTCGATCAGCGCGATCCCGCCGAGGTTGTAGAGGCGTGCGATTCGCTCGGCCATCTCGCGCTGACTCGGGCGATCTTCGAAGCGGCCGAGCTGGGACAGCAGCGAGCGATGCGCGGCCACCGGGCCATCGGGACCAAGCATCGCGCCGATTTGCGCCGGATCGAGCGCGACGCGTTCCTTCTCGCGGGGGACTTCGACCACCACGCAGATGGCGGTCACCAGATTGTCTATGATGCCGAATCCGATGCCGTCGCCATGGACGCGTGCGGCGATTTCCATATCGGGGCCCGACGGCTCGAGCACGCCGCTGGGATGATTGTGTACGAGCATCTCGCCGCGCTGCGCGAAACCCGGCAGCGCGAGGACGCTGCTCACGTCACCGCGCGCAACGGGGCGCGCGCCGGTGATCACACCATCGGGGCCGACCTGGCAGGCAAAGCAAACTTCATTGCCGCCGGCGAGCGCGATCGTCGTGCGCATCGCCTTCGCCGGCCCGACTCCGATTCGATTTGTCTCGTGAGTGGCGCCTGCGCTCACGTCTTGCGCGGCTTCTTCTTCGCGGCCGGAAAGAGCACGTTGTTCAGAATCAGCCGGTAGCCGGGCGAGTTCGGGTGCAGCGAAAGATCTGTCGGAAGCGCGCCGATGTTGTGCTGCGGATCTTCGGGATCGTGACCGCCGAGATAGGTCCACGACCCCTTGCCGTAATCGCCATGGAGATACTTCACCCATGGCGCGCCATCTTCGGTGGCGAGCACAACGTCGCCCGGCTTCAACACCGATTTATTGAACGAGGTGGTCACGCCGTAGTAATCCGGAATGACCTGACGATGATTCTGCACGAGCATCGATGCAACGGGATCGAACTTCGCCGAGAAATTGAAGAGCGTGAACTGACCAAGCGGCTGGCGGCGTGTCGGCACGTTCACCTGATGGCCGTCGATGTCGCTCATCGCGTTGACGCCGGGCGACATCTCGAGGTGCGCATTCTGAAATGCAAACGCGCGGGTCCAGTCCATTTTCGAATCGGCGTCCGGATCCATCGGTGTGCCGTCAAAGAACGGGCCGGCGATATCGACATTCTGCGCGGCCATGGCGAGTTCGAGTGTTTCCGTCGCGCCACACATGGCGAACAGAAAACCGCCTTTATCGACAAAGTCATGCAGACGTCCGGCGACGGCTTTTTTCAATGCAGGGATATTGGAGAAACCGTTGCGTTGCGCGGCCGCAAGATCATTGTCGCGCTGCTCGATGAACCAGGGCGCGTCGCGAAATCCGAGGTGGAGCTTGTTCTCCTGGCCGGTGAAATCTTCGTGATGCAGATGGATCCAGTCGAACTTGGAAATATCCGTCTTCAGGATCTCGTCATCCCAAATCTGGGTGTACTCGATGCCGGCGTATTTGAGCGCGAGGGTGACGGCGTCATCCCACGGCGGTGATTTCGCCGGCGCGTAGATGGCGATGTGCGGCGCCTTTTCGAGCGTGATCGCATCCATGTTGCCGGCGGCGATCTCTTTTCGCGCCGCGGCGACGGCGCTCTCGTCGATCGGCAGCACGGTCACACCATCAAGCGCAGCCTTGCGGCGGAGCGCGGGATCATCCGGAAGCAAAAAGCTTCCGCTGCGATAATTCAGGAACCACTCGGCTTTATCGCCAGCCTTCAGCGCGAAGAACGTGAGCCCGTACGCCTTGAGATGATTCTGCTGTGAATCATCCATCGGCACGAGCAAGTGCTGCGCGGCGAGCGGCGAGGCGAGCAGGAGCATCGCAAATACGAACGCTCCACTGATCAACTTTTTCATTCTGCGTTTCCGGTGCGCGCGGCTTCGAGTTCACGACGCGCCTGCGGCACGAGCGCACTCTGCGGATAAGTAAGAATCAAATGCTCGAGGTGATCAACCGCGCCGGGCATATCGCCCTTCCGGCGCAGCGTACGGGCCCATTCCAAATCGGATTCGGCGGCTTCAGGCGCGGTCGCGTACTGATTGAGAATGCGCTGCCAAAGCGCAATCGCGGGGCCGTCCTGATGCCGCGCGCTCTGCACGCGCGCGGCGAGGGCGAGCAACAGCGGCGCCGCGTCGGGAAGTTCTTCGGCGGCGCGCTCGAACCGCACTGCGGCCTGCGCACTGTCACCTTTCGCAAGCGCGAGAAATGCCGCACCGGCGGATCGCGAGCTGTCCGCCTTTGTGCGACTGAGCAGCGCCATTGCCGTGAGAACCTCTGCGGTCGTCTCGGTCGGCCGCCGCAGCCCACCGCGCGCCTTGGCGAGATCACCATCGTACAGCGCGATCCACGCGGTCACTTCATCCTCGTCGTCACCGCTCGCGCCCGCAATCGCTGCGCGTGCCTTCTCGACCTGGCCGCTGCGAATCCATCCCCACGCAATGAGCCGGGAGTACGCGCGTTTGGTGCCGGCGTCGAGCGACGCGCTGTCGTGCGCGACGAGCGCTTCAGCTTCCGCCGCGCGGCCGAGCTGCGTGAGCGCACGAATCTGAACGGGAAGTACCTGCGTGCGAATCGCGAGTGGCTGCAGCTGTGTTCGCGCCGACGCGATCAGATCGAGCGCCGACGCCGGCTCTCCACCAGCGATCGCCATCGACGCCGCGCGCATGGCGGTGGCCGCTGTCGGGCGCATCTTGTTCATCGCCGCGTACGCATCGCGCGCGGCGAGCCACGCGCCCTGACGCTCGGCGTCCTGCGCAAAGTCATTCCACGTATTGAACGCAGAGTCGGCAACCGTCAGCGTTGCGATCGCGCGCCAGCCGTCGCGCGCGGCGCCCCACTGAAGCTCAAGCGAGCCGAGAACCCTCTTGGATGATGCCGTCGTCGACGCGCGCAGCACGGCGCGGACAGAATCGCGCTGCGCGATCGGCGCGGCCTGAAGCGAATACACAACGGTCTGCTCGAGATACTCCTCGGTGACCATCGCATCGCGCCAAGCGGCGGCGGCAGCGGGCCAAAGTCCGAGCGCCGCGCGAAGCTGTGCGACTTCAATCGCGAGCGCTTTGGTCGATCCGAGCTGCGCCGACGCTTGCTGAAGAACTGTATCAGCCGCGGCCGCGCGCCCGTCGGCGAGCAGCTCGCCGGCGTATTCGCGATAGGGCGCTGCGTCGTGCGGAACGAGCTTCACCCAGTCGTCGAACGCAAGGTGGGCCTCGCGCTCGCGCCCGAGCGAGCGCAGCACGCGCAGCTGTACGCCACGCAGGACTTTGTCAGTCGGAGTCTGCGTGAGCAGCGAATCGAGCGTTGGCAGGACGGAGTCGTCCTGCGCGAGCGCAGCGAACACGCGCTCGAGGCCGAGGATTCCCTGCCCCGTCTGGCCGGATGCAATCACCTGACGCCAGGCTCCGACGGCCTCGCGCATCCGCCCTGCCTGCTCGAAATCGAACGCGCGGTTCACCACCGCGGTCTGTGCCTGGGCTGAAGCGATGACAGGGAGCGCGACCAACAACGAGATGAACGCGAGCGTGCGATTCACGCGCGCTTGTCTGGGCGACTCAAGGTTTGTCGCCGTTGAGCCGGCGGAAATACTCGATCACCAACCGGCGCTCGTCCGCACTCAGCCCGCGCAGTTCGTTCCAGTCGGGGACGCGATACTTCTCCGCGGCTTTTCCGGTGGCAACGCCGCCCTGCGGCAGGAACGGATTGTTCTGATCGCCCGGACGCGATTCGCGCTTACCGGATTCCTCTTTCTGATCGTTCTCCAGCGTGTGCCCCGCATCGAGCATGCGGCGGAACAGGCGCTGCTGCCGCTCGAGCACTGTGGGATCCACGGCGCCCTGCTCAAGCGTCTGCGCGAGCTGCCGCGCTTCACGTGCGAGTTCGGCCGCGCGGCCGCTCGCGTCGGCATCGCCAACTTCATCGAGCTGGTTCGCGACATCACGCTGTGATTTCGCGAGCGACCGCGCATTCGACTGCATGTCCGGCGACACACCCTGCCCGCCTTTCTGCGCGCCGGCCTGCTGCACGAGACTCTGCATCTGCCCGTTGAGCGACCCCTGCTGCTGCGCGAGCTGCTGCAGCTGCGCGAGCAGCTCGGGAAGTCCTGACGCTGATTGCGAATTCCCCGCCCGTTCACGATCGCGCGCGAGCGCTGCAGCCGTTTGGCGCAGCGCATTGGCGGCGTCGCTCATCGATTGCGAGGCCTGCGTTGCCGTACGCGGATCGCCCGCGTCGCGCGCGGCCTGCTCCACTTTCTGTTCTGCGTCGCTCATCGCGCGCGTCGACCGCGGCGAGACGAGAGCAGAACGCTTCGCCTGTGAGCCGAGCCGCTCCGACGCTTTCTGCACACCCTGCTGCAGCGCACTTTCCTCGCCGCGCAGGTTCGGATCCATCGGATTTTTCTTGGCTTTATCTGCGAGGCCGTCCTGCTCGCGCGCGAGCTGCAGCATTTCCTGCAGCGACTGGTCGAGCTCGCCCGTGAGTTCCTGTTTCCATTCGTCGACCTGCTGCTTGCGGCCTTCGCCCAGCGCCTTCGACGCACGCTCCATCGCGTCAGCCGCCTGATTCGCTGACTGCTGGCTGCCCTGCTGTCCACTTTGCTGGCCGCTCTGTTGACCGCTCTGTTGACCGCTCTGCTGCTGACCGCTCTGCTGCTGGCCGCTCGGCTTGCTCCCCTGCTGCTGGCCGTTCTGCGGCTGGCCGCCCTGCTGCCCGCCCTGCTGGCCACTCTGTTGCTGGCCGCCTGACTGGCCGGTCTGCTGGTTCTGCTGACCCTGCTGACCTTTCTGCTGCTGCGGACTTTGCGCGCCGCCCTTCTGTTCGAGCGCGTTCTGCGCCTGCTCGAGATCCTTCAGCGCCTCATCTGCTTTCTTTGCCGCAGGATCTGCGTTCTCCTGCTTGAGCCGCTCCTTGAGCTGCTCGAGATCCTTCGCGAGTTGATCGGTGCGCTGCTGCAGCCGCTTCGCGTCGTCAGGCATCGGCGATCCCGACTTCGCGCTGTCCGCCCGCGCGCGCTCACTCTTCGCGAGCTCCGTCGCCTCGTCCTTCAGCGTCTGCATCGACCCCTCGAGCGCGGCGCGCTTGAGAATCTCCGCGCTCTTCTCGAGCGCTTCGCGCATTTTCTTCTGCTGATCCGAGAGCTGCTGCAGCGACTGCTTGGCTTGATCGCCCGAGAGCTGCTGCGCGGAGTTGTCGAGCTTTTTCAGCGCCTCGAGCATCTCCGGTGTCAGTGCCTCGCGCAAAAGTTTCTGCGCCTCACGCAGTTGCGCAGAGAGATTCGTGTCGAGCGCGCCGGCCGCGCGCAGGCGATCCTCCAGCATCTTCGACGCCTGTTGCAGCTGTTGTACGCGCGCGGCCATCTCTTTCTGTTCTGTCGCGAGCGCCTTGGCCTGCTGCGCGCCCTCGTACTTCATCGGGTCGCCGGGCTTTGCGCCGGTCGCCTGATTCGCGGTTGCCGCAGCGCGCGCAGCGTCGGCCGTACGCTGCTGAAGTCCGCCCTGCGCCTTCACGGCGGCGGCCGCACGTGCCGCCGCAGAATCACCGGCTGCACGAGCCGCTGCGCGCTGTTCATCCGTCGCCGGCACGCGAAGAATCAGCTCCCGGCTCAGTCCTTCCTGGCCAGCCGGCGATTCATCGCGCGCAACGAGCTGCACATGCACAGCGTCGCCCGGATCGAGCGGGAACGCGGCGAGATCGAGCGTGACCACACCAGCCCAGTCGGGAATCCCGCCGCCGGCGAGTTTCGCAGCACTCGCGGCCTGCGCAACTCCGGCGCGCGTGACCTTCCACGTCTTCAGCGTCACCGACTGCAAGCCGTGGTCATCGCTCGCCACGAGCTGCATTTCGATTTTCACGTTCGGGAGGGCGAGACTGTCCGACGCCGGCTGGAGAATCTCCGCGACGGGTGCTGAATCCGGCACCACTTCCACCGTAAGCGGCGCGGGGACATCCGCGATCGCCGTGCTCGCGCCGCGCGCGCTCCATCCCCAGGTCCCGGTTGCGGACGGAGTGAAGCGTCCGCTGAAACGGCGCTCTGATGGCGCAAGTTTGATGCTGTCATGCGCGGCGACGAGCCACACCGAGGCAAGCGCCTCCGACGCGTGCCCCTCAATCTCCAACTCTGTTCCCTTCGGCACGCGGATAGGCGCATCGCCCGGCAACGCCTCGCTGGCACGATGCAGATACGCCGGATACGTCGCGCGCACCGCGACATCGCCAAGAAAGGGCCGGTCCACAACACGCACGACAACCGTATCACTCACCGCGCGGCCGTCGCTCGCCACGAGCGTGAGATCGGCATCGAGCGGACCTAGCTCTGTGCTCACCGTGCCGTTCGAAACCTCGAGCGCGGTCTCAACCCACGCATTTCCAGTCGTACGCCGGCGCAGCGAGACGCTCGAACGTCCACTCGCGCTCACCGTGAGCTTCAGCGTCGACCCGCGCAGCGCGCGCGACGGCGCGTCAGAAATCTTCAGGCGCGGCAGCAGCGCGCCGCGCCATGCGTCAACCGGATGCGCGAGCGCACGAAAACCATCAGGGCGCTTCGCCGCAACGAACGTCGCAATGAGCACCACCGGCACGAGCACCGCGCCGGCGCCCATGGCGCCGCGCCGCAGTCGCCGCTGCAATTCCGGCGCGAGCGCACTGCCGCGACTCGCGAGCGTTTCGCCGAGACGCCGTGCTGCGTACGCCGCAAAGGCGCTGGTGTCGCCCGAGAGTTCGATAATTCCGCGTACCGCGCCGCGGCGCATCTTCTGCTCGCGCTCCACCGCGTCGGCGACGGCGACACTCGCCGCCACGCGGTGCAGCGCGTCCACGCCGCGCCGCACGAGATACACCGCCGCGGCAATCGCGACCGCCCAGACCAAGAACGGCACAATCCGCGGGAGCGCGATCCATCGCGACCCGCCAAGCAAGAGCGCACCGAGCGTCAGCGCCGCGACGAGCGCGACTGCGGCGCGCGTCCACGCATCCGCGCGCACCAGCTGTGCGACACGGGCACGTTCACGCGCGATAAGCTCGAAGATCGTCATGGTTTCGTCACGCGGACGGGCGGCTCGTGATGGCGTACACGAACAGGTTCACACCCATGCGCAACGCGGCCTCATGCAGTTCCGGCGGATCGTTGTAGGTGCCCACGTCTTCCCATCCGTTGCCGAGGTCGCTTTCCCAGCTGTAATACACCGCAAGCCGGTTACCGAGAAAAATTCCAAACCCGCGCGCCGGATGACCGTCGTGCTCGTGGATTTTCGGAATCCCCGTCGGAAAATCATACACGATGTGGTAGACCGGATGCGAGAGCGGCACGTCCACCAACTCGCGATCCGGGAACACGCGCTTAATCTCACGGCGAAAGCTCTCGTCGATCCCGTAGTTGTCGTCCACGTGGAGAAATCCACCGCGCGTGAGATACTCGCGCAGCCGCACCACCTCGGCGTCGGTGAATTTGATGTTCCCGTGTCCGGTCACGTGCAGGAACGGATAGTCCCATATCCGGTCGTCCATCAGCGTGACGCGTGCCTCAGCTTGCTCCACCGGGAACGAAGTCCGCTCGCGAATGGCGCGAAGCAGGTTCGGAATGCTCGATGGATTCGCGTACCAGTCGCCGCCGCCGTCGTATTGGAGGCGGGCGATAGTCAGACGTGGCGACGGCGCCGGAGCAGACGTCACCGCAAGCAAAACAGCGGACAAAACGAGGCGGAGCATTCCGGTCACTTTTTACTTCTCATGTGCCAGTCGGTAAGCCAGATTTCGCGGGGCGTGCGACTCTTCTGTTAATACGCGCGCCACATCCCGCGCGCTCAACCCCTGTCCGCGCAATTCCTGGGCACGCGTCCGGAGCGTTTCCTCATCGGGTTCGAACAGCTCGGCGCCGGCAATCACCAGCACAATTTCCCCGCGTGGCGCCGTGTCCTGATATGACTCCGCCAGCGACTGAACGGTTCCCCGCCGGAATTCCTCAAATTGCTTCGTCAGCTCGCGCGCGACCACCGCTTCGCGGGCGCCCGCACCCGCCGCCGCGATCGCCGCGAGCGTCTCGCCAACGCGCGCGGGTGCTTCGTAGAGCACCGCGGTGTGCGTGAGCTCCGCGATCTCACGAATGGCAGCGGTGCGCTCCTTTCCTTTGCGCTCGAGAAAGCCGAAAAAGGTGAAGCGATCTGCGACGATCCCTGACGCGACCAGCGCCGCAAGCAACGCAGACGCACCCGGAATCGGCGACACGACAACCCCCGCATCAATCGCAGCACGCACGAGCCGCGCACCAGGGTCGGAAAGGAGCGGCGTGCCAGCATCCGAAATCAGCGCGAACGATTCACCGGCAAGCATTCGCGCGACGAGCGCCGGAGTCGTCTTCGCTTCGTTGTGTTCGTGGTACGCGATCAGCGGCGCCGAAACGCCATGCTTCTCGAGCAGCGGTCGCGAGTGCCTCGTGTCTTCAGCGAGCACCGCGCTCACCGCACCGAACGTCGCAACGGCGCGCGCACTCAGATCGGACATGTTCCCGATCGGCGTGCTGACGAGGAACAGCGTGCCCGCCGTTTGAACTACCTCTTCACCGGCCGTTTGAACTTCCCCCTCGCCGGCCGTTTGAACTTCCCCCTCACCCCTCACCACTCGACCTTCCACGGCAGCGCATCGAACAGCCCCGCAGACTGGAACATGTGACGGCGTTCGCGCGCGAGTTCGCCGATCAGTTGCTCAGGCTTGGTGCCATCCTGCGGTACAACCGTCCAGAGCAGCTCGCCGATCCACGCACCGATCGCTGCGCTCAGCGCCGGCGTATCCGTCACCGGATCGCGCGGGTGCGGATGCGTCAGTGAAAAGCGATCGAGACATGGATGGCGATCCACCAGCATCATCCGCGCATGTTCGGCGACGGACGGCGCGCCATCCATCCCGCCTTCGACGAGCCGCTTCACGATCGCTGCCATGAGATCGCGGTACGCCTGAATCATCGAGGGCGGCGCCTGCACAGGCAGCGGCGGCGGCACCGGATAGAGCCGCGTCTTTTTTCGCTCGGCAATTCGTCCGCCGGCGAGGAGCGCCGTCAAGCGAATATCGGGCGCCGCCGAACCTGCGTCGGCAAAGAAACCGCGCGTGATGACGCCGTTGCGAACGATGCCATAGTTCACGCCGCCGTCTTCCGCGTGCACTTCGAGCACGCCGTCATGCATCGTCGCGTGAAGAAACGCAAACACCGCACTCGGATCGTGCACGTTGAGCTCGCCGGGCCACGCGACCGGCGCGAGCACCTGCGACCAGTACATCGTCGCGAGCTGTTCGTCGTCTGCTTCGTAAAAACAAATTTCGCCGAACTCTGCCGCCGACGGCACCATCGCGATCGCTTCAGCGATTGAGAGCGCGCGGAACTGCACTCCGTCGAGCGTCGCAGTGGCATTCACCACTTCGCCTTCCTGCAGATAGAGCAACAGCAGCTCTTCCGGCAGCCAGACGGCAACAAATCCAAAAACCCGCGCCGCGCGATCGCGCTTGGCGTCGGTGAGAAGATTCCGCAGATGGACGTAGGCGAGGCGCGTGCGCGAAAGCAGCACGCGGTCGTGCGGGAAATGCAGCGTTGCGGCGGGAAGGGGCATGGGTTCGCGCTACCTCCCCGCCGACGTGTGTATTTCTACGCTCTTACGCGGCGTGCTGGTCGAACTTTGCCGCGAGTGCTGCTTTCGGAACTGCGCCGATGACCTGATCGACGAGCTTGCCGTCCTTGAAGAACAGCAGCGTCGGGATCGAGCGCACGTTGAAGCGCATTCCGGTCTTCTGGTTGTTGTCGACGTCAAGCTTCGTGACCTTCACCTTGCCGTCGTACTCCACCGCGAGCTGCTCGAGAATCGGAGCGATCATTCTGCAGGGGCCGCACCAGGTAGCCCAGAAATCCACGACGACGACGCCAGCGTGCTTCTCCACCTGCGTCTCGAAATCAGCGTCGGTTACCGTGATTGCATTTGCCATTGTGCCGCATTCTCCAAAATTGAACTTGGTCGTAATCGGGACAGGTGCCGTCCACCCGCCTGCCGCGCTACCCTTAACCGCATGAGACAAACCCGCATCGCCCACGTCGGCATCGCCGTGAAGCGCATCGATGCCCTGATCCCCTTCTACCGCGATGTACTCGGCCTTACCGACGCGCCGCTCGACGACAGCGACGGCGCCCGCATTGCCGGCCTCACCGCCGGCGACTCACTCATTGAACTGCTGGAACCGGTGGACGATGGATCGCCGATCGCGAAGTTCATCGAAAAACGGGGACCCGGCATCCACCACATCTGCTTCACCGTCGACGACATCGACGCAACGCTCGCGCGCTGCCGTCAGGCCGGTATCACGCTGATCGACGAAACTCCGCGGATGGGTGCCGAGGGCAAACGCATCGCCTTTCTGCATCCGAAATCAACCGGCGGGATCCTCATCGAACTGTCTGAATACTAACGGAACCGGGAAGCGCGGTGTTTTTCGCTCGTTCAGTTGCCGGCTTTGGAGCAGAACCCCTTGTTTTGCAGCACCACAATTTCAAAAACCTCGACGTACCAGCGGTCGGACGGGCCTTTCACCGTTGTGAAGTGCACGCTCGCCGTGTTCTTGCCCGAGGTGAAATCGACGACAAATATTTGATGGCCGCCTTCGCCGCGAACCGGCTCGGACACAACGGCCTTGTCGTGACGGAGGCACTGCAGCTGGATGATCAGCTGGCGTTCGACCATCGTGCGGTCAGCGTGATCGCGGAGCGGTCCTTTGTCATTGCCGAACACCGCGCCGAGTGCCTGCATGTCCTGCGCGTGCGCTGGCCAGGAACCGGTCGATCGCTGCACGCGGAGTCGCGCCGCCACTCATTGTTGTATCGGTAACGACCACCGTTTTGCAGGCGGCAACGAGCACGAGCAACAAGGCGATTTTCTTCACTCTCGGCTCCGATGCGATGTATAAGCTGAACCTAGTGGGACACGTGAAAGCCAGCAAGCTTACCGCTACCCGAATAGATTTCTAGAACATGTTCCTCCGCCTCTGCATCAACGTCGATCACGTCGCCACGCTTCGGCAGGCGCGCAAGGCAAACGAGCCCGATCCGGTCGCGGCCGCGCGTCTGTGCGAAGACGCCGGCGCGGATGGTATCACGGCGCACCTTCGTGAAGACCGCCGGCATGTGCAGGACGCCGACGTCGAGGGAATGCTCAAAGTTCTGCGCAAGCCGTTCAATCTCGAGATGGCGTGCACGGAGGAGATGCTCGGCATCGCGGAGCGTCTCAAGCCGCACCAGGTGACGCTCGTGCCCGAGAAGCGCGAAGAAATCACGACTGAAGGCGGGCTCGACGTGACGCGCGAACCGGAGCTGCTGTCGCGTGCGATCGCGCGCCTGAAGAACGCCGGCATTCGAACCGCGGTTTTCATCGACCCGGTTCCGATGATCATCGAACGCACCGCGTGGCTCGGTGCCGACGCGATCGAGCTGCACACCGGCACCTACGCGCATCATCCGGACGATGTGCGGACGATCAACGCGCTCCGCGACGGCGCGCGACAGGCGGTCGGACTGCGGTTGGCGGTTCACGCCGGGCACGGGCTGACGGTGAAGAACGTCGGGCCGGTTGCCGCGATTCCTGAGATTGAAGAACTCAACATCGGCCACTCGATCGTGTCGAACGCGATTTTCGAAGGGCTCGCGAATTCGATTCGCGCGATGCGGCGGGCGATGGACGCGGCTCGATAAGATCGTGTCTTCGACCCGTAGCAAATCGTCTCTAAAGTTGCCCACCTCTCCGTCAAACCTTAGTGTTTGAGTTCTCATGAGCACCGGCTTGTTGGACTTTTTCGTCCTCGAAGGCAGCGAGTGTGTGGAGCAGCTGGACGGCCTCCTCGCACGTGCGGCTTCAGGCGCGCCCGACATCGACGCGTTTGCGCGAAATGCGCGTGCGCTTCGCGGCAGCGCGACGATGGCGAAGGTCCAGGGGATCACGGATGTCGCGAACGCGCTCGAGCGCATCGTGAAGGGGCTGCGCGACGGGAGCATCGAGTGGACGCCGGCGCTCCGTGGTGCCGTGATCGCAACAGTCGACGATCTCAAGATCCTGATTCGCGGTGTTCGCGCGTGGGGCGATGGCGAGACGGCGCGCGCCGCGGCTCGCACCGCCGAACTCAATGCGATCGCGCCTGCGCCTGTACGAGCGGCGTCGCCAACTCCGGTCGCTGCGAGCGGGAGCGCTGCGTTTCTCGCCGTGCAAACATCGGACGTTGCGGCCGGATTGCAGAAGTTTGCAGACGCTCCGAGTACTCCGGCCGCGTTCGCTGCGACGCTCGCCCAGATTCGCGCGCTGCGCGGTGTTGCCGCGCTGCTCGATCTGCCACCGCTCGCGGAGGTTGTCGCCGCTGTCGACGACGCCGCCAAGGGATTGGAAATCGGTGCGACTACCGCGACGGACGCACTGCGCGATCTGTTCCGCACGGCGGCTGTCGTTTTGCGCGAAGGCTCCGATGCGATTCAGGCCGGCGGCCGTCCGGATTCGGGCACCAACGCGGTGTTCGCGTTCACGGTTGCCGCTCAGGGATTTGTCGAAGGCACGGGCGACGACGATCAGGTCGTCCCGATTCACACGCTCTTTCCGGACGGCGCGGGCGAGAACATCGTGCACGCCGAACCGAACCCGCCGACGACTCCTGCGGAGCGGTTCAAGCTCGAGGTTGTGAGCCAGGCCGAGCATTTGCGACGGCTGGTTGGTGACGCGCGTCGCGCGGTTGATGCGCCGTCGCGTCAGCGCCTCGGATATGAACTGCGCGGCGCGGTGCGCGCACTTGCGCGGTCTGCGGGAAGTTTTGGTGAGAACGTCGTCGCCAATTCTCTGAACGCGCTGCTCGAAGGTGCCGCCGCGCTTGATCCGCTCGCCCTGACCGGACTCGATGAATCGGCCGCACTGCTCGCCTCGCGAGTTGATGAGCCGCTGGCGCCGAAGATCGCGGAGATTGTGCGACGCGCGACACCGATGCGGTCGTCGACGCCGATAAGTGCGACGCCGATTGTTCGCCCGCCGACTCCGATCGCCACGCCGGTCGTTCGAACGCCGACTCCGCTGGCGACGCCGGTTGTCCGCCCGCCAACTCCGATGGCGACGCCGGTTGTCACCCAATCCTACTCCCCGCCGCTCGAAGCTGCGCCGTCCGGAGCCGCGCTTCACGATTTGCTCGGCGCCGGCATCAGCGGCCTGTCGAGCCTCGGCAGCACACCGCTCGCGGAACCCGTCGAACTCGAAGACGACGGCGTCGTGCCGATTCAGGATTTGCTGTATCGCGGCAAGTCGGCGCTGCGCCGCGCCGCACAACTCGGCCAGTCGTACAGGACATCGGGCGCGACGCCAAACGCCGAAGAACTCGCGGAGCTCTACGACCTGCTCGAGCTCGCTGAAGCGGAGTAGCGCATGAAGAACGGCGTCCGCACCGCGCTCGGCATTTTCCTGAGCGCGCTGTTGCTCTGGTGGACGATGAAGGACACGAGCTTCCACGCCGTGTGGGATATCATGTCGAAGTCGAGCCTGCCGCTCTGGTTGGCGTGCATGGTGTTCGCGACGGCGATTTTTCCCCTCCGCGCGCGGCGCTGGCAGGCGCTGCTCGCCCCCGTGTATGGCCGCCTTCCGTTCAGCTCGCTCTGGCAGTCGACCGCGATCGGAATGATGGCGACAAATGTTTTGCCGCTGCGCGCCGGGGAGTTCGCGCGCGCATTTGCGCTGACGCGCGCCGAGCCGCAGGTGAAGTTCACTGCAGCGTTCGCATCGGTTGCGGTTGACCGGCTGTTCGACGGCACGGTCGTTCTTTTATTGATGCTGGTCGCGACGCTCGATCCTGCGTTTCCGTCTCAGCAGCCGATCGGAGAGCACACGCTCGCGTTTTATCTGAAGCCGACGGCGATTTTTCTGGCGCTCGTGCTGAGCGGGCTCGTGTTGTTCGTATTCGCGCCCGACCGCGTGTTCGCGATTTCTGATGCCGTCATGCGGCGCGTTGCGCCGCGCTTCGAACCGAAAGTGCGCGGGCTGCTGGAAGGATTTGTGTCGGGGCTGCACGTGCTGCGCAGTCCGATGCTCATCGCGGAAGTTTTCTTCTGGACGGTGCTGCACTGGCTGTGCAATGCGTTTGCGTTCTGGCTTGGATTCCGCGCGCTGGGACTGACTACGCCCTTCTCCGCCGGACTTCTCATCCAGGGTTTGATCGCCATTGGTGTGTCTGTTCCGTCAACACCGGGATTTTTCGGGCCGTTTGAGTTTTTCGGAAAGGCAGGACTCGCGGTCTATGGTGCGAGCAGCGCCGCGGCGGTCGGCTGGGTGCTTGGCTTCCACGTCCTCTCGTTCATCCCGATCACGATCATGGGCGCGTGGTACCTCACGCGCATGAAGCTCCACTTTCGCGATTTCAGCGGCGCGGCCAACGCGCCCAAACCCGAGGCCTGAGAGTGCGCGCCCACGGACCGCGCACCGCGCGAGTTGAGGCGCAGGCGAAGATTAATTTGTTTCTGCGCATTCTCTCGCGGGAACAGAGCGGGTACCATCAGCTTGAGACACTGTTCCAGCGGATCGCACTCGCCGATTCGATCACGGTGAGCATCGGCGGCGCGGGACGAACGCTCGATTGCCGCGGCGCGGATGCCGGGCCGGTTGAACAGAATCTCGCGTGGCGCGCCGCGGTCGTCTTTGCGGATCGCGCCGGCGGCCCGCTGAATTTTCAGATCGAAATAGAAAAGCGCATTCCAATCGGCGGCGGACTCGGCGGCGGCAGCGCAGACGCGGCCGCCGTGTTGCGTGCGCTCAACACCCTGGTCCCGACGCCGCTCGATCCGGCGTCGCTCGCCGAACTCGCATTCTCGCTCGGTGCGGATGTGCCGTATTTGCTCTCGCGACACGTGCTCGCGCTGGGATCCGGGCGCGGGGAGAAACTCTTTCCGCTGGAAGCGCTGCCGGTGCGAGACATTTTGCTCGCCGTTCCGCCGTTTGGTGTTTCGAGCGCAGATGCATTTGGCTGGTTCGCGGCGCAAAAGGCCGCACGTCATTCAGGAACGCGCGCGACACTGCCGGTTGGGCGGAAGCTCGAGTGGAAGGCGATCGCGGCGCTCGCGGCTAACGATTTGGAGAGCGTGGTCGAGGCGCAGCACCCTGAGATCGGAACGCTTCGGGACACACTGCGCGCGAATGGAGCGATCCTCGCGCAGATGAGTGGCTCGGGGTCGACCGTCTTTGGCGTGTTTGAAGCAGGAAAAGGTCGCGGCGCAGTCGATGCGATTGCCGCTTCTGGAGCACGAGTTGTTGCAACTTCGACCGTCGAATCCATCGCGACGGTTGAACTGGAATGACGTGAGCTGATCCACGCGCCTCTCGCGAGTCGCCGCTCACCAGATCGCCATTTACCGGTCGCCATTCGCCCGCGGCCCAGAAGTCTGCCATCCCGACCACTACGGAGTTAGCTTTACCTAGCTGCCCCCTCGTCCAACGGCAGGACAGCGGACTTTGGATCCGCGAATAGTGGTTCGAATCCACTGGGGGCAATGTGAACAACAGAAGGCAGACGGCGGACGGCGGTCGAACCGGCCGCCGACTTTGACTAAAGCGCTGCAATCACTTATGTTACAAGGCTAAGCCAATGGATGGACTGTCAGTTCCCATGCACGGTTTTCGCGTCCTCACGGGGACCGGAAACCGCGGTCTCGCGGAAGAAATCGCGGGGCAACTGGGCGTTGAGCTTTGCAAGGCGACAATCACGCGCTTCGCCGATGGCGAGGTGTTCGTGCGAATCGATGAAAATGTTCGCGGTGCGGACGTATTCATCGTTCAGCCAACAAATCCGCCGGCCGAAAATGTTCTCGAGCTGTTGCTCCTGATCGATGCGGTGCGGAGAGCTTCGGCGGCGCGCATTACCTGCGTGCTGCCCTACTTTGGCTACGGACGGCAGGATCGTAAGGATCAGCCGCGCGTCGCGATTGGCGCAAAACTGATGGCGCGAATGATCGAAACCGCGGGCGCGGATCGCGTGCTCGGACTCGACCTTCATGCGCACCAGCTGCAGGGATTTTTCGACTTGCCGGTCGACCATCTGTACGCTGCACCGGTGTTCACGGCGCACTATCGCAAGAAACAGCTGAACAATCTGGTGGTGGTCGCGCCGGACGTTGGAAGCGCGAAGATGGCGCGAGGATTTGCGAAGCGGCTCAATGGTTCGCTCGCAATCATCGACAAGCGCCGGCCGAAGGCGAACGTCGCAGAAGTGGTGAACGTGGTTGGAGAAGTCGAAGGGATGGATTGTCTCATTCCCGACGACATGATCGATACGGCTGGGACGGTAAGCGAAGCGGCGCGCGCGCTGAAAGCACTCGGCGCGAGAGATATTTATGTGTGCGCGACGCACGCGTTGTTGTCGGGCCCCGCGGTTGAGCGGCTTTCGAATGCGCCGATCACGGAGATTGCAGTCACGAATTCGGTGCTGATTCCGGAGTCGAAGCGGTTTCCGACTTTGTCAGTGCTGAGCGTCGGGGAATTGTTGGCGAAGGCGATCAAGTTTACGCATGCGGATCAGAGCGTTTCATCGTTGTTTGAATAGCACCACCAGTTGCGCCGCCGGGCCGGCGAATGACCGGGAACCCACGTTGCGCATGATGTTCGATCAAGAAGGATTTTTTTGACATGGCTTCCGCGAATCTCGCAGTAAAAGCTCGCACCACGGCCGGCAAAGGCGCCGCTCGCAAGCTCCGCGCAGTTGGTGCAGTTCCCGCAATCGTGTACGGACATGGTCGTGAGCCGCAGTCGCTCACCATTGATACGTACACCCTCGAGCGTCTCCTCGAGAAAGTTTCCTACAAGACGACGGTCATCGAGCTCGAGCTCGCCGGCGTCCCCAACGCGAAGACGCTGATCCGCGAGATCCAGCGCCATCCGTTCAAGCGCCACATTCTGCATGTGGACTTTCAGGAACTTGTGGCCGGTGAGAAGGTCACCGTGCGCGTTCCGCTCGTCTTCGTCGGCACGCCGGAAGGTGTCCGCACGGGCGGCGGTATTCTCGACAGCGTGATGCACGAGCTGCAGATCCAGTGCGACCCGTCGATCATCCCGAACCACATCGACGTCGACGTCAGCCACCTGATCGTCGGCCATTCGATCCACGTCAGCGAAGTGAAAGTGCCGGAAGGCGTCGAGATCCTCGACGACGCATCCGCCACGATGTGCGTGTGCACGATTCCGAAGGAAGTCGTTGAGGTCGCGCCGGCAGCCGATGCGGCAGCGGCACCGACGGAACCGGAGCTCATCCGCAAGGCGAAGGAAGATGCTGAGGGCGCCGAGGGCGAGGGCGCAGCGGCACCGGCTGACAAGAAGAAGTAGTCACAACGCGATAACGCTCTACAGATCGGGTTCCGGTGAAGGTCATCGTCGGGCTGGGAAACCCCGGCCGCGAGTACGCCGGAACCCGTCACAACGTCGGCTGGTGGGTCATTGACCACCTGGCCGACGTTTGGCGTTTTGACGGCTGGAAAAAGGACGGCGAGGCACACGTCACGACCGGAACGGTGAACGGGAAACGGGTGCGACTGGTCAAGCCGCAGACGTTCATGAACTTGAGTGGGAAAGTTTTGGTGCGGTACGCGCGGCGGCCGTTTTGGTCGGCAGCGCAGGATTTGCTCGTGGTGTCGGACGAGGTGCAGTTGCCGGTTGGGAGGTACAGGTTCCGCGCGAAGGGGTCGGCGGGTGGACACAATGGGTTGAAGAGTGTCCAGGCTTCGCTCGGCACGATGGACTATGCGCGGCTTCGAGTGGGGGTGGGGCCGGCAGAGTCCGAACGAAAGGTGGCGGTGCTGTCGGATTATGTGCTTGGCAACTTTGGAAAGGCCGAGGCAGGCACGGTTCGGGAGTTGCTGCCTTCGTTTGTTGAAGCTGTTGAGCTTTGGGTTGCTGAAGGCATACTGCCGGTGATGAATGCATTTTCTGGGCGCGAGGGCAAAGTGTCCGACGAGTGAACTGTTAACCACTAACTGTTGGTCGGTTAACCAAGGTTCTCCGTCAAAGACTTTGCGGGTTTGGGTGGGCGTTTGCGCTCGCGAAGCTCGGCGTTCTGACGGACCTTCACCAAGAGCGAGCTGAGCATTCGCTTCACTTGCTCCGTGCGCGCGTCAAGTCGCGCGAACTCGGATTTCGACATCATGTCGAGGTCAGCGGCGAGCTGGAGATGGTAGGCGAGTTCAAACGATGATGCGACCGCTATTCCGAGGAACCGCGCGAGTTCTCGCGATCCTGTATGGCCGCATCCCTCTGCAATGTTCGCCGGAATCGAAGCAGCGGCGCGTCGTATTTGAGAAGTGAGCCCGGGAAACTTGCGTTCGGAGACGCTTCCGGTCGCGCTGTAGATGAGCAGCACAAGCTGATGTGATTTTGCCCACACGCTCAGTTTTTTGTAGTCCTGCATGCCCACCTCCGGTTCCGCACACGTTATGCCGAGGCGGGAAAAGAAGTGTCATCGTTCCAGCGCAGGTCGTTAACTTTCCTTGCGCGATGAATCAATCGCGGTTGGCCGCGAGGACAGAAAACCTTCGTTAACCGACCAACAGTTAGTGGTTAACAGTCAACTCGCCTTTAATTTAGAATGCTAAAAATAGGAATTGTCGGCCTGCCGAACGTAGGCAAATCCACGCTATTCAACGCGCTGACTTCCGCCAAAGCCGAAGCCGCCAACTATCCGTTCTGCACCGTCGAACCCAACGTCGGAATGGTAGAAGTCCCCGACCCAAGACTCGACGCGCTCGCCGCCATAGTTCAGCCCAAGCGCACCGTTCCCGCCGTCGTCCAATTCGTTGACATCGCCGGTTTGGTCAAGGGAGCAGCAGACGGCGAGGGCCTCGGCAACAAATTCCTCCAGAACATCCGCGAAACCGACGCCATTGTTCATGTCGTGCGCTGTTTTGAGGACCCCGACGTCACGCACGTCATGGGCGCGGTGAACCCGGTGCGCGATCGTGAGGTGATCGAGTTCGAGCTCGCACTTTCCGATCTTGCCGCCGTCGAAAAACGTCTCGACAAGGTGAAGCGCGCCTCGCGCACGGGCGAGAAAGAAGCCCTCGCCGAGCTACCCGCGCTCGAGAAAGCGAATGCAGCGCTCGCCGAGGGTAAGGGACTCTGGCATGCGAAGCTCACTCCAGAAGAAATCGCCACGCTCGCGCCGCTGCAGCTGCTCACGGTGAAGCCCGTGCTCTACGCGGCGAACGTGACGGATTCGGAACTCGCCGGCGAAGAAGGGCCGCACGTCCAGGCGCTTCGCGCGGCGATCGCCGCATCCGATGAGCACGCGGAAGTCGTTCCCTTCTCCGCGCGCATCGAAGCGGAGCTCGCTGAGCTGCCGCCCGAGGACCGCAAAGATTTCCTCGCGTCGCTCGGTCTAGAGTCAGCCGGACTCGACCGCCTGATTCGCGCCGGCTACCACCTGATGGGACTGCAAACGTATTTCACCGCGGGCGAGCAGGAAGTCCGCGCGTGGACGATCCATCGCGGCGATGCTGCGCCGCAGGCCGCGGGCGTCATTCACACAGACTTCGAGCGCGGATTCATTCGCGCCGAGACGGTGTCGTTCGCCGACTTCACCGCGAACGCCGGCTGGAAAGGCGCAAAGGAAAAGGGCGTCGTGCGGTCGGAAGGAAAGGAGTACATCGTGCAGGACGGCGACGTCCTGCTTTTCCGCTTCAACGTCTGACGAACAGCGATCGCACCCTGAGCCACGTCACGCGCACGATCCGGATCGGGTAGTACAGGAACACGAGCCAGTCGGGGAGACGCACGAGTTCCCACTCGCGCTCTGTCGGTGACAGCACGCTAAGCGCGATGTAGCGCGCACGATCAACGCTGCGATCCATCATCGACAGGTTGAAAACGTAAGGCTGGTTCGTCGAGAACTTCGCGGCCTCGATCGCCCCGACGATCTGCGCGGCGCGCGCCGCGGTCCGTTCCTCGCCGGCGAGTGCGGACAACCGCGGCGAGAGCGGCGCGCCGAGCAGATCGTGCGCGAGCCGAAGCGCGAGTCCGAGCGCGCGCGACGACCCGTTCGCGTTCGCGCGCTCGATCAGCACTTCTTCGTTCTCGCGTGCGTGCCGCAGCAGCTGTGCAAACGCCACGAGCCATTCCAGCCGCTCCCATTGGTGCCGCGCGCCGTGCATCAGCTGCAGCAGCAGCTGATCGGTCGCATCCGGGCTCGCGGTCTTCACGCCCGCGAGATCGACAGTGATTGCGCGCGCGAAAACCTCTTCCGCTGGAATCGACCACGGGTAGCGCGGCGCCGCGAACCGCCAATGCAGCTCGACCCACGCTCCGCCGTCAGGCGCCGCGTACTGAAAATGGCCGAAGCTCCGCTGCAGCGTCCGCTCCTGCGCCGGCGACATTTCTGTGCGCGGCGTATAACCCGCGCGCAGCAGCGATTCACGGGCGCGATCGATATCCGGCGGACACACGACCACGTCGAGATCGACAGAGTCGCGCACGCCGAGCTCGCCGTATGCCGCGAGCGAGAGCGCCGGACCTTTGAACGGCAGCGCGCGCACCCCGTCGCGATCGAGGGCCTGCAGCAGCGAAGCCAGCTGCTGTGTCCGCGCCAGCGAGTGCGCGGCGATCGTGACGGTTTCCCGCATCAATGCTTCGGCCACCGGCGGCGGCGAGATCGCGCGCACCGCGCCGAGCGCGCGCTGCGCATGCGGCACCAACCGGTGCGCGTGCACGAGCTCCAGCCAGTTATTCCAATCGATGCGCGCCTCCGCGCGCGTACGGATGAGATCGAGTTGCGGCGCCGACGGCTCCCACACCGCACACGCCAGCAGCAGGTCGTACGCCGGCCGCGACACGCTCACGCGCGCACCACCGCGGCAATCGTACGAACGAGATCACCAATCCGGGCGGGATCCAAGTGCGGCGTGACGCGCACGACATCCACCATCGCCATGAGCCGCGCGACTGCCGCAAACTCCTCCGCGCGCATGCGATCGTCGAGCAAATAGTTCGCGTAGCTGTTCGCCGCGATCGCCACGAATGCTTCACCCGCCGGCACCGCATCAATGCGCGGCGCGTACGCGGCGTCGACGCGTGTGTCGAGCAGCACGATGGCGCCGAGTCGCACAGGCTCGTCGCACCAGATCCACCCCTGGCCGCGCATGTTGAGTGCGCGTTTGTCCCAGGTCGGCGTGAGGCGCGGAAGCGTTCCGCTGCTGCCGAGCAGAATCCGCTCGGACTCTTCCCACACGCGCAGATGATCGTAGGCCGGCATCGCTGTTACGGTGCCGGCGTCGAAGCGAAGCGCGGTCATGTCGTCTGCGAGTACGCCGTATCCCGCAGCGGCGAAGGCGCCGGCAGTCGTGCTTTTCCCTGCATACGCCGGCCCGCAAAGGGCGATCGCGACATCGTCGACAACGACCGCGCTCGCATGCAAGCAGAGAATGCCCATGAGTCGTTGCACAAACCCGAGCACCGGTCCCAACAGATACGTCTCCGTATCGGCGAGCGTCGACGATGCCGCCCAGGTGGCCCAGATCGCGCGCCCGTCGCGAGCGACATGAAACACCGTGGCATCCGCATACCGAAACACAAATCCTTCCGGGAGCTCGTACACAATCAGATTATCGTCCGGACGCGATTCGCTGACCGGCGTGCGATAGCGGACCGCAGCGCCATCGAGCGATTCCGGGCGCCAGCGCGGCGCGCTATCAAGCGCGAGCGACACATCCGGCGCGCGCCGCACGGGCGCGGCGGGGAGACCGAACAGCGCCGCGCTCGAGGAGAGCGTCAGCCCGTAGACGGAATAGTCGGGAATGCGTCCTGATCCTTGTCGTCTCGCGAACCCGGCTGCCGCAGCCGCCCGAGCGAGATGACGCGGGCGGCGAGATTTGATTGCCTGAATACAACCGGCGCTAACTGATGCGCGGCCGGTGTGAAAGTCGTGTCCCACGACCACAAGTAGTCGTCGCCCACCAGATGAGCGCGGATCTCCAGGGAGATCGCGTCGCCCGCGGCAACTGCAAGCGCGTTCGCAAACGGAAAGAACGCCTGCCCATACAACGCGCGCGGCGCGGCCGGCGAGTTGGAAAGAAAAACGTCGAATCCCAGATCAGCATCGAACCAGACCGCGACGCCGTCGGCGATTCCGTCGCGAGCGATCGTCCAGCTTGCTTGTCCGCTCACTGCGCGAGAATCGATGGTCGCATAGTCAAGCGCCGCCCACTGCGCGCCGTCGGCGAGCAGGTCGCCAGCGTCAAGGCGGCAGCGCGTCCAGTCGGAGCGCACCCGCTCGGTGACTGCGCGCCGGTTGATGCCATGCGGTGCATCGCCGCCTGCGAGGTGATCGCGGTGCCATGGCGCGGGCGCCACGCACGGGGCGGCATACATCGTGTCACGCAGCGGAACGATCGTCGCGTTGGAACGCACAAGCCGTCGGCGCGCATCAACCAGCGTTTCGAAGTGTGATTCGTACGGCGGGAGAATGCCGCGCAAATCACTCACGAGCACGTCGCCGAGTTCCGGAAGGCTTACGCGCCGCGAATCGTTCTGGATGAACGTGATGCGGTCGGCACAGCCGTTGTCGGCCGCGACGCGCTCAGCGAGTTCAACCGCGGGATTCATCTCGATCGCATATACGCGGCGGGCACCGGCGCGGCACGCGGCAACGGCAAAGAATCCAACGCCGGTCCCGATTTCGACTACGACATTTCCGGGGTGGACTGCACGCTCGATCGCCGCGAGATACGCGGTCGTGCGCGCGTGATCGGCGAACATTGCATTGTAATCCGGGATTTCATACACGGCGCGGCACGCTGCGGAGCTGGCGCTCCATTGACTTAGGCCGTCTTGCTCTGCGCCATGCTGCCGCCGTCCGCGTTGTGCGACGTGTTCGAGATCGCGCGCGTGAGCGCGACAATGTCGCCATACACGCGAAGGCGCGGCACCGCGTACGCACGCAGCGGCACGTGAGACGGCGGGACTTCGCGCTCGATATCCGGTGGCTGCATCAACTCGTCTTGCTCATGCCGGGCGCACCACCACCGTCGGATGTGGTTCCCTTCATCCCGACCGACTTCGTAATGAGTGCGATGTCGCCATATATGCGCAACACGGGAGCGCTGTACAGCTTGCGGGTCGCGCCTTTGTCTCGCGCGGCGCCGTGAGGAGTGTGGTTCGTGGTGTCTGCCATCACTGCGTCCTGTGAGTGAAGTGTGTCCGAGCGTTCAGAGACCGCGGATCCATTGGTCGAGAATCAGCACTCGCCACGCCGCGATGGTGTCCCACACTGACCCACTGTTCAATGTATTGACGACACTTCCACTGTCAACGAACTCGCGAGTCGCATCGCTAAACTTCCACAATGGCCGACGCTGTGCCGCGCGCCAGTCTGTGACTTGAGTCTCAAAGAATTAATGCAGAGGTGACTTCTTTCGTGACAGCACTTCATCGGGAAGTTCGCCGCGAAACGACTGACGGATGAGTTCTTTGCGCTGACACCACGGCACCGGTGGAATCGAAAAGACGAAGTCGATGACGCGCGTGTCGAGCAGTGGCCACACCATGTCGAGCGCGACGCCGGTGTACGAGGGCTGCGCAATTTCGAGTACGCTTTGCCAGATCGGATCCGACAGATATCCGACGGCATCCGGTCGTGTGGGATGCGCTCCGCGCGGCAATCGCATGAATGGCGCGTTCAAGCGCCGTGTCAGCCAGATCCCGAGGTGCGGATGATGCCGGTAAGAAATTGTATATGCGATCACGCGCCGGATCACCTCATGCGCCGGCCACGCACGCAGCATGGTGAGCAGACCGGGCGGACGAAAAAGCGCATCGCCGTCCTCGCCACTGATCAGCGTCGACGTCGACGCGGAAATCTCGCGCAGTTGATCGCGCCAGCCGCTCCACTCGGGCTCGTCGAGCGGCTCCGGCGTTCGAAATCCGGACTCACTCAAGTGCGACAGCGTCGCACTGCGATGCAGCGTCACCTGGTGCGCGAGCCCGAGCCGCGCTGCGACCTGTTTCGCGAGCCGGACTTCGTCGTGCGGCGCGGACGGCCCCATGTCATTTGTCCACGCGAGCAGTTTCACTTCGGGCGCAACGCGCCGCGCGGTCGCCGCAAGACTCGTCGAATCGAGTCCGCCGCTGAGCAGGATCCCCGCGTTATTGCCACGCAGCCGGTCGCGCACTGCATGGCCGAGCACGTCGCGAAAGCGCTCGATGTACGCTGCGTCGTTGCGCAGCCGCAGTGGCTCCGGCACCGGGAAATCCCAATAGCGCGCTGGCGTCCCTGCGCGCGAATCATCACGCACCACGAGCTGATGCGCGGGCGCGAGCCGATTGATGTCCGCGAATGACGTCGTCGACGTGTCGTCGTTGTATCCGCGCTCGAGAAACGAAACGATCGCGCGCGTGTTCAGCCGCGCTGTCACGCGCGGATGCGCGCGGATGCCGGCGAGGGCGTTGCTGCAAATGAAGTGATCGCCCAACTCAGCCCAATAGAGCGGTCGCACACCGAGCGCGTCGCGCGCGCAAAAGAACGTGCGACGATCGGAGTCCCAGAGCGCGAAGCTGAAATCTCCGCGCAGATGGTCGGTCGCTCGTTCGCCCCACGCGCTCCAGGCGGCGAACGCGAGTTCTATGTCAGCCCCGTCGCGCGGCGCGGTGTGCCCCGCGACGCCGAGTGCATCGCGGAGTTCGTCGCGCGCATCGAGGCGAACATCGCCGATAATCCAACTCCCCTGCGACGGATCCGCGATCCCTGTTGCGCGCACGGGGCCCGTGCCGCGCACGATTTCGGCGACGAACGTGTTCACCCGGAGCCGAACGTCGCGAGCAGTTGATACTGATCGTGCGGATCGTCGCCCGTGACGAGCACGCCGGCACTCTCGACCCACGCATGCGCATCGAGCGATTTGCGCGCCGTGCCGGCCACGGGATCGGCGACGCCAATCGAAAGGAGCGCAGGATGACCACCCGCGCGGAGCAACCGTTCGGCGACAAGCGATTGCGCGAGGCACGCCGTGCCGGGAACCGATCGCGATGCGCGAATCACTGCGCGCCGAACGGCACGCGGCCAGTCGTTTTGCGCTGCAACGCGCACGTTCGCGCGCCCGACCGTCAGCCCGCGCACGCGCGTGAAGGAAAACAGCCGCAGCAGCACCCGCGTGATCAGCACCCACCAGATCGCGCGAACGGCGAGCCGCTGCTCGACCCCCGGCAATCGCGAAAAACTACGAAGCCGGGTCAGGAACAAGTTCGAGCAGGCCGCGGGTGAGGAGATCGTCGGCGAGGCTGAGCAAATCTCGCGTCGCCGCGTCGCGTCCAACCGCGAACTCCGCGCAGATGGTCTCCGCGACGTCGCCGAGCATGGCCGGCTGCTGGAGCAGCTCCCAGATCCGGGCGCCCGGACCATCGAGTCCGTAATAGATGCCGTCTTCAAGGCCCAGAATCACGGCCTCGCCGGACAGCTTCGTGGAAAGCTGCTTTCGGGAGGCAACCACCCGCGTCCGGGGCGTAATGGGCGGCAGACGGGTTTCGGCCATGCCCGCAGTCTACTCAGCGCCGTCCCCCGCCGCCAAGGTTTTTCAAGTTGACCTGAGCGCTCCGATGAGCTAAACTCATAGGCTACCAAGAAATAGTGGCTTTTTCCGGCTGGGCACCTGCCCTACTGGGGCCACCCTCCTCCCGCGCCGGCAACCCGCGGGGGGCTATACGACCAAAGGAGGATTGCCGCATTGTCTCGTGAATACGAGGCGGTGTACATCTTCGATTCTGCTCTCGAAGACGCCGCCATAAACGACAAAATCGCGAAGCATCACGCGCTTCTGGGTTCGTCCCAGGAGATCAAGCTCGACCATTGGGGTCGCCGTCAACTCGCGTACAAGATCGGTACGCGCGAGACCGGCTACTACATCGTCGCACGCTTCCATGCAGAATCGAAGACACTGCCCGAGTTCGAGCGTTCGCTCAAGCTCGACGACAGCGTCGTTCGCTATCTGATCTCGGTGCACGAGCACGAGCTCGGCGCCCCGCCAATGACCGAAGAGCAGCTGGCCGCTCGCAAACAGGGAGACGACGACGATGACGATGAGGACTGACACCATGCGTCGGGCCAAGAAGTCGTGTCCGATCACCGAGGCGGGGATCCGCTTCGTGGATTACAAGGACGAGCGACTTCTCGCCCGATTCATCACGGATAACGGCAAGATTTTGCCGAGCCGCCTGAGCGGCGTGGATGCCCGTCACCAGCGTCAGTTGGCGAAGGCCATTAAAAAGGCCCGCTACCTCGCACTGCTGCCGTACACCCGCGGGGCTCAGACATAAGCTGGACAAGATGAACGACGTGACCGCCGAACCTGCATCAGCAGCAGCACCAGCAGTCGTTCGAGAGCGGGGATGGTGGCGCGTCGTGTTGGCAACGCTGCTTTTCCTGTTCGTATCGATAACACCGGTAGTCAAAATCGTGTTGCCGATCGATCAGGTGTTCGTGCTCATCGTTCCGTTGATCGCGGGATGCGCGATTGCCGGGTGGTGGGCCGGGGGGCGGCTTCCGCTAGCGCTCGCATGGGTGGCGCTCGCCGGCTGGATTCTGGTGCTGTTCACGTCGGCGGCAGGATCGTTCGGGTATCTCGCATGCGGATGGGCCGTGCTCCTGGCGGCGACGTTTGCGGGGGTGGTGATCCTGACAAAGCGTGACGCAGCGCGATCGTTTTCGACTCAGGCATTCGCGGCGATTGGCATCGCACTGGTGTTCGCCGCCGGCGCGACGCTGGCGACAAAGCAGGGTGCGACGACGATCACGCAGATGGTTTCGACGGAAGCGGCAAAGCGAAGTGAACGATCGGTTGCCGAATGGCGGCAGCAGACGAGCTCGAAAGAATGGACCGATTTTTTTGCGGTCAATCCGGACGCAAAAGAAATTGTCACGACGATCGAGTCACAACTGGAAGCCGCACCGACCGTGGCGTCCACGCTGTTTCCATCGATGCTCGCGCTGGAATCGTTGATCGCGCTGGCGCTGGCATGGGCGTTGTATCACCGGATGGGACGCGAACGGCTCGGACCGCCGCTCGCTTCATTGAGAGATTTCCGCTTCAGCGATCAGTTCGTGTGGGGATTGGTCGCCGGGCTTGCACTGATTGTCGTTCCGGGGCTCGGATCACTGAGTGTCGTCGGAGCGAATCTGCTGGTGTTCTTCGGCGCGATGTACGCGCTGCGCGGGATTGGGGTCGGGCTCTGGTTTCTGTCTCCCGGCCGCGTGTTGATGGCGTTTTTGATCGTGTTCGCAGTGCTGTTCCCGCCGGTGGTCTGTGCACTCGGCGTGGGACTCGGAGTCGGGGATACGTGGCTGAACTGGCGCGCGCGGGCCAGGCCGAAAACCTAACGATTGAGGTTACGATGGAAGTCATTCTGCGGCAGGCGGTGGACAAGCTCGGACATCCGGGCGATATCGTGAAAGTCTCGGCGGGATATGCGCGCAACTTCCTTTTGCCGCGCGGTGTCGCGTACGAAGCGACGCCCGGCAACAAGAAGCGGATCGCGCAGGAAAAGGACCGTCTTCAGGCGGCCGAGGATGCACGAATTGCGACGGCGCAGGAATTCGCCGCGAAGCTCGAGCAGGTCTCGCTGACGTTCTCGGCGCGAGTAGGCGAAGAGGGCAAGCTGTTCGGATCGGTCACGCCGTCGGATATCGCGGACCAGCTGAAGGCGCAGGGGTTGGATGTTGAGAAGAGAATGATCGATCTGCACGAGCCGATCCGGGCCCTTGGTGTTTACAAGGTTCCGATCAGACTGCATGCGGATGTGAAGCCTGAGATCAAAGTCTGGGTTATCAAGGCGTAGATCTTAACGGCGGGGGCTCGTAGCTCACCGCTGTAAGTGCACAGCTGTAAGACGGAGCGCGGCCTGGGGAACGGTTCCCTCGGCCGCGTTCCGCTCTTACAGCTTGTGTCTTACCGCCGTCAGCTACGAGCCCCGCCGTTTCAAGACTCAAGACTCACCAACCCCCGCTCAAATCGTTATTGTTGCATCTCCCGCCGGAACTTTTCAGCGCCGCCTGTCTAATAAGTGTCAGCCCGCGGACCACACGCTTCGCCGAATTCAATGGAGTCAACTCCCGTTCTCAAAGACGTGACTGAACTCGCCCGCCGCGCCGCCGCGATTTGTGCGGACAACAAAGCCAACGACGTCGTGCTGCTCGACCTGCACGACGTTACCGATATGACCGACTATTTCATCGTCGCGTCCGGAACCTCGGATACCCACGTCCGAAGTGTGGCGCAGCATGTCGTGGAAACACTGGCGAAAGACGGTCACCGGGTCACGTCGGTAGAGGGAATGACGCAGGGCCGCTGGGTACTGCTCGACTATGTCGATTTCGTGGTGCACGTGTTTCATCCGTCGCTGCGTTCGTTTTACCAACTCGAGCGGCTCTGGGGCGATGCCCCTGCCCTCGCCGTTTCGCCCTAAGGGAGCTCACCTGATGCGTACGCGTCGAGAAAAAAACATTCTCCGTCTGCTCTCCGCCGCGGCAATCGCCGGCGCGTCCCTCTCGAGCGCACCGCTTGGCGCCCAGGGCTACTACGGGCAGAATCAGGTTCAGTACCAGAAGTTCGACTGGCGCATCATGCGCACCGAGCATTTCGACGTTCACTACTACCCCTCCGAAGCCGAAGGCGCGAAGATCGTCGCGCGCATGGCGGAGCGGTCGTATGCCCGTCTCTCGCGCCTCCTGAGCTACACGTTCAAAGAGCGGAAGCCGATCGTAATTTTTGCGTCGCGCGGCGACTTCGCGCAGAGCAATGTGTTCGGCGATCTCGGCGAGGGGACGGGCGGCGTCACCGACTTCACGCACCAGCGCAACACGTTCTTCCTCGAAATGGATCTCGCGGAAACCGAACATGTGATGACGCACGAAATGGTGCACCAATTCCAATTCGATGTGTATTCGCGCGGGCATTCCGGGAACGCCGTCCAGTCGCTGGTGCAGAACGGACCACCGAGCTGGTACATGGAAGGCATGGCCGAATACCTCTCGATCGGCCCCAATCATCCCGCGACCGACGCGGTGATCCGCGACGCCGCGTTGAACGGCAATATCCCGTCGATGAAGCAGATGACCGAACGGCCGGACGTATTTTTCCCGTACCGGTACGGCGAGTCGTTCTGGAAATTCATCGGCGAGCGCTGGGGCGATGAAATCATCGGCGAGATTCTCGCGGCGTCGCCGACGCTCGGCATCGACCGTGCATTCAAGCGGCACACGGGATTCGATCTTTCCGAACTCGGCGACGAGTGGAAAGAGACGATGCAGACGACATATCTCCCCGCGGTCGCGAGCCTCGACAGGCCGCGCAAGATCGCGCAGCCCCTGCTCAACGCGAAGCGTACGGGCGGAATTATTCCAGTGTACGTCGCGCCCGCGTTCTCGCCGGACGGCCGCCAGATCGCCTACATCTCCAGCGGCAGCCTGCTGCGCGCGGAAGTGTTTCTCGATTTGTATCTCGCCGACGCGACCACCGGCAAGCGTCTCAAGCGCCTCACGACGAGCACGCTCAATCCCGAGTTCGAAGAGCTGCGCTACATCTATTCGCAGAGCTCGTTCTCGCCTGACGGACGCACGCTGGCATTCACGGCGCAGACCGGCGGCAAGGACGTCATTTACCTGGAGGACGTGAAAAGCCTCACGGTGCTCCGCCGTCTCGACACCGGCCTCGAGTCGATGATCGCGCCGACCTGGTCGCCCGACGGCAAGCAGCTCGTGTTCAGCGGCGCGAAGGGCGGCTTCACGAATCTGTATCGAATCGATTCTGACGGCCGCAACCTTCAGCAGATCACCACCGGCGATTGGGCAGCACTGATGCCGGTGTGGTCGCCCGATGGCCGCCGCGTGGCGTTCGTCAGCGACCGCGGGCCGAACACCGATTTCCAGACGCTGAAGTTCGGCAAGTGGCAGATCAACGTGCTCGACATGCAGACGGGCAACATCGACGTGATCCCCGGGCAGGCGGGCAAGAATCTCAACCCGCAGTGGGCGCCGGACGGAAAATCACTCGCGTATATCAGCGATCGCACGGGTATCGCGCAGCTGTTCATCTACGATTTCGATGCAAAAGAACACTACCAAATCACGAAGTTCATCGGCGGTGTGCAATCGCTGACCGAGAACAGCCCGGCCATTTCGTGGGCGCGACAGGCGGACAAGATCGCGTTCACCTACATGGACAACAACGATTTCACGATCTGGTCGCTCGCGAATCCGCGCCAGCTGAAGAAAGATCCGTATCGCGATCCGCCAAAGCAGGTCTACGTGTCGAAGATGACGGCGAACGACTCCGCGCTGGAGCGCGCGTCACTCGCCGCGGCGGCATTGCAGCAAATCGCGCACGACGAAGCCGAGAAAAACAAACAGACCGTGGCCGCCGCAGCGCCTGATTCCACCAATGGCCGCCGCGTGTCGGTGTATCGCGGTCCCGCCGGACTCCGCTCCTCCGGCGAACTTCCGGCCGCGGGCCAGCCCGGTGCGCAGTCAGCCGTGTCAGTAGCCGCGCTGCTCGACAGTTCCGCGCTCGCGCTGCCGAATCCGGCGACCTTCACGGACGAACCATACAAAGCCACACTCCGCCCTGAAGCCGTGCAGCAGCCACAGATCGGCTACGCACAAAACAATTACGGACGCGGTGTGTTCGGCGGCACGGCGATCATCTTCGGCGACTTGCTCGGCAACAAACAGTTGATCACCGCCGCAGCGATCAACGGCCGAATCGACGAAGCGCAAGTTTTCGTGAACTACGTCAGCCTCGCGAAACGTTTGAGCTGGTCGGCCGGCTTCCAGCAGCAGCCGTACTTCTTCCTGGCCAACGCCGGGCAGACCGCTCTCGCGGACAACCAGTACCAGGTCTCCGAGGAGATCGACCGCTTCATCATCCGGTCGGCGTTCTTCTCGACTATCTATCCGCGCAACCGTTTCGAGCGGTTCGAAATCGGCGCGGCGCTCACGAACATCGACAAATCGGCTGAGTTCGTCAGCCAGATCGCCGACCTCACGTCGGGTTTCACCACGGGCTACAACGTCGACAGCGTTAAGGGGACCGGCTCGTTCGACTACGCGTCGCCCTACGCAGCGTACGTCTCCGACAATGCGCTGTTCAACGGCACCGGCTCGGGGATCTACGGCCATCGCTATCGCTATGAAATCGGGACGAACGTCGGTACGCAGAATTGGATGAGCTACATCGCCGATCTCCGGCGCTACGATGCGCTGATCTTCAGCTACCTCACGGTCGCGACGCACCTCTACGCGAACGTGAATGTCGGCAGCGGCGAGACGCTATTCCCACAGTATCTCGCGAATCCGTACTCTCCGAACTACATACGCGGCTACGACCGCGAGGCAAACTCGTCGGCAAATTGCGGCGCGCCGGCGGCAGGCGGCGCGGCGGCATTTGCGGGCGCGTCGAGTTGCTCGTCTGCGCAGCTGCTGGGCAGCCGTACCGCCGCTGCAAGCATCGAGCTCCGCTTCCCATTGATCCGGCGCTTCGACCTCGGGTTCCTGCCGATTACGATGCCGCCGGTCGACGGCGAGTTCTTCTACGACGCGGGCATGGCGTGGACGGGCGGCCAGTCGGTCACCCTCACCAAGCCGGCGAATTACGATCCGACGACGATGCGTTATCCGCTGCGCGCGTTCGGATACGGCTTCCGCATCAACGTGTTCGGCATCGCCATTGTGAAGATCGACTACGCGATTCCGCGTGACTCGTTCAACAGCGTGGGCTACTGGAATTGGTCGATCGGGCAATCGTTCTAAACCCCCGTTAGTTTGGGGGGTGCGCCAACCGACGCTGCTATTGCTCCTCGCCCTCGCCGCGTGCTCGCGCGGCGCACCGGGCGCGCACCCTCCGCTCTCGGGCGGAACGAACGGGCCGGACGCCGTATTCATCCGGCTCGTCGCGGCCGGCGGCACGGCGAAAGCGTATCGCTGGGGCTCCGATTCGGTCCTCTGGTCGTCGCCCTCGCGTGTCCCTGCCCTGCAATCCACACTCGCGTTCGACGACGCGCAGGGCTCGCTCGCATACGTTGACGTGCGAGGCGTCCCGGGCCGCCTCGATATGCGGGTTGGCAGTGCATCCGCCGCCGCGACGACTGCGCTCACCGGCCTCGCGACCGCCGATGGCTGGGCGATATACGGCATCACGCCCAAGCATGACGTCAGCCGGCTCACGCCAAGCGGAACCTGGACATTCACACCCGAGCCTGAACCACGCGGACTGATTCCGCTCCCCGACGGTTCGCTGATTTTGCTGAGCGACAACGGGAAGCGGCACGAGTTGCGCCGGCTGCATCCACCTGAGCCGCGCATCGTCGAAACGACTTCGGTTCCGCATGCGGATCTTCTCGTCCGCACCGAACTCGGCGACCGTCTCTACTTTATTGGCGATTCCGGACTGGCCGGCGTGCGCACGCGCGATCTGACGCGGACGCGCACGGTGTGGCTCCCAGGCCAGGCGCTCGACGCCGTCGCGACGCCGAGCGGTGACCGCATTTTTGTCGCCGTGAAAGGAAAGAAATCGCTCACCGTAGTCGATCGCTTTACGGAAGAGATTGAGGGGACGATCGACATTGGCGGCACCGCGACCGCGCTGCGCATGGATCCCGATGGCCGCTATCTGCTCGCGCGTGCCGCCGACGGCGATTCCGTTCGGGTGATTGCGATCGGGACTTCGCGCGCGATTGGAACCGTGCGTTCGCGCTGGCGCGCCGACCTTCCACTGCTCGGCCCGGACGGCGGCCTCGCCGTGCTGCAGGATACGGACGTCGTGATCATGGACGCGGAGACGCACAAAGAACGGGCACGTTTTCTTTCGGGCGCCGCCGATCTGTGGACGCTTGTTCGATGGAACGGATTCCGCCCTCGCGCCAAGGGGCTGGACGTTCCCGTCAGCTTCGATCCTGATTCCGATTCGACTGCCGTCGCGGGCGATAGCGCTCACGCCGTTCAGGAAGCGGCCGCCGCGCAGGCCGCAGCCGCGTCGGCGGTGATCCCGCCTGCGCCCGCGCCTGCGCGAACGCCAGCCGGCGCGCGACCGCCCGATGCAGCGCCGCAGCGCGGCGCTGCGCCTGCTCCCGCGCCCGCCGCAGCGCCGACGGCACCAGCAGTTTCAAAGCGCGGGACCTTCACGCTCTCTTTTGCCGCGCTGCTCTCAGAGGATCGTGCCAAGACGCTGGCCGCATCGATCACGGTCGACGGCCACCCCGTTCGCGTGGTGCCGGGGACAAGCGACCGCACGCCGGTGTTCCGCGTCGTCTACGGACCGTTTGATACGAAGGAAGACGCCGACAAGGCCGGACGCCGCACGGGCCTTCCGTACTGGGTGTACGAGGGCGCGCCGTGACCGCACCGCTCGAACCGCGGGCGACGGGTAACGCTAACACGACAACTGCCACATGGTGGGAAGACGAGGGTCGCAGGATTGCCGGTGAACTCGGCGATCTCTCCGCGGTGCTGATCCTCGCGACAAATCCGGAGTACGCGGCTCGCGTCGCGCTCGGCATCGCGCGCGTGGTGAGCGAGCATCGGCACGTTGCGCTGGGCGACCTCACGGGCGATGCCGCACCGCTATACGCTGTTGCCGGCGGTGAAGATGCGTTCGGGCTTTCCGACTGCCTGCGGCAAGGGCTCCCGCTGAACGACATCGCGCGGCCGGCCCCAGACCGCGACTCGCTGTTCATTCTTCCGGCGGGATCGCCGCCCGTGGCGTGTGAGGAGATCCTCGGCCATGAACGCTGGCCACGTCTCGTGAGCGGTTTCGCGAAAGTTGGCGCGCTCTTGTTGCTGGTCGCGCCAATAGACGCGGCCGGAATCAATACGCTTGCAGGCGCCGTCGCGGGCGTGGTGCTCGTCGACGTTCCGGCGCTGCGTGCACGGAACTTCCATGTGCTCGCTACGGTGAGCGCCCCTGTTGACGCGGTGGCACTCGCGCGCGCGGCGGCGAAGAAGCACCGGCGGATCCGCGCAGCGGTGACACTGCTTGCGATCACCGCGATCGGCGGTGCGGGCTGGGCCGGACGCAGTCGTATCGCGGGGGCATATCACGCGGTGATGGCGAAGCGCGTGGCTGCTGCAGCGCCAGACGCCACGACTGCCGCAGCGCCTTCCGCGACGGCGGCGCAGCCCGCGGCAGCGCCACAAGTGGCGGCAGAACCGCAAGACACAGTGCGTCTCACCGATCCTGTCAACCCCGCGGACAGCTCCGCAACCGCGCAGTTCGCCGTCGAAGTGATGGCGGCAAACACCATCGCGGGTGCAAATTCATTTCTCTCGGATAATGCAAAAGAAATGTCGCGGAACGGTGCGACGATTTCGCCGGTGGGCGTGGGTGGCTCGACGAATGTGTGGTACAAAGTCGTCGTAGGCGCAGCGCACACTCGCGCGGGCGCCGATTCACTTCTCGCGGCGCTGCGTCGTGAGAAGCTGGTGCGGAGCGGTGAGGGACTCGTCGTGAAGGTGCCGTACGCGCTCGTGCTCGCGGAGAATGTCGAGCAGCCGGGCGCCGAGGAACTTCGCAAGACGTGGCAGCAGCGTGGATTCAGTCCGTATTTTTTGATGCAAAACGATGGAAGTGTCCGGCTGTACGCCGGCGCTTTCGAGACAGCGGCGCAGGCCGCGTCGCTGGCCTCCGCGTTGCGCGCGGCGGGAGTGGCGCCGGTCCTCGCCTTTCGAACCGGGAGAACGTACTAAGTGCGGTTGACGAAACTCGAGTTGCACGGATTCAAGTCGTTTGCAGACGAAACCGAGATGCTCTTCAACACGGGCGTCACGGCGGTCGTCGGCCCGAACGGCTGCGGCAAGTCGAACGTTTCAGATGCCGTGCGCTGGGTCCTCGGCGAGCAGCGCGCGCGCATGCTGCGCGGCGCCAAGATGGAAGAAGTGATTTTCCAGGGCTCATCCGCGAGAAAGGCGGTGAACGTCGCCGAAGTCTCGCTGCACTTTTCGAACGAAGACGGCGGCCTTCCGGTTCCGTTCCAGGAAGTCGTCATCACGCGCAGATTGTCGCGAGCAGGCGAGAGTGAATATTTCCTGAATCGCGCGCCGTGCAGACTGCGGGACATTCACGATCTCGTGCGCGGTACCGGCCTTGGCGCCGACAGCGGCGTGGTGATTGAAAGCCGCATGATCGACGCGCTGCTCTCGGACCGCCCTGACGACCGGCGTGAGCTGTTCGAAGAAGCGGCTGGTGTCGGTCTCTACCGTGATCGCCGTCGCAGCACGGAGCGCAGCCTCGAGCAGACAACTGCCGATCTGTCGCGCCTGGACGATCTCGTCAACGAAGTCACGAGCCAGGTGCGTTCGCTCTCCCGTCAGCGCAAACGCGCTGAGCGCCACGGCGAAATCACCACGCGTCGTTTTGCGGTGGAACTGACGCTCGCATCGCGCGAAATGGCGGCGTGGAAAGACGAGCTCGCACAGCTCGATATTCGGCTTGAGGAACTGCGCACACGTGCGCCGGGTTCGCTCCAGCATGTGCACGAGGCCGAGCTCGCGCGCGACTCGGCTCATGCGGCACGCGCCGCGGCCGAAGCGCGGCGTCACGAGCGTGACAAGATCGTTGGCGATGCCCGCGAAGCGTCGCTCACATTGCAAGGTGAAATTGCCGTCGCCGAAGAGCGCCATCGCAACGCGCTTGCGCGCCGCACGCGCGCGGAGCAGGAGCGCAGCGAGGGCGCGGCACTCGGCGAGCGGGTCGTCGCGGAGTACGCGTCGGCGCGTGACGAAGAAGAGCGAACGGAAGCATCGCTCACCGAGGCAGTCGACGCGCTTCAGCGGCAGGTTGGCGCGGAAGAAGAGGCACGCGGTGCGGTCGCCACCGGACGCGACGCGCTCGAGCGCGCCGACAAGCATGTGCGCGAACTGCGCGACGGGCTGCGCCGGCTCGAACTCGAGCGCGAGGGCGCCGAGCGTGAGCTGGCCGATGTCGCGCAGCGTTCGCATACGCTTGCCGCCGAGCATGAGCAGCTCGCAGCGCAGCAGCGCCTCGCGCAGCGCGAGCTTGAAACGGCGGACGAGCAGCTCGCGATCGCAACGACCGCCGCGGAAGCAGCAGATGCCGCGCTCGCGGCAGCGCACGACGCCGCGCGCGACTGGCGCGAGAAGGACGCCGGCGCGCGCGCCGAAGTGCGCCGCGTTGAAGAAGAGCATGCGGGGATGCATGGCAAGCTGAACGCGCTCGAAGGTCTCGAGCGCGAGCGTGTCGGGCTCGCTCCCGCCGCCGCGCGATTGCTGCGCGACCGCGACCAGTTCGGTGAAGGCGCAGTGCTCGGCCCGCTTTCAGATTACATCGGCGCGGACGCGGCAACCGCGCTCCTGGTCGAACGTTTTCTCGGCCCCTCGGTGCACGCCGTCGTCGTTCGCGACCGCACGGTTGCAAATGCAATCCGCAGCTGGCATGCGGAAGCGAATCCTGGCCCACTCTTGCTGCTGCCGCTCGACGCGAAAGTTCCGGCGCTCGGCGCTGCGGCTCCGGGTGAACTCGCCGCACTCGTGCAGACGGACGGCCCGGTGCGCGCATGGGTGAGCGCGCTGCTCGGCCACGTGCACGCCGAAGATGGCGGCAGCTCGTTTGTGGACGCACGCGGTGCGATGTGGCTTCCCGGAACGCAGTCGGGTGCCGGTCCGCTCCGCCGCCGCGCAGAACTTTCGGAACTCCGTGCCGCATCAGCCGCGATGGATGCAACACGCTCGCACGCCGCCGCAACGCTCGAGAGCGTGCACGCGAGCCTGCAGCAGGCGGAGGCAGCGGCCACGCATGCCGCCGATTCGGCCACGCGCGCGCACAGGGCGATGCAGGAAAGCGCTCAGGCGCGCGGCGAACGCGAGCGGGTGCATATGCGCACAACGCGCGAGCTCGCCGATGCAGTCGCGCTGTCTGAACGTTTGGCCGGCCGCCGCGATGAGTTGACCGCACGTGTCGCCGAAGGGCTGGCGACGCAGGATCGCGAGGCGATCGCTCTCGCGGCCGCAGAGACCGCCGCCACGGCCGCGCGTGACACGCTGACCGAGTCGGACCGCCGGCAAGACGCCGCACGCGAAGCACGCGCCGCTGCGCAGGTGACGCACGCGCAGGCGCAGGCGCGCCGTGAAGTTGCAACCGAGCGCCGCGAGCGCCTCGAGCGTGAGCAGGCCAGCGCGCAGTCGCGGTTGCAGACACTTCAGCTCGAACTCGCCGTTCTCTCGGAGGACGACGCGGCGCTGGCACGTCAGATGGAGGCGTGGAAGGCCGACCTCACCGCGCGCCAGACGTCGCTGTCAGAGGCGGAGGCTTTGCAGGCCGAATCCGAAGCAGCGGTGCGCACGGCGGATACCGCGCTCGCGGATGCCGAACACGCGCTCGACCGCAAACGCCATGAGGCCACCGCGCTGAGCGACGAACTGCACTCCGCCGAGCTCCGTCACACCGAACTCGCCGGTTTGCGTTCCGCGATTCGTACGCGCCTTGAGACAGAATGGCGCCGCCCGCTCGACGATCTCTTTGCCGACTACACCGCCGTCGAAGCCGAAGACGACGCGCTGCGCGCCGAAGCCGAACAGCTGCGCGAAAGCATCGAGTCGCTCGGGCCGGTGAATCCGCTGGCGATTGAAGAGCACAACGAAGAAACCAAGCGACTCGAGTTCCTGACATCGCAGCGGACGGATCTGGCGACAGCGCAGGTCTCGCTTCAGCAGGCGATCAAGGAGATCGACGTCACCGCGCGCGAGATGTTCCTCAAGACATTCGAGGAAGTGCGTGCGCATTTCCGCCACATTTTCAACACGCTGTTCGGCGGCGGCGATTGCGACCTGCGTCTTGAGAACGAAGAGGCACCGCTCGACTGCGACATCGAAATTCATGCGTCGCCGCGCGGCAAGAAGACGCAGCGCATCCATTTGCTTTCGAGCGGAGAGCGCGCGCTTGTCGCGCTGTCCCTGCTCTTCGGCATTTTCCTCACGAAGCCGAGCCCGTTCTGTCTGCTCGACGAAGTTGACGCGCCGCTCGACGACGCGAACGTCGGGCGTTTCGTGAAGATGCTGAACCAGTTCAAGACGCACACACAGTTCATCGTCATCACGCATAACCCGCGGACGACGACCGAAGCGGCGGATGCCGTGTACGGCGTGACGATGCAGGAGCCCGGTGTGTCGTCGCTGGTGAGCGTGCGGATGCGCGGTCCCGCGGTCGACGGCGGCGAGACGGTCGCGGCTGATGCGTCGCCAGCCGCTGAGGCGGCCGCATCGGCGTGACGGACGCGGCGGTGAGCAAGCGCGCGCAGTTGTTTGCACATGCGTGCGTGCTCGCCGCGGGCATCGTGCTGGCCGTCGCACCTGCGAACAGCCAGACACCCGGTCAGACGTCAGGGACTGCGGTCGTGACCGGCCCCGCTGGAAATCCGATTCGCGACGGGACCCCGGCGTTCACCATCACCACGTCAGGTTTTCAGCCGAACGAGCTGCCGCTGCAGCTCGATCTTCAGGTCGCAATCGCAGCGGACTTCAGCGCACTCTTTGCCGATACGACGGTCACCGGGACGTCTGCGGCGATCGTGATCCCGCGGCTGCTTCCACAGAAAATAAATATTTGGTGGCGGGTAAAGATCCGGACGGCGCTGGGCGTGAACGTCATCACGAACGCCATCGGACCGCGGCAGACCTCGGCCTGGCTCACCCTGATCTCACCGAACGGACTGAACGGCTCGATGGTTGATACGACGGTTCCGACTTTTCTGTGGACCGCAGTGGCGACTCACCCGCCGGTGGCGCCCTGGACTTTCCAGCTCGTCGTGCAGCGCACGTCGGACGGCTTTCGACCGATCACGGCCACACTCCCGCCGCCCCCGTCGGGCATCCCGGACACGTCATACACGGGCTTCCCGCTCGAAACCAACACGTCGTACTTCTGGGCCGTGACCGCGAAACTCTCAACCGGCGACAGCACGCGCGTGGTGAGCTTTTCTACGTTCGTGATTCTCAGCGCAAACGCACCACTCGCCACGGTGCTGTATCAGAATTTCCCCGATCCATTTCCGAACAGCCGGATCGCGACCACGTGCATCTGGTTCGATCTGAAGAACCAGTCAACGGTGCACATCGACATTCTCGACCTGCGCGGAAACCATGTCGCCGTCGTCACGCCGGGGCGCGGCTTGGGCCCGGTGTACCCGCCCGGGCGCTACGGGCGCGCGACCGTCGGGAGTGACAGCGGCTGCGACGACCGGCTCACGTGGGATGGCAAGGACGACACCGGGCGCACGGTGCCGCCGGGGGTCTATCTGGTGCGGTTTGTTGGGGATGGCATAACGGCAACTAAAAAATTGCTCTTTAAGGGCAGATAGGAGAATTGAGTCGGTGAAGGGTGAGGAGTGAGGGGGAAGATCGGTGAGGAGTGAGGTGTACGATCAGTGAAGGGTGAGGGGGACGATCAGTGAGGGGTGAGGGGGAAGAT
>CAIVZZ010000010.1 GCA_903910555.1 uncultured Gemmatimonadota bacterium | reverse complement strand
GCAATTTGTTCCTGCTTGAAGTCAGCCGAGAAATAGCGGCGTCCATCCGATCCGCGTCGATGCGTTTCCATCCGACGACCCTCCGTTGAGAAGTGAACCTACGCTTCCCAAAGTGCCTCGTCGAATTGGGGTACACAGCAGCAGAGTGCACGCGCGAAAAGCGGGAAGCACGTGGATCGTCGCGACGCATCTGTCGGTGTCGGACTCGCTGCAAATCGTAGTGCACTGACCGGAGAACGCCATGACGTCACTGCAAGTGCGAACGATCATCGGTTGCGCTGGTGTCGTTGCGGCTGTCGCGATCGCGTGCGGCGATCCTTACGCGGTCACCAACAAGTACGATCCGGCGTTTCCCGTGCAGTTCACCATAGCGGGACCGGACTCACTGTTCAGCCTTGGTGAGTCCGCGCAATACACCGCGACGACGGTTCCCTCGTTCTCCGACACGTCGTTCGTTTGGGAGACCGACACGTTGTACAACTATCTGAAATTTCTGCCCCCGGGCGGCGGAGTTACTCCTATTGACGACGGCGCTCTTTTTCTGAAAGGCAACGGTGCCGGCCACTATGTGTCGATCGCACCGCCGCTCGAGCCGAACGTGTATCAGATCGCCATCGCCGTGTTGGTCGGGGATGTCGATACGACGCTGCAGCGCTTCCCCATCGGCACCATTCAAACACAGCAACCGCGGCACGTCGCCTACAAGACTGTCGTAGTGACGCAGCGGCTGATTCGCATTCAACTTCGCTGCCCCGATACGCATTCGTGCGCGCCGCTGGCGGTCGGCGATTCGGCGTTTATCTGGGTGGACGGGATCGATGCACTAGGGCGTCAGATAGTCGCGCTGACCAGCCCAACTGCGAATCCCGCGGTCGGTGACCCGCAGGCGTCACCCAACACCACCAACCGCGCGGTCGCGACATACGTCTCACGCGACTCGACCGTGGCGTCGGTGTCGCCAGTCGGATCACGCGTGGGGAGAGTCACGCCGCGGAAGCCGGGCAGCACGTGGATCGTCGCGACGCACCTTTTGGTATCAGACTCGCTGCAGATTGTGGTGCACTAGCGCCGCGTGGAGAAACGCGCGCCAACCTTACGGTGTGATCAGCGCGACGTAAACATCCGCGACATTGGTACCAGTCGCACCGGTACGAACGACGGCGCCCGCCACATCGAGCGCGCGCAGCGTGTCGTTCGTTTGCAGATAACGCGCAAGTTCCATCCCTGCTTCACGGGCGCGCTGCGCCGTACCGCCGTCGACGATCGCGCCGGCCGCGTCAGTCGGCCCATCGCGACCGTCGGTACCGATCGAACCGATCGTGATGCCGTGCGCGCCGTCAATCACGAGCGCCGCGGCAGCTGCGAACTCGAGATTGCGGCCGCCGATGCCGGCGCCCGTGACAGTGACCGTCGTCTCACCGCCGCCAACAATGCAGCGCGGCTGACTGCGATCTGCGCCCGCCGCCACTTCCATCACGTGACGCGCGAATGCCGCGCCATGCTCGCGCGCCTCGCCGGTGATCGGCGTCGTGATCATCTCGCCGCTGATCTTGCGGCGCATCGCCTCGCCCGCGGCACCCTCTACCGCGAGCAGGTTGTTGCCGATCACTTCAATCGTGATGTTCGCAAAGCAGCGATCGCCCGCCTTCGGAGTTTCCGGATGCTCGCCGCGCGCGCCGGCGAGCAAATGAGCACGCACCGATTGCGGCAGATTATCCCACACGCCGCGCCGCTTGAGTATCAGGACGGCATCGTCATACGTGGTGGGATCCGGAACAAGCGGTCCGGAGCCGATCACATCGAGCGGATCGCCGATCACATCCGACAGCACCAGCGCGTGAATCTTCGCGCCATTTGAAACGCGCACCATGAGGCCGCCTTTCAATTGATCGAGGTGTTTGCGAACACAGTTGAGCTCGCCGATGTCTGCGCCGGAAGCCATCAGCGCGCGCGACGTCGCGATCATGTCGTCGAGCGAGACGCCATCGACCGGGAGCGTCATCAACGCAGACGCTCCGCCGGAAATCAGCACGATAGCGCGATGATTCGGCCCGAGCTCGCGCAGCGTCGCCGCCGCCGCGAGCGCACCGCGCATCCCCTCGGCGTTCGGCATCGGATGCCCGCCCGCGAACATCGCGACGCTGCGGGTGATTGCAGAATCGGTTGCAGGCGCGATAGCGACGCCGCCACGGAGCGCCTCACCGATCGCATCGCTGGCACCCTGCACCATTCCCGTTGCGGCCTTCCCCGCCGCGATCAGCTCGATCGACCGCGTCGCGAGCCCCGCGCGCCAGCCGCGGAGCGCCGTTTTCGTCAGCTCGCGCGGCTCCACCGCGCGTATTGCCGCGAGCAGAATCTCACGCGCGACTGAGACTGGCGTGCTGCTCACTTCCCTTTGTTGTCTTGAAACCGCGCGACTCGCGCACGATACGCCTCACTCACATAGACATCGCTGTTCACCGGGTTCGGCGCCCGCCCGCCGCGCAAATGCGCCAGCGCATTCTCCGCCGCCATCGTCGCCATTTTGTCCCGCGTGCCCACGCTCGCCGACGCGATGTGCGGGACGATCACGGCGTTCTCGCATTCGGCGAGCCCTTCGGCCATCGCTGGCTCGTGCTCGAACACATCCAGTGCCGCGCCCGCGATCCACCGCTCGCGGAGCGCGCGCACGAGCGCCGCTTCGTCGACCACCGGACCTCGTGAAACGTTCACGAGAATCGCCGTCGGCTTCATGCGTTTGAGCGCGGCTTCGTTAATCAGATGGTGTGTCTCTTTTGTGAGCAGCGGGTGCAGACAAACGAAGTCACTCGTGGCAAGCAGATTGTCGAGTTCCGACCATTTTGCAATTCCACTCGCGTCGATCTGTGCCCGCGCATGCGGGTCGTATGCGATCACATCCATGTCGAATCCCATCGCGCGCTTCGCGACCGCCGTGCCAATGCGGCCGAATCCAATCACGCCGAGCACTTTGCGTTTGCCATTGCCGCCGGGGCTCACGTCGGCGCCGAGCAACAGATTCGGGCCCCACAGTTTGTAATGCCCGTCCCGCATATAATTGTGCGCTTCTGGAATCCGCCGCGCCGCGCCAAGGAGCAGCGCCCAGGTGAGATCGGCGCTGGTGTCCGTGAGCACGTCGGGCGTGTTGCTCACGGGCAGACCGAGCGCTGTCGCACTGGTGACGTCGATGTTGTTGAACCCCACGGCGTAATTCGCAACGCCGCGCAGGTTCGGATTCAGCGCCAGCAACGCGCGATCGACTGGCTCCGTGAGCAAGGAGAGCAGCACATCACACCACGCGATGCCGTCGCGCATGACCGCTGGCGCGACCCCCTCGTCCTCGCGCTCCTGCCCGACGCGCACTTCGACCCCGGCGCGCTCGAGAATATCGATGCCGGCGGCAGGGATTCTGCGCGATACGAAAATCTTAGTCATGATCTCCTAAATAACACGCTCGCGACCGCGCAGATGCGCAGCCGCGAGCGTGTCGCAAAATAATATTGCCGTTCGACGACTACTTCGAGAGGGTAAGTCCCGTCATCGTGACTTCGGTGTTGTGCGCAAAACGCACGCCGTACACTCCGTCCGTTCCCTTGAGCTTGCCAGCGGTAACCAGATCAGCCTTCGCATACGTCGCGACCACGGTGCCGTTCATCGAGCACGTCACCTTGTCGCCCGCGACCGACACGGCGACTTCATTCGTCACGAGGTCGCCAACCGCCGCAGCCTTGTGCACCGCCGCATTCGTCTCACCCGCGCGGCCATTCATCTGGAACGGCGCCGGACCCATGCCGCGGACGATGAACGAACCGTTGCCGTTCACCGCGCAGTAGAGATATGTCGCCTGGTCGCCGCCAAGATCAGCGCCGCCGATGACGATGCCATACGGATGCGAATGCGAATTGAGATTCTGGAACTTCGGCTCGGTGAACGTTGCCTTCACCGTGTAATTGCCGCTCGCCTTGTTGGCTGGATTCCAGTACGTCGTCGCCGGTCCGGTGATGACGTGAATCATCTTGCCGTCCTGCGTGAACTTCGCGTCGTTCACCGACTGACCGGCCTTCGCGGCACTCGCGTCAACCTGCCCCATCCAGCCGGGGACGGAGATTCCGCCGCCTGCTACTGCGCGGTTCGCATCGCCCTGCGCTGTCGCGACAGCAAACGGGACAGATGCAGCAAATGCAACGGCAGCGACCGCAACTGCAATACGTGAGACACTACGCATGGAAGATCCTCTCGGGGGAAGGAATTGGCTTCCATAATGTTAACGCCTTTCATTCTCCTCGGAAGACGGTCGCCGGCGCAACCCTGACCGCCCTCAGCACCGGCAGCAGACTCCCTGCGAGCGTCATGACGACGCACAGTGCCGCCGCCGCGGCAAATGTCACCGCATCGCCCGGTTCCACTCCGAACAGGAGCGACTGCATCGTCTTCCCCGCCGCATATGCGAGCGCGATTCCGGGGATCACCCCGCAGAGCGCGAGCACCACCCCCTGTCGCACGACGAGCCCGACAATCGCACCACGCTGCGCGCCGAGCGCCATGCGCACGCCGATCTCGTGCTTCCGCGTTGAGACGGCAAACGCGAGCAGCCCGTGAATCCCGACAGCGGCAAGGAAAAATGCGATGGCCGCGAACGCCACAATCACACGAACTTGAACGGCGCGCGTTGCTGTCTGATCGGACACGATGCTGGCCATCGACTGCACGCTCGAAATTGGCAGCGTCGGATCCGCTTCGTGGACAATCCGGCGGACCGCCGGCACGAGCTGGGCCATCGGCGCCGTCGCACGGATCACGAGATCCTTCGGCATAAAGAATGGAAAGGACGGGCCCCGTTGCTGCCTGTATGAGAGATACATTTGCGGCTCGCTCGTGCGCTCGAGCCCGCGCACTTTGATATCGCCGACGACTCCGACAATCTCCAGTTCGCCCATCGTCGTCTTGAAGCTCTTCGTTACCGCGTTCTCACCCGGAAAATATTTTTTCGCGAACGATTCGCTCACGACAGCGACCTGCGGCCGGTTGATCTCGTCCGTTTCCTCCACATCTCTCCCCGCACGGATCGGTATCCCCATGGTCGCGAAGTACGCCGGCGTCGCATACCGCACGCTCGCGTTGCGCCCGTCAGCACCGTTGCTCGGCACTCCGTTCGCCTCCACCGGAAAAATTCCGCCGCCCATCGTCATCGGCAGGAACGAGACGTACGCCGCGTTCTGCACTCCCGGCAGCGCCTTCACACCGTCGAGCACCCGATGATAAAACTGCTCGCGCACCGTGTTGCTGTCGTACTGCGGCCGCGGCAGCGCAGTGCGCATCGTCACGATACCATCGGTTTGAAAACCCGGGTCGGTCGATTCCACACGCGACAGCGCCCGCAGCAGCAGTCCCGATGATACCAGCAGCACCACCGACGCCATCACTTCGACCACGACCAGCGCCGATCGCACCCGCGCGCGGCGTCCGCCGCCGGAGCGCGATCCTTCGCGCAACGCCGAGAGATCTCCCTTCCCAGAGGCACGCAGCGCCGGAAATACGCCGAACGCGATTCCCGTCAGCGCAGTCACCAGTGCCGCCACGACGAGCACACGAAGATCGACCGTCGGCGTATCGGCGAGCGGCAGTGAGTTTGGGACGAGCCGCGACAAGAGCGGCACCGATGTCACGGCGATCGCGACACCGAGCGCGCCGCCGATCGCCGCGATCACGAGACTCTCCGTCATGAGCTGTCGCACGAGCCGCTCGCGCCCTGCACCGAGCGCGAGTCGAACATCGAGTTCGCGGCGCCGCACCAGCGACCGCGCGATCAGCAGGTTCGCCAGGTTCGCGCACGCAATGAGCAGCACGCAGATCGCCGCACCGCAGAGCGCGATCAGCATCAGCTGCGATTGCGTCGAGAGTTCGTCGCGCAGCGTTATGACGGCGGCGCCGATTCCCTTGTTGTCTTTCGGATAGCGCTGCGCCAGCGACGCGGCGATCACGTTCATCTGTGCGCGCGCCTGTTCGATCGACACACCCGGCTTCAGCCTCGCAATCGACTGGAACCAGGTGTTGTCGCGCTCGTCGTTCTCGCGCTCGCTGCGCGGCATCAGCGTCCACATCGCCGTCTCGGCGGTTGGAAAATGAAAGTCGCGCGGCATGATGCCGATGATCACGCTCGGATCGCCATTGAGCAGTACGCGCTGTCCGAGCACCGCCGCGTCGCCGCCAAACGTGCGCTGCCAGAGGCCGTAGCTCAGCACGACGTTTCCGTAGTTGTCTTTCTGCTGGTCTTCCGCCGTGAAGAGCCGGCCGATCAGCGGCTTCACGCCGAGCATCGGCATGACGTCGGCGGTCATCGCGCTGCCGGTGAGCCGCTGTGGGTCGCCCTGGCCGACGAGGTTGACGGACGTGTTGTGAAACGCACCCATCGCCGAGAAAGATTTATTTTGCGATTCGTAATCGCGATAGTTGGGCGGCGAGAGTTCGAACCGCCCGGGGCCCGGCGGCGACTCCCACAGCTTCACCAGGCGGTCGGGATCCGCGAACGGCAGCGGCCGGAGCAGAACGAAATCCGCGACGGAAAACGCCGCCGTGTTTGCGCCGATTCCGAGAGCCGTCACGAGAATCGCCGTCAGCGCGAATCCTGGTGAGCGCACGAGCGTGCGGACGGTGTAGCGGAGATCGTGCCGCAGCACATCCCAATGGACGGCAGCGGCGTTCGCGATGACTTCGACGATCGTCGCGAGCCAGAGGACCATCATGCCGAACCCCCGGCTTGTCTGGCGTACGCGCACGTCGAACAGCGCGCTCATCTCGGCGCCATACTCGCGACGAAACGAAATCGGATATAGATGGAGCAGCGCGCGATAGAAACGCATCAGGCGCGCTCCGGGAGCAGTCCCTGCGTGCGCGCCATCCGCACGAGCTGCGTCATCCGGCGCGTTTCGGCGCGTGCGACCGCGGTGCCGAACGCGCTGATGCGATAGTAGCGGCGGCGCTCGTCGTCGAGTTCGGGCGCGGGACGATCGTCCGTCTCGTCGATCAACCCTTGCTCAAGCATGCGCTGAACCGATCGGTACAGCGTTCCGGCGCTGAGCTTGAGCTCGCCATTGGTCCGGCGGATGACATCCTGAATGATGCCATATCCGTGGCGGTCTTCCTGCGCGACCGCCATCAGGATGTGGAAAGTGGCGGGCGGGAGCGGAATGAGCGCGCTGATATCGGACTGGGAGTGTGCCATGATCCAACTATAGCCAGCGTGGATATACTGTCAATGGCTATAGTCCTGCGTCCTGCCGGTTCGGCCCGCCCGCCGCGCGCGGTGTACTACTATATGAACAGGGAAAGAGCGCTCGAGCACACCACCGGGGATCCGCAAAAGGCAACTATGGCCGCTGTCGAGCAGGCGTCAACCGCGCCACCGCATCCGCACCAGAGCAACGACAGCAACGCCGTGCGCACCGCGGCGATCGTCATTACGGTCGTCATGAGCATCTCCGCGCTCAAACTCGGCCGGGCTGTCGTGTTGCCGGTTGTCGTCGCCGTCCTGCTGACGCTGCTCTTGAGCGCGCCGGTGCGCTGGCTCAGGCGGCGGAAGATTCCGGAGCAACTCGGTGCGGCGATCGTCGTGTTCGGCACAATCGGGATCGTAGTCGGCGCAGGTTCGATGATGATCAATCCGGCGACGGAGTTGATCTCGACCGCGCCAGCGACATTTGGAAAAATAGGAACGAAGATCCACACGTTCATGCAGCCGATTGCGGCGCTGCAGCAATCGGCGGATCGCATGGCGACGGCCGCAGCACCCGCGACCCCGTCCGGCCGCCCGCCCGCGCAGGTTCAGCTTGCGACCACCAGCATGTTCGATCGCCTGATGAGCGTGCTCGAACTCGTGCCGGCGGCACTGAGCGTTGTTTTTCTGACGTATTTTCTGCTCGCAAGCGGTCCGCTCTTTCGCAAGAAAATTGCGCAGATCCTTCCCGGCCGCCGCGATGTCGTTCATCTCGAGACTATTCTCAGCGAAATCGAACTCGTCACATCGAAATTTCTCGCGACGGCGACGATGATCAACTCCGGCGTTGGCGTCGCGACGGCACTATCGCTCTGGGCAGCCGGGCTTCCGAATCCGATTCTTTGGGGAGTGATGGTCGCCGTGCTGAACTTCGTCCCTTACATCGGGCCGATCAGCAGCTTCATCATCATCTCGCTCGCCTCGCTTGCATTCTTCGACGACCCGACCCGCGCCATTGTCGCACCGGCATGCTTTCTCGCCATTCATTTGGTCGAGAACAATCTGATTACACCAATGCTCCTCGGCCGCCGGCTGCCGGTGAATACGGTGGCGATTTTCCTCGGCCTGATTTTCTTCGGCTGGATCTGGGGGATCCCGGGGGCGGTGCTGGCAGTTCCGCTCACCACCGTGGTAAAAATCGCGTGCGATCATGTCCCGGGGCTGAACCACTTCGGAGAACTGCTCGGGAATTAGCCGCAGCTGATAGCTCTGCAGGGCACCGCTGTGAGCTGATAGCGTTGAGCGAATAGCCGTGGGGAAACGGCGAAATGACGGCCGTGCGCGCCAGTCGCCACACAAATCGGTACCGTCGCCGTTCGCTCAACGCTTTAAGCCCATCGCTATCGGCTCACAGCGAAAACCTCACGGCTCAGAGCTGCCGGCAGTAGTTTTCTCCTATGAATCCCGCCCTAAAGCTGCTGCTCGCCCTGCCGCTCGCCGCCGCGCTGGCCGCCCAAGCCCCGACCGAACCCGGGCTGGCGTCGTACGTCTCCAAAACCATCAACGCCAAACCCCTCCCGTTGATCGATCGCGCGAGCGACGACAAGGGCGTTCAATATCTGATCGAGTTCGACGAACTCATCCTCTCGATCCGCCCCAACCACGAATTCCGCGCCGCCCTCCGCTACCGCCAGACCCTCGCGTCGAAAGGCTCGCAGATCACGCAGGATCCTCTTCAGAAAATGGTTGTTTACGGCACCTGGTCCGCCGCAGGCAATCAACTGAAATTTGTCCCGGATCCCAAACGCGGCGGCGATGGTCTGCGAATTCTGAGCGGCACATTCAAAGATCGCGAGATCGATGTCCCGTTCGATTATCGCAACGGCTCAGTCTCGCGACGCGCGAACGTCGTCTTGATGCGCGATGACCACATTTTCTAAAGGTTTCCCACAGATGGTTGAAGCTAGAGTTCATCGCGCGCTCATCGCGGCAGCGCTGCTGCTCACGAGCGCGCAAATCATCTCGGCTCAATCCGGCCCCGCCGACGCGCACTTCGCGCTCGTGCGTCCGCGCTTCGACGCCTCGCACTCGATGGAAACGGTCGCCTATCTCGACCGCTACGTCCGCTGGCCCGGCAACGCCGGTTTCGATTCGAGCATTATGCACGTTGTCGCGAAGCTCGCCGCGGCTGGGTACGTGGAGAAATCTGTCGCGAAAAGTTCCGACCGCCTCACATATCGCATCGAGCGCTATCCGATGTCGCGCCCCGCGTGGGAACCGCTCGATGCAACCGTTGCGATCACCAGCGGCGGCAAGCTCACGCCAGTGCTCGCGTTCGCAACCAACCGCAACATGCTCGCGACGAACTCGTTCTCCACGCCGGCCAGTGGAGTAGACGCCGAGCTCGTGCGCGTGAACGCCGTAACGCCCGCCGCGCTCGACTCGGCGCACGTCAAAGGAAAGATCGTCATCGCTGACGGACGCCTGAGTCAGCTCTTCATGCTCGCAGTGCAGCAGCGAGGCGCACTCGGCGTGCTCGCCTATTCCATGCCGAAGTACACGCAGCCCGAGCGCTACCGCAGTTCGATTCAATTTACGAGCGTGGCGTACGACAGCAGCAAATCCGCTTGGGCGATGCCGATTTCGTATGGTGCGCGCGAGCAGCTGAACAACGCGCTCGCTGCGGGACCGGTCACGCTGCACGTCGTGACAAAATCGCGCTTCACGAATCCTGCCACGGAACTTGCGATCGTCGCCGAGATTCGCGGGAGCGTGCTGCCGGAAGAGCGCTGGGTGTGGAGTGCGCATGTGCAGGAGCCGGGCGCGAACGACAACGCGACCGGCGTGGGGACGCTGCAGGAGATGGCGCGCGTCGCGGCAGATCTCGTGAAGAGCGGCAAGGAAGATCCCAAGCGTACGCTGACTTTTTTGTGGGGCCAGGAGATCACCGAGACCGACCGTTACATCAGGCAGGACCCCGAGCGTGCGAAAGGAATCCGCTGGGGAATGAGTTTGGATATGGTCGGCGAGGATACGCAGAAAACCGGCGGCACTTTTCTCATCGAGAAGATGCCGGATCCTTCGGCGATCTGGACGCGCGGCGAGGACCATCACACAGAGTGGGGCGGCTCGGTGTTGAAGGAAGATCGAATGACCCCGCATTACTTCAACGACTATGTGCTTCAGCGCTGTCTCGATCAGGCCAAAGGCACCGGCTGGGTCGTGAAGACGAATCCGTTTGAAGGCGGAAGCGATCACACGCCATTTCTCACCGCGCACAAGCCGGGGTTGCTCCTCTGGCATTTCACCGACGTGTTTTATCACACGGACGGCGACCGGAAAGAGATGGTTTCCGCCGGAGAAATGAAGAATTCCGGGATCGCCGCGTTAGTGAGCGGCCTCACGATGGCGAGTGCCGATGGACCGACCGCACGCGCGATTGTAACGGAACTCGAGCACGCGGCACTCGCGCGAATCGAGACCGAGCGCAAACTTTCCGCAGACACACTGACGCGCGGTGGCAGCACGGCGTACGAGTCGCACATTTTGGAAGTCTGGGGCGCGTGGTATCGCGACGCGCTCAAGACCGCAGATGACATTGAAGTCGGCGGGTCGAGTGACATTACCAAGGCCGCGATCGCAGCATCGGTCAAGCGCGTCGACGACGCAACAGCCAGGGCGATTGCAAATCTCAAATCTTCAACCAATCGATAGACATGAAACGTTCGGCGATGGCGGCAATGATTGCAGCGACGGTTCTCTTTGTATCAGCGTGCGGTGAGAAGTCGGCCGCCCCGCCGGCCGAGAAAGCACCCGTGGCACCCCCGGTGGCCGCGGCTCCGGCTCCGCCATCGGAGGCGATCCTTCATCCTGACGCAACGAAGCTCTTTGCATCGGGGCCGGACAGTTTCACGGTGCACATGGTGACGTCCAAGGGTCCGTTCGACATAAAAGTCCACCGCGACTGGTCGCCGAAGGGCGCAGATCGCTTTTACTACCTCGTCTCGAACGGCTACTACGACGGCATTCGATTCTTCCGCGTGCTCGACGGCTTCATGGCGCAGTTCGGCATGGCCGGCGACACCGCTGTCGGCCACGTCTGGCACGATCGTCCATTCAACGATGATCCGGTCAAGCACAGCAACAAGCGCGGCACGGTGACGTTCGCGAAGACCGGAATGCCCAACAGCCGCGGCACGCAGCTGTTCATTAATTTCGGCGACAACAGCCGGCTCGACGCCACAGGCTTCTCGCCGCTTGGTGAAGTGACCACCGGCATGTCAGTCGCGGATTCGCTGTATAAGGGCTATGGCGACGGGGCGGAAAGCGGCGGCCAGGGCCCGAGTCAGGACCGCATCGCCGCCGAGGGGAATGCGTACCTGATGAAGGAGTTCCCAAAGCTCGACTACATCGTGAGCGCGCGCATCGCAGAGGAGTGGAAGAAGCCCAAGTAGTTTTCATAGCGCGCACGGAAACAACCAGTACCGCACCCGCCCCGGAGTGGCGCCCGATATGACATCGAGTCACCAGACGCTCGCAGCGGCACGTTGGCGCATTGCGATTGTGCTCACGGCGATCGTCATCTGCATCTATTTCGGCTTCATCGCGTTGATCGCGTATCAGAAGGAATGGATGGGCTCGCCGATCGCTCCGGGGCTGAGTGTGGGAATTTTATTTGGCGCGATCGTCATCGTCGCGAGCTGGCTCCTCACCTGGTTCTACGTCTGGTGGGCGAACAATCACTATGACGCCAAGCTCGATGCACTGAAGCGGGAGGCGAAATGATCGAACCCCTCCTGACCCAGGCGACGGCAGCGACCGCTTCCGCTATTGGCAAGCCGAATGCCGTTGCCATGGCGTTCTTCTTCTTTTTTATCGCCGTCACGCTCGGCATTACCTGGTGGGCCGCGCGAAAAACGCGTACCACCGAACAGTTCTATGCGGCAGGCAGATCGGTAACGGCCGCGCAGAACGGCTTCGCGCTCGCCGGCGATTATATGAGCGCGGCAAGCTTTCTCGGAATCGCGGGGCTCGTCTCAACCACCGGATTCGACGGGCTGATCTACTCGACCGGCTGGCTCGTCGGATGGCCTGTCGTCCTCTTTCTCGTCGCCGAACCGCTGCGCAACCTCGGCAAATACACCTTCGCGGATGTGCTCGCGACGCGCCTCAAACAGGCGCCGGTCAGAATCGCGGCGGCGGTCGGCACACTTTCAACGGTCATTTTTTATCTGATCGCGCAGATGGTTGGCGGCGGCAGCCTCATCAAGCTGATGTTCGGGCTGAGCTATGAAACAGCGGTCGTGATCGTCGGCGCGGCGATGATTGCGTATGTGATTTTCGGCGGAATGCTCGCCACCACCTGGGTCCAGATCGTAAAGGCCGCGCTCCTGCTCGGCGGCGCTGCGGCACTCGCGTTCATGGTGCTCGCGAAGTTCGGCATGAATCCGCTCGCGCTCTTTTCCGCCGCGAGCACCAAGTACGGCGCGGGAATGCTCGCGCCGGGGAAACTCGTCGCAAATCCGCTCGACACGATTTCGCTCGGCATGGCGCTGATGTTCGGCACTGCAGGCCTGCCGCACATCCTCATGCGTTTTTATACCGTGCCCGATGCAAAAGCCGCGCGCAAATCAGTTTTCTATGCGACAGGTCTCATCGGATTTTTCTATCTGCTGACATTCATTCTCGGATTCGGCGCCATGGTGCTCGTCGGCCCGGATGCGATCAAGGCCGTCGACAAAGGCGGCAACATGGCCGCGCCGCTGCTCGCCGAGTATCTCGGCGGCACACCATTCCTCGGATTTATTGCCGCAGTGGCATTCGCGACGATTCTCGCGGTGGTCGCGGGACTCACGCTGTCAGGCGCCGCCGCACTCTCTCACGATCTCTGGACAAGCGTCGTGCGAAAAGGCGAAGCGCGCCCCGGTGAAGAGCTGAAAGTCGCGCGCGGTGCGGCGCTGGTGCTCGGCGTGATCGCGGTGGTTCTTGGAATCGTGTTCAAAGGACAGAACGTCGCGTTCATGGTGAGCCTCGCCTTTGCGATCGCCGCGAGCGCGAACTTCCCGGCCCTTGTCCTGTCGATTTTCTGGCGGCGCTGCACCACGCAGGGCGCCGTCGCGAGCATGGTCGCCGGCACAGCGGGAACACTGCTGCTGATCTGGTTCTCACCGGTCATTCAAGTCGATATTCTCAAACACACCACGGCCTGGTTCCCGCTGAAGAATCCCGCAGTGCTTACGATCCCCGCGTCGTTTATGATTGGAATCATTGTGTCACTGCTTACGACTGACGACAAAGCCGTAGCCGGCTACGACGGCAGCGTCCGCGACATGATCGACGGCCGCCGCGCCGCTTAGTTTTTATAGCATGAGCCTTACGCATCCTCCCCGCGTATCCGTGCGAATAGAGGATAAAAACGACCTCGGCTTTGGCGCGGTCGTCAGCGCGGACAGTAAGCAGCGGCTGCTCAACAAAGACGGTTCGTTCAACGTCCGCCGGCGCGGACTCCGCTGGTTCGAATCGCACAGCCCGTATCACCTCGCGCTGAACGCGACGTGGCCGAACTTCATCCTCGGCGTCGTCACGATCTACACCGCGCTCAATATCATTTTCGCAACCGCATTCTGGCTCTGCGGCGACGGCGCGCTGATCGGAGCATCATCGCGCGATCTCGGCGGCTCGCTGTGGCGCGCGTTCTTCTTCAGCGTCGAGACCTTCGCGACGATCGGCTACGGCGACATCACGCCCGTCGGATTCCCCGCGCACATCGTGATGTACGTCGAGTCGCTCACGGCGCTCATGAGCCAGGCGCTGATCACCGGCCTGCTCTTCGCGCGATTCTCGAGACCGACCGCCGCGATTCGCTTCAGCAATACGATGGTCGTCGCGCCGTACAAAGGAGGCCGCGGCCTGATGCTGCGCATGGCGAACATGCGAGACAATCAGATCATCGATTTGAAAGCACGCGTAAACTCCAGCTGGATCGAACAGGGCGTCGCCGGAATAGGTCGCAAATTCCAGCTGCTTCAGCTCGAGCGCTCCGAGGTGATGCTCTTCCCGCTCGCCTGGACACTGGTGCATCCGATCACCGAGGAGAGCCCGCTCTGGGGCCTGACCGCAGATGATCTGCGGAAAGCCGAGTTTGAGTTCCTCGTTCTCGTGTCAGGAATCGACGAGACCTTCTCGCAGCAGGTTCACTCGCGATCGTCGTACAAACCGAACGAAGTCATCTGGGGCGCGAAATTCCGAAATATTTTTAATCCGCCCGACGCCCAGGGAAGACTTTCAGTCGACATCCACCGGATCGACGAAAGCGACCCAGTGGAGCTGCCCGGGCAGGCCGGTGTTGTTGGTTAATCAGTTGACGGAGCACTTTGGTTAACCGACCAACAGAAAACAGTTAACGCGTCTTTGCTGTTTTGTGCGCTTCGCGCGCATGCGCATGCGCCTTGTGATGCTGCCGCTTCTGCTTTGCCGCCCGCCGCTTCAGCTCAGCCTTCGAGAGCGGCGCCAGAATCGACCCGCGGCAAGTCTTCGCCCCGCACTTGCACCCGTACAGCCCGGTCTCTTCCGCTTCCGTCTCCGTACCATCACGCGTGTACGCGTAATCGTACAGCAGCTCCGCACCTTTCTTGATCGCCTTCGCGGCGTCGATGAACACGCGGCTCCCCTCGATCACCGACTCGCAGTTCGGCTCGCACGAGTGATTGATAAATCGCGCCTCGTTGCCGTCGACCGACGCATCGATCACGACGCGTGAACTCACGGCAAACAAGAATGTGTGGTGCACTCCATCCTTGTGATCGTCGTACCGCGCATCAGACACGGCATGCGACACGCGCTCGCCGAGATACTCGATGATCCGCTCGCCTTTTCGGATTGGTCGCGTCGCGAACGCGCCTTTGCCCGCAATCTTGGATCCTTTGATCACGAACGGAAGGATGTGCGCCCGCCCCTCACCCATCGCCCCTCGCACCCCCCTCACCCTTCGCTTCTTCACTTTAGCGCGCGCCATCCGATCTCCATCCCGAAGTAATAGTTGCGAAGCGGCGCCGGCTCGATTGTCCGGCCCGCCGCTCCGTTGATCGTCACTGATCCGATGTAAGCCTGATTCAATAAATTATTCACCGACGCGAACGGCTGCAGGTGCAGGTCACCAACATTCGCGCTCCATGTCGCGCGCACATTCAGATCGCCCTGCCCCCAGCCCGGCACGACCTGCGTGTTCTGGTCGTCGGCGTACATCGACGAACTCCACGTCTCGTCCGCGTCGAGCGTCCAGCGGCTCCAATGCGTGCGGATGCCGATGCGCACGAACTGATCCGGAACGCCCGCTGGCTTCTTTCCGTTGAGCGTATCCACCGCGGCGCCGAGCGGGAAGATGTAATGCACGAAGCGATACTTCGTCGCGGTCCATGCGAGATTGAGATCGGCCCACGACGTGAGCCGCTCTTGCAGACCGAGTTCCAGGCCGTCGTTCCGCGTGCGTCCGGCGTTTTGGAAATACGCGGAGCCGCCGGTCTGCAGGAACTGGATGATCGCGTTGTCCTCAGTCACGCGGAACAGACTCAGCGTGTACGTCAGCGCCGAACCAATATTCCCGCGAGCGCCGCCCTCAATCGTATGAACCTGCGCCGGCCCGAGGTTCGGATTGAATCCGCCCGTGCCGTCGGGCTTTGAACTGAGCTCAGTCGTTGTCGGAGTCTCGAACGCGGTCGACCATGTCACGTACGACGTGAACGCATCCGAGAATACGTACGATCCTCCGATGTGCCCTGTCGTCGCGATCATCGTGCGCGTCCCGCTGTTGTCCTGGCGATCACCAAAGAAGTGATCGATCACGACGAAATTTGTTTGGTCCCATCGCCCGCCCGCGCTGAACAGGAGCTTTTTCGTCGCCGGCCACTCAATATCGGCGAATGCGCCAAGCCCCTCGACGCTCTCGGTCTGATCGACGTACATCGTATCGGTCGCAACGCTCGGATGGCCGCCGGTCGCGCGCGAGTTCCGGCGCAGATCCAGCGCGCGCTCGATGTCGAACCCCGTCGCAAGTCGCGGCGCATTCTCGCACGAGCAGAGCGGATGTGAGGCATCGAGCCGCGCGCCGGTCACCCAGCGGTTGATCGTCGAATACGTACCGACAGTCGCGCCCGCGGCGCCCGGTGGCGCCGTCGCGAGCGGATTGTCGACAAAGCGCCGCACGAGGTACGCTGTTGCGGAATAGTTGCCGCCATCAGCGGCGTTGTGCTGCAGCCGCGCCGAAAACTGATTCTGTGAAATTGCTTTGCTCGCATCGCGGCGAATGTTAGTCGCCGCTGCCGAATCACGGTTCACTGCATACTCGGCGGCGGTGAGCGCACCGGGATTCAGCGCAGTCGGCATTTCAGTAACGAACGCGCGGAGCGAGAGCGATGTGTTCGGCGAGAAACCATAGTCGCCGGCCGCATTCAGCTGCTTGATATCCGCATTGCTGAACTCGCGAAAGCCGTCGACGATCGTGCGCGACGCCGAGAGTGAACCGACGAAAGATCCGTCGCGCCCCGAGGTGCGCGACAGCCATTTCGTGGTGCCGAACGATCCGCCCTCGATGCGCAGCGTTTGGTCGAGTGCGTCCGGCGCGGACATGTCGGTCGTAAATGCGATCACGCCGCCCGATCCGTTTCCGTACAGCGACGATGCCGACCCGCGCAGCACTTCGACGCGCGAGATGTCACCGAGTTCGAGATTGTTCAGCTCGTTCTGACCATCGGGCAGCGACTGCGGCACGCCATCGATCAACACCTTCACGCCGCGCACGCCGAAGTTCGCGCGCGATCCCGCGCCGCGTATCGACAGCCGCTGGTCCAGCGAATAGTTGTAGCGATTATCTACGTAAACGCCGGGAATATTATTGAGCGCTTCATCGATCCCGAGCGTCGCCTGCCCCGCCTGCAGCGCCGCTTTGTCCTGCACGCCCACCGCCCACGGCGCGCGCTGCGCCGTTTCATCGGTGCGCGCGACGGTGACATGCACGCCTGACAAGCTCTGCGCAGAATCCTTCCGCGCTGCGCGAATGGAATCTGCACGAATCGAATCGGCGCGCGCGGATCCGCCCTGCGCCGCGGCGGACGACGCGAGTACCGCCGCGAGCAAAACCGCGCCGGCCGCACTTCCAAATCCATTCTTGATCGCCTTCGCAACGCGCGCGCTCCACGGCAGCCGCGACTCGCTCTTCAGCACGTCACGCGTGACCCTGCGCCATTCGGCCTGCATTTCGGAGGCGTCGGTAAAGCGCAGATCGGGGTCGGCGGCGAGCCCTTTGCGCAGCCATGTCGCGAGCTCGGGATGGAAGCGCGAAAGATTCGCACTGCCGGCAAGCTGCTGCGCGAGAATTGCCCGGCCATCTTCGCCGACAAATGGCGCCGCACCCGTGAGCGCGAAATAGACGATCGCAGCAACCGCGAACAAGTCGGCGGCTACGCCCTGCGGCTCGCCGAGCAGCTGCTCCGGCGGCGCAAACGCGGGTGTGCCGCTCGAGCCCGCCCACTCTTCACCCATCGCGTTCGCAATGCCGAAGTCGGCAATGCGCCACCGCCGGTAGCGGTCGATGAGCAAGTTCTCCGGTTTCAAATCGCGATGAATAATTCCGTTCTCATGTGCGGCGTGCAGTCCGTCGAGAATCAAATCGATCTGCGGAGCCACCTCGGAAAGCGGACGCGGTCCCATGCGGCGCACGAGATCGGCAACGGAGCCTTCTTCCTCAAGCTCCATCACGTACCAGTGCACATCACCCTTCGAATCCCAATCGTAAATCGGAACGATCGCGGGATGCTGCAGGCGCGCGGCCATCTGTGCCTCGCGCCGGAAGCGCGCGACGGCCGCATCGCTCTTTGCGACGGACGGATGCAAAACTTTCATTGCGACTTCGCGCTGCAAGGTGAGATCGCGCACACGCCACACAGTTCCGAACGTGCCGGAGCCGAGCGATGACAGCACTTCGAAGTCGTCGCCGGTGGCCCAGCGCAGGCGATCTTCTTCACTCACGGCTTTGTATTCGCCCGACGCGATATCGACGCCCGAGAGCGCCGGCGTTCCCGATCCGGAAATCTTCTCCACCGCGCGCAGCAGCGACGCGACCGAGTGATATCGATCGCTCGGATTCCCCGAGAGCGCACGATCGAGCAGCTCGGCGACATTCGCCGGACAATCCGGGCGCGCCCACCGGAGCGGCGGAATCTCGTCGCGCGGCGGGAGTTCAGCGGTGAGTATCGCAAAGCAACTCGCAGCGAGCTGCCATTGATCGCTCTGGGGAGTCGGAAGCCATTCGCCAGGCGCCCATTCGTGCGGCGGTGGAGTGAACAGCGGATCGGGGCGCGTACCCGCCGGAATCTCGGCGGACGGCAGCGCCCACTGCCAGCCGAGGATCCACACGCGTCCCGTTGGAGTCACGTAAATCGTCTCCGGCGAGAGCGCGCCGTGCGTCTGCTCGGCGTCGTGCAAATACGCCACAGCTGATCCCGTCGCGCGCAGCACGCGCAGCATGTATGGAATCGTCTCGATCCCAAGCCGGCGGATGCGCGCGCCAACAGTTTCGCCGACGACCCACCGCCGCAGATATCCCGGCCCGCGGCGCGACCCCGCGCTCTGCGTCCAGAAGTGATACGTGGTTGGAATCGCCGGATGATTGCGATGCGCCAATGACCGCGCTTCATGAAAGAGCCATTCGGCATGCGCAGGATCGGGCGCGGTGACGAGCGCGAGCGAGCGCCCGAGCGCGTCGATGATTTCCTGAGCGTGCCGGTGATTCGCGTAATAGCCTTGATCGCCCCACACCCAGCCGGGCGGCAGTTGCCACCCCTCGAGGTGTGGTGGGATTCCGGTGGTACGTCGGACTGGAATGTTTTCGGCGCTGATCATGGCGCTCGAAAACTGTCAGATGGCGGGCGCTGGAACCAGTGCGATGCTAACCGTCGTGCCTGAGCCGGACGCGCTCTCGATGCTAATCGCGCCGCCCCACCCCTCGATCATGCGCCGGCTAATGGCGAGCCCGAGGCCGCTCCCGCTGGTGCGTGTGGAGAAGTGCGGCTCGAAAATCCGGGGCATTACCTCGTCGGCAATCCCGTGGCCGTCATCGCGCACGGTCATCCGGACCGTGTCGGCGAGCCGCACGAGCGTGACCGTCACGTTACGCGCATCGGCGAGGCGCGCGTTTTCGAGAATATTCAGGAGCACCTCGCGGATTTCCGTCGGGCCGGCGAGCGCGACCATCGGCCGGTCGGCTCCTTCCGTTGACCACCGGACCGTATCGCCGCCGAGCTGCTCCAGCCGCATGACATCGTTCACCGCCTGCGCGACGTCCACCGGAACCGCGGCCGCGCGATCATCCGGCGCGGTTCCGTAGCGGCTGAATGCGCGCGCGATCTCGTCGAGCCTGTCTATTTCGGCGAGCACGCGCGTGACATTTTCTTCGAGCACTTGATCGAAATTCACCGTGGGATCGTGACGCGCGCGACGCAAGTGCTGCATGCCGAGTCGCATCGGCGTGAGCGGGTTTTTAATTTCGTGCGCGATCTGCCGCGCCATTTCGCCCCATGCGAGCACGCGCTGCGCGTGCGCTTCCTGTTCTCGCCCGGCCTCGATGTCATGAGCCATCTGCCGGAACGCCGTGAACACCGGCAGAAACTCCGCCGGCGGATCACTCGAGAGGTGCGGCTCGTGTTCGCCGGCGGCGAGCGCCAGTGCGCCCTCTTGCAGCGTGCGAATGGGCCGCGAGAACTGGCGGGCGGCGAGTTCCGACAGCCAGAGCGCGGCGAGCGCGCCGACTGCCGCCGCAAAAAGCACGAGGATGCCGAGGTCGCGGCGGCGCTGGTCGATCGCGAGATCGTCCGTTCGCGCCGGCGCGGCGAGTACAAAACGAACGGCTGATGTATCCGAGCTCACGGTGCGGAAGCCGAAGAGCATCGGCTCCGACCCGACCGTCTCTTCGCTATTCGCCGTGATATCGTCGCCGCCGTCGAGCGCGACAGCAGTGCTGCGCGGGAGCAGCCGCCCGATCGGCGCGAGCGCGGCGAGCACCGGATCGCTTGATGCGAGCAGCACGCCGTCAGCGTACAAGAAGAGCGGCGTCTGAAATCTCGCTGCGATATCAGAAAGCTTCGCGCTATCGGTATAAACTGCGACGCCGCGAAGCGTCTCGCGTACGAGCAGGTCGCGCGCCTGATCGTCGTCGCTGCGCAGCCGCTGGTAGCTCCACGCCGCAAACACACCCGCGGGGATCACAAAGAACGCGAATAGCGCGAGCGTGAGCTGCGCGCGATAGCTGCGCAGCCAGCGGCGGCGCTGCATCCGCAGCCAGCGGCCGAACGCGCCATCCGCAATCACCAGCAGCAGCCAGAGCAAGAAGAGCGCGAGCAGATCGAGTATCACCACGAGCGACCCGCGCATGACCAACTGGTTGTAACTGCGCAGCTGCACGCTCGAGTGCACCTTGAGGAATCCGCCCTTCGTATCCGGCAGCAGCCAGTCGCCGTGCACTTCGTCGCCGTGCCGTTCCCACTCGGCTTCGTTTGTAATGAACGCGTTGTGGCGGCTGCCCCCGGCGTTCAGCGTATACGGCGGATCGGTGATCGGCGCAGATGCGAATCCCATGAGCGCGCCGAACGGATCGCGATTCAGCAGCCGCGTGCGCGGCGCCACCACGATCGTGGTCACCGTGCGATCCTCGTGCGGCACCGCGAGCACGAGATACAGCCCCGGCAGTCCGGGGACCTTGCTGAACACGGCGTGAGTTGAGTCGGCCGCCTGATGCGCGAAGTACTGAATGCCCTCGGTCTTTTCCATTTTGCCGACGAGCAGATTCGCGACCGGCAATCCACCCGGGCCCCAGCTCGTCAGCTCCACCGGATAGTCGGCGCTCGCAAGATCGGATTCGGCGTACCGCGCGAGAAGTTCGGCGCGGCTCGCCGGCGCGCGCGCAACGTTGAGCTGCGCCGGAAAGCGCTGGAGCAACGTGGCCGCCGAACTGTCGAGCATATCGAGACTGCCCACGTCGTGCTCGGCGAGCAGCACGCGCGAGTGCACCGACTGCCCCCACACGAGCGTCACTGCGCCGCACGCCGCGACGATCGCCACGGGGAGTACGGCGCCGCGCGTGCGCCGCGCAAAGGCGAGCGCGCCGATCGCGATTACCCAAAGCGCGGGATACCAGACGGGAAATGCGCCCGGCGCATCCATGACGGCCGGCGCGAGCAGCGACGCGATCACGGCGATGCCGGGCGCGATCCAGAGACGGATCCCTTTCCGCTCGCCGAGTGCGGCCTGCCCTGCCGTGGCACCTGCGATCAGCACAGAGACCGCCGCCAGAAAGAGCGTCGACTCCCATGCGAGCCACATGGCCGTAGAGACGCCGCCTTCGGGGAATTGAATTCCGCGCGCAAGATCGCGCAGCAGAAACGGGCCGACACCCGCGACGACGGCCACAGCGGCGATCGCCTGCGCGCGCGATTTGGTTCCGACCCGGGCGCGCAGCGCGGCGAGCATGCCGAGCAGCACAAGCGACGTCGTCAGCGCCAGCGCGCCGACGCTGCCGGTAAACGGACCGCCGCTCGCGACGTAGAAGTACGTCGGATCAAATAGCGCCGATGCGTTTGAGAAACGCGCGAGCGGCACGAGTGCGACCGCGGCGAGTGCGACCGAAAGCGCGGCGAGCCGCCGGCCGCCACCCCCGCGATCGCGCCAGGTCGCGGCGAGAAAAAAGAGCGCAGCGATTGCGAGCGCTATGCCGCCGCGCGACCGGCCGCGACCGCGCGCGGCTTCCGCCAGCAGTTCGCCGGGCGGTGCGATCGCGCGCACGCCCATGACGGGAACGCCGGCTGCGCGAACGACAGTGAGCGTGTCGCGCTCGGCGAATAACGGCGAGTCGTATATGAAGCCGGCCACGCCGTATTTGATCGCGAGCGCATCGTCGAGCGCCGACGCGAGCACGTCACCCGGGCGGTCGGCGTGCACGAGCACTTCGGCCACGGCACGATCGCCTCCGCGGCCGGCAATCGCGTAGATCGTGACATAGAACGGCGTCGATGTCACGCCGACGGGCCCGACGAGCGAATCGAGCGGTGTCATGAGCCGTCCCGACCACGCGAACGGCACGTCGCCGCGAATCAGGACGACTGATCGCGACGCCGAAGTCCCGCGGAGCTTGTCGAGATCGGCAAATGCACGCGTGGGATCGGCGTGCGCGTCGAGCGCCTGAACGGCGAGCCGCTGAAGTGCCGCGGTCTCAACTTCGAGCGCCTGGGCGATTCCCGCGGTTCCGCGCGCGGCGACGGCCGTGCGAGCGGCGATGGGATTCACCGCGAACGCCGCGCGTGATCTCTCGGCCGTAGCTACCAACACGACGAAAATGGCTGCCGAGAGCGCAAAGCCGATGCGATTCCACGCCCGCGGTCCGGCCAGCGTCAGCCCGATGCTCAGGGCCGTCGTGAGCGCGCAAACAACGAGTGTTGCATTGGCGGGCGCGCGCAGCCAGAGGGCCGCGCTCAGCACGGTCGCCGTCGCGGCCACGGTCCACCAGAGGCCGGGGCGTTGGATCACGGACGAATCATACCCCTGAAAGCGGTAAAACGGTGAAGGGTGAGCGGGAAGATCGGTGAGGGGTGAGGGGGAAGATCGGTGAGGGGTGAGGGAGGAGATCAGTGAGGGGTGAGGGGGGAGATCGGTGAGGGGTGAGGGGGCTTTCTGGTCCGTGGCGGTGTATCTTTTAAAGATGCGACCGATCCCGGTACTGGCCCTCTTGGCAACGCTCGCCATACCCGCCCACGCGCAGGTGGTTTCCCTCGACGAGGGAAGCTTCACCATCACGCGGGCGGGGAGCCGTGTTGGCCGTGAGGATTTCTCGATTCGGAGTTCGCCGGGTGCGGGGGGACTGCTCTTGGTCGCCCATGGCGTGGTCGCGATGGGAAACCGGCGCATCGAGCCGAGCCAGAGCGCCGATACGACCGGTGCGGTCGAGAAATACCAGACCGAAATTCGCGAAAATGGGGTCGTCGCGCTGACGTACAGCGGCGAACTGGCTCGCGATCATTATCGGGCGCGCACCACGCGGCCGGACGGCGAATCGTCGCGCGAGTTCCGCCTGTTGCCGGGGACCGTGGCGGTTGAGGATGAGGTCCTGCACCAGCTCTGGTTCATCGCACGGCGGGGTCCTGGCGCCGTTGTACCGGTGCTCGCGCCACTGCGGAATCTCGTCGAGACCGTGCGGGTCGAACTTGTTGGAAACGAGCGCATTGCGATCGATATGCACGACATCGACGCGCGGCATTTGCGCCTCCGTACCGAGGGATCCGGTGTCACCCGTGATGTCTGGGTCGACGCCGCCGGCCACCTGCTGAAAGTGGTCATTCCGGCAACCAAGATCACCGCGGTGCGTGACGAAACACCGCGTTAATCGCCTTGCCTGAGAACGTTTGAAACCCCGTGAGCCGGTTCCGCGTACGGCCATGCGAAGGAAGCTGTCGTCCACCCCCCCGATCAAACAGAACGATGCGAAAGTTGCTGTGTGCCCTGCTCTTTATTGCCACCGCGTTGCCCGCCGCCGGGCAGAGTGTCTCCGGTCCGGCCTTGTCGCTGGAAGATGCGCTGTCGCTGGCGAGGGCCAACAACCCGACCTATCTCCAGTCGGGCAATGAGCGTCGCCGCGCCGACGCGAGCCTGCGCACCGCACGGGGAAGCTTTCTCCCCAGCGCGAGCACGAACTTCGGCACCGGCTATCGCCAGGGTAAGCCGCAGTTTTTTGACGGCGTGGCATTCGGATCCAACTCCGACATCCTCTCGTCGAACTGGGGCCTCAACGTCAGTGCCAACCTCAGCGCGACATACTTCGGCTCGCTGAACGCCGCCAAATCCAGCGTCACAGCGGCGAACTTCGACATCACCACGTCCGACCAAAACCTTCGCTTCAACGTCACGAGCCAGTACTTCCTCGTGCTCGAAGATCAGGCCCAGGCCCGGCTGCAGGACACGCTGATCGCGCTGAACCAGCTTCAGCTCGATTTGGCGCGCGCCAAAGCCGGGGTCGGTTCGGCGACAACGCTCGACGTAAAGACAGCCGAAGTCGCACTCGGCACGCAAAAGGTCACAGCACTGCGTGCCCGCAACGCCGCCGTTGTTGATCTTCTCCGGCTCTTTCAGAACATCGGTGTCCCGCCGCAGCTCGACGCGCGCCTCACCACGATGCCGCCGATCGCCGAACCGAAATTCGATCTGCGGCAGCTGCTGGCCATGGCGATGCAGTCGAATCCGTCGATCGCGGCGCTCGTGGCGCGCATCGATGTCGCGAAACAGACCTATCAGGGCCAGCGCGGACAGTACTTGCCCTCGCTCAGCTTCAGCGCGGCGATCGGTGGATCGTCGCAGCAGTACACGGACAACAACTATCTCGTAACGCAGGCGCAGCAGTCGCTGGCGTCATCGCAATCGCAGTGCTTCCTGGAAGATTCGCTGCGCCGCGGCGCCGGCCTCTCCGGTATTCCGACCTGCGGATCGCTGGTGCTTTCGCCGGCGCAGGCTGCGCAGCTCCGCTCATCGAACCAGAGCTTCCCGTTCAAGTTCGTCTCGAACCCGTACACACTTTCGCTCGGTCTCTCGCTGCCGTTGTTCAACGGATTCCAGCGTGAGCAGGCGATCGAATCATCGGCTGCCGATCAGAGCGACGCCCAGTTCAACCTGAAATCGGCACAGCTCAAGCTCACGGCCGATGTTCAGGCGGCTCACGTCACCCTGATTGCCGACTATCAAGCGCTGAAGTTGCAGGAATCCAACTCGGTTGCAGCGCGCGACGCACTGCAGCTCGCAGAGGAACGCTACCGCGTCGGATTGAACAGCCTCGTAGACCTGCAGCAGTCCCGCAGCGCTTACGAGACTGCTGAAGGCAGCAGGATCAACGCAGTATTTGAATTCCATCGGGCGTTCGCGGCGCTGGAAAGCTCCGTCGGTCGCTCCCTTCGCTAACCGGGAATCGTCATGAGCAAGGGAATGAAGTACGGGATCTTGGGCGTCATCGTCATAGCCGTTGCTGTCGTGCTAGGCGTTGCTGCCGCCAAGAAGAAAAATCAGTTCACTGAAGTGCGCATCGAGGCCGTGCAGAAGCGCGATCTCGTCGCATCGGTAACGGCCAGCGGGCAGGTCTCGCCGCACACGAAAGCCGATCTCTCCGCCGACATCACGGGCCGCATCGTCAAGCTCTCCGTGAAAGAAGGCGACTATGTGAAGGAGGGCGACTTCCTTCTTCAGATCGATCCGCAGACCTATCAGGCACAGGTCGCGCAGTCCGAGGCGCAGGTGGCCAACGCACAAGCATCGGAGACGCAGGCACAGGCGAATCTGACGCAGGCGCGCGCCAACTTCCGCCGCCAGAGTGACATCCAGAAGAGCAATCCGAATCTCGTCTCGGCCGACCAGATGGAGCAGCTCAAGACGGCTGTCGACGTCAACGCTGCGCTCTACGAAGCCGCAAAGCACAACACGGAGATCGCCGTCGCAGGTGTGACGAACGCGAAGGTGCTGCTCGAAAAGACGACGATCCGGTCGCCACTCACCGGTCGCGTCACGAGCCTGATCATCCAGAACGGCGAAACGGCGATCCAGGGCAACCTGAACAAAGACGCCGCCACGCTGATGACGATTTCTGACATGAGCGTGCTCGAGACCAAGGTGAAGGTCGACGAAACCGACGTCTCCCGCATCGCCGTGGGCGACTCCGCAATCATTCAGCTCGACGCCTTCCCCGACACGACGTTCCTCGGCAAGGTCGTCGAGATTTCGAACAGCTCCGTAAAGGGCACGACCACAACCACAGGCGATCAGGCGATCGACTATCAGGTCACGATCCGCCTGCTCAACCCGCCCAAGGACACCAAGCCGGATTTCTCGGCGACGGCCAAGATCATCACTGACACGCGTAAGCAGGTCCTCTCGATTCCGATCATCGCGCTGACCGTCCGCGAGAATGAGGGGATCCCGAAGACCGACACCGTGCAGGCGCCGGGAAGCAAGACGTCCAACGGCAAGACGGTGGGCAAGAAAGACGTCGAAGGTGTGTTCGTCGTAGGTGCGGACAACAAAGTGACCTTCAAGCCCGTAAAGGTAGGGATTGCAGGTGAGAAACACTTTGAGGTACTGTCCGGTTTGGCCGATGGCGACAAGATCGTCGGCGGCACTTACCAGGCGATCCGCGACCTCAAGGACGGCACGGTTGTGAAGGATTCGAAACCGGCCGACACGAAGACAACTGGGAGCACGAAGCCGTGAGTCCACAAATAGAAGAAGTTGGCCTTAGCACAACCGCAGAACGCGCGGCGGTCGTAGGGGCCGCCGGGTCGACGCCCGATAAGGATTGGGTCATCGTCACGCGCGGTCTCAAGCGCGAATATGACATGGGCGGCGAAATCGTCCGCGCACTCCGTGGCGTCGATCTCGCGATCCGTCGCAACGAGTACGTCGCGATCATGGGACCGTCCGGATCGGGCAAGTCGACGTTCATGAATCTCGTCGGCTGCCTGGACACACCGAATGCCGGCGAATACTGGCTCAGCGGCCAGCTCGTCTCGACGTTCAAGGACGACGAGCTCGCACGCGTGCGCAACAAGGAAATCGGCTTCGTCTTCCAGACGTTCAACCTGCTTCCTCGCGCGAGCGCACTGCACAACGTCGAGCTGCCGCTGGTGTACGCCGGCATCGGTTCCGCCGAGCGCAAAGAGCGCGCGATGGAAGCGCTCACCAAGGTGCAGCTCGACAACCGTGCCTCGCACCGTCCGAACGAACTCTCCGGCGGTCAGCGCCAGCGCGTCGCCATCGCGCGCGCACTCGTGAACCGTCCCGCGATCCTCCTCGCTGACGAACCGACCGGTAACCTCGACTCCACGACGTCCGAGGAAATCATGAAGGTGTTCGAGACGCTCGCGAACACCGGCCAGACGGTCATCATGGTCACGCACGAGCCCGACATCGCACAGCATGCCCGCCGCGTCGTCGTGCTCCGCGACGGCCTGATTGCGAGCGACACGAAGAGAGAAGCCTTCTCCGCGAAACTCGTCGGCCTCTAACAACCGTAGGTAGGGGCGACGATGCCCTTCTTCGAGTCGGTAGCGCTCGCGCTAAATACGATCAGGGTGCAGAAGCTGAAGAGCTTCTTCACCCTGCTCGGCGTTATGATAGGCGTGATGTTCCTGATTGCGGTCGTTTCGATCGTTCAAGGGATGAGCAACTACGTCGAAAACGACTTCGCGGCGAAGATCATCGGCGTGAACACGTTCACCTTCCGGCGCCGTCCGAACTTCAATCCAAATACGACGGACGATCAGTGGCGTGAGTTCCAGCGGCGCCCGCGCGTCTGGGCTGCGGACGCGGAGCTCGTCCGCTCGGTGCAGCCGGCCGGAAACAAGAGCGCGATCGTCAACTCGAATTTTATTTACGCGTCTTCACAGGTCTCGCGGCCGCGCCAAGTACAGGCGATCGCGACCGAGGCGGTCTACTTCGACATCAAGAAACTGGTCGTCGAGAGCGGGCGCGCGTTCACGTCGCAGGAAGTCACCAGCGGCGCGAAAGTGATCGTGATCGGCACCGACGTTGCAGACCATCTGTTCAACGGACTTGACCCGCTCGGGCGCGAAGTGCGCATCGGCGGAATGCCGTACACCGTCATCGGTGTGCTGGAGAAACAGGGCAGCGTGTTCGGCTTCTCGCTCGACCGGCAGGCCATTGTCCCATGGACAACGCCTGTAAGCCGGATCATCCAGCCGAAGGGCGATCTGCAATCGATGATCGTGCAAGGCAGTTCGCGCGAGGAGATGGAGGACGGGATCGAGGCCGCGCGCGAGGTGATGCGCGGATCGCGACATCTTCCGCCGGGAAAGGCGGACAATTTCGCGCTCGAAACCGAAGATTCCGCGCTCGAGTTCTTCGATGGATTGAAAAAGCAGATGATCGTCTTTGGCACGGCGCTCCCGGCGATCGGTCTGGTCGTCGGCGCGATGGTAATTATGAACATCATGCTCGTCGCCGTAGCCGAGCGCACGCGTGAAATCGGCATTCGGAAGGCGCTTGGCGCGCGGCGCAGCGATATCCTGTCGCAGTTCTTGATTGAAGCGTCGACGCTCAGCGTCATGGGTGCAGCGATTGGGATTGCACTCGGCCTGATAGCCGCGAAGATCGTCTCGATGGCCACTCCCCTTCCCGCCGCGGTCGCACCGTGGTCGATCGGAATGGCGCTGGTTCTTGGCGCGGGCGTCGGGATTGTTGCGGGCGTCTATCCGGCTTCGCGCGCGGCGCGGCTCGATCCGATCGCCGCGCTGAGGCAGGAGTAGCGGTGAAGTTCTTCGCGAAAGTCGCGATGGCGCTCGAGGGCGTCACGATTGCGTTCGAAGCAATCAAGAGCAACAAAGTGCGCGCCGCGCTCACGATTTCTGGTGTTGCCGTCGGCGTATTTGTCGTGGTTGCGATGGCGGCGGCCGTGCACGGCATTCGCGAGAGCTTCCAGAAAGATCTCGACGAGTTCGGCGCGACAACTTTTCAAATCAACCGTCGAGATCCCGGCAACAATCAGTGCAACAGCCCGGACGATCCCTGCCCCGACCGCAAGAATCCGCCGGTTTCGCTCGACGAGCTGCACGCGATCCAGGGGCTTCCGGAAGTTGCGTACGCGGTCGCGCGCATCGGCACCAGCACGACGATGACGTACCGCGATCATCAGCTCAAGGCCGTCGGCTATGACGCGTACACCACGGACTGGATTCGCACCGACCGCGCCGACATCTCACCAGGACGCAGCTTTACGGAATCGGAAAACCAGAGCGCGGCCCCGCTGATCATCGTGAACGACACGCTCAAGTCGCAGCTCTTTGGCGATTCCGATCCGCTCGGAAAGGAAATCACGCTCGAGGGAAAGCCGTTCACCGTGATCGGTGTTTTTCACACCAAGGCCGGCTTCCTCAAGACGCTCAACGGAACGGGACCGGATCAGCCGCGCGCGATCGTACCAATGATGACCGCGTGGCGCCACCTCAGCGTGTACAAGCGCGGGATCGGCGTGTCTGTGATGCCGCAGCCGTCAATCACGCGTGACGACGCGATGGATGCCGTGACTGCCCTGCTCCGCAGCCGGCGCGGAATTAAACCCGGCGCGAACAACTCGTTTTACCTGGTTGGCGAAGATCGCATCATGGACATCTTCAACCAGTTCTTCGGCGCCGTCTTCCTCGTCGGCATGACGCTTTCAGGCGTGGGGCTGCTCGTCGGCGGCGTCGGCGTGGTCGCGATCATGATGATCTCGGTCACCGAGCGTACGCGTGAGATCGGCGTGCGCAAAGCACTCGGGGCAACAGCCGGCATTATTCTCTGGCAGTTCTTGGTTGAGGCTGCCACGCTCACGACACTCGGCGCGGCCATCGGACTGGTGATCGGCGCGATCCTCGCCGAGTTGGTGAAGATTTATACGCCGATTCCGGCGTCGATTCCGCCGGAGGCGGTGATCGTTGCGCTTGTCGCTGCGGCGGGAACGGGCATTTTGTTCGGGATGATGCCGGCGGCTCGAGCTGCCCGCATGGATCCAGTGGAGTCCCTCAGGCACGAGTAACGTGCGTCTATCCGATTTACTGAGCGTCGCGTTTGGAGAAATCCTCGCAAATAAATTGCGATCTTTCTTCACGCTCCTCGGCATCATCGTCTCGGTCGCATTTCTCGTCGCCGTCGTCGCGGTCATTCAGGGAATGAACGCGTACGTCAAAGAAAATATCGCGGGCGCCGTGGTCGGGACCAATGCATTTCAGGTCCGCCGCACGCCGATCCAAGTCGGTTTTTTCGACGACGAGGAAATGAAAAAAATCCAGCGCCGGCCGCGGATCAGCGTCGGCGATGCCGACGCGGTCCGCACCGCGATCCCGGAAGCGCAGGCGATCGGCCTGACGACCGGATTCCCCACGCCTCAATCGGACATCGCGTGGCGCGACCGCGAAGTCGGCGACATCCTCGTGTTCGGCATCACGCCGCCCTATCAGGAAGTGCAGGACTACCGGTTTGATGCGGGCGGCCCGCTCACCGATACCGACATCGCGCAGCGGCGCTCCGTGGTGGTCCTCGGGAATGAAGTCGCTGAGAAATTATTCGAAGGGGTAAATGCCGTCGGGCAGGATGTGCGCCTCGGCAGCGAGCACTTCACCGTCGTCGGCGTCGTTGCGCCAAAGGGAAAAGTGCTCGGCCAAAGCTTCGACTCGTTCGCACTCATTCCGTTCACGCGTTACGAGATGCTCTACGGCCGCCGCCTCACGACGACCATCTCGGTGAAAATGCGCGAGGCCGTGCAGGTCGACGACGCGATGCAGCGCGCTGAAGAAGCGATGCGCGTTGCCCACCGGCTGCGCCCGGGACAGGAAAATAATTTCTCGCTCGAGACTGCATCGGCACTAGTCGATTTTTGGAAGCAGCTGACCGCGGTGCTGTTCAGCGTGATTCCAGCGGTCGTCGCGATCGGAATCGTAGTCGGCGGAATCGTGATCATGAACATCATGCTGATGTCGGTCTCCGAACGGACTCGCGAAATCGGAATCCGCAAAGCGGTCGGCGCGCGCTCGCAGGACATCGAACGGCAGTTCCTCGCCGAGTCGATCGTGCTTGCGACCACGGGCGGCTTGCTCGGCGTATTCGGCGGCTGGGCGTTCGCCACGCTGGTGGCCACGGTCTCACCGTTGCCAGCCCGGATAACGGGGTGGTCAGTGCTTGTTGCGGTGCTGCTCGGCGCCGTAGTCGGCGTCATTTTTGGCGTGTATCCGGCGCGCCGCGCGGCGCGCCTCGATCCGATCACGGCGCTGCGGGCCGAATGAAACGCAAGAGGAACGGCTAATGCGCAGGATTTCCATCGCTCAGCTGCGCGAGAATATCGAGATCGCGTTCGATGCGCTGCGCGCGAGCAAGCTGCGCTCCGGTCTTACGATTTTGGGCGTGGTGATCGGCGTCTCGACCGTGATGACGATGGCGACGATCGTTCAGGGCGTACGCGATCAGATCCTGAATACGATTCAGGTCGCGGGGCCGACGACGTTTTATGTGATCAAGGTTTTTCAAACGACGCCGGTGAATCCGGACAACCTGCCGAAGTGGATTCGCATCCGCCCCGACATCAGCGCGGAGGAAGCGGATCGCATAGCAGCGTTGCCGCAGATCGAATACGCCGGAATCTGGGCGCAGATCCAGCTGCGGCTCGAGTATCAGGGAGCGCGGACGCAGAGCATCGCCGGTTTCGGCTCGGACGAACGGTATCAGGAGATCCAGGGCGGCGAGCTGATTGCGGGGCGGTGGTTCACCAAGGCGGAACTGCGCGGCGGCGCGCCGGTGATCGTGATTCAGGAAGCGCAGGCGCTGCGGATTTTCGGTCGTATAGACCCGCTTGGTAAAACGATCGTCGCGGGCGGGCGTCCGGTGCAGGTCGTCGGCATCTATGCGCCGCCCGCGAATATTTTTGCGCCGCCAGGTCAGGAAGTTGGCGCCGTCTTTCCGTACCAGTTCGTGCTGCACTCATACCACATCGATAAAACCAACTCGCTTTTCATTTGCATCAAGCCGAAGGCGGGTGTGAGCGTGGCCGATGCGATGGACGCCGTAACGATTGAGATGCGGTCGATCCGGAAACTCCGGCCCGCGGATCACGACAATTTCGATCTCATGAGTCAGTCGCAGATTCTCGACACGTTCACCTCGATTACGGACATCTTTTTCTTCGTGATGCTGGTGCTCGCCTCGGTGGCGCTGATGGTGGGCGGGATCGGGGTGATGGCGATCATGATGGTCTCGGTCACGGCGCGGACCCGCGAGATCGGCGTCCGAAAGGCGCTCGGTGCGACCCGGCGCGACATCATGCTCCAGTTTTTGATCGAAGCGGCAACGCTCACCGGGATCGGCGGCCTGCTCGGAATCCTTGTGGGACTGACCGCAGGGCGCGGGGTGACCTACCTGATGAATATCAACGCCAGCACCCCTATCGGGCTGACCCTGGTCGCCGTGGCGGTCAGCGTGGCCATTGGGCTGGTTTTTGGGGTCCTTCCGGCCCGGCGAGCCGCTCGAATGGACCCGGTTGAGGCGCTCCGCTACGAATAACGGCGGCGGCCGCTGTTTTCCCAGTCCGGCCCCGTTGCATAAGTGCTGTCAGGCGGCCAATTTCGGTGCTTGTCGTCGCCGGGCTAGTATCGGCACGGAAGGGAGAAATCTCTAACGTTTCGGGCGGCCTGTACGTCATTAACGTGGCATGTGTACGACCGAGAACGGCAACAGTGCCGTCTCAATTCACCGGTGGTCTTGGAGGAAGTTCAAATGCGTAAGTTCTTTGCGGCAGCGGCGATGCTTGCGGTGATGGCCGGCTCGGCCAGCGCCCAGGGTGGTGGTGGTGGTGGGATGCAGCAGACGCCTGAGCAGATCGCTGCTCGTATGGCACAGCAGGTGGACGCGATGTTCAAGGGCATCACGATCACGGATGCGATCAAGGCGAAGGCCGTCGATATCATCACGAAGGCTGGTGCTGATAGTCGCGCCGTCGATCGCGCGGCAGCTGACGCGATGGACCAGCGCAAGAAGATCACCGACAAGCGCAATGCCGACCTCGCCGCTCTCCTCTCGAACGATGGCGACAAGAAAATGCTCGCGGACAACATTGCCGCGATGCCGCAGGGCCGCGGTCGTCCGCCCGCAGGGCTCTAGTTTCGAACAGCAGTAAAAAGAGCGGCCGGCAGAAATGCCGGCCGCTCTTTTTATTCCACCGCTCCGATGGCCTGGATCTCGATCTGATATCCATAGTGCAGCAAGCCCACCGGAACCACCGCGCGAGCGGGCTTGCTGTCGCCCATGACCTTCGCATACGCCGCGTTCACCCGGCCCCACAGCTCCATCTCCGAGATATAAATCGTCATCTGCACGCATTTGGCGAGCGAGCTCCCCGCCGCCTCGAGCACGGCCTCGACGTTGCGCAGCGTCTGCTCAGTCTGCTCTTCGATCGTCCCAACCGTGCGATCGGTGCTCCCCGGAACTGTCGGCAACTGTCCTGAGACGAACGCGAGCCCGCTGTGTACGATGGCGTGTGAATAGTGGCCGCCCGCTGCCGGTGCCTTGGGTGCTGAGATCGATTTCATGATGTGTTTTCGCGAGAGTGAAGTAAGGAGTCTGCGCTGAATCTGCCGCGCGGAACAGGCCGCGCAACCGTTCCAACCGCCCTGCTGTCTACCGTTTGACGATCCGGTCACCCCACTCGGAGAGATCCATGAAGTTCAGCGCCCTCGTCGACGATTTCCTGCAGGATGTTCGCTACGCATTTCGCACGCTGCGGCGCGATGCGGGGCTCACGACCTTCGCCATCCTGATCGTCGGTCTGGGGATCGGCGCGAGCGTCACGGTGTTTAGCATCTCCAACGCCATGTTGTTGCGGCCGCTCCCGTTCCGCGATGCGAGCAGACTCATTTGGATCAGCAACGGCCCCAGCTGGAATACGCAGGTCAATCACTTCCTCGACCTCTCTGCACAAAACACAACGCTCGACGAGCTCGGCGCCTACTACGGCGGCTTCAGCGCAGGCAACAACGATCTCACGGGCGCCGGCGACCCGGTACGCCTGAGCGGCTTGAGCGTGACGCAGAACTTTTTTCATACGCTCGGCGTGCAACCGGTTGCCGGCAGAACGTTCACCGCCGAGGAAACGTCGGGAAGCGGTCCGCGCGTCGCGCTCATCAGTCACAGCCTCTGGACAGAGCGGTTCGCGTCGGATCCAACAATCGTCGGCCGGGCGCTCACGATCAACAACGCACCGGTCACGGTCATCGGGGTGCTTCCGGAATCGTTCGACTTCGGCTCGATCTTCGCGCCGGGAAGCCACATCGATCTGTACTACGCGTATCCGTTGATCGAGGCCACCAATCGCAATGGCAACACACTCGCGATCGTCGCGCGCCTGAAACCGCAGGCATCAATGAGCGCAGCGACGGCCGAAATCACGGCGATCGGCAAGCGACTCACTGACGAACACGTCGCCGATCGCAATCCGTTCAAACCGCAGCTCTCTTCGCTGCGGCAGCATGTGAGCGGCTCGTTGCGTGCGGCCATGTTGCTGCTCGCGCTCGGCGTCGGCGCCGTGATGCTGATCGTATGCGCGAATCTGTCGAACCTGCTCCTCGCGCGCGCCACCACGCGTCACCAGGAAGTGGCGATTCGCGCCGCACTCGGCGCGAGCCGCGCGCGGCAGATGCGTCAGATGCTCACGGAGAGCCTTATCCTCGCGTCGGCGGGAGCGCTGCTCGGACTCACGCTTGCGTATGCGGGAACGCGGATGATCGCCGGCCTCAGCGCGATCACATTGCCGCTCCTGCAGACCGTGCATATCGACGCCCTCTCGCTCGCATTCGCGATGACGCTCGCACTCGCGGCCGGCCTCTTGTTCGGCCTCGCACCGGCGCTGCGGATTCCCGCCGCCGCGATTCACGATTCGCTGCGCGTTTCCGGGCGAAGCGCGACCGATGGCGGCGCACGCAAGTGGACGCGCAACGCGCTCGTCGTCTCAGAAATAGCCCTCGCGTGCGTTCTGCTCGTCGGCGCCGGACTGCTGAGCAGAAGTTTCCTGAACGTGCTCGACGTCGATCTCGGGTTCAAACCTGAACGCGTCACGGCGCTTCGCGTGGATGCGGACCGCCGCAACATGTCAGCGGATGCCGTCAACGCGTACTACGACGATGTCCTCGCGCGCACCAAACAAATTCCCGGCGTGACGAACGCGGCGATCACCGACATGCTTCCGCTGAGCGGCGACCGCAGCTGGTCGATGGGAGCGAAGGGTCACGTGTACGCAGCCAATACGCGCCCCGAGACGTACATCCGTGTCGTGACCGACGGCTACGCCGCGACGATGGGGATTCGCATTGTGAAAGGGCGGGACTTCACAGCGGAAGACCGGTCGCTCAGTGAGCCCGTTGCACTCGTGAATGAAACGTTCGCGCGTACTCTTTGGCCGGACGAAGATCCGATCGACAAGATCATCGTAAACGGCAACGAGGAACGTCGTGTGGTTGGCGTCGTGCGCGATGTGCGCCATGCGGCGCTGGAGAAAGGCTCTGGCAACGAGTTCTACATGCCGATGCGCCAGACCGGAGATTACTCGGCGACACTTCTCGTCGTGCGCACGACGCTATCGACGGCGGCGTTCGCCGGAAGCATTCGGACGGCGCTCGGGTCGATCGCACCGGGACTCGCAACGAATCAAATCCGCACGCTCGATCAGATTGTCGACTCGGCAGTCTCGCCGCGCCGCTTCTTCACGCTGATGCTCACCGGATTCGCGCTGTTCGCGCTCGGCCTCGCGCTCATTGGCATTTACGGCGTGATCTCATACACGGTCACGCAGCGCACGCAGGAGATCGCCGTGCGCATGGCACTCGGCGCTACGGCGGGACACCTCCAGGCGCGCATCATTCAGCAGACTCTCGCGCTCGCGGGTATCGGGATGGTGATCGGGACTGTGGCATCGTGGGCACTCACGCGGACACTCGGTGGATTCCTGTTCGGCGTCACCGCCACCGACCCCGTCACGTTCGCGGGAATGCTTCTGATCCTGGCTGGCGCCGCCGTTCTTGCCAGCTACATCCCGGCGCGGCGCGCGTCGCGCATTGACCCGATGATGGCGATTCGCGGGTCGTAGCCAGTCAGATGCGGCGCCGGTTGCTCCCGCCGCGCGCCGTCCCGCTCTATCTTCCAGAATGTCTACTGTCGACGTTCTGGCAATCTTTGCCCACCGCGACGACGCCGAGCTGAACGCGGGCGGAACGCTCGCGAAAGTTGCGCGTCAGGGGAGCCGCACCGGCATCCTCGATCTCACGCAAGGCGAGATGGGCACGCGCGGATCTGCGGCCACACGCGCGGCTGAAGCCGCTGCTGCTGCAAAAATTCTTGGCGTTTCGGTGCGCGAGAACCTCGAGCTGCCGGATGCCGCGATCACCAACACTCCGGAAACTCGTGCCGCTGTCGCTGCCGTAATTCGCCGGCTCAAGCCGCGCGTGATTATTGCGCCCGCGCTGCGCGGCCGTCATCCCGATCATCACGTGACGGCGCAACTCGTGCGCGATGCGTGCTTTGTGGCCGGGCTCGCGAAGGTCGCGCCGGAGCATCCTCCGCATCGCCCGCTCAAACTCCTGCATGCGCTTTCGTTTCGAGAGGATCAGGAAAAACCGACATTCATCGTGAATGTCTCCGACGAATTCGAAACGAAGCTCGAGGCGATCAAGTGCTATGGCTCGCAGTTCGACGGCGCGATTCAGGGCGGCGAAGTGTTTCCGAATGGGGAGCCGCTCTACGACATCATCCGTCATCAGGCCGCACACTATGGATCGCAGATCCGGTGCAAGTACGGCGAGCCCTTCTATACGAGCGAGACAATGCGCGTCGACGATCTGATGTCGCTTGAGGTCGCGTCGTTTTGAGCGCGCATGATTCAGGCGGTGAGCCGCGCGGCATTGACTACGGGTCGTATCTCGCGCTGGAAGAGCTGCTGGAGCTTCAGCGCCCGCGTTCGACGCCGGAGCATCCTGACGAGTTGCTTTTCATCATCGTCCATCAGGCAAGCGAACTCTGGTTCAAAGTCATCCTGCACGAGTTCGACGCGCTGATCACGCGTCTCGCGAGCGGCGATGCACCAGCTTCGCTGCAGGCGATCAAACGCATCAACGGCCTCGTTGGAATCGTCACGAACCAGCTCTCTGCGCTCGACACGCTTCCGCCGCAGCGATTCGCGCAGTTCCGCGGCTACCTCGGATCATCGAGCGGGTCGCAGAGCATTCAGTTCCGCGCGATCGAAGCTGTATCGGGTTTGCGCGAGCCCCATTTTCTCCATGCGCTCGCCGAACATGGCCCGATTCCGGCGCTCGTGCAGCGCGCGCTCGAGCGGCCGACACTTCAAGCGCTGTTCGAATCGCTTCTAACAAAGCACGGCGTGACGATCGAACAGATCTACACGAGCGAGAAGCACACGACGCTCTTGCTGCTCGCCGAAGAGCTGCTCGAATATGAACAGGGATTTGCGCGCTGGCGCTTTCTGCATGTGCAGCTCGTCGAGCGCATCATCGGCCCGGGCACAGGCGGCACCGGCGGAACACTTGGCGCGAAGTATCTCCAGAAAACAATCAGCCAGCGATTTTTCCCGGACCTGTGGGCGATTCGCGCAAAATTCTACGGCGGACCGTAGCCAGCCAGCGTTACTCCGGCACGAGATACGTGCCGGCGACGCGATCGGCGATTCCGCGCGCCGGCGTGCGAATACCGATCCAAATCGCGGTTGCGGTGAGAAGGGCGACCGCCGCGGCCGACGCAATTAACGCGAATGCTGCAGCTGCGGGCGGCGCAGCATCCACGGCCAGATACATCACGATCGGCGCGCTGACGGGCAGCCAGGTGACCACGTTGCGCAGGAAAATTCGCGCACGGCCCGCGGGCTCGCCGTCCTTCGTGACGATATCCACCTGGAATCCACGCATCAGCAGGCCGCGGCGCGCGAACACTGCGATCACAATTGCGCATCCGGCGAAGAACCAGGGCAGGAACACAAACAAAATCGCCGCCACCACCTTCACGAGCAGATCGAGACCGGCGCCGGGTGGGTCGCCATGCCATGTTGAATCCACGAGCACGCGTGCCGCGCGGAGCTCCGTCGAATCTACCGTCGGATAGAGCTTCAGAATATCCCTTGCCAGTCTCGCCTCTGGCGGCGAGCGGCCGAACACCGATGTCGTCGTCGTGTCGCGAACGCGCGAGGCAAGCACAGCAGCGACGTAAACCTGCGCGAGATGGCTTTGCTCTTTGTACTCCTCCGGCGAGAGTCTATCGAGCGCGCTGTCCGTCGTGAACCATCCCGCTTTCTGAAGCGCACCGTTCAAGCTCGTCATCAAGTTGCCGCGTTTCTTCGGCGTCTTCGGTCGTTCTGCAACAGGGAGCGCGTGCGCGCTGTCGCCGATGAATTGCAGCAAACCTGAAAGTGTTCTTCCCGCAGGATCGGATTTCGACTGCTGGCGGATCGGCACGATGCTCAACACAGGAACGACCAGCACGACGAAAATCGTCGCGCCAATAAGGCCGCTCCGGCGCACGTGCGAAATTTCGACGGGCCGCCCGACTGTCTCTTTGAACAGCGCGTGAATCTCGTCGACGCTCCCCGCCGTGTGCGCAGCGGCAAGTGCGCGCATGGCGTACCGCGGCAGAGGAGCGTGTCCTTTGTTGGCCGCGCGAAGCAGCTCCAACAACTGCGCGACAAGCGTAAGCGGCGCCGCTGTCGAGCCGGCCACAGCAGCGCCTGCACTTTCCGGAACGACAATCCGGTCCGCGGCATTCACCCAAAGCGCGTCCGCGCTGAGCGCCGCGGGCAGCGTGCCGTCGCGTTCGGCGGCCATCAGTTCGCTCGTGAGATCGAGCACCCACTCCTGCTGCACACTCCATGGCACGGCGCGCTGCAGCCTGGCGGAGAGCGGTTCGCCAAACGGCGATTCGTACGCGTCCCAACAGTCGTCGCCCGACCTGCGGCCAGCCACCCAGCGCAACCGCGTCAACCGCGCGAGATCGCGGCGCGCCTGCGCGATCTCCGGAGCGTTGGCGCGTTGCGGCACGATCCACACGGACCGCTGCATCGACTCGTCCCAGCCGAGCAGCACCGCACTCCCCTCGCGCAGCGCGCCGACGACCGCGTATGGCCCCATATGCCGCTCGCTTCCGGTGAGCGCCGGTGCTTCTCTCCGCTGCATCTCGCCGTGGCGCTTCAGTGCGTCCGGCGCACGGCGGATCACGCGCGTTCCGGTCGCAAAATCCTGCAGCATCCGCCAGCCGTTCGCACGCCGCACCGTAACGAACAGCAGCGCGCGCAAGCCGACGTTCGCGGAGAACACCGCCAGCGCGCGCGTCGTCGCGGTTGTCGGCATCAGTTGCGCGGCGACTCCTGCCGCAGCGATCGACTCCAGCAACAGGACCCGCGCCGCCGCGCGCGGAAGGCCGGGAATTTCGCCGTCCAGTCCGGCGACTCTGATTCCGACCAGCCACTTGCCGATTGACGCGCCGCGAAGGCCTTCGGGAATCGCGATGATGATCAGTGTCATCACGCAGCCGAGCAGCAAATTCAGTTTGAGTCCGAGCGGCGAGCTCGAAACTATGACGTTCCCGGTGATCGACGCGGAAAGCGTGAGCATGACCCAGACGATCGCCGCGACGACCACGGCATCCACAACTCCCGCGCGGAAGCGATCCCAGAGCGTGGCCGGTGTGATCTCCGGTGCGCGCAGCCCGGCGACAGCAGCGCGAAACTCGTCATAGCTCTGATAGCGGTCCGCGGTTTTTCGCGCGATCGCTTTCATGACAACATCGACCACGTTCTGTGGAAGATCGGCACGCAGCGAATGCAGCGGCGTTGGTGCGCCATTCAGCACAGCAGCGACGACCTGCATCATCGAGCCGCTCGAATACGGCAACTGCCCGGTGAGCAAATAATAGAACGTCACGCCAACGGCGTAGATGTCGCTGCGCACGTCGAGCGTCTCGCCGAGGAGCTGTTCCGGTGACGAGAAGACCGGCGTGCCAAGAAAGACTCCGGTGCGCGTGAGCTTCATCTGCTCTTCGCCGTCGACGGGCTTCGAGAGTCCGAAGTCGCCGATCTTTACAACTCCGTCCGCATTTATAAAACAGTTTGCCGGTTTGACATCGCGGTGGAGCACGCCGGCGGCGAGCGCTGCGTCGAGTCCGTCAATGACCTGGATGATGTCTTCAACGGCATCGGCCACCGGCAGCGGTCCGCGCTCTTTGACTTTTTCCTCGAGCGTGCCGCCGGGCACCAGCTCCATCGAAATGACGGGCGTGCCGTTGATCTCTTCGGTGCCGTAGATGTAAACCGCATTCGGATGGTTGATCGCGGCGGCGGTCTGCCCTTCCCGAAGAAATCTTTGCCTCGCGTCCATCTGATCGAGATCGACGCTGAGCAGTTTGAGGGCGACAACGCGGCCGTCGGTCTGATGCACCGCCTCATACACCGCGCCCATCCCGCCCCGCCCAAGCAGGCGGTTGATGCGATACGCACCGAATGTCGCGCCCGGAGACAGATCGCCGGGTGACTTATCCGATGGAGCGGTAGCGTCTGGCGTCATGTGGGCGATAATGTAGCTCCATGCCTGAGCTTCCCGATATCACCGTCTATCTCGATGCCATTGAGCGCCGGGTGGTGGGGCACGCGATGTGGCGCGTGCAGCTGGTGAGTCCGTTCGTGCTTAGGTCGGTGGACCCGCCGATCTCCGAGGTGGGCGGGAAGACCGTGCGCGAGCTGCGGCGGATCGGAAAGCGGATCGTGTTTGGGCTCGACGACGAACTTTTCCTCGTGATTCACCTGATGGTCGCGGGACGCTTCAAGTGGCACGACAAGACGCCGAAGCTGAGCCGGCGACTGGCGCTCGCGGCGATCGAATTCGATTCGGGGACACTCGTTCTTACCGAGGCGGGGACTAAGAAACGGGCGTCGATTTATCTGGTGCGGGGAGAGGACGCGCTGCGCGAGTTTGATCGCGGCGGGATGGAGATCCTCGATTCGTCGGTCGCGGATTTCACGGCGCGGCTGAGATCCGAGAATCATACGCTGAAACGATCGCTCGCAGATCCGAGGTTGTTTAGCGGGATTGGCAACGCGTACTCTGATGAGATTTTGCATCGGGCGAAGCTCTCGCCACTGCTGCTCACGTCGAAAATGAGTGATGAGCAGGCGGATCGATTGCACAGTGCCACGATCTCCACGATGACGGATTGGATCGCACGGCTGCGCGCAGAAACGGGCGAGAAGTTTCCGGAGAAAGTCACCGCGTTCCGGCCGGAGATGGCGGTGCACGGGAAATTCCGTGAGCCCTGCCCGGTGTGCGGGTCGCCAGTTCAGCGAATTCGATACGCGGACAACGAGACGGATTACTGCGCCACCTGCCAGACAGGGGGGAAACTGCTGGCTGACAGGGGGATGTCGCGGTTGCTCAAGAAGGACTGGCCGAAGTCGCTGGATGAGATGGACGACCGCATAACGGCGGCGACTGGCGACTCGTAAATGGCGATCTGGTGCATTGTGAGTGGCACGGAGTGAGTGGAACAACGCTTGTTCGACTTGCCCCGTGCGAGTCGCCATGCGCCAGATCGCCATTTACCAGTCGCTCGTCGCCTTTTTGTTATATTTAGCCCATGCCCGCCCCGATCTACCTCGACCACGCCGCCACCACCCCGGTCCGCCCCGAAGTCCTCGAAGCCATGCAGCCGTTCTTCGGCCCGCGCTTCGGGAACCCTTCGAGCACGCACCGCTGGGGGCGCGAGGCGCGCACCGCGCTCGATGCCGCGCGCGAGCGCGTCGCCAAGTGCCTCGGCGCCAACGCCGACGAAGTCTGCTTCACGTCCGGCGGCACGGAAGGCGACAACATCGCGATCCTCGGTGGTTGGCGCGTACTCAAACCGAAGGGACGGAACGCGATCGTCACCTCGCCGATCGAGCACAAAGCCGTTCTCCAGTCCGTGCATCAGGCCACCAAAGAAGGTGCGGAAGAGCGGTTCATCGCGGTCGATTCAACCGGCACCGTTCAGCTCCAGTCAGCGGATGCACTCATTCGCGACGACACCGCAATCTGTACCGTGATGTGGATCAACAACGAGATCGGCACGATCCAGCCGATCGAAGAACTCGCAGCACTCGCAAAGTCGCGCGGCGCGATTTTTCATACTGATGCTGTGCAAGCGTTCGGAAAAGTTGAGATCGATGCTCGTAAGACGCCGTTCGATTTCCTCGCGATCAGCGGTCACAAGATTGGCGCACCAAAAGGAATCGGCGCGATGTACATCCGCCGCAACACCCCACTCGAGCCGCTCTTTTTCGGCGGCTCGCAGGATCGCGGGCGCCGCCCGGGCACGGAGAATGTCGCGTACGCTGTCGCGCTTGCGACCGCCGCTGAGCTGACGCTCGCCGAGCACGAGCGCGAGAGCGCGCGCCTCACCGCGCTGCGCGAGCGCCTCGAAACTGCGATCCTCGCGAAGCTTCCCGACGCGATCGTTCATGGACGCGGGGCGAAGCGTGCACCACACGTGCTCAGCATTTCTGTGCCGGGCACGGACAGCGAATCCATGTTGATGGCGCTCGACCTACAGGGCATTGCCTGCTCCGGCGGGTCGGCGTGCCAGAGCGGAAGCGTCGGCGCGTCGCACGTGCTCGACTCGCTCGACCTCAGCGCAGAAATCGCAAACGCTGCAATCCGCATGAGCCTCGGCTCGCTCACGACGGACGCATGCATCGACCGCGTTGCCGAAGTGTTCCCCGCCCTCGCGCTGAAGGCGCGCGGGCTGGCGAGCGTCGGGTAAGTCGCTCGTGAAAGCTCGCGTCCTTGTCGCAATGTCCGGCGGCGTCGATTCGTCTGTCGCCGCCGCGATGCTCGTGCGCGAGGGCTACGATGTGATCGGCGCGACGATGAAGCTGCACAGCGACGGCGCCGAGGTCCCGGACAAGCCGTGCTGCTCGCTGGACAGCGTGAACGACGCGCGGCGGATCGCGGAGCGGATCGGCATTCCGCATTACGTGTTGAATCTAGAGAAGTCGTTCACGCGCGACGTGCTCGACGATTTTGTCTCGGAGTATGCGCGCGGCCGCACGCCGATTCCCTGCGTGCGCTGCAATACGTTCACGAAATTTCGTGATCTGATCCAGAAGGCCGATACCGTCGACGCGGAGTTTGTGGCGACTGGTCACTACGCGCGCGTCATGAATGGCGAGCTGAACCGCGGAACAGACGACGCGAAAGATCAGACCTATTTCCTCTGGGGCATCGAGCGGTCGGCCATCTCGCGGATGCTGCTCCCTGTTGGCGACATGACCAAGCCGCAGGTTCGGGTGCTCGCACACGAGCTCGGGTTGAATCTCGTCGCGGAGAAGCCGGAGAGTCAGGAAATCTGTTTTGTGCCGGAAGGGAACTACGCAAAGATTCTCACCGAGCACCTCGGCGCCGATGCGCCATCGCTTTCGCCCGGCCCGATCGTCACGAGCGATGGCACGGTGGTGGGCGAGCATCTTGGGTTCGCGCACTACACCATCGGCCAGCGTCGCGGCGTTCCGGGCGGCTATGACGAGCCGATGTTCGTCACGGAAATTCGCGCGAATGACCGCACGGTTGTGATCGGGCCGCGCGAAGAGCTGATGGGGCGCGGTGTGATTGCGCGCGGACTGAACTGGCTCGTGGATCCTGCGCCGCGCGTTGGCGATCATGTCGGCGTCCGCGTGCGGCATCGCGCACCGATCGTCCCGGCCGAGATCGTGCGGATCGAACGTGATGAGATCGAGCTCGCGCTTGACGCACCGGTGCGCGCGATCGCGCCGGGACAGTCGCTGGTGCTGTACGACGGCGATCGTGTGCTCGGCGGCGGATTTATCGAGGCATCGCGGCGCGCTCGAGCGCCGCTGCCGATGGCGACGATTTAGACCTTCGTTACTCCCGGCACTTTTGCCAATCGCTTGCCAAAAGTGCCGAATGGGCTAATCGAAATGTCAACTTCGGGAACCATCGGCGATCAACGACAAGTTGCGCTCTATCGTTCCATTCGCCGCCCCCGCAACGCGGCCAGCGTTTTCCTGAGATACCGCGCGTAGCCGTCGGGCGACATCCATCCAGCGGGACAGTCGACGCGTTTGAGATCACGTGCGCCGAGGCGCAACGGCTTCGCCATTATGATCCTCCGGACGACTCGCATAGCGCGCACGCGAGCATAGTGCCGATATGCGCGGTACGGCCGGCGGCCGTCTGCGTCCATGGCCGAAGCTGCCAGGGAGGATCGTGCCGCACGTGCTGCGTATGGCCGCACTCGAGTTCGGCGATCCATTGACCGTCATCGTCGACGTGAAAGCCGACGATGCGACGCGACGGACGTTCCGGGGTCACGCGCGATCGCCCTTCAGTTTCTTCAGCATCGCGTTGACGCCGGACGGGAGAAACATATCGTCGGAGATCGCTGCAACTTCCTCGGCTTCGCGCCAGCGATCTTCGAGAATCGAAAGCTCTCCTTCGAGCGCGCGCCGCTCGTCGTCCTCATGTAACGACATCTCGAGGGCCAAGCGGAGCTCCGGCGCGAGCTGGCCGATTGTCTTCCCTCGGCTCGCAAACGCGGTTAATCCAAACAGCTGCTCTGGGCTCCGCGAATTCTCAAGCACGCCGACTGCGGCGGCAACATCATGCTGTTTTGCACCTGCGCGGTTGAGTCGCGGCAACAAATGGCGAGCCGCACTCAGCGCGTCGTCGCCGTGCAACATCACCGTCGGAAAGTTCGAGACCGCATGCATCTTCGGCAGCCGAAGCCAGCGTCGTGATTTTGGCGGCCGCGGCAACACTGGCCAGTGCGGCACCTCCAGCGCGAACCCTTGAGCTTCGTTCGAGTGCAGGCGTAGTTCCGCCAGCATAAAACGATTCAGTTTGAGAAGCTCTCCGCGTGCCGGCAGGGTCGCGACCGTCCGGTTCAGCCAGCGACCCTGAACGAAGGTGCCCAACCCGCTCCCAATACCCGCGACGCCTAGCCACACCGGCGCAATGTAGAGTCCCGCGACTGCAACTACGCTGACTGTGACGATGGCGGCATGCTTGGTTCTGCGCCGATGGAACTGATCGCCGTATCTCCACGCAGCCATTTCCGGTCGCTGCGGGTCACCGACGCGAACGAGCGTCGTCCCCTCCTTCAGTCGCGCGAGGCCGATGTTGTCGGTGGAAATTCGAAGCTTCGTATCCCGAAATAACTTCTCGCACTCGTCGATCGCTTCCCAGCGCTCGTCAATCGGCGAGAGATTCCAGCGCTCGCACGATTTGCACACCGCCCATAGCCGTCCCTTCGCGGCATCGAAGGCTAGGCGTCGCCCGACCGGGAAATGCTCAATGGCCTCGTTCGTGCCGAGCGCAGAATGACAGAAGATGCAGGTCGAATACACGGTGCAAGAACGTATCCGCGTCCGCCCGTCGCCGCATCAGCTACTGTCGATTTCCTTTGAGCGGGTTGAACATTGCCGTCACTGCAGGTGGCGCAAACATGTCGTCAGAGATCGCCGCGACTTCTTCGGCTTCGCGCCAGCGGTCTTCGAGAATCGAAAGCTCGCCCTCGAGCGCGCGGCGCTCGTCCTCCTCGTGAAGTGACATTTCAAGTGCAAGCCGGACCGGCGCCCTCAAATCCTTAAGCGCCATCACATCGTTGCTCCGGTCTCTCCCGGCGATCCTCGCAAAGCGCCCGAACAACGCTTCGCTGTCAGTCGCGGCCTCGAGAACTCTTACGGCCTCGGTCACCTCGTTCGCCTTGCCACCGGCTCGATTGATCCGCGGCAATAAATGGCGCGCAACGCGGATCGCTTCGTCACCAGAAACTGTGACGGTCGACTTCTGTTTGGTGAACCAGGCGGCCGAGGTGAGCGGCTTGTGGCGGAACTCGATTTCGATGCCGCCATTCTCGCCCGGAAGCAGTGTCGCCTTGTCGAGATGCGTACGACTCACGCGCAGCACCGCGCCGTTCAGCGGAATGCGCGCGACGGTCAAATGCTTCGGCAACTGATACAGCTGATTTATTATTTGATATCCGACGCCGCTGAATAGTCCGACAGACGCGCCGCCGATCGCGATGCCGCCGAGTACGACAGCGCCGCCCGCGACCATCGCGTAGTGCTTCTTTCGGCGCCGATTGAACTGATCCCCATAGCGCCACGCCGCCATCTCAGGCCGCTGCGGATCGCCGACGCGCACGAGCGTCGTTCCTTCTTTCAGGCGCGCGAGGCCGATGTTGTCCGTGGACACCCGAAGCTTCGTGTCGCGAAATAACTTCTCGCACTCTTCGATTGCTTCCCAGCGCTCGTCGATCGGCGACAGGTTCCAGCGTTCACACGAGCGGCACACCGCCCACAGCCGCCCCTTCGCCGCGTCGAATGCCAAACGACGGCCCACGGGGAAATGTTCGATCGCCTCGTTCTTCCCGAGGCCGGCGTGACAGAAAATGCAGGTCGAGTACAACCGCTATTCGCGGCGCATGGCTCGCCGCTACAGCGCGAGCCCCGCGGCCTCGGCGAATTCCTTCATCAGCTGCGCCTGCTTCTCGCTCAGCTTCTCGGGAATCGTCACCAAGAGCTCGACGATCAGATCGCCGCGCTTGCCGTCCTTCGCGATTCCCTGCCCGCGAATCCGAAAACGCTTTCCTGCCTGCGTCCCTGCGGGAATCTTGATCGACACGGCTTTGTCGTCGAGCGTCTCGACGGTCACCTTCGACCCGAGCGTCGCCTGCGCGATGCTCGCCGGCGCGACGACAACGAGATCAAGTCCCTCGCGCGTCCACTTCGGATCGGGCTTCACGTTGAACGTGATCAAAATGTCACCGGGCGCGCCGCCTCGAACGCCGCGGCCGCCCTGCCCCTTCAAGCGAATCTTCGATCCGGTATCAACGCCCGATGGCACGCTGATGTTCACTTTCTTCCGGCTGCGCGTCTCACCGGTCCCGCCGCACGTCGGACATTTCTCAGACGGCACAGTGCCTTTTCCGAGACACATCGGGCACGGACGGTTCACGGCGAACCCGCCCTGACCAAATGAAATCGTCCCGCGGCCGCCGCATTCCGGGCACGTCTGAATCTTCGCGCCCTTCGCGGCACCGCTGCCGTGACACGTGATGCACTCTTCGTTCAGTTCGAGCTCGATCGCAACTTTTCCACCAAGGGCCGCCGTCTCGAACGGAATGTCGAGCGTCGTCTCAACGCTCTGCCCCTGCTCCGGGCCGCTCGGCCTCTGCGTTCTCCCGGTTCCGCCACCGAACATCGAGCTGAAAATGTCGCCGAAGCCGCCGCCGAATCCGCCGATGTCAAAATCCTGAGTCGTGCCCGCCGAGCCACCACGCGGCGCGCCGCCCTGTCGAGCGCCGCGAGGCTGCGCGCGCGACGACATCGAGTCGAACGCGCCGAGTCGGCGCATCTCATCGTATTGCTGACGTTTTTTGTCGTCGCTCAGCACCTGATACGCTTCAGAAATTTCCTTGAAGCGCTCAGCGGATTTTGCATCGCCCTTGTTGGAATCCGGGTGATGCTGCTTCGCGAGGCGGCGGTACTGCTTTTTGATTTCGTCGCCAGTCGCCTTCTCGGAAACTCCGAGGACGTTATAAAAGTCTTTTTGCGCCATGAAAGTGGGCTTAGCTCTCGCTCGCGTCCTTCCACTGCTTCACGACCACGCGCGCCGGACGAAGCAGCTGCCCATTGAATACGTAGCCGACCTGAAAAACCTGCGCGACGAGATGATCCTGATCCGGGCTCTCCGCCGGTGCAGTCGTTACGGCCTCCTGCGACACCGGATCAAACGGCATACCGACCGGGTTCACAATCTCGAGACCGTGACCGGCGAGTGATTTCAAAAGTTTTCTCTCGATCATCTCGACGCCCTGCTGGAGTGTCAGCGAATCGGTCTTCGCAGGATCGACATGCGCGAAGCGGCCGAGATCGTCGATCTCATCGAGGATTCCGCGGACGAGATTCGACATGCCGCGTGCTTCAGCTTCCTGCCGCTCGCGCACGGAACGTTTCCGAAAGTTGTCGAACTCCGCCGCAAGACGGAGCAGTTTGTCTTTCTGTTCCGCGAGCTGAGCTGCGGTGATCCCAAGCTGCGCCTCAACGGCCGCAAGCTGCGCCTCAGTTGAAGGCACGGCATCGGAATCGGCCTGAAAAAGGACGTCGTCGAACGGGTTGGAACCCGGTGGTGTGGTGTCGTCGATCATGTCTGTAAACTAACTACGATGGCAAGCCAGATTGCGTTTCGGTCAGGACGAGGCGAGGGCGCGGCGGACGAGATTCAGGGCCGCCTGGGCGCTCCGGCGGCGGATTTCGTCACGATCGCCAATCATCTGCACTTTGGTGGACTTGATCGCGCCGGCCGCCGAGATGGCGATGCAGACGGTGCCGACCGGCTTTTCGGGCGTCCCGCCACCCGGTCCGGCGATTCCGGTGATGGCGGCTCCCACGGCCACCCCAAAACGCTCACACACGCCGGCCGCCATCTCGCGGGCAGTTTCCTCGCTCACCGCGCCAAAGTCGCGCAGCGTTTCGGAGCGAACACCGAGCTTTGATTCCTTCACTTCGTTGGCGTACGCGATCACGCCGCCGACGACGACATCGCTGGAACCGGCGATCGCGGTGAGGCGCGCGCCGAGCAGGCCGCCGGTGCAGCTCTCTGCGACGGCGATCTTCATTCCGCGCGAGCGCAGCAGATCGAGAACAACCGCGGCGAGATCGGTTTTCTCTTCGCCGTAGACGAACTCGCCGATCACCGCGCGGAGCTGGGCGGCGCCGGCTCTGAGTTTTTCGAGCGCGACGTCAGACGATGAGTTGCGGGTTGTTAGTCGTAAGTCGGTTCCTTCAACGGACGGCAGGTAGGCGAGGGGCAAGCCGGGCGGACCTTTCGCGAGAGGGCCGAGTAAATCTGCCAGAGCAGATTCGCCGATTCCAATGGTCCGAAGAGTGAGCGACGCAACGACAACAGGAGTGCCTGTCGCCCGCGCGCGAACCCGCGGCAGCAGCTCATCGGCAAGCATCCCGCGCATCTCGCGCGGAACACCCGGTAGCATCGCGACCCAGCGCCCGCGGTCATCCTCAAGCCAGATCCCCGGCGCCGAGCCGTGGCGATTTTTCAAAATCACCGCGCCCTCGGGAATCATCGCCTGCGTCTTATTCGATTCCGGAATCCCACCCGGCCACTTGTAAGACTTCCAGCGGATTTTCAGCTCTTCCCAGATCGCGTCGTCGAACTTCATCGCGCGCCCGAAGATCGCCGCTATGGACGGCTTCGTGAGATCGTCCGATGTGGGGCCGAGACCGCCGGTGGTGATCACGGCACCGGTCCGATCGAGCGCCTCTTTCACAGCCGCTGCGATCTGATCGGGCGCATCGCCGCAGGTCGACCGCCGCACGATGCCGATTCCCGCCGCGGCAAGTTCACGCGCGAGATGCGCGGCGTTCGTGTCGACGGTGAATCCGAGCAGCAGTTCATCGCCGATGGTGACGACTTCGACGTTCATGCGCTCTCTCTAATTCTCAGCGCGTGAAGAGCGCGCCGTATCGCCGGAGGTAAATCGCGAACGATGCGATGGTCAACGCGACCGCGGCCCACATCGTCACCACGCCAATCGCGCCGACGATCGGCTGAAAGAAATCCCACGTGGACTGCCCGCCCCAGCTGCCACCCGCGGAAAGCGTCTGTGCGCCGAACCAGAAATAGGCGGCGCCGACCCAGATGTACTGCATGATCGTTTTCAATTTTGCCGGATTGTTTGCGGCAATCACGACGCCTTTCATTTGCGCCATCTGCCGGAACAACGTCATTGCAACTTCGCGGCCGAGGACCAGCGCAACGACCCACCAGGGGAGCGAGAAGGTCCCGAACCAGGTGATGAACGGAAAGAGAAACGCGCTCGCCGGCGAGATGTGCAGCGCGCCAGCCATGAACGCGGCAACGGGATCGCTGCTCTTTCCCTGCAGCACCATCATCGGGATGAATGTCGCGACGAGCAGCAGTTTGTCTGCGAGCGGGTCGAGCGCCTTGCCCAGATCCGTCACCATGCCGCGGGTGCGCGCGAACCAGCCGTCGAAATAATCGGAGACGGCGCTCACGACATACAGCACGAATCCCACACCGCGCCAAAGCGGTGACGGGAGCAGCGGCAGCAGCGCAATCAACGGTGAAACAGCGATACGCGCCGCAGAAATGGCATTCGGGAGGTTCATCAATTGCCCTCCCGGCACCGTCGCGCCCGCACCGCGCACAGTGTTCATCTTTGCGTCACGCGAGCGTCTTCAGCACCAGCTTGCTGACCGCCTTCAGCGTGTCGAACACGCCATCGCCCGTCACCGCGACGGCTTCGAAGTACGTCGCGCGCTCGATCCACTCACCGGTGCTCACCTGCTCGACGAGATTTTCGCCGGCGTGGTATGGATCCGGCGTGAGGCGCTGTTTTGCGGCGTCCTGAACTTCCCACCCCGGATTCAGCGCACCCTGCAGTTCGCTGAGCGGCGAAGCGTTCGGAAGATCGCGCTTATTGTACTGAATCACGAACGGCATCTTGGTGAGATCGTATCCGTATTCGGCCATGTTGTCGTACAGATTCTGCATGGCCTCCTGATTCGCTTCCATGCGCTCGATCTGCGAGTCGGCAACGAACACGATGCCGTCGACGCCTTTCAAAATCAGTTTGCGCGATGCGTTGTAGTAGACCTGTCCCGGCACGGTATAGAGATGGAAGCGCGTCTTGAATCCGCGAATCGTGCCGAGGTCGACAGGCAGGAAATCGAAGAACAGTGTGCGCTCTGTTTCCGTCGCGAGCGAAATGAGTTTGCCGCGGGTGTCCGGCTTCACTTTGCCGTACACGTGCTCGAGATTCGTCGTCTTGCCGCCGAGTCCGGGGCCGTAGTAGACGATTTTGCAGTTGATCTCGCGTGACGCGTAGTTGATCATCGACATGGCTGCTTCTCCTTAACCGAACAGCTTGTCGATTTCGTCTTCCGCGCCGTGCAGAAGGCCCTCCGGCTGCACCGAGCCGTCGTTCCCGCGCGAAAACACCTGCTCAAACAGCTTGGTAAGCTCGCCCACGGTTTCCTTCATTTTGAGGCGCACCAGCCCGAGGGTCGTGCGCGTGTCGAAAAGCACTACCAGGATCACGCGCCTGGCGACATCTGCCAGGTACATCGATTCCTTCTCGCCCTGATGGAAGAGCGAGTTGAAATCCGTCTCACCAATCAGCTTTGCGAGCTGATCGTTTGCGCTGAAGTCAGCGGCGGTCAGCGTCGCGAACGCAGTCGGATCGAAGTGGGGCTGCTCACCGACCGTCGCCACGAGTTGCCCCGAGCGGTCCACGAGCAGCGCACAGCGTGCGTTGCTCTCGAAGAGAAACTTTTGCAGCGACGTCGTAATCGCGGCAAAGTCGTCTTCGGTGAATGACCAGCTGGCGGAGCCTACGGACATAAATCGAGGGTCGTTGAGGGAAGCTTCATCGCATTTGCCGCCGCGAGGCAATCGCCTGCGCAATTGTTACTCCATCGGCGTATTCCAGATCGCCGCCGACGGGCATCCCGAGCGCAATGCGCGAGACCAGCACGCCGAGCGACGATAACTGCTCCTGAACATACAGCGCGGTGGCCTCCCCTTCGAGTTTCGGGTTGGTCGCCACGATTACTTCACGAATGCCGCCGGCGCCCACGCGCTGAACCAGCGCCGTCACCGTCAGTTCGTCAGGTCCAATGCCGTCGAGCGGCGAGAGTCGGCCGCCCAGCACATGATATACCCCGCGATACTCGCCCGTCCGCTCGACGGCGGCAATATCGCTTGCCTCTTCCACCACACAGATCGTCGCGGCGTCGCGGCGGGGATCCTTGCAAATCGTGCAGGGCTGCTCTTCGGTCAGGTTGAAGCAGCGCTCGCAGAGGCGCACCCGTTCAGTGAGCGTGCCGAGCACCTGCGCCAACCGCCGGCTCTGTTCGGGCGGCTGTTTGAGCAGGTGATACGTTAGCCGCAGCGCCGATTTCTTCCCAATCGTCGGCAGCCGCGATAACTCGGTTACGAGATCTTCAATTGCCGACACGCGGTCTCCGCCACAACTAAGCCAAGTATAACAGGTTGAATAAGTTAGACCGCGGTCGAGACATGCCGCAAGGCACGGCGAACGGGCTCACAGCGGCTCCCAGCTACTCGATCAAACGCAGGTCGAGGGCGTCGATCGCGGCATTCAGTTGCGGATCGCGTTTCCGGAGCGTTGCGACCCGGTCGGCAATGACATTTTCGGCCGTCAGCCGCGGACGCGCCGCCGACTGCCCCTCGGTCATTCCCTTCACCGCGACTTTCTCAACGCCGTCGAAAATCCCGCGCAGCGCGGCGAGGATCGACTCGCTGCCGCTCTGCAGCGCCTCGGCGAGGGCATCGCTCGTCACGCTGATTGTCACCACCCCGCCGGCGGTGACGGCAGTCGGGGTGGCCTCGTTCAGCGCCGAGGCAACCACGTTGCGGCCGCTCGCTCGGATATGCTCGGCGACGTCGTCCCAGTGCTCGGCCAAACGGTTGAGGTCGAGCGGCTGTTTCTTTCGCGCGCTTGGCGGCTGATCCGCGATCGCAGGAGCGTTCGAGGCCGCGCGCGGTTCGGGCGATTTCGAGACCTCTTTTGCGACAGCGCGCGGCGGCGCAGCGGGCTCGGAAATTCGCTTCGAATCGCTCATCATCGGCGGCGAGGCAAGACGCGGGGCGACGGCCGGAGTTTCGCGACGCGACTGACCGCCGCCGCCTGTCGAACCCGCGCCGTCCAAGCCGCGGAGGATTTCCTCGAGGCCGATCGTGCGATCGAGCAGCGCGAACCGAACGAGCAGCGTTTCGAATAGGAGCTGCTGCTGCCCGCTGCGGCGAAAATGCGGCTCGATCTCGACGAGCATCGTCAGCATGCGAAGCAGATCGCCGGAGCCGAACCGCTCTTTGCGTGCCTCGAGCGCCTCGCGCAGATGATCGGAGAGTTCGGGAACCGCGCCGCCGAGTACGATCGCGAGCTGCGCGCGCAGCGTATCGGCGAGACCGCTCAGCAGCAGGCCGAAGTCGATTCCAAAATCGGCGAGGCGCCCGACCGAGGCGAAAATATCACCAGCGCGATGGTCGGCGATGACATCGAGCAGCGCGACGTACTCGTCTTCGTGAACGAGGCCGAGGGCTTCGCGCACGCGTGTTGCGGTGATGTCGCCGGTGCCGAGTGAGAGGACCTGATCGGCGAGCGAAAGCGCGTCGCGCATCGAGCCATCCGCTGCGCGCGCGAGCATGCCGAGCGCGTCTGGTTCGATGCCGACTTTCTCTTCTTTGAGCACCGCGCCGAGCCGGACGCGAACGTCAGCAGGACCGATACGCTTGAGATCGAAGCGCTGCACGCGAGAGAGAACCGGTGCCGCGGCCTGCGCGATTTTCTGCGGCTCGGTTGTGGCGAATACGAACACGACGCGCGGCGGCGGTTCCTCGAGAATCTTGAGGAGCGCGTTCCACGCTTCGCGCGTGAGCATGTGCGCTTCGTCGATGATATAAACTTTGTAGCGATCCGGACCCGACGGCGCGTACATCGCGCGCTCGCGCAGGTCGCGCGCGTCATCTACGCCGCGATTCGATGCGGCGTCGATCTCGACGACATCGAGCGACGCGGACCCGGCCCAGATGCGGGTGCAGCTGGCACAGGTGCCGCAGGGTTCGTGATCGGCCTGTTTGTTCTCGCAGTTGAGCGCCATTGCGAGCACGCGCGCGAGGGTGGTTTTGCCGGTGCCGCGCGGGCCGCAGAAGAGATAGGCGTGCGCGATGCGATCGTTGGCGATCGCGTTTTTGAGGGTCGTTGCCACATGTGACTGCACCGCGACATCCGCGAAACGGCGAGGGCGGTATTTGCGGGCGAGGGCGAGCGACATGGGGCCAAATTTAGTCGCGCGGACGCATGACGGTTAGTGCAAGTTGGCGGAAGCTCAACGTTCAAGCTCAGAGGTCGCCAGCTCCCAGCTTGGCAGTGTCATAGCTCCAGCTGACTGCAGCTGTGGGCGCTCTGAGCTTGAGCCATGACAAGGCCAAGCTGGGAGCCGGCGAACTTTGAGCTTGAACTCTGAGCTAATAAAAAAAACGCGCGGGGTCATCGTTGTGCGATGATCCCCGCGCGGATACTCCAGGCCTGACAAAGCGACGTAAGACACCACGTACCGTTGCTGCCTTTCGGCCCTGGCGGAGTTGGCGGGCTCGCGCCCTTTGGGACCTGGAGCGCCTTAAATATAAACCCCGGTGCTCACCCGGCCAAGGTCGTCCGGAACACTTCCACCGCCTTCTGCATCTCGGCCATGGTACCGACCGAAACGCGCAAGTGCGTATTCAGCGGCGGGAACTGGCGGCCAACCGCCACCCCGCGCTTGATGCACTCCGCCTTGAACACTTTTACGTCGCGCTTGATGTCGACCATCATGAAGTTCGCGTCAGAGGGGACGACTTCGTATCCCATGCCGGTGAACGCTTTGGCGGTGAAAACTTTTGCGTCGTGATTTTTCTTTTTCTCTTCCGCGATCCGCGCGACATCACCGACGGTGACTTTCGCCGCAGCGAGTGAAAGCTGGCTGATATTCGAGCCGAGCATCCAGCCTTTCATGCGCGCGATTGTTTCCGGCCGGCCGACGGCGTACCCCACACGCATTCCCGCCATGCCGAATACTTTCGAGAACGTCCGCGCGACGAACATGCGCGGGTTGTCGATCGCGAGCGGGATGGCGGTGGAATAGTTCGGATCCTCGACGTACTCATGATACGCTTCGTCGACGAGCACGATCGTCTGAGGCGAGCTCTTGCCGACCTTTTCGATGTAATCGGCAATCGACGCCTTGCCGTGGACAGTCGCAGTTGGATTGTTCGGATTGCACAGGTACACGAGACCGGCGCCTTTCGCGGCGTCCGCCATCGCATCGAGATCGAGGTGTAATTTCGCATCGACTCTCGGAGACTTCACCGGCGATCCAATAAACCGCGCATAGTCGGCGGCGAGTTCGAACGACGGCATCGGCGAAACGAGCGCGCGCGTCGGCGACGTAAATGCCTGCACCGCGCTGCGCAGCACTTCGCCGGAGCCGCAGCCGAGCATGATGTTCTCCGGCTTCACGCCGAGATAGCGTGCGATTTCCGTGGTGAGATCATCCTCGAGCGTAACCGGATAGCGATTGGCGATATCGAAGTTCGCGCGCATCGCTTCGAACGCTCGTGCGCCGGGGCCGTTCGGATTTTCGTTCGAGTCGATGCGGATCATGCCGGGCGCCGATGAGAGCGCGCGATCGGCGCGGCGCTGCGCCATCGGGTTGACCGGCTGCTGACCGACGCCCTGTGCCATGAGCGCTTCGCGTCCGCGGGCGCTCATCATTGGATACATCGCAATGCCAGCGCTGCTTGCCGCGGCGGTGGTCAGAAAATTTCTGCGGGAGAGAGTCATAGCAGCTCCAGTGGGGATACGGTCTAACCTATTTCACTTGGCAGTCGGTGCGCCAGCTTCGTTCCACGCGCGCCAGCCGCCGGCCATCGACCACACGTTCGTATATCCCATCTTTTGCAGCGCATCGCCCGCGAGCGCCGAGCGGAATCCCCCGCCACAATACAAAATCAGTTCCGTCGATTTATCAGGCACCGCCGCATCGATGTCGCGCTCGATGATTCCCTTCCCCAAATGCTTCGCGACGGCCGCGTGCCCAGCCGTCCATTCGTTGTCCTCGCGGACATCGATCAGTACCGCCGTCGGATTCGCCTTGAGCCGCGCGAGCGTGTCGGCGACGTTCACTTCCTTGACTCGCGATTTCGAATCGTTGACGATCGCGAGAAATGCTTCAGAATGTTGATGCGCCATGGTTCTCTCCGGTTGGTTCAGCGTTCAGCTTAGCATATCGCGCAACGTCATCGCGGCGCGCTCGATTTCTGCGAGCGTCACATCGAGGTGCATCACGGTGCGCACGCGCGACGCGGTCCAGACAGAAACGCGCACACCGCGCGCCATCGCTTCCTTACCGAACGTCATCGAGTCCGTGCCCGGCGGCAGATCGATCATCACGATGTTGCTCTCGGGTGGCACGACGGTCGCATTTTTTTCCTCGGCGACGATTTCGGCGAATCGTCTGGCGTTCGCGTGATCTTCACCGAGCCGCGCAAGATTATTCTCAAGGCCGTACAGCGCGCCGGCAGCAATAATTCCCGACTGTCTCATCCCGCCGCCATATCGCTTCCGCGCCTCGCCCGCGGCTTTGATAACGTCCGCCGAACCAGCGAGTGCAGCGCCGACTGGAGCGCCGAGTCCTTTTGAAAACGAAACCATCGTTGCGTCGGCCGTCGCTGCAAAATCTGCGGGCGACGTTCCCGTCGCAGCGCTCGCATTCCAAAGCCTCGCGCCATCCAGAAGAATCTTGCATCCCATCGACCGGCCCACTGCCGCGAGCGCGCTCAGCTCGGGCAGCGGTGTCACCATCCCGCCTGATCCATTGTGCGTGTTCTCAATGCAGAGCAGCGTCGCGCGCGGAAAATCGCGCCCGGGCGAGCGTATCACCGCACTCAGCGTTTCGCGCGTGATGCGCGGCGCGCCACGAATCATTCGCAGCTGCATTCCGGCCAGCGCCGACGCGCCGCCCATTTCGAGATTCACGATGTGCGAATCTTCGTGCACGTACATCTCCGTGCCGCGCTCGCCGAGTGCCCAGATCGCGGCCTGATTCGCCATCGAGCCCGACGGGAAAAAGATCGCGCGCTCCTGGCCGAGTATCTCGGCGGTGCGCTCTTCGAGCTTGCGTGTCGTCGGGTCGCCGTCGAGCACGTCGTCGCCGACTTCGGCGTCCGCAATCGCGCGACGCATTGCCGGCGACGGCTTCGTGACGGTGTCGCTGCGCAGATCGATCATCGGATTCGTCATGTTCGCTTCACCGCTCGCTCCAGGTACCGGTGCTCGTACACCTGCGAGAACTCGCCGCCGATCACGAAAATCAGCGCGGCATAATAGACCCAGAACATCACGACGATCACCGCCGCCAGCGTCCCCGTGTACCACGACGCGGGATCGTAATGGTGCACGACAAACGAAAAAACACTTCGTGCGATTTCGAAGAGGAGCGCGCTCGTCAGACCGCCGACGGCCGCCTGATTCCAGCGCACCGGACGGTTCGGCAGCAGCTTGTACAGCGTCGTGAACAGCCCCACGAGCAGCGCGAATGCGATGACGCGCCCCGCGAGATAGGTCAGCGGAAGCATCACCTGCTCGGCATGAAGGCCCCATCTGTTCAGCAACGCCACACCGCTCGAACGTGCGAGCGCGATATAGGTGCTGACCGCGACCCACACCACGATCAACACGGTGGTCCCGAGTGTCAGCACGGCGTCGAACAGCTTGCCCCACACCATGCCGTGGCCGTGCGGCACTTCGTACACATGGAGCAGCACCGAGCGCATCGATCCAAACAGCCGCGTCGAGAACCAGATGAACGCGACGGCGCCGAATATGCCCGCGGTGCCGCGCGTGCGCACCACGTCGTGCATGATCGGATCGACAAGCGAGCCGGACCCGCTCCACATCGCGGGAAAGAGATTTTGAATGAAGTCGACCGCCGCGCCCGACGATGCGTCAGCGGTCTGGTTCAGCGCGTATCCAAGTCCCGACGCGAGGAGAAGAAAAAACGGGACGCCGGCGAGGAGAATGCTGAACGCCACACCGCCGGCAAGAAAAAAGAGATCGTCCTTCCCCATCTTGTGCCACATCGCCTGCGCATACTCGCCGACGACGGTGAGCGGACTCGCGGTCCGCTCACCGTGCGCCGACAGGTCTATGCCAGGTATTCCTGCGGCCAAGAAGGCGCGCCTACTGCTCGAGAATGATCAGGAACTTCGATGCCGCCCAGAACTTGTCGGCGTTGATAATCTTGAGTCCGCCCTTGATGCGGCCGTTCTTGTCCGGAGCCGTCTCAAGCGACGCGATATCCTGCCGCGTGATCACTTTGTACGTCTTGTCGGCTTTCGGAAACGCAATCTGCGTGACCTGCGTTTTGTCGATCGCCGTAAAGTCCGATGGATTGAGATCGCGTGCCGGAACCTGCGTTTTGCCGATCCCCAGCGCGCCGCCCGCCTGCTCGATGATCTTCTTCTTGAGCAGCTCGTCCTTGGTGCCGATCACATAGAACACGGTGTTCCGCTCACTCGTGAGGTTCGACTTTTCCGCGGTGAGCGCGGTCTTGTCGGTTGTCAGCTGCGCCTTGTCCGCGCGAAGCCCCGCATTCTCAGTCTGGAGCGCGGCGAGCTGATCCGTGAGCGAGGTGATCTCGGTCTTCTGGTTGTCGATGATCGTCTTGAACGCGGCGATCGTCGAATCGTACGACGCGAGCTGCGATGTCAGCGCCGCGTTGTTCGCCGTGAGTTCCTTCACGCGGTTGCGGCTCGCGCCGAGCCGTGACTCGGCCTCATTCAACCGGTCCGTCAGCTCTTTGATCTTGTCCTTGATCGCATCGCGCTGCTGCGCCGGCGTCAGGCTCGTCTCCGGAGCGCCCGCGGCGCCCTTCACCGGCTTGCCGGCGTTGCGGCTCTTCACCGTGGCGAGCTGGGTGTTCACATCGGCGATGAACTGCGACGTCTGCATCACGTCCTTCAGCAGCGAGTCCTTTTCTGCCGAGATCTGCTGCATCTGGACGATCGTCTTGTCGAGTTCGGGCTTCGACTTGTCGCATGCGGCAACCAGCAACACCGCCGTGAGCATAAACAATTTCTTCATCTGGGAAGCTCCATATCGGTAAAGGGCGCGCCGGTTATCAGCGTGCATTGACCTGCTAGAACCTGCTACAACCTGCTACTCGCCGGCGTCTAGATCATCGGGGGCCGCAGCGATGCCGGCCTTACCGTCGGTTGGCGCCGCGCGATGCATCGGCGCCGTGGTGACGAAACGCGCGACGTACGCAGCTGTGCCGCGCGCGCCGAGCTGTGTGAACAGGAATTCGAACTTCTGATCGAAAGCACGATCGAGCGCGGCTGCGTCAGCGCCGCCGATCGCCCAAAGTTTCTCCTTGAACGGTCCGAGCGCTTTTTTCCGCGTCTTGTAGATGAACTGCTCGTCCGAATCACCAGCCTTCTTTTCTTCGACGGCGTTCACACGCAGCCATGCGTAGATCTCGTCGCGCAGCGCAGCCGGGATCAGATCGTACAGCATGTTCTGAAATCCCGTCGCGAGATGGATCTCTGCCGTCTCGACGCGCGGGAAATTATGGAACGCAGTTTCCGGGAGGGTCGACGCGCCATGCTGCACGGCGCCGGCGAGCCCATAGTCTTTGCGCGCTTCTTCACCAAGTGCCTGCAACGTATTGAAGTCCAGCGCGACGTCAGCAATGGATCCATCGGCAAGAACAACGCCGCCATGCGACGTGCCGCTCTGCACTGAAATCTTTGCGAGCCCTTCGGTACCCGGCGCCTGAGCCGCGAGCGTCCTATTGTATCCGTCCATGTACGCGCGGAGCTCGGGCACGGTCGAGTTCTCCGTGCCGACCTCGCCGATCTCACCGCCGAGGGAAATATCGACGCCCTTGGGCTGGAGCGAACGCACGTGGCGCGTGATGTCGACGCCAACTTCGTAGTTGAGGCGCTGCTGTTCGTCGAGCGTGCTCTTGGAAAGATCGACGAGCGTCGACGTATCGATATCGATATTGAAGAAGCCCGCGTGGATCGCCTCGGTCGCGAGGTGCTTCACGTCGCCGACTTCTTTGGCCGCATCGACAGCATACTTCTTGGCGTTCACCTGGAAGTGATCGCCCTGAATGAACACGGGGCCACGGAAACCCTCGCGCATCGCAGCCGCGAGCATCACCGCGACATACTCTGACGGGCGCTGATCGGTATACGCAATTTCCGAGCGCGCGATTTCAAGGATGAATGCGCCCGCTTCCAGTTTGATCGCCGTGCGGAAAATCGCGCGTGCCGTGTTGTATGCGCGACCGCGAACATTGATCGCGGGGACGGTGAACCCTTTGATCTCACCGCGGCCACGCGCGAGATACAGCGAGTGGATCGACGTCGAGCGGACACCAACCGCCTGGCCAAGCTCCCAGATCGCCCAACGCGCCCAGTGGCGATCCGACTCGGCGCCGAACACCGCGACCCGCACGAGTTGGTCCATCTGCGCCGAGGCAAGCGCGGATTCATTTGTGATGCGGAGCGCGCCGCCCTCGATCGAGGCGATGGGCGCGAGAATGCGAATCAGGTCGGGGCTGGCGGTCATATTCAAATTTGGCCTTTCAGAGGGGCCGAATCAACGGCACGGGCTTCAAAAACCTTTCAAAAACCTTTCAGAAACCTTGGAAACTCTCAGTCTACGACGACTTGCAGGCCGTCAAAGGCCGGGTAAACGCCTGCGGGAAGCCCGGCTTCGAGGTCCGCATGCGCATCGTGGTGGGTCAGGTGCGTCAGGAACGTGCGCTCCACGCCGATCCGGCGCGAAATGGCGACGGCCTCGTCGAAACTGAGGTGTGTTGGGTGCGACTCGTGAAAGAGTGCGTTCAGCACGAGCACTTTCACCCCAGCCAGCAGCGCGCAGGCGTCGTCCGGAATCGTTTTCGCGTCGGTCACATAGCCGATCGGTCCGATGCGATAGCCGAACACGCGGATTCGCCCATGCGGCACCGCAAGCGGGATCACATCGAGATTGCCGATGCGCGCGCTGACGCCGGGCTCGAGAGGATGCGCGCTTCCCTCCGGCTTGCTCGTACCGGGGAGCGGCTGGATTGAATCGTCGAACACGTATGGAAACTTCTGCCGCAGGCTGGCGAGCGTTTCCGGGGGACCATAAAATGGAAGCGGCGAACCGCGCAGCACCGATATCGCCCGGATGTCGTCGAGGCCATGCGTGTGATCGGCATGATCGTGCGTGAAGAGCACGGCGTCGACGCTCTGTATGCCCGTTGAAATCAGCTGGAGGCGAAGTTCGGGCGGCGTGTCGATCAACAGTGCGGTGCCATCGGACTCCACCACCGCTCCGACGCGCGTGCGTTTATCGCGCGGGTCGGTTGACCGGCACACGCTGCACTCGCATCCGATCTGCGGCACACCGAAACTGGTTCCGGTGCCGAGAAAGGTGAGCTTCACACCGTCTCGACTTTCAGGTTGTTTGTCGTACCCGGCACGTCGAACGGCACGCCGGCGGTGACGACGACGCGGTCACCGGACTTGGCGATTCCCTCTGCAAGCAGCAGCTGCCGTGCGATCGCGGCCATCTGCTCATACGTATCCGCGTGCGGCACAAGGAATGGGACGACGCCCCAGACAAGCGCGAGCTGGCGATACGTTCGCGCCTGATCCGTCAGAACAACGATCGGCACGCCCGGGCGCCTCGCCGCGACGACGCGCGCGCTGAATCCACTCTTGGTGAACACGATCACGGACGGCGCGCCGAGCAGGCGGACCGCAGTGACCGAGGCTGATGCAATTGTTTCTTCAGTAGTCGCCGTGCCCGGCTCGAGACGATCGATACCAATTCCACGAGCAACAGGAAGAGTCTCGGCAGCGATCACGATGCGCCGCATGGCCTCGACCGCGAGCGTCGGAAACGCGCCCGCTGCGGTTTCCGCGGAAAGCATCACGGCATCGGTGCCGTCGAGCACCGCGTTCGCCACATCGTTCGCCTCGGCGCGTGTCGGACGCGGGTGCTCGATCATCGACTCGAGCATCTGCGTCGCCGTGATCACCGGACGGCCAAATCGATTCGCGAGGCCGATGATGCGCTTCTGCGCGAGCGGCACTTCTTCAAAGGGCAGTTCAACACCGAGATCTCCGCGCGCGACCATCACGGCATCGCTCGCCTGAAGAATTTCCTCGAGTCGGCGGAGCGCGCTGTCTTTTTCGATCTTCGCGATCACCAGGATGCCTTTCGGCAGCAGCGCCTTCAGCGCGCGGATATCGTCGGCGCGACGCACGAAACTCAGCGCGATGTAATCGAGGTCGTGTTCCACCGCGAACACGATATCTGCGCGGTCTTTCTCCGTGAGCGACGGCGCGGACACATCGATACCCGGGAGATTCATCCCCTTGTGCGATTTGATCGGGCCGCCGTGAATCGTGCGCACTTTCACGCGCTTGCCATCGATCGACAGCACTTCGAACTCGAGCAGCCCGTCATTTACCAGGATGCGGCCGCCGATCTTCACGTCTTCCGCGAGATCGTCGTATGTCACCGGCACATCACCTGGCTGGGCGTGCGGTTCGTGTGTAAAGACCAATTCCTGACCGTCGGTCACAGGAATCGGCGCGGAGAGATCGCCGATGCGAATCCGCGGACCCTGCAAGTCGCCCATGATCGCGACCGGACGCTTCAGCTCGGTGGCAAGCGCGCGAATCGTGGCAATTGTGCGCGCATGCTCGGGGTACGTGCCGTGCGAAAAATTAATTCGCGCGACATCGAGCCCGGCTTCAATCAGCGACCGGATGGCTTCCGGAGTCGCCGATGCAGGGCCGAGCGTGCAGACGATCTTGGTGCGGGCTTTAATCACGGATTGTCGGTTGCTAGCTGTGTACTAGCGGCTGGCGACGAGCGTGCGGCCGAGCTGTTTCGCCTTGGACTCGAGGCCGGCGATCAACGTCTCGAAAGATTTCTGGAAACTCGCGAGGCCGTCGGTGAGCAGCTGGTCGGTCACTCCCTTGAGCGGAATTCCCGCGGCGGCCAGATCGGAAATCACGCGCTCCGCGGTGTCGAGATCGGCGTCGACAGTTTGCGCGGTCACACCATGATCGCGGAACGCCTCGATTGTGGCCGGCGGCATCGTGTTCACGGTGTCGGGGCCGATCAGCTGCTCCACATAAATGACGTCACGATACGCAGGATTTTTTGTGCTGGTGCTCGCCCAGAGCGGACGCTGCAGCTGCGCCCCCTTTGCGGCGAGCGCGTCCCATCGCGGCCCGGCGAAGCACTCACGAAAGAGACGATACGCCAGCTTTGCGTTTGAGATCGCAGCTTTTCCGCGCAGTGCGTCGGCATGGTTCGCGTCGCACGACCCGGCCTTCACTAGCGCGTCCAGGCGCTTCTCAACTTCGGTGTCGACGCGGCTCACAAAAAAGCTCGCCACACTCGCAACGCCGCTGATCGCGCCGCCGGCTTTCACGCGATCCTCGAGACCATCGAGATACGCATCGATCACGCGCTTGTGCGCGTCGATCGAAAAGAGCAGCGTGATATTCACGTTGATGCCATCGGCAATCAACCGGCGCACCGCGACGGCCCCCTCAGGCGTGCCCGGCACTTTGATCATCACGTTCGGACGCGCGACGGTTTTCCAGAGACGATGTGCTTCGGTGATGGTCGCCTCGGCATCGTGCGCGGAACCCGGCGACACTTCGATCGACACAAAACCATCGCGCCCCTTGGCTGCATCGTACACAGGACGGAAAATGTCGCATGCCGCGCGGACATCGTCGGTCTCGACGAGTTCGAACATTTCCCACGCCGTGCGATCGCCCGCCGCGTCCTTCAGCTGCGCATCGTAGGCCGTGCCCTGCGCGAGCGCCTTCTCGAAGATTGTCGGGTTCGACGTCATGCCGGTGAGGACGTCGCTCTGAATGCGGCGCGCGAGTTCACCGTTGTGGAGCATTGTGCGATCGATATAGTCGAGCCAGATCGACTGGCCGGCGGCGTGCAGTTGCTCGAGCGGATTCGCCATGGTCAGTTGCCCTTGATTGAAACGCCGTAGCCGCCATTGCCCCAATGCATCATCAACATTCCATTCTCGATGAAGATGTGAAAGCGCTCTTCTTCGGTTGGCAGGCTCATGTGTTTCTGCACCGAAATTTTCGCGATGTCGTTCGCGGGATCCCACTGCGTGCCCCAGAGGCGGCGCGTCGGATCACGCGGATCCTGCAGTTTTGTATTCACGATGAGAAATGACTCACCCTGTGATGGGAGCAGCCAAAGCGTGTAGGTGCCGGCCGCGACCTTCGTACCGCCGATGGTGATATCGGCGTCGGTCTTGAGCTGCGTTGCGAAGTCTGCACCAAGACGCCAGGTGGTGTCATACGGAACGAGTTTGCCCCAGAGCTCACGGCCGCGGCGCGCAGGACGCGAGTACAGAATTCTCACGTGCGCATTGCCAACGGTTGCGATGACGCTGTCAGGCGTGTTGGTCGGCGCGGCTGTTGCGCCGGCGACTTCTTTCGAGCCCCACGCTGCAGCGATCGCCAGGACGTCGACATCCTTCGGCAGCGGCGTGATGTCGTATTTCTGCGTCGTCAGCGACTGGTCGCCGTGCAGCAGATGACCGTTCTTGTCGGTCTTCACTCCGATGCGGAAACCCTGATTCACGATTTCGGCGGAGTCATTGCCAGCCATGCGGATGTCCGGGCTCGTTGCGGCGTTCGCGTTGGCGGCAAAGCCAATCACGTTCACCTTGCCGTCCTTTCGCGCAGCATCAACCTGCATCTCGGTGGAAAGCCACGACCCGCCGATTGTCGGCTGCGTCCCTTTCGGAACGGCGGTGCGACGAACGACAGGCTGGCCGTTTGTCGGCACTTCGCGAATGACCGTGTCGCCAACGAACGTCATCTTCAGTCCGGTCGATGCCGCGCCGGTCTGTGCATTTGCGGGCGCCGGCGTGCCGTCGCCGCGGTATGTACCCTGTTCGAAGTTCTCGACGTGCCCGTCTTTTGCGAGCGTGAGCGAATACTTGACCACGTTCGTCGCCGGGAAATGCCGGGCAACGACACCGGTCACTTTGTTACCGGCCTTCTCGATGCGCTCGATGGCGATTGTATCACTGCCGAGTCTCGTAATGAACACGCGGGTCTGCGCGCTGAGCGCGACAGGCAGTGCGAAGAGGGCGAGGGTGCGGATGATGGCGGTTTTCATAGCGACTCCGGAGGTGGTATTCGCGACGCGCTAAAGTTATCGCGGGCGCGGCGGGAACGCACTCCGGAATGGCAAGAACGGCCACCGCAAGTGAACCGTTAACTACTAACTGTTGGTCGGTTTTCAGTGTACCAATTCGTCAACAGAACACCGACCAACAGTTAGTAGTTAACAGTTCACTCGCCGTATGTTGTGACACCACCGAAACCGAACGCCACACCCCATCCGACCATGATGAAAGACTACCCCGACCACCACGACGCCGAACTCGTCATCAAGCTGTACGAGCTCCGCCGCGAGCCCGTCCTGCGCGAGGCGCGCAAAGCGATTAACGCATGGATTCCGAAATCGCAGGAAGATTTCATGAAGATCATGAGTCCTGACCATCCCGACAACGCGGCGTTCCGGCAGGTTTCAGGCTACTGGGACATGGTATTCGGGATGGCCCGGCACGGCGTCATTCACCCCGAGTTCCTCATGGAAAACAGCGGCGAGGGGCTCTGGTTTTACGCGCGCGTGGAGCGCTACGTGGACGAACTGCGCAAGACGCGCAGCCCGCGCCTCTACTTGAACGCGCAGTGGGTCGCAGAAAACACGGACTTCGGCAAGGAACTCATGCCGCTGTACCGCACGCGAATCGAAACGATGCTCGCCGCCAAGTAGGAACGCTGCCGGAAACGACGGCTACATCTTCGGCTTGCCGTCCATCTCCTGAATTGTTTTGGTGGACGGCGGCCTGGTTTTCTGAAGGCGCTTCGCAACTTCCTCGGCCTTCGCGAGCGCGCGCAGCACGTTTTCGCCGGCGAGTTTCTTGAGATCGGCGTCGCTCCAGCCGCGCGTGATCAACTCCGCGAAGAGCATCGGATACTTCGACTGATCCTCGAGCCCAATCGGGAGATCGTCGTCGACACCATCGAAGTCGCTGCCGATTCCGACGTGATCCGCGCCCGCGGTTTTCTTCACATAGTCGACCATATCCGCGACGTCTTTCAGCGTTGCCTTCGGCTCGGGATGCGCGGCGTCCCATACTTTTAGTTCGCGCATCCTCGCCGTTGAATCCCGCCCCGCGGCCTTCAAGTCGCTCTCAATTTTCGCACGCGCGACCGACCGCGCGCGCACTTTCGGCGAATCAAAGCCGGGAACGAACGTCACCATCACGACGCCGCCGTTTTTCGGCAGCCTGCGCAGGATCGAATCCGGAACATTGCGCGGGTGATCGACAATCGCGCGCGCCGACGAATGCGAAAAAATCACCGGCGCCTCGCTGACATCGAGCGCGTTGCTCATGACACCGGGCGAGACGTGCGAGAGATCGACGAGCATGCCGAGACGATTCATCTCGCGCACAACTTCGCGGCCGAAATTCGTGAGTCCGCCGTGCTTTGCGGTATCGAGTGCAGCGTCAGCCCAGTCGAGCGTGACGTTGTGCGTGAGCGTCATGTACCGCACGCCGAGCGCGTAGTAGTCGCGAAGCGCGCCGAGCGAGTTCTCGATCGCATGTCCGCCTTCCATTCCCATCAGCGAGCCGATTTTTCCAGCCGCGAACGCCGACCGGACATCCGCAGCGGTTGATGCACTGACGAGCGTCTCGGGATACTTCGCGATCATCCGGCGTGCGATATCGATCTGCTCAAGCTGAACGCGCGCGTATCCCGAGTCGCGAATCTCGCCGGGGATGTACACCGACCAGAACTGCCCGCCGAGTTTGCCGGCGCGCATGCGTGCGATATCGGTTTGATGCGCGGTGTGCTTGCGAAGGTCGTAGGCCTCGACGTCACGCGGAGCGGCTTTGTTCTCGCGGATCGCCCACGGCAGATCGTTGTGGCCGTCGATGAGCGGCGTGCTTGCGAGCAGCTCTCGCGCGTGGGCCAGCGCGGCTTCACCGGTGAGCGGCTTGGCTGGCGCCTGTGCAACAAGCGGCACGGCGGACGCAACGAGGGCGAGGCAAAACAGATGAGTGATTCGCATCACCCATTCTCGCATTTTTCCGGGGTCGGCGATAGCGTCCGGCTCTGTCTGGCTGTGTCCGGCTGCCGTGACCCCTTTTGATCGTGGCGGGTATAAGTTCCTATGATGCCCCTGAGAAACCTCCTCGCCCTGGCCTGCGGCTCGACTGTCGCGATTGCCGCCGCCGGCGCGCAAGACTCGCTCAATCTCCGCGGCTTGGTGAAGTCGGTCGCAGGCAATCCGATTGCAGGAGTCGAAGTTCGGATCGACGGTTCGCGATTCATCACCCGCTCCGACGGAGCGGGAAGGTTCGCGTTTATCAACGCGCCGAAGGGCCCGCAGATTCTGCTTTTCCGCCTGCTCGGCTACCTGCCGACAAAAGCGGAGGCAAAAGTGCCGACGACCGAACCGATTGAAGTTGAGATGCTCCCGACACCGCCGCGCCTCGATACGGTGCGCGTGATTGCATCGGTGAACGTGCTCGCCGGCGTGGTGGTCGATCACAAGGACCGGCCGATCCCCGGCGCGACCATCGATATGCTGAGCGGCGCATCGCTGTCGACCACGACTGACTCGAGCGGATGGTTCACCTTCACCGCTGTGAAAAGCGGGACGGTGCTCGTGCGCGCACGTAAGCTCGGCTTCGCCGCAACAACGACGAGTCTGCGCCTTGAGGACTGGCGCGGGCTCGTGATTCATCTCGATCCGCTCGATTTCAATCTCTCGGGCTCGAAGCTCGAGGACGCAAGCGGATTTGGCAACGGCAATGCGTTCGTCTGGGCTGAGACACAACAGCGCCTCGCGATGCGCGGCTTGCGCGCGATCGTCGTCCCGCGTGAAGAACTCGCGGCATACGACGACTACCCGCTCGGCCAGGCCATCAAGCGCACGCCAACCGGATCACTGGAATCGTCCGATCTCAACGCAGCCGGTACGAATGTGTGTGTGTTGCTCAACGGGAAAAACACCGTCGGGCCATCCTCGCTCGAGAGCTACAGGACGGAAGACGTGGAGTTCGTCGAGCTCTACCCGCCGGGAACGGAACTGTCGGGATCGGTGACGCGATACCTGAGAAACTCGGGGTGCAGGCGGGTTCAGGTGCCGGGGTCGTTCAGCGTCGGGCCTTACTATGTGGTGGTGTGGCTTAGGACGTAGATGTCACGAGCGGCACCGCGGATTGACTTCGAGACTCGCGGTTACGGACGAGTTAACTGTTTTCTGTTGGTCGGTTAACCAAGGTGTGAAAATCAGCCCGGACTCCGAGCCGCTCGACGCGGTAAGAAGTCCGGGCTGATTGTTTAACATTACTTAACCGACCAACAGAAAACAGCAAACTGCAGGTGGCGAAAATGTCCGTTGTTCGCTTCGGCCGCGCTCGTAAACGTTGTTAATATCGGTAATGATCGGACTTGTACGGTCCATCCACGCTCACCCCGATGTACGCCGCCTGCTCCGCTGAAAGCTGAGTCAGCTTCACTCCGAGCTTATCGAGGTGCAGTCGCGCGACCTTCTCATCGAGCCGCTTCGGCAGCGTGTACACCTTCCGCTCATAGCTCGCGTTGTTCGTGTGGAGCTCGATCTGCGCCATCACCTGATTGGTGAATGATGCGGACATCACGAAGCTCGGGTGGCCCGTTGCGCAGCCGAGGTTGAGCAGGCGGCCTTCGGCGAGGATGAGAACGCTGTGGCCGTCGGGGAATACGAACTCGTCGTATTGCGGTTTGATGTTGATGCGTTCGATGCCGGGATACGACTTGAGCCCGGCCATGTCGATTTCATTGTCGAAGTGACCGATGTTGCCGACGATCGCCTTGTCCTTCATGCGCGCCATGTCGTCAACGGTGATGATTCCCTTGTTGCCTGTCGCCGTGATGAAAATGTCGGCGGTGGCGACGACGTGCGTGAGCGTGGTGACCTGATACCCCTCCATCGCGGCCTGAAGCGCACAGATCGGGTCTATTTCTGCAATGACAACCCGGGCGCCCTGCCCCTTCAGCGCCTGCGCGCATCCCTTGCCGACGTCGCCATAGCCGAGGACGACGGCGACTTTGCCGGCGAGCATCACGTCGCTTGCGCGGAGGATTCCGTCGGTGAGCGAATGACGGCAGCCGTAGAGATTGTCGAACTTCGATTTCGTGACCGAATCGTTGACGTTGATCGCCGGGAAGAGCAGCGTGCCGGCCTGCATCATCTCGTAGAGGCGATGCACACCCGTCGTTGTTTCTTCGGACACACCGCGAAGATCGGCGGCGACCGCGGTCCAGCGATTCGGATGCGCCTTGAGTTCGGTGCGCAGCAGATCGAGGATCACGCCGTATTCCTCGCTGTCGCTCACCGGATTGTGCGCGGGGACTTTCCCCGTCTTTTCACACTCGACGCCGCGGTGCACGAGCAGCGTGGCATCACCGCCATCGTCGAGCAGCAGGTTCGGGCCGGTGCCGTCAGGCCACATCAGCGCCTGCTCCGTGCACCACCAGTATTCCTCGAGCGACTCACCCTTCCACGCGAAGACCGGCGTGCCGCGCGGCGCGGACACCGTTCCCGTCTTGCCGACGGCGACCGCTGCGGCCGCGTGATCCTGCGTCGAGAAAATATTGCAGCTCACCCAGCGCACGTCGGCGCCGAGCTCGACGAGCGTCTCGATGAGCACCGCTGTTTGAACGGTCATGTGCAGCGAGCCCATGATCTTTGCGCCCGCGAGCGGATTCTGCCCTTTGTACTCAGCGCGCAGCGCCATCAGGCCCGGCATTTCATACTCGGCGAGACGAATCTCCTTGCGGCCGAAATCGGCGAGCGAGAGATCCTTCACCTTGAACGGCTCGCGCTTGGCGGCGCGGGCGGCGTCGAACGGATATGCTGTTTTTGCTGCTGCGGCGGTTGTGGCCATCGGACTGGTTTCGTGGTTGGTGTGAAGGGAGTGCTTATTGTTTGTGCAAGACTGCTGAAAAAAGCGTTGGTCCTTTCGAGTGTGCCGGTGAGGCGGGCGGCGAGAGGCGGCACGATTTGAAACCGGCGTCGTCGCTCCACTTGGTCAGCTGATCTTCCCCGAAGCCCAGCCAAACATGTCCCATCGTCTGGCGATACTCGGCGCGATCGTGCGGCATCATGTCGACGATCAGCACGCGCGCATCCTTCTTGAGCGCGCGATGGATACCGGCAAGCGCGAGCGCGGGATCGGTGACGTAGTGCAGCACAAGAGAGAGTATCGCCACGTCGAGCTCACTCGCCTCGATCGGCAGCGCCTCGAGCGTCCCTTCGCGCACTTCGACGTTCTCGCGGGAGGCGAGGCGCGCGCGCGAAGCACGGAGCATGGCAGGCGATTCGTCGACCGCGATCACACGCTTTACAAACGGCGCCATCGACTCCGAAAGTTGACCGGTCCCGCAGCCGAGATCGCCGACGGTCCAGCGCGCGTCCAATAGCCCGAGGAGCGCGAGGAGTTCAGTGCGCGATCCGAACAATTCGGCACGGAGTTTATCCCACTGCGCGGCACTCGACGCAAAGAACTGCTGCGACGTTGAATGTCGCGCGGCCATCACGCTGCGCACGCGTTCAGCATCACGCGCGGCGGTCGCCATCGCGCCGACTTCGTCGCGCACCGACTGCCAGAGTTTGCGTGCGCCGGCGTCGAGATCGCGTGCGGACATTCGATAGCGATTGGACGTTCCGTCTTCGCGCGACGCCACCCAGCCTGCATCCGCGAGCGCACGCAAATGGCGGCTCACCGTGCTCTGTGGGAGCTGCAACGCCGACCGCAGTTCGCTCACCGTGAGCTCGTGCCGTTCGAGCACGAGCAAAAGCCTCGCGCGAATGGGGTCGGCGAGGGCGGTGAGTCGGTCGAAGATTGGGTTTTGTTTCATCCGTTGATCCGGATGAAAGGTTATCTAGCTCGACCCTAATGTCAAGCGCGCTCTAACTCCGCGGTAGTGGGCTTGAGCTCGCCCCCGACCCAGCAATGCATTCCGACCGAGGTCAGCCCCGCGCCGCCAAACGCGCGCCGATACTCCGCGGCTGTCCGATGATGCCACGCGCGCTTGTCGCCTTCGATAGAATCGCCGCTTGTGTACGCCTCGAGATACGCCACGCCGCCGAGCAGTGCGGCGACCGACTTGAGTCCCGCTCGCAGTTCGCCGGCCGGGATGTACTGCAGCATATCGCAGCAGACGATCACATCGAACGGCCCACGGAGCTTGCTCTCGATCTCACCGAGTCCACCGAACGTCCCGAGACGAATTCCGCGGCGCTTCCCGTAGCGCGAAATCACGTACTCGCTCGAATCCACGCCCGCGTATCGAATCCCCGGCCGCAGTTTTCTCAGCGGCGCCCGCCAGCTCCCCTCACCGCAGCCAATGTCGAGCACGGAGCGCACGCGGCGCAGCAGCAGCGATTCCGCGATCGACACAACAAGATGCACTTTGCGCGCAACCGATTCCGCCGTCGCCACTCGATTCTTCGGATCGCGATACCACCGATCGAAGTATTCGCGATCGTATTTCTTCATCAGAGCTCGATCAAGCGTCTAGAATCTTTAGGTCTAGCGTCTGAAAACATCAGTCGCCGTTCAAAACTCAACTCGACCGCAGGAACTGACACCCCGCTTCTTCGGCCCGCGAAGTCGCAAACACGCCCGACGGCATCCTGATCACCCCTGGCACGACCGACGCAATGAGTTTCTGCTGCGCCTCGTCGCGCGAGATATTCGCAGCCTTCGCGAGCGGACCCACATGCCGCATCAGCGCCTGATTGCACGCAATCACCGTTGCACCGCGCGCGATCAGCGACTCGACGTCGCCGTTGGGAAAGAGCGAGACCCCGCCGCGACCGCCCGCGGCCTTCAAGAACGGATTCCGTTTGGTTGTGGCACCCGTGGCAGGATCGGTGATCTTTTCGTCTTCGCCGTATGTCAGTAACGACCACATTTCGTCGTTGAGAATGAGCGGCAGTCCCTTGTGACGGAACACCAGCACGGCGCCCATCTCCGCGTCCGTCGTCTTGTAAACCTCACTGTAGCCGTTGAGCCACGTGACCGCGTTGCTGAGCGCCATGCCCTCTGCCATCCACGGCGCGTCGAACACCATCTTGTGCTTCGCTCGCGCGAGACGGTCCACCCACGACATGTCCCACGAACCCTGCGGCGCGGCGGGCGTACCCTGTGCAAGGAGCTCACCCGCACTGAATCCCACCGCGGCGAGCGCCGATGCACTTCCGGCGACGTTGGCGATGAACTTGCGGCGGCTGGGATTCTGCTCGTCGGCGGTCATGCGGGTGGCCTCAATGAAGGTGACGCTGTAAGGTATTCATGTAACTGCACCTCCGCATAGGCAGGATGCACGCAAGCTCACGGCCGACCCAACACGCATCAATGACTGACGACCTTTCCCGACGCGACTGGATGAAAATCGTAGGCGCCGCGAGCGCTGGATCTGTCCTCGCGACGAACGCCGCGGGCGCCGCGGCACCGGCTGAGCTCCCTCGCGCCGAGATACTTCCGCTGTCGTCTACGAGCGAAGTGTTCGTGCCGCCGCGCGGCCGCGGATTCAATAAGTTCAGCTTCGATTTTCCGGAGCCGTCGGTTGCTTTCGATAATCTCCGGTTCGGCTTCATCGTCTTCGGCCGCGACAACGCGTACGCGATGGATCCGCACGGCATGGAAGCGACAGTGACGCCGGCCGGGATGCGCATCAGCTGCAAAGGCTTCACCTGGGCCGGCGGCCAGGAGAAACACGACGGAACGCTCGTCGCGACGCTGAAGAAAACCGCGGACGGCGTGGATATCGACATCACGGCGTCCATGGATCAGCCGATCAAAACCGTGACGTCGATCGTTCGTGGAATCCCGCGCGGAAAACTTTCCAGCTCAGGCGGCGATTTTGCCGATGTGCGCGACAACGAGATGCTGCTCGGCTATCCGTTCGGCGGCGGCGATCTCATGCTCGCGGGCGGACTCACGACGCCCGTGGCAGTGATTCAGAGCGCAGACGACGCGTATTTCACGATGTCGTCGCTCGACGACAGAGTCCGCACGAAGCGTATTTATCTCGCGCCCGGCGAAAACGGATACAAAGCCGAGCTGATTCACGAAGGCGAGGGATGGCTCGACCAGAAAAAGATTCGCGTACCCACGTGGCGCCTCGCGCGCACGAAGACCGCTGAAGCCGCATACGCGCCGCACTACGAGCACATCCGCACGGCGTATCACTTCCCCGATTTCGCGACGCGCCCCGACGTTCCGGCATGGCTGCATGAGACGGCGCTCGTGCTGACGCTGCATGGCCAGCACTACACGGGCTACATCTTCAACGATTACGCCAAGCAGCTCGAGATTCTGCGCTGGGTGAACACGCAGATCCCGGGCAAACGCGTACTCGCGTTCATGTCATCGTGGGACGGCCGCTACTACTGGGACTATCCGAACTACAAAGTGAACGATCGCATGGGCGGCGACGCGGGCTTCCGCACGCTGATCACCGAAGGGCAGAAGATGGGCTTTCACATGATGCCGATGTTCGGCATGAACACCGCGAACAAGAAACAGCCGGGCTGGGCGCGCATCGCCGACGCCGTCACGCACAAAGTCGACGGAGATGAAGTCGATCTCAACTGGGTCGACTGGGACAACGATCGCCACCAGGAAGGGTGGCTCGGCTACATGAACCTCGGCGTGCCGTCATGGCGCAATCATTTGCAGGGACGCATTGACGAGATGATCACGAAGTACGGAGTCGACGCGTACTTCCTCGATATTGCCGGCGGCCATATCAACGACACCAAAGCCGACATGCACGCAGGGATGAAGCAGATGGTGACGGAACTCCATACGAAACATCCGCAGGTGCTCTGCTGCGGCGAGATGCATTACGACGCGATGCTCGAGTTCATTCCGCTGTATCACTCAGGCGGTGGCGGCAAATATTCACGCGACTATATCCAGCGGCACGCAAAGTTCTTCTCGCATCTGAGCACGCCCGCGCCGGGTCGCGGAAGTTCGGGTGTGCACGAGTCGGGATTCGGGCGATTCAACAACGAGACGCTTCAGCTGAATGCGGGTTCAATTCCAACGCTCCAGTTTGTCGATGACACGTTCGACAAGCAGCGTGAGACGGCTGCGGCGGTGATCAAGAAAGCGCGCGAGCGCGCGGGGATCTAAAAGACCATATGCATCTCGACCTTCGCGACGAAGTCTTAACCGCCAACGTCGAGCTTTCGCGGCGCGGGCTGGCGAAGCACACGTTCGGAAATGCGAGCGCGATCGATCGCGCGACGGGTCACGTGGTCATCAAGCCGAGCGGCGTGCCGTACCACGCGATGACCGCGAGTGACATGGTCATCACGGATCTCGACGGCAAGATCGTCGAAGGAACGCTGCGCCCGTCATCGGATCTCGCAACGCACATCGAGCTGTACCGCGCGTTCAGGGACATCGGCGGCGTGGTGCACACCCACTCGCACTTCGCCACCGCGTGGGCGCAGTCGCTCCACGAGATTCCCTGCCTCGGCACGACGCACGCAGATTATTTCCACGGCGCGGTGCCGCTGACCGAGACGCTCACCGATGAAGAGATCGCGTCACAGTACGAACGGAATACCGGGCTCGCGATCGTGCGGCGATTCCACGATCTCAATCCGATGGAGATCCCGGCTGTTCTAGTGGCAAGCCACGCGAGCTTCGTGTGGGGCCCGACGGTGAGCGCTGCGGTTGAGACCGCGGATATTCTTGAGGAAGTCGCGCGCATGGCGTATCACGCGCTCACGCTCGATCCGGGTGGGGAGCAGATCAGCGATGCGCTGCTCGACAAGCATTTCCTGCGAAAGCACGGGGCGAAGGCGACGTACGGGCAGAAATAACAGCAACTGCGTGGCCGTTGCTGTTCCCCCGAGGTTTTGTTGTTTGATCCGCGAATTCTGCGAAATCCGTGGGAAATTATTTTGAGACTTACCGTCGCGCCTCAGCCGCAATGGCGCGCAGTTCCGGAAGAATGTTTCCAATCGCAACCGGATCTGATCCAGGCGCGCCAAGCGAGAAGTAAAGCGATCGCCAGTGCGCGAATAGCCTGTCGTATCGCGCCTTCACCGCGGGATCCGGCGCTACTGTGCGGTACGGCGGGCACAGCGCCTTCTGCGCCTCCTCGATCGTCTTGAACGTTCCCGCCGCGAGAAACGCGAAAATCGCCGAACCCAAACTTGTGATCGAACGCTCCGGCACCAGCACAGGCACGCCGAGCACATTCGCGTAAACCTGGTTCAGTATTTCGTTTTTCTGCGGAATGCCGCCGCCGTGGATGACGCGCTTGATCGGCACACCGTACTCGGCCATGCGTTCGAGAATCACGCGCGTGTGAAACGCAGTGCCTTCGATCGCCGCGAACAGATGATCTTGCGCGGTGTGATTGAGATTCCACCCGAGCGTGACGCCGCCGAGATTGGGATTCACGAGGACCGTGCGATCGCCATTGTCCCACGAGACATGGAGAAGCCCCGTCTGGCCCGCGCGGAAGCTCTCCATCCCTTTCGACAGCTCGGCGACACTCTGCCCGCTTCGCGCGGCGAGCGCCTCGAACAGATATCCGGTCGCGGAGAGACCGGCTTCGATGCCAACGTAATCGGGATGGATCGACCCCTTCACTACGCCGCACAGGCCGGGGATACGACCGGCTTCCTTTGCGATTGCCATGATGCACGTCGCGGTGCCGACGACGTTCACGACATCACCCTCTGCGATGCCGGCACCGATCGCGTCCCAGTGCGCGTCGAACGCGCCAACAGGAATCGGAATCCCCTCGCGCAGTCCGAGCTTCTTCGCCCACTCCGCGGACAGCGTTCCGGCGATGCGTTCCGATGTCAGATATCTGCCGCGCAATGCGTCGCGAGCATTCGCGAGCAGCGGGTCGACTTTCGCGAGGAATTCTTTTGACGGCAGATCGCCGTCCCAGAGCCATTTGTGGCCCATCGCGCAAATGCTGCGCGGAACTTCGTCGGCATCCGTAATACCGCAGAGGACCGCCGCGACCATATCGCAGTGCTCGAGCGCGGCGACGAGGGAATCGCGCGTGTCGGGATTGTGCCGCAACCAATGGAGCAGCTTCGCAAAGCCCCACTCGGATGAGTAGACGCCACCACACGCCTCGATGGCATCAAGACATTGAGCGCGGGCAACCCGCGTAATCAGCGCCGCCTCATCATGCGCCCGATGATCGCACCACAGGTAGTAGTCATCGAGCGGAACGAGTCCCTTCCCGACCGGGATCACGGTCGAGCCCGTGGTATCGAGCGCAATCGCTTCGATGGCCTGCCCCGCGACATTGGCAACTTCGAGTGCGGTTTTCGTCGCCGCGACGAGCGCGTTCATGTGCGCTTCATGCGACTGCGTCGCAAAATCGGGATCGCGCTGATCGCGCTTCACCGGATATTCGGAAACGCCCCAGCCGAGCGAGCCGCGCCCGCTGTCGACGATCGACACGCGCACGCTCTGCGTCCCGAAGTCTACTCCAGCAACGATTGCCATTTCTATTTTTCGTTCAACGATGGCGCAGAATGTCCCAGCCGAGATAACGCGTCGTCGCCTCATGCACCGCGTCGGCGGCCGAGCCGAAAGTACCCGCGACGTGATGTTCGAATCCGTTTGCGCAGATGTGGTGCAGCAGTTCCTGCAGTCGCGGAATTTCGACAACGCCTGCGCCGCCGAACGTCGTGAGCGGGTCGTTCGTGAATTTTCCCTCGCCCACGTAGCCGCGAATTCGTCCGGTGCGATCGTCGGTTGAGAATCGCGCGAAACTCATCGCGCCCGCTTTCACCCGGCCAACCATCGTGCCGAACGTATTCTCCTTCCCTACGGTGCCCGCGATGATCTCCTGATAGTCCATCTTCACGTCGTTGAAGAACGCTTTCGGCAGATTGCTGCAGTGGAAACAGACCGCCTTGTTCTCGTCTTCGCCGTAGTTGTTGTTCCAGTCGAGCAGCGCGCTCGGTGATTCGGTGGCGAGCGTGAGTGCGTACATGCTGACCGTACCGCACACATCGACTTCGCACGCGCTCGGCAGCAATTCGTTGCTCATCATCGACATGATCGTGCACGGCACCACGCCGAAGAACTCTTCGAGCGAGGTCCAGCACTGCACCGCGCTGATGGTAACGTCGGCCTCGACCATCCAGCCGTCGATCACGGCACCGAGTTTCGCCATTTTGAGCAGTGCGGCGTCGGGGATTCCGTCGGTTGGCACGTACTCGAGCATCTGCTCGAGTTTTCGTTTGGTCGTCACATCGGTGTCTTTCAGGCGATCAACACGGCCAAGAATTTCCGATAGGTCGATCGGTTCGACAGCGATTCCGTTCGCCTCGAGAATTTTTTCGCTGTAGCGGACCGTCTTGAACGCGGCGGGCCGGGCGCCGATCGCGCCGATGCGCGCGGTACGAAGGCCGCGGACGACGCGACAAACACCGGCGAACCACTCAAGATCTCGCGCGAATGCAGGCGACGCGGGGTGTTCGGTGTGCAGCGATGTCAGTGAGTACGGGATTCCATACTGCGTGAGCACGTTGCACGCCGACATCTTGCCACAGAACGAGTCGCGGCGGTGCGCGATCCCCATCTTCTTCGTCTCGTCGCCCCAGGCGTGGACGAGTACGGGGACGTTGAGTCCGGCCAGGCGCAGCGTGTCGCCGATCGCCGCTTCGTCGCCGAAGTTCGGGAGCGTGACGATCACGCCGGCGATTTTGTCGCGATTCGCTTTGAACAATGCCGCGCACTTCTTGGCGTCGGCGCGAGTTTGGACTGCGCCGTGGGTCGTGTCACCGGGGCCGAGAACAATTACGTCGTAGCCGGCTTTCTCGAGGCGCGCGGTCATCTCCTCGCGGCCGGAGTTGGCGAGATGTCCCGGGAAAAATCCGCGGCTGCCGACGAGGAGCGCGAGAGTGAGGCGTTCACGGGGGCCGCGCGGCGAGGCCGGTTTCGCCCGTTTCAACTTCGCGGCTTTGGCGGCGGATTTGGATTGGATTTGATGGAGAGACATGGAATGACGATACGAGCCGTTCCTCAGCGACGGAAGTGCGGGAGATGAGAGAGCAGACACGAGATGGGAGGGTAGACTCGAGGGGCGAGTACACGGGGTGAGCCCCTCGAGTCTGATCTCCCATCTGGTGACTGATCTCCCATCTCGCCCCTCTCACTCGTATTCTTGTGACGTGATCTCGCGCCTCCTCCGCTCGCCGCAAGCCGGCCTTTCGCTGGTCATTCTCATCGCGGCCATTGGGCTGGCGCTCACCGCCGGATCTCATGTCGATCCCGCTACCGGCAACAACGTCAACAATTTCCTGAACGCCCACACGCTATTCCAGATGGCCACCGACGCGAGCGGCTTCGCGATCATGGCCGTCGGCGCGACGATCGTCATCATTTCCGGCGGCATCGATTTATCCGCCGGCGCGGTCTACGCGTTGGCGGGCGTCGTCATGGCGATGGTACTCCGCGCCGTCGGACCGCTGGATCCTGTGCTCACAGTCGCGCTCGGCCTCGGCACCTGCATCGTGGTCAGCCTCGCGTGCGGCATCGCAAACGGCGTGATGGTCGTCGGACTGCAAGTCCACCCCTTCATCATTACGCTCGGCACGATGTGGATCGTGCGCGGCATCGCGTTTGTCGCGAGCCACGCCGAGAGCATTCTGGTTCCGCCGGCACTCACACACGTCGCGAAAGCATCGCTCGGGCTGAATCCGACGCTGTCGCCGGTTCCCTTGCTCGCGATGCTCGGCGTTGGAACGCTGGGATCCATTTATCTCACGCGCACCGTGATGGGCCGGCACATCTTCGCGGTCGGCGGCAACGCGGAAGCGAGCCGCTTTGCGGGGCTCCCCGTGCAGCGTATCCGCCTCGGCGTGTTCGTGCTCTCCGGACTTACTGCGGGCGCCGCGGCATTTCTCGGCGCAAGTTTTTACGGGTCGGCAACATCATCTGACGCCAATGGCTACGAGCTCTACGTGATAGCATCAGCGGTTGTCGGCGGCGCGAGCCTCACCGGCGGAAAAGGGAGCGCCGTCAGCGCGATGCTCGGCGCGATGCTGATCGTGTTGATTCGTCAGGCGATCCGGACGCTGCATCTCGATCAGAACTACGAATGGATCATCATCGGCGGCGCGATGATCGTCGCCGTTGTACTCGACCAGGGCGGCACAAAACTCGTCGCACGCCGCGTTGCGGCCGCAGCAGGCCGCAACCCTACTTCGTCTATGCCCCCCGCACCGGAGTCCAAGTGATGCGCATCAACCTTTCGTCCACCGCCCCGCTGTTCGCCGTCGCGCTTCTCGCAGCGTGCAGCGCCACCAAGGACAAACCCGCCGCATCGGGCGACGCCGCACCATCGGGAAAACCGTTCGTGATCACGATGATCGCGAAGAGCTCAACGAATCCGGTCTTCCTCTCCGCGCGCACCGGCGCCGAGGCCGCAGCGACAGAATTGTCGAAGCAACTCGGAATCAACGTGAAAATCGACTGGCGCACGCCGCCGAGTGAAGACGGAACGATTCAGGCGCAGCGCATCGCCGAAGCAGTGAACGATGGCGTGCAAGCGCTGCTCGTCTCGACGAGCGATGCCGGCAAGACGACCGGCGCGATCGACGAAGCCGTCGCGCGAGGCGTGCCGGTGATGATGTTCGATAGCGACGCGCCGAATTCCAAGCGTTTCTCGTTCTACGGCGGCGACGACGTCGCGATGGGCCATCAGGTAATGGCCGAACTCGCAGTACAGATGGGCGGCAAAGGAAAAATCGCGATCCTCGCCGGCAATCAGAACGCGCCGAACCTTCAGAATCGTGTGAAGGGCGTGAAAGAAGAAGCGGCGAAATATCCCGGCATCACGATTCTCAACACCTTCTATCACGCCGAGACGCCGCAGGACGCCGCCGCAGAGGTGCTGCGCGCGCAGAACGCGTATCCGGACATTCAGGGATGGGCGATGATCGGAGGGTGGGCGCTGTTCACCAAAGCGCTGCTCACGGATCTGAATCCGGCAAAGGTGAAAATCGTCTCCGTCGACGGGCTCCCCGCCGAACTGCCGTACGTCGAGATCGGACTCGCGCCCGTACTCCTCGCGCAGCCGTGCTACATGTGGGGATATGTGTCGGTGAAGACAATCGTCGACCACGTCTACTCGAAGAAAGAGGTTCCCGCGCACGTAAACATGGAGCTCGTTCGCGTGAGCAAGGACAACCTCGGCACGTGGGCCCGACAGCTCCGCGACTGGGGTTTCACCGATGTCGACGCGAAATACCTCGCGCTTCCGAAATAACTCGTGGCGTCGCCCGCCGTTCGGTTCAGCGGAGTAACGAAGCGCTATCCAGGCGTCGTTGCGCTGAACGGCGTATCGTTTGAAGTGGCCGCGGCGAGCTGCCACGCCGTGTGCGGCGAGAATGGCGCCGGCAAGAGTACGCTAGGAAAACTACTCTCGGGAATCGATCGCCCTGACGGGGGCGCGATCGAAATCGACGGGCGCCCGGTCCGCTTTGCGAGTCCGGCCGAAGCGCTCACCGCCGGCGTCGCGATGGTGCATCAGGAACTTGCGAGTTGTGCCAATCTTTCAGTGGCCGAAAATCTCTGCCTCGGCGCGATGCCATCGCGCTGGACCTTTGTCGATCGCGCTGCAATGCGTGCGCGGGCGATTGAACTGCTCGTTGATATCGGCAGTGAGATCGATGTCACGAAGCCGATGTCGACGCTCAGCGTGGCGGAACAGCAGCTCGTGCAAATTGCGTCGGCGGTTGGCAGCGGCGCGCGCATCATTGTGTTCGACGAGCCGACCAGCAGTCTGAGTGAGGGCGAGGCCGCCCGCCTCTACGCACTCGTCCGCCGCCTCACTGCCCGCGGCACAACACTGATTTATGTGTCGCACCGCATGCCGGAGATATTCCGGCTGTCCGACCACGTCACCGTCCTGCGCGACGGTGAACATGTCGCAACGCGTGCGACAACCGAGCTCGACGAGAGCGAACTCGTTCAGCTGATGATCGGGCGTAAACTCGATCAATATTTTCCGTCACACGTCGGCGCAGCGCCGCGCGAAGAGCTGCTCAGCGTGCGCGGCCTCAGCTCTCCGGGGAAATTTTACGACATTTCCTTTTCGCTGCGCGCAGGCGAGGTACTCGGCCTCGCCGGACTGATCGGCGCGGGACGCTCGGAAATTGCGAAGGCGCTGTTCGGCTTGGATCCGAATGTCACCGGTCAACTCCGCCTCGACGGAAAACCGGTGCAGATCCGCTCAGCGCGCGACGCGATGCGTCTTGGAATCGGCCTGGTGCCCGAGGATCGCAAAGTCGAGGGGCTCGTGCTCTCGATGAGCGGGCGGGAGAACGTGACACTCCCCGTGCTCGATCGCGTTTCGACGCGGTCATGGATCCGCAGCAGTGAAGAACGCGCCGTCGCGCAGAAATATTTCGAGCGGCTGCGCGTGAAAGTCGCGAGCGCAGACGCACCGGCGTCCGGACTATCGGGCGGCAATCAACAGAAGCTCGTGCTCGCGCGGTGGATCGCGGCGGGGAGCAAGATTCTCATCCTCAACGAACCCACTCGCGGAGTGGACGTCGGCGCGAAAGCCGAGCTGCATGCGTGGATAGACCAGCTCGCCTCAGAGGGGCACGCGATCCTGCTGATATCGAGCGAACTGCCGGAGCTGCTGCATCTCGCGACGCGCATCATCGTGCTGCGGCAGGGTCGCGTTGCCGGTGAAGTGGCGCGCGAATCAGCCGATCAGGAGAGTCTGCTCAGGATGATGGCGGGGCTGGACGCAGCGGCGCATCCTCCGGCTTCGACCAGAGCACGAGCATAAGCAGGATCGCTCCGCAGGTCACACCGGAGTCCGCGACGTTGAACGTCCAGAATCGTGAGTCGCCGATTCCAACATCGATAAAATCGACGACGCCCTTGGCCGAGCGGAGACGGTCGAGAAGATTCCCGAGCGCACCGCCTGCGATCAGCGCCAGCGCGAGCGGCTGAAGCGTTTCGTTCACTTCCGTCTTGAAGTACATCGCGATGATCACGCCGATCATCACAAGTGCGAGCACAGTGAACACAACGCGTGACGCGCCGCCGAGCGAGATGTTCATCGCCGCGCCGACATTGTAGTTGAGGGTGAAACGCAGCCAGTCGCCGATGATCCGCGTCGGGATATGCGGCGTGAGCCGGCTCTCCACGAGCCGTTTCGAAATGAAATCGGCAACGACCCATCCGCCAAAGAGCGGCCAGAATATTTTCGCGCGATGCGACATGGCTTGAGAACTCAAGAGTTGTTAAACGCCGAATTGGGTGAAGTGATGGTCGAAGTGCCGATAGACGAGCGCGCCCCACAGACGGCCGCTCATCGCGCCGAACGCAGGATGCGGCGGCCACTTGTCGTGCACCGACCGTGTGCCGAAGCGTTCGATCTGCGCGCTTAGCGTGACGACTTCACCATTCCATGCGGCGGGCGCGCGCGAAATGAGCTCTGGCGCAGTGGGAGTGCTCTTCGGCCAGGGCATCACGTAGATGATGAGATGCTTGATGACTGGAAAGCGGATAAAGACTTTTCTCGACCTGACCGGCAGATCGCCGAGCGCCATTTTCGATGAATCGGCGAGATGGGCGACCATTTTTGGTGCGTTCATTTTGCCCCATTGCGGCGCGCTGTCCGGCTTGAGCCGCGAGAGCCGCTGCTGAAGCTCCGCTCTGGCCGCGGCCTGAAAGATCGACTTGCCCATGCGAAAAACTCCGGTGTTGCTCAAGGTGTGAGTAACCGCCTCCCTCCGGAAAGATTCAGGTGCGGACGCCTATTTCGCCAGCGGCATTGTCGGTGACGGCGAAAAACGGTAAGATGGGCGGGTGTACGGAAGTTCCTTGAACCGCTGGCGCTCGCCGCTGAGTCCACCCACCCCACGGAGCCCCCGATGAAGAATTATCTCACCGAGGCAATCGGCACTTTCTTTCTCGTCGTTACGATCGGACTGTGCGTCAACGGCGGAGTCGCGATGGCGCCATTCGCAATCGGCGCGGCACTGATGGTGATGGTGTACGCGGGCGGCCCGATTTCGGGCGGACACTACAACCCGTCGGTTTCCCTCGCCGCCTGGATCCGCGGCGCACTGCCGACGAAAGAACTCGTTCCTTACTGGGGCGCGCAGTTTGTTGGTGCGGTCCTCGCGGCATTTTTGATCTACAAGTTCACTGCCGAACCGCTGCACGTCGCGCCGGGCGGAAGCGTAACGTGGATGAAGGCGCTGACTGCTGAAATTATTTTCAGCTTTGCGCTCTCGTATGTCGTGCTGAACGTCGCGACATCAAAGGCGACGGCGGGAAATTCGTATTTTGGACTCGCGATCGGTCTGACGGTGATGACCGGAGCATTCGCAGTCGGCGGCATTTCCGGCGGCGCATTCAATCCGGCGGTCGGGCTCGGACCGGCAATCATGGAGATGGTGCTTGGCCGCGCGGTGACGCCGATGGCGTGGATTTATCTGGTCGGGCCGTTCGCGGGGGCGGCGGGGGCGGCGGGGGCGGCATACACATACAAGGTGCAGCATCCGGGGGAGTGAAAAAAAACATACGGCGAGTGAACTGTTAACCACTAACTGTTGGTCGGTTAACCAAGGTGTAATACTCAGTCCGGGCCACGAACCTCGTCGAAGCGGTTCGTGGCCCGGACTGATTTTCTAACAGAACACCGACCAACAGTTAGTAGTTAACAGTTCACTCGTCGTAGGGTTGTTTACGATCCGAGCCCGAACACCTCAACAAATGTCAGCCGATTTCCATCCGGGTCGAGCGCGACAAACTCGGTCGTCCCCCAAGTCTGTGCCGCTATATCCCCTGCCGGGTCCACGATCCCCCGATCCCGGCAGTGACTGTACAGCTGCCTGATCTCCGTCACCTCGATCCTGCAGCTCGACACCTTCGGCAGGTTGAGATCGTCGGTCCGCCAAAAATGAATCTCGATGGCGTCGCGCCGGACTCCGCCGTACTCCCCGGCGTTGAATCCCATCTTGAAATCGAGCACGTCGACGTAGAACTCGATTGAGGCCCGGACGTTGGCGACGAGCAGAAGCGGGATACCGCGGGCGAAATAGGGAGTGGCCATACTGTAAAGATTGCCTTTCGCATCGTGTGGGCAAGGCACATCTTAGCCCTGAGCAGTTTTTGCCCCCGATTCGCCCCTTGATTCGAGCCGTCCAAAAACGCGTGGAGCCCCGATGCGCCTGATCCGATTCGCACCCGCTTTCGCTCTCGTTGCCGTCCTTGTGAGCTGCCACAATGGCCCGGCCGTCGCAGGCACGAAATCGGGGGCCGGCCCCTGGCGCACCCTCTTCGACGGCTCATCTCTGGATGCGTGGCGCGGCTATCAGGGGAAGCCGATTCCGGCCGGCTGGCACATCACGGGGAACACGCTCGCGAAGGATGTCCCCGTCGCAGACATCGTCACGAAAGATGAGTTCTCCGATTTCGAGTTGGAGATCGAGTGGAAAATCGGAGAGGCGGGCAACAGCGGAATTTTTTACCGCGGCTCCGAAGAGTACAACCACATCTACTGGAGCGGCCCGGAGTATCAGCTGCTCGACGACATCAAAGCAGAAGACAACAAGACGCGCTTCACCTGCGCGGGCGCGGCGTATGGGATTTATCCGTCGCCCGAGGGGCACCTCAAGGCGGTCGGCGACTGGAACTCGACACGCATCGTCGTGAAGGGATCGCACGTCGAGCACTGGCTCAACGGCTTCAAACTTCTCGAATACGAGTTCGGCAGCCCCGATTGGTTGGACCGCGTGAAGAAGAGCAAGTTCAATGCGTGGCCGAACTATGGACTCGCGAAAGCTGGCCACATCGGATTGCAGGGTGACCACACCGGCACGCTCGCCTTCCGCAACATCCGCATCCGGGAACTCAAGTGATCAAGACCCGACTCTCCGTGATGATGTTCCTCCAGTATTTCGTCTGGGGGGTTTGGTTCGTGACGATGGGGACATACCTCGGCGCGACGCTGCACTTCACCGGGTCGCAGGTCGCGGCGGCGTACGGCGCGACAGCGATCGCGGCCATCGTCTCGCCATTCTTTATTGGCATCGTCGCAGACCGGCTGTATTCGAGCGAGAAGCTGATGGCGGTGCTGCATATCGCCGGCGGTGTGGTGATGTGGTTTGTCGCGCAGCAAACGACATTCGCGACCTTTTATCCGCTGTTGATTCTGTACGCGCTCTGCTACATGCCGACGCTGTCGCTCTCGAACTCGATCTCGTTTTACCATGTCGAGAATGCGGCGCGCGATTTTCCGTTCATTCGTGTGCTTGGCACCATCGGCTGGATCGTCGCCGGAATCATCGTTGGAAAAGTTCTCCATGCGGACGCGCTCGCGATTCCCATGCAGATCGCGGCAGGCGGCTCGATCGTTCTTGGCCTGTATTCGCTCGCGCTGCCGCATACACCGCCCAAGGCGGCAGGGACGAAGTTCCAGGTCCGCGACGCGCTCGGCCTCGACGCGCTGCACCTGTTCGCGAATCGCGACTTCACGATTTTTGTGCTCGGGTCGTTCCTGCTCTGCATCCCACTCCAGTTCTACTACTCGTTTGCGAATCCATTTCTGAACGAGATCAAGGCGCCGGATCCGGCGTTCATTCAGACCTTCGGCCAGATGTCGGAGTTCGGCTTCATGCTCGCACTGCCGTTCGTGCTGCGGCGATTTGGGATTCGGGTAATCATGCTGACCGGTATGATCGCGTGGGCACTGCGATACTTCGCATTTGGCCATGGCGACGCCGGCTCTGGAATGTGGATGATCTACGCCGGAATCCTGCTGCACGGCGTCTGCTACGATTTCTTCTTTGTGGGCGGGCAGATTTACACTGACCAGCTCGCTGGACCAAAAATTCAGGCGGCCGCCCAGGGGCTGATCAACTTCGTCACGAACGGCGTTGGATATTTCGCCGGCGCGATCGTCTCCGGCCTCGTTGTCGATCGCTACACGACTACCGCAGCCGGCGGCGCCGTGACGCACAACTGGCCGTCAATCTGGATGGTCCCGGCGGTCGGCGCGCTGGCAGTGTTCGTGCTGTTCTTTTTCCTCTTCCGCCCGGCGGCAGTCAAGACGTGACCGTTCTGGTCGAAGCGGCCGTCGACACATTCGCGGGCGCGCTCTCGGCTCAAGCCGAGGGAGCGCATCGCATCGAGTTGTGCGGTCCGCTGCATGACGGCGGGACGACGCCGAGCGCCGGATTGATCGCGCGTTGCTCGGACGAGCTGCTCGTTTCCGTTCACGTCTTGATCCGCCCGCGCGCCGGCAACTTCGTCTATTCGGAAGACGAGATGATCATCATGGCGAAGGACATCGCCGTGGCGAAGGAGTTTGGTGTGGACGGCGTGGTATTCGGTGCGCTAACGCCCGAGCGGGAAATCGACGCCGCGCACATGGCCGAGCTTATCGCGAGCGCGAGCCCGATGCGCGTTGGGTTCCATCGCGCGTTCGATCAGGTGCGCGATCAGGACGAGGCACTGGAGCTGCTGGTCTCGCTCCAGGTCGATCATATCCTCACCAGCGGTGGAGCAGACACGGCGATGGCGGGCGCGAAGCAGCTCAAGCAGCTGGTGGAGCGCGCCGGCGATCGTATCGGGATTATCGCCGGCGGTTCGATCACGAAAGCCAACGCGGCCGAGCTGGTGCAAAAGACGGGAGTCCGCACCGTTCACGGCCGCGCGTTTCAAGGCCTCGCCACCTCCGTCGCCGGAACAGATCGGTAACGTCGCCGTTGTCTGGCAGCTGTCCACTAAGAGCTGTCGTCTGACGTCGATGCCGTTTGTCTTTATCCCGGCAGCATCGACCGCACCACAAACCAAACATTCGCCGGCCGCTCAGCCAACCGCCGCATATACCACTTGTACCACGAGCTGCCATAACTGATCAGCGTCTTCACCACGCGCCCCTCGGTGCGCAGTCTCCGCTGATCCGCGTCGCGAATCCCGTACAACATGTGAATCTCGTATTTCCCGTCGGCCACGCCGATCTCTTTCGCGCGCGCGACGAGCCGGTCGACCATCGGAATATCGTGCGTCCCGAAAATCGGCAGACAGTCCCCCTTCGCAGCCGCTTCGAGCATTCGCACTGAGAGATCAAAATAGGCGAAATCCGTATCGCGCTTCGCGGCGAAGGCGATATGCGGCGGCTCCATGTAGGCGCCCTTCACCAACCGGATGATCGGCTTGAGCGGCATCAGTCGCGCGATATCGTTCGGCGTCCGCTTCAGATACGCCTGAATCGCGATCCCCATGCTCGGATACACCGCCTTCAGCTCTTCATACAGTTGCAGCGTGCGATCGACGTAGCTCGAATCCTCCATGTCGATCCACAAAATCGTGTTCGTCGACTCGGCTTTCGCAGCGAGCTTACGCAGATGGCCCTCGCACGCATCGCGCGAGAGATCGAGCCCGAGCTGCGTCGGCTTCACGGAAACATGCCCGGGAATCCCGCGCTCACGGATTTGGTCGAACATCCACATGTAGTGATCGCGTACGGCTTCGGCTTCATCCAGGCGCGTGAGATTCTCGCCGAGCTTCGTGAAGATCGTTCCCCGCCCTTCACGCGAAAGTTCAGCCGCTGCGTTCAGCGCGTCTTCAGGCGCCTCGCCCGGCATGAATTTCTTCACCGCTTTCTTCGAGAACGAGCGGGTGGTCGCCTGCTTGGCGAGGAACTCGCTCTTTGCGGCGGCGAGAAGAAGTTTGCGTCCGATGCTCATTTATTTCGGTCTCCAAGTGCCCTTTGCGACCTGCGGCACGAACGTATCCAGCCCCTTTGGCGGGAATGCGAGCGTCTTGCCCTGCTCTGCACTCTGATACGCGGCCATCAGGATCTTCACAACCTCGAGTCCATCGTCGAAATCCAGCAGCGCCTTTTCTTCACCGAGAAAGGCGCGCACAAAATGCCGGTCTTCGTTCGTATAACCGTACGCGAGGTACTCCTCCGGCACCACCGGCATCACGCCCTGTTCGGCATTTTGCTTCTCAACGAGATCTTCGCCAGCGCGCCCCGTGACTTCGCGGCTGAAGAAGAGCTGGAGCCCGCTATCGAGCGAGTTCCACTTCATTGAATACTCGGGGCCGAGCAGTTCGGCTGAGAGTCGCAGACCGGCGCCTACAAAACTCCAGCTGGTGGTGGCCTCACCGATCGCGATCGTGCCGCCGGGCGTTTCGAACTCGATCATCGCGCTCGCGAAATCTTCTGACGGCGCCTTGGAGTAGTCGGCCTGCATCGTGCTCTTGAGTTTCTTCACGTACGCCGGGCGCGACCATTTGAGCGACGCGATGTGTCCGGTAATGCGCACGGGCTTCACGGTGCTGAGCGGCTCGCCTGGCTGGGTGAGGAGATACCGCACCACGAGCGCCGAGTGGCAGAGCATGTCGTTGAGCACGCCGCCGCCCTGAAGCACGCCATTCCAGAACCACGGAGCATGCGGGCCACTGTGCTCTTCGGCCGCGCGCGCGAGATAGGGCCGGCCGGTCGTGGCAACGCCGCGTGCCCAGAGCAGCTTCTTCCCCGCCTCGATGTGCGGCGCGAAGAGCTGATTTTCCAAATAGCCGGTTGGCACGCCGATGCTCTTCACGAGCTTGATGATCTGCTTCGCGTCGGCAACCGTCCGCCCGAGCGGTTTCTCGCAGGCAATTCCTTTGAGCGTCCCCTTCCCGCTCTTCACCGCCGCGACGATTTCCTCGAAGTTCGAAATGCGCGCGTGGTTGGCGCCGCAGACCCAAATGGCGTCGATGTTCGGATCCGCGACCATCTCGCCAATCGAGCGATATGCTTTCGCGTCACCCACGCCGATGTCACGCGCGAGTTTAGCCGCGGATGCGGCGTTCTTTGCGTTAGGGCTCCAGACGCCAAGCACGTCCGCATCGCGCACGCCGCGCCAGCCCTGAATGTGAAACCGTGTGTTGAAGCCGGAGCCGATGAATCCTACGCCAAGTCGTTTGGACATTTATTGATTTAGAAGAGCCCGACTTTTCCCTTGACCGACGCGATCAACTTGGCCGGATCGTATCCGACTCCCTGTTTGAACACCATCTCGACATTTTCGAGATCATTGATTCGCGCGGCGGGATTTCCGTTGAGCACGACGAGATCGGCCTGCTTGCCGACGGCGATCGAGCCGACTTTCGCAGCGCGACCGAGAAATGTCGCGCCATTCATGGTCCCGATCTTAATCGCTTCGAGCGGAGAGAGGCCGCTCTCGACGAGCAGCTCGAGTTCGCGCTGATCGGAGAAGCCGGGAATCAGCCCGCCGCTGCCGGTTGGATCGGTGCCGGCGAGGAGCGTTCCGCCCGCTCTCACGAACGCGACTTCGAGCGCGCGCGCTTTTGGAAAAAGTGTCGCACTGAGCGACGTCGTGTTGCGCTGCCCCGCCGCATAGCGCTGTTCGAACTGCTCTTTCAATGAAGGATCGAGCAGCTCGAGCCCCTTCGGCAGCGGCTGGCCGGGGACGCTCGTCTCGAACACGGTGAGCGTCGACGTGAGCGCCACGTGCTTCTTCACGAGTTCCGCGATCAGCGACTTTACCGCATCGCTGTTCGGATCGAGCGCGGCGATCGATGCCTGCCCCTCGCGCTGGCCCGGGCATTCATCCTCTTTCTTCCCGGCGACAAAATCGGTCGCAGGAAAAAATCCGTGCTCGAGATTGTCGATGCCGAGCTCGGCGGCCTCGCGAAAGGTGACCGAGCAGAGATGGCCGGTGACTTTGAAGCCGCGTTTGTGCGCGGCTGCGATCACGGCGGCAAGTTCGGCGCGCGTGATGTGCATGTAGGTCTTGAAGGACGTCGCGCCTTCGTCGGCCCAGAAGTTCACTTCGCGCGTCGCGTCGGCGGCGTCCTTCAGCTCGCGGACCTGAATGAGTCCGAGTCCGGGGCCTTCGAGGTAGGGCGCGGTGGCATCAATCCACGGACCGGCAACGGTTCCGGCGTCGATCGCGCGTTTGATCGCGATGTCGCCGTAGCCGTTCATATTGCCGCCGGTGCGCATCGAGGTCACGCCGCCGGCGAGATAGAGTCGCGTGAAGCTCACCGCGAGATTGCCGTACATGCCCGGGCCGGTGGGATAGAACAGGTGCTCGTGGACCTGCACCATGCCGGGGATCAGCGATTTGCCGGTAAGATCGATCGTTTGCGCACCGGCCGGGATCGCAACTTTGCCGTCGTCGCCGAGTGCGGCGATCGCTCCGTCGCGAATGATCAGCGTTTGGTTCTCTTTGGGTGCGGCACCGGTGCCGTCGATTACGCGTGCGTGGGTCAGCGCGACGATCGCGGTATCCACGCTGACAAATGCCCGCGCGCCGGCGGCGAACGTTGGACGCTGGGCCGATGCAGTCGCGGCACACGCAAGGCACGCTGCAACAAGCAGTTTGTACTTCATGTGTACTTCACTCCAAGATGATCCAGCGCCGGCTTCGGACAGCCGTGCCATTCGGCCAGCGCCGTATTTCCCATATAGCCGATGTCCTTCACGCCCATTTGGCTCGAGTAGAATCCGCTCGCCGTGAAATCGCGGAAGCTGTTGAAGAACTGCACCCCCGCCCGCATTTCGGGCGCGGCCTTCGCCGGCCACGCGATCTGATCGAGCATCGCGCGGCGCTCGGCATCGGAGCAGTTCACGAAGTTCTTATGGTGTGTATCGAACGCAAGCGCATCGAGCCAGCGAAGGCCGTCGCGCACCCACGTCTGGTAGTTCGGATATTCGACGCAAATAAAATCCATGAACTCCGGCACGCCCGCATCCGTTGCACTGCCGGAGTGCTCGTCCTTTGGAATGATCAGATCGACGAGCACGCGTACCTGTTTCCACTCGTCGGCGTGAAAATACTTCGGCACATACGCGACGCCCGCGGCTTGTCCCTGCAGCGCCGCCATCGCGTGATGCGCAGCGAACTCCGCGTCTGCATCCGCGAACGGAATGAACGCCAGCGGCGCTACGACTGCCGCCTTGAGAATGTCCCGCCGCGAAATCAGACCGCCGTCCGTCGTCCCAGCCGTCCCCTGCCGTCCGTCGTCTGCCGTCTTCATAGACTCCCCTCCTTCATCTTCCGCGCAATTCCCTCAGACGTCCGCCACGCGAGCGCGAGAATCGTCCAGGTCGGATTCTTGTCGGCCTGACCCACAAACGGTGCGCCGTCCGTCACGAACAGATTTTTGCACTCGTGCGCCTGGCAGTCGGAATTGAGCGCGGAACTTTTCGGATCGTCGCCCATCTTCACTCCGCCGACTTCATGAATGATCGAGCCGCCGTTGGAGATGCCGTAGCCGCGCTCCTTCGTCGGCATGGTTCCGTTCGGTGTCCCGCCCATTTGCACGATCAGTGAACGAAACGTCTCCTGCATGTGCTTCACCTGATTGATCTCGTGATCGCTCCACTCCCAATGAAAACGCAGCACGGGGATGCCATAGCGATCCTTCTTCTCCGGATCGATCTCGCAATATGATTTCTCGTTTGGGATCATCTCGCCGCGCCCGTCAAACCCGATCGACGTGCCGTAGTAGTGGCGATAGTCCTTCTTCAAATCCTTCCCGTATCCGCCGCCACCCGGCAGGCGCTGGATCCCGCCCATGAAGCCGTTGCTCGGCACGCCGCGTCCGCCCCACACCTCGATGTGATACCCGCGCGGGAAATCGAGCTTCTTGTTGTCGATCCACCACGGCATGTACACATGCAGGCCGCCGACGCCGTCGCAGTTGTGCGCGGGCTGGTCGACCATTTTCGGAATGAACCCGCCGACGCTCGTCCCGGTCGTATCGGTGATGTAGCGGCCGATCACGCCGCTGGAGTTGGAGAGTCCGTTGGGGTGCGCCTTTGACTTCGAGTTGAGCATGATGCGCGCCGTTTCGCACGCGCTCGCGGCGAGCACGACGACCTTCGCATCAACATGCCGGTCTTCACCGGTGTGCTTGTCGACGTAGCTCACACCGGTCGCCAATCCCGCATCGTTCGTCGTCACCTCGCGCACCATCGCGTTCGTCATGATGGTGAGCTTCCCCGTTTTCATCGCGGGATAAATCAGGACGTTTGGCGACGTGAAGTTCGAATTCGACGCGCAGCCGCGATTGCACTGCCCGCAATAGTGGCACGCGGCGCGACCATTGACCGGCTTCGTGATGATCGAAAGCCGCGACGGAATGCAGGTGATATTGAGTTTGTCCGCTGCGTCCTTGACCAGCAGTTCGCGGCAGCGCGGGCGCGGCGCGGGAAGAAATTCGCCGTCTGGATGGTTGCGCAGCCCTTCCTTCGATCCAAAGATTCCGATGTATTTGTCGACTTTGTCGTAGTAGGGCGCGATGTCATCGTATGAAATGGGCCAGTCGTCGCCGAGTCCGTCGTGACTCTTGGCTTTGAAATCGTCTGGACCAAAGCGGAGTGAGATGCGGCCCCAGTGATTCGTCCGGCCGCCAAGCATACGCGCGCGCCACCAATCGAACTTCGTGCCTTCGGCTTTTGTGTAGGGCTCGCCGTCGAGTTCCCAGCCGCCGATGCACGCGTCGAATTCGCCAAAGGGGCGTTCTTTCGTGCTCGCGCCGCGACGTGGCGACTGATATGGCCACTTCATCATGGCCGAATCTTTCGTGTTGTCCCACGGTCCGCCGGCTTCGAGCAGGAGCACGTTCGCACCGGCTTTCGTGAGCACGTGCGCGGCCATGCCGCCGCCTGCGCCGGACCCGACTATGACGACGTCGTGGATGAGACGTTTGGGTGCGATCATCGGCCCTAGAAAGAAAGGTTGTGAAGAAAGTTGTAGCTGGCAGTGATGCTCGCGACGGGATCGGGCGCGTCGTCGCGTTCGACAAAGACATGTTCGACGCCTGCCCTCTTTCGCTCGGCGAAGATCTTTTTCCAGTCGATCACGCCGGAGCCGACATCGCGCATTTTCTGATCCGGCGGACCGCTCGCGTCCTTGGCATGAAGCAGCTTGAAGCGGCCCGGAAACTTGTTGATCAGCGCGAGCGGATCGCCGCCGCCCTGCGTGACCCAGTAGACGTCCATCTCAAAATCGACGAGCGCCGGATCAGTTTCGTTGAGCAGCAACTCGAGCGGGATCGTTCCGCCGACCGCTTTGAATTCGACGTTGTGATTGTGGTAGCCGTAGCGGAGCCCGGCGTCCTTCGCGCGCTTGCCGATGGCATTGAAGCGCTGCGCGAGTTCCTTCAGCGAATCAGTCGTTTGAAAAAATCTGCCGGGGACCGAAGCAACAACGACCCATTTGTGTCCGAGCGTTTTCGCAGCGGCGGCAGTGGCGTCAAACCCACCTTCAACGGCATCGAGCCCGACATGACAGGACGGCGACGTGAGCTTGAGTTGGTCGAGCGTCGCGCGCAGTGCGGCGGGATCTCGATTGAAATAGCCGGCAAACTCGACTTCGCGGTATCCAATTCCGGCGACAATCGCGAGGGTGCCCTCGACGTCTTTCGCCATCAGTGACCGGGTCGTGTAGAGCTGAAGCCCAACGGCGTCGAGTTTTGCGTTCCGAATGCCGGCGAAAAGATCGCGCGGCAGCGCAGCGGCGGCAGAAGCCACGCCGAGCGTCTGTAAGAATGTGCGGCGGGAAGTCATTAGAGAGAGTTTCGCGCTCTGGAGCGCGGTGCGCAATGGTGCTCTCGCGTCCAAATTCCTCTCCTGCGTCCTGCGTCGATCTGTTACGGTTTCGGATGCGCCTTGAAAAAGCTCCACGCCGCCTCACTCGCATCGAAATCGCGGCACACGCTCCCCACCCGCGCAACTGGCAGATTCTGCGGTCCACCGGGCCAGGTGTGACCCGCTCCTTCCTCTGCGTACAGCCACACCTCGGTCCCGTCTCGGCCACCGGACCACTTCTTCCAGGTGACGCGGCAGCCATCGGTGGGATCCGTATCAGGAAGCATTCCCGTCTTGGGCTCCGACTTGGTTCCGTCGCGGACGACCCAGAGCTGCATCGCCTCGTCGACCGGAATCACCTTTCCGCGCCCGATCCGTGCGACGTTCCCGCCGGCAAAGGGCACCAGTGGATCGCGTGTGCCATTCATCGCAAACACACTCACGGGGCTTGTCGGCGCGAACTCTTTGTAAAACGGGTCCGCGATTCCGCCCGCCACCGGCGCGATCGCAGCGAACTTATCAGAGAGTTTCGCGGCGACGTACTGCGAGAAGATTCCGCCGTTCGACATTCCGGTCGCGAAAATACGTCGCGCGTCAATCGGCGAAACGGTTTCGATATCTGCGATCATCGCGCGCACGAACGCGATATCGTCGACATTTTTTCGGAGCGCTCCCTGCTTGGGATTGTCCGTGCGGCCGTCGTTCCACCCGCGATCAATCCCATCAGGATAGACGACGATAAAACCCTCGCGGTCTGAAATCGCGTCGAATCCAGACGTCGATTCGATTCCCGTCCCCTGGCCGCCGCCGCCGTGGAACACAAATACGAGTGGCGCGGGCGAGCGGTGCTTTGCCGGAACATGGAGATGATAAGTGCGCGCGCGTTCATCTACCGTCAGCGAGCGCTCCACGCTCTGCGGCGCCTGTGCGGCCGGCGCAGGCTGCACGACCTGCGCAGGGCTCCGCTGCGCGAGCGCGACGCCCGCAAAGAGGGCGGCGCACATGCGATGTGAAATTCGGCGCACCATCATGCGGCGTCCAGCTTGAGCAGCGTGTTCAACAGGACGTTCGCTCCGTTCGTGATGTCCTGTGGCTTCGAGAATTCCTTCGGCGCATGACTGATGCCGCCGACACTCGGGACAAAGATCATCCCCACCGGACAGATCTGCGCAACGTCCTGCGCGTCGTGACCGGCGCCACTCGGCATGGTCTTGTATGTCAGGCCGAGCTCCTTGGCGGACGCGGCAACCATCGCGCGGATCGCGGGAGAAGTCGGCGCCGGAATGTTGTTCGTAAACTGCGCGAAGGTGAACGTAGTCCCGTTCATCGCGCCGATCTTCTTCGCTTCCGCTTCGACTTTCGCGAAAAGCGAATCGATTTTCTTTGCATCCAGATCACGAATTTCGAGCGTGCATTCGACTTTCCCGGGAATCACATTCACGGTGCCCGGGAGTGCGTTGATCCGCCCGACCGTCCCGACCTGGCGCCCTGGTTCGCTCGTGACCACGCGATTCACCGCTTCGATGAATCGGGCGGCCGAGAGCATCGCATCGTGCCGGTCGTTCATCGCGGTCGTGCCGGCATGATTCTGGAATCCGTCGATCGTGACGTTCCACTGATGGATCCCGACGATCCCCTCTACGACGCCGATATCGAGTTTTTCTTTTTCGAGCGTGCCGCCCTGCTCGATGTGCAGCTCGAGGTATGCAGCAAGGCTGCCTTTGGTGAGGCGCGTGCGCTCGAGATGATCAGGGTCGCCGCCGAGGAACGCGATTCCTTCGCGAATGGTTTTTCCGCTGCGGCTCACCGTCGCAAGTTCGGCTGGCGTGAGTTCCGCTGTCGCCGCGTGCGTCCCCCATAGGCCGCCCTCTTCGTTCTGCCACACAACGACAATCAGCGGATGTCGGGTGGTGATGTTCTGTTCGGCCAGCGACTGCGCGACTTCGATCGCGCCCATTGAGCCGACATCGCCGTCGTACATCCCGCCTTCGGGAACGGAGTCGGTATGCGAACCGAAGAGGATTGGCTTGAGCGATGCGTCGGATCCCGCGCGGCGCCCCATGATATTTCCGGCCGCGTCGACGGAAACGTCGAGCTTCGCGTCGCGCATGAGCTGCATGATGTACGGGCGCGAGGCTTTGTCGGCATCGCTGTACGCCACGCGCGAAACTCCGCCCTGCGGATTCTTGCCGAACTCGGAGAGTGCTGCGAGGTGCGCGTTCAGTCTCGCGCCGTTCACCGTTCGCGGCGCGGCTGCGGCACCGAGCCCACGCAGGCCGCGTGGCAGCACCGCGACTGCGCCGAGCGCCAAAATTGTCCCCGCAAACTCACGCCGTTGCATGAATACTCCTTGAATCCCCTCGCGCCCGGAGCGCGACTACATAGAATAGTACGCGCCGACAATGTGATTCGGCGACCACCAACCGGAAATCGACAATGCGCCCGACTGCAATTGCCGCACTGTGCCTCGCTCCCCTCGTACTCTCAGCTCAGGGCGCGGGCCGCGGCGGGCGCGGCGCCGGAACAGCGCCACCCGTAGACACTTCGCTCCAATCCCGCGTCCTCGCCCAGCTCAACACCCGCCGCTCCGTCAACGGCGATTCCATCTCCATCACGCACCACCAAGTAACCATCAACGGCACGACGATCCACTATACGGCGACCACCGGAATGCTCCCACAGCGCAACGAGCAGACCGGCGATACTGAAGGAAATATTTTCTACGTAGCGTATACGAAGGACGGCGTGACCGACCCCGCCACGCGCCCCATCTCATTTCTGTTCAATGGCGGCCCAGGCTCCGCGACGCTCTGGCTGCACCTCGGTGCATTCGGCCCCAAGAAAATCCATCTCAACGCCGACGGCTCTAATCCGCCGCCGCCGTATTCGTTCGAGGAAAACCAGAACACTCTGCTCGATCAAACCGACATGGTCTTTCTCGATCCAGTCGGCACCGGATATAGCCGCGCGAACGGGCCGCAAAATGGTCCGCGTTTTTGGGGACTCGATGAAGACATGCGGTCTGTTGCAGAGTTCATCCGGCTGTATCTCACGCGCAGCGAGCGGTGGGCGAGCCCGCGATTCATTGGCGGCGAGAGTTACGGCACGACGCGCGCGGCGCATCTGTCCGGATATCTGACCGACAACGGCATCGCTCTGAATGGCGTGATCCTGCTCAGTTCCGTTTTGAACTTTGAGAATTCGCGGCCGGACAAAGGAAACGATATCGGCTACGTCGGATTTTTTCCGTCGTTCGCCATGACCGCGTACTACCACAAGAAGCTCGTGCCAGAGCTGCAGAACCTTTCGATCGAAGAATTCGCGAAGCAGGTCGAAGCGTTCACCACCGGTGAGTACGCGACCGCGCTGTTGAAAGGCGCCGCGATGACTCCCGCGGAACGCACCGCGATCATCGCCAAGACCGCGCGCTTCACCGGCACCTCGGTGCGATTCATAGCCGACTGCGATCTTCGGATCGATCTCGCACCGTTCAGCGCGGAACTCCTTCATGGCAAAGGACTGAACACCGGCCGCCTCGACAGCCGCTTCACCTCGATCAACGGCGATCCCACCTCGGGCCGCACCGCGTTTGATCCGAGCGACGCGAGCATTCGAAATTCTTTTACTCCGGTGGTGAACGACTACATCCGCCGCGAACTCGGCTACAAAGATGACGACATCTACTATGTCCTCGGCGGCGGGATCGGCCGCTGGCGCTACGACGAAGGGAAATACGCGAACGTCGTCCCAAGTCTCGAGCGCGCGTTTGCGAAGAATCCGTACATGAAGCTCTACGTCGCGATGGGATACTACGACATGGAGAAGTGGCCTCGGTTTTCTGAACAGCTAGGATGAGTGGACAAGCGGGCTCTCCGGACGAACCTTTCGTCCACTACCCAGGAGCTCGTGATGTCGAAACGGAATCGCAGGAACCACGCCCCGGCGTTCAAGGCCAAGGTCG
>CAIVZZ010000009.1 GCA_903910555.1 uncultured Gemmatimonadota bacterium | reverse complement strand
CCGGCCGCACTCGAGCCTCGCGGATCAAACGCCGGACGAAGCATACTTCACGCCACTCTCAATTCGGAGAGCGGCCTGACCCCGCCCGTGAATCCACTTATCTCAAGCTGAAAAGCTGTACAGAAAAGCGGAGCCACTTCTCACCACGACCGGCGGCCTCTGCGGACCCGCGATCTATCTCAATGGCAGTCAATTCGGCTCACAACTCGATGATATCTCGCCAGCGGCGATTCATGGAATCGAGGTCTACGCTTCGGGTGCCGCGGCTCCGGTGCAATACAAGGCGAGCTCGTGTGGACTCGTCCTGGTCTGGACGAAATAATCGCGTCGCCCCTCACTCCTCGCCAAGTCGCCCCTCATGCTTCGCCCGTCCCTGTTCCACGGCGCCTATACTTGCATGAGATGACCATGCGAAAATGGATTCCGACAATTCTCACCGTTATCGCATTCGGGCTCTCGATTGCGCTCTACTCGCAGCTGCCCGATCGCATCGTGATTCACTGGGGGATGGACGGAGAGCCAAATGGATGGGCCGATCGTCCATTCGGCGCGTTCATGCTGCCGGCGATGATGCTCGTGTTCACCGTGCTCTTTCGGATGCTGCCGCGCGCCGACCTGCTCAACGATGACTACAAAAAGTTCTCGCCGAGCTACAACATCATTTCAATCGCCGCGGTGGGATTGGCTTTTGCGGTTCACGCCGTCACCCTCGCATCTGCACTCGGCTATTCAATCCCTATCCAGCGCGTCGGACCGGCGTTCCTCGGCGTATTTCTCATATGCATCGGCAATGTCCTGCCGCGTCTCAGAGCGAACTCCTGGGTGGGAATCAGAACGCCATGGAGCGAGACGAGCGACGCGAATTGGGCGCGTACCCATCGCATTGCCGGGTACCTGATGGTCGCGTCCGGCGTGCTCTGGATTGCGCTCGCTGCGATGCCCGGCGTGTGGATGGAGCGCGTCGCGATTGGCAGCGTCGTACTCACGGTGATCGGTTCGTTCGGGACGTCGGCGTTCTCAGAAAGCTGACGCCGCCGCGGCCTCGCTACGCGGCGCTCACCCGATTCCGCCCGGATTCCTTCGCGCGATAGAGCGCCTCGTCCGACCGGCGCACGAGTTCCTCAAACGGCGTCGTCTGCTCCGACGTTCCATCTGAAGTTGCGACTCCAACGCTGACTGTCGCCGCAACGCGAAGCGCGTTCGCACCGATAATCATCGACGCGATCGCCGCGCGCAGCCGCTCTGCCGCAAGCAGCGACGCCGCTTTGTCCGCATCCGGCAGCAGGACGAGAAATTCTTCCCCGCCCCACCGCGCAACATCATCCGACACACGCGCCGTGGTGCCAAGCGCCTCAGAAACTGCTACGAGCACACGATCACCCGCCTCGTGCCCGTGCGTGTCGTTGATCGCCTTGAAATGATCGATATCGATCAGCGCGACGCTGTACGCAGCTTTCCTGCGATGCGCGAGCGACAATCCAGCTGACGCCCGCTCGGTGATCGCGCGGCGATTTAGCAGATTCGTGAGAGGATCGTGAAGCGCGAGTTCCTCCATCCTGCTGTATGCATCGGCGAGTTCGGTGGTCCGCTGCTTCACGCGGCCCTCGAGTTCGCGCGACATGTTCGCGATTCCCTCTACGGCGCGATGAAAGCGAACGCCAAGCAGCAGCGCGAGCCCCGTCACCATCGCAACGAACCCATACGCCGCAAACCTCGGCCCGACAATCAATCCACGATCGACAAACGCGTCGTGCGTCATCGCGATGACCATCGCGAGCACTCCGCTCCCCACCACGCCGGCGTTGTGATCGCCTTTGTGCCACCACCAGCCGAGCATGGCGAGGGCGACGATTCCGCAGATGAACGAATACCCCTCGAGAAACGGCAGAAGCCAGAGCGCGAATTCCAATCCCGGAGAGAGCAGCACCGCGAGCCCGCCAACGGCAAACGCAATTTCTCCGGCGCGAACCCACACATTTCGCGGCCGTCCGAGGAATTCGCCGAGGAACTCCGTGAGGAAAATCGGCGTGAGGTACAGCATCATGTGCTCCGTCTTCTTCAGAAAGACGAAGTCTGACGTGAGTGTGTACTTCCACTGCGTCAGCAAGAAGACGTACGTCGCCGCGCAGAGCGCGACTACTGCGAAGTATCCGTACTCTTTGGATTTCGGACGGAGCAGCCAGAGGCCGAGCAGATAGATCGCGACGGCCATGAACACGCAGAAGAAGACGAGCCGGTCGACTTCAAGAAGTTTCGCGCGCTCGAGCAGCGTTGCGAGCGGTCCGATTTCGAACGGGCCGCCCGTCGGCCCGGCTTCACCAGGGTGCCGATTCTCCGGTCGCCACACGCGCAGCGCGAGCGTGATCGACTGCCGCGACGCGTTGAAAGGAATGATGTATGTCGCGTGGCGATCGTAGACCTGCTCGGGATTCGGCGGGAGCTGACCGACGCCGCCGACTTTCACTCCATCGGCATAGAGCTCGTACGCGGCGTGAACTTTTCCGATCGTGACGCCGAGTGGTTGATCCGTGGGCCACGTTGGGCTGACGCGGAGCCGATACCACGCGATGCCGGACACATCTTGCTGACCCTGGCGGCCCCAGCTGCCGGGGACTTGGAGATGCGTCCACGCGGAGTCGTTGAATTTTGCCGATGCCCAGCTGGTATCGTCGCCCGGATGAAAGGCCCACGAGCCGGCGATCGAGCGCACGCCGTCGGTATGCGAACCTTCGCATGCGGCGAGCGCGAGCGTTGCGACGAGCACGATAGCGGGGAGTTTCCGGGTCATTGCATAGAGGACGGAAGAGGCTGTGCTAAGTAACCCGTTATCACGGGTGGCGCAAATGCGTTACGCGACTCGCGCTCCGCGACTATTGGATGCTTATTCTGTTGATGCACCATAAAATCTTGTGCGTCCTATGCCTCGCCGTCACGGCTGCTCGTGCACATGCGCAAGCCGCGACTCCCTCGACGTTCGTCGTTACAAACGGACTCGACACCGTCGCCGTTGAACGATTTACGGCGCGTACGAACTCGCTTACCGGCGATCTGCGTGTCACGCAGGGCCAACAGGCGATTCATGTGAACTACGATCTGACGCTGCGGCCGGACGGATCGGCGTCGCGCGTGAAGACTGTCGACGATTCGCCGATGATGTTTTCGGGAATCATTGTATTCGACAATGACGCGATGTCGGCGGCGCGTGCGGATCCCGCGGCGAAGGGAGCCGCGCTGCGCATGGGGCCGACGAATGGCTATCCGACGATCGGCACTTCGATCGCGATGATGGAGCAGCTCGTGCGCGCGACGCATCCCGCGGCGGGAGACAGCACGACGATCCGCTTTATCAATATTCGGAACGGCGGCGATGGCATGCTGACGGTCAGGCGGATCAGTTCGGATCCTGTGGTGATCGTCTGCATGGGATGCATGCGCGCGAACGCGCGCGAGGAACTGCGCTTTGCGGTCGCGAAGAACGGTGATGTGACGGGTGGTACGAATCCGGCGCTCAATTGGATCATCACCCGCGACGGTGCGGCTGCGTCGGCGGCGCCTTGTCCGGTTGCGCCCGCGGCTCCCAACGCCGCAGCTACTGCGACGCCGCCCGTCGCACACGCGGCGGGGTCGACACCTGAGCGAACATTCGGCGCTCCGTCAGTGATCGCGAGCGAACCGTTTTGGAACATTGCGTCGGTGCGTGAGCTGAGCGACGGCCGGGTGCTCGTCGTGCAGCGTGGGCCTATGAACGGAATGATGCGTTCGATTATGACGAACGCGGTGAACGCGATGAACGCGCGCTGTGGGCGCAACGGGCGTGGCCAGGCAATGCTCGATTCGGCATTCGGCGGCCCGGAGTCGCCAACGGCGCGTATCGTCCTGTTCGACGCGAAGCTCGCGAAGGCCACGCTGATCGGCCACGCGGGAACCGGCGCAACTGACTATCGCCAGCCCGAATCGCTTTTTGCAGCGGTTGCGGATACCACACTTGTGCTCGACAATGGCCGCAGCGACATGCTCGTCATTGATCCGACCGGAAAGGTGATTGGCACGAGACCCATGCCGGGCGGATATTCTGCGCTTGCCGCGATCAGCGGCATCGCCGTTGATCGTGTGGGGCGGCTGATATTTCAGCCAGCAGAGCAGATCATGCGTCAGACCGCTTCGGGAATGGAGGCTGGAAGCCCCGATTCGCTCGCGCTCGTCGCGTTCGACTCGAAGACGGGCGGTACCATTCCCGTCGCGCACGTACGTGTAGCGGGGACGACCACGCTAATGGACGCGAACCCATCGACGCCGGGCAAAATGAACGCGCGCACCAAGGCGACGCCGTTTCCGACGATCGACGATTGGGTGATGATGCCGGATGGAACACTCGCGATCGTGCGCGGCGCGGACCTGCACATCGACTGGATCGCACCGGACGGCAAGGTCCGGTCGACGCCGCCGATTCCGTACGCGCGACATGCGGTGACCGACTCAGACAAAGTTGTGTTTATGAATCTGGCGCACAGGTCCGATTCAGTGATGAAGAACATGGCCGTGTCATCGATGATGACGATCGTACGCCTCGACCCCGACAGCTTTCCGCGGTTCAAACCACCGTTCGCGACGCGCGGCGCGAGGGCTGCGTCCGACGGAACGATCTGGCTCCCCGCAAAAATTATTTCTCCGGGGACGGCCGACGGCTACTACGTCATCGGCCCCGACGGAAAAATCCGCGAGCTCGTGCATTTTCCGACCGGCCAGCGCCTGCTCGGATTCGGCAAGGGCGTCGTGTACGTCGCGTATAACGATTCTCGAATAGCCCGCGTTCCGCTCCACTAAACGCTCGACGCGTCAGCGGGCCTTCTTCGCGGCTACCCAGTACGGAAACTCGGCGTGATATCCCACAGCGCCGAGGTCCGCTGACCTCTCCTCAAAAAACTTCCGCGCGTCTGCGATTGCCTGGTTGTAGATCGCCGGCCCATGCTCGGCCAATATGTAGTCGAGAAAGAGCGCGGCCTTTAGATCGCCGATCTTCTCGTCCATGTTCTCGTCGAAATAGCGGCGGATCGAGGTGATCGCCTGTGTGCGGGCTTTGTCGGAGAGCTCAAGGGGTGGCTGCTTGTCGCGCATTTAGATCAAAGAGTGAGAGAAATAGAGTTGTGCGTTGTGCTAAACGCGGATTCCAAAGCGCGCCGCCAGTTCGCGGGATCCGAGCGCGGTCACCACAATTGCCCTGCTGTCACGCACTGAAGAGAACCACCGCTTCTTCAGCGCGGCACCGAGAAACGCCGCGCCGATCGCGCCGCCGAGGTGCGCGCGACGCTCGCTCCAATCCAGACACGCGAACGCAAAGCGACGGCGCGACGCTCGGGCTTCGTTCACATCGACGCCCATCGCTTCGAACAGCTTCACTCCTTTCGGCGTGAGCTCGCGCGAATCATCGCGACCGCGCGGCGCGGGCTCGAGCAGCCCGGTCGACTCGAACCGATCATATAGAAGGACGCCGAGCGTACCCGCGAGATGATCGTAGCAGCTGCGCGCGGCGCGCAGCCGATTAGGCGTGTTCGGCACGAACTCGGCGCGCGATCCGCCGGCGAGCACGCTGAGCCCTTCGAGCACGCCGGCAACGTCGGGGCTCGCGAGGCTGTAGTACCGATGCTTTCCCTGCACGAGCACGCGCACCAGTTGCTCTGTTTTCAAGCGACTGAGGTGCACACTCGCCGTGGACGGGCTGACGTCGGCGAGCATCGCGAGTTCCGTGCTCGTACGCGCACGATTGTCGAGCAGCGCGTACAGCATCCGCGCTCTCGCCGGCTCGCCGATTGCGGCGGCAATTCTCGAGACCGCGCCCTCATCCAGCTCTTTGACATCCATACTTTGATCATAGACGAAGCGTGTCCGTCAGGCAAGCCGCATATTCTCGGCATGACAATCGCCTGCCTGATTCGCTATCAGATCGACCCGTTTCAGCGCGACGCATTCAAGACGTACGCCGAAACGTGGGGCCGCGTCATTCCGCGCTGCGGAGGACACCTGGTGGGATACTTCCTGCCCTACGAGGGAACGAATGACATCGGATGGGCGATGATCTCGTTCGCGAGCCTCGCCGCCTACGAGCGCTACAAGGCGCGAATCAAAGTCGATCCCGAGGGAAGCAAGAACCTCGAGATGGCGCAGCAGAAGCGCTTCATTCTGCGCGAGGAGCGAAACTTCGTGGAAGTCGTCGACGGAACATTCGAGCAGCCGGCGAAGTTCACCGAGCCCTGACAGCCAACCCGGCTACGGGTTCGGCGGGAAGCGCTTGGAGTTCGACCGCATCCAGATCACGTAGGTCTGCTTCTTCGGATCGCAGCCGCGCGCCTCAAGAGAGCCGGAGGGGTCCGATTTCGGCGGATACACTTCCACCGTTTCGACTTCATCGGCATAGAAGGCCGTCAGCGGCCAGTCTCTCAGCGCGCGCTCGCCATTGATGATTACGCAGCCGTCGGGCATCGGATGCGAGAGCGTGCCGCCGAATTTCCCGCCGGTCACCGAGTAGCGAATCGCGTTCGAGAGGTCGGTAGTGCCCTGCTGGTCGAACTCCTGACGCGAAACGACATACGACTTCTCGCCCTTCCAGCGCAGCCGCTCATCGAGATCGCGGTACGCAAATGTGTCTTTGCCGAACCCGCTCTGCGCATTGATCTGGACGGCCGACAAGTTCTGCGCGAGCGGCTTCATGCGGATGCTGTCGATTTTCGAGTTCATCATCTGCAGCGAGTGCAGCTGCGGCGCGTAGCCGATCTTTCGCACGCGCGCGAGCACGGTGCCCACGCGGAATCCGTCCACCGAAAATCGACCGCTGGCATCGGTGCGCAGCTCGCGCGCCTTGCCGGGGACCATGACCACCGCGCCCTCGATCGGCGCGCCGCGCTCGTCGATCACCGTCCCGGTGTAGCGGAGTCCATACTCTTTTTCAAAAACGCGAATCGAATCGAGCACGCGCGGAATCGCGACCAGTGCGACAGCCGGCGATGCCGGTGCGCCGGCGCTCACTGTCACCTGGATCGTGACGGGTTGGTAGCCAATCCGGCGGATCTGCAGCGTGTACGCGCCGGCCTTCACCTGCGTGAAAAGAAAGCCGCCGTCATTTTCCGAAAGTGCACGCCGCGAGCCCGGGTTCAACTCGATCTGCGCATCCGACACGGGCGCGCCGGCGTCGTCGAGGACTCGCGCGCGAATCTCGCCCGTGCCCTGCGCGCTTGCGGACACCGCCGCACAAAGCGCGGCGACCACCACGCCAACCGCGATTCTCATTGAGCGCATCATGAACGGATCATGCTTTCGGTTCTCTCCATCTGCGAATCGCGGCTTCGGCCGCTTCATCTTCAGCCTGTGACGGCGCGCGGCTTCGCGCGCGAACTTCCGGCTCTTCACTAAAGATCGGCGCGATCACCCACACCATCGCGGCGACAGCGAGCAGCGCTCCGATGGCCAACGGCGTCATGTCGCAATCTCCGCGCGCGGCGGCCAGAAGAGCAACATTCCTGCAAGTGCCAGAAGTACCCCGCCCGTCCACCCGAGTTCAACGAGCGGCCGGAAACTGATTCTGAGAACCGAACTCCCTTCGCCCGCGTCGGAGAGCATGACGAACACATCCTCCGCGACGGTGCTTCGAATTCCCGGCACTGCCTCCGCGGCGAAAACGTCGAGGCCTCCGCCCGTAAAATACTGACGGCTCTCGCTCGAGATAAACGGCTGCCGCACACCGTCGCGCATTGGAAGGAGGGCAACGGCGGTGACATCGTCACCCTGCCGTTCGAGCCGGCTCGCACCCTGGCTCGCAAAGGTCCATTCGTGACCCCACGAATCCCGGGCACGATACAGCTGGCCGTCGCCGATCTGCGCGTCGTAGTTTTTTGTGAGCGGACGCGCCGCGAACATCGCGGCGCAGAGCACCGCGCCCGCCGCGCCGACCAAATAGCCGGCGCGACGCCGCATCACATGGGCGTCCGTGTACGACGCGCGCGCGCCGCGGCGAAACTCGAACGCGACGAGAGCGATCGTGAGCAGCGCCCACGCGCCCAACGCTGCAACCACAGCGGGACTCTTTTCTCCAAGTGCCCGGATGCCGGGTGATACATAAGCCCAGTGGCCGCCAACGAGAAATGCAGCGGACAGATGCCCCCACGAAATCGTCAGCATCGCGCGCAGCCGTGCGAACAGCGGCGCGTCGAAGCTGCTTCGCATCGACGCGGCGATCGCGATCGCTGCAGACACCGCGGTGCACGCCGCGCCGAGCAGCATCAGCGGCGGCTGTACGATCATCGCCGGATTGCGCAGCATGGGATCGAGTCCGCGACCGTCTTGCTGCGTCCGCGGGAGCACTGCGAGCGGGTTGGCGCTGAACACGGCGCACGCGAGGAGCACCCCCAGCATCAATCCGATCGCCGCTACGGTCCATGCCGCGCGTGCACGATCGGCATCGCGACGCAACGCAACACGGGCCGCAATCGATCCCACCGCAGCGAGCATCAGCGCCGCGAGCAGCAGTTCGCCGCCGCCACCCGACCAGAACGCGCAGATCTTATAAAAGGTCTCGACGTTTTGCCCGGAATGCATCGCGACGTACTTCAATGAATAGTCGTCGCCCAAGAGCGCGGTCATGAGCCCCGCGGCAGCAATCACCGTATACGCGAACGAAACGTGCAGTCCGCGCGCCGCGCTCTCAATGAGCGAGCCGCGTCCGACGAATGCGCCCTGCAGCGCAAGCGTGACGCACCACGCGGCCATCAGCAGCGCGATCCACAGCGAGAGTGCGGCGAGCTGCGTCAAACGGCCTTACTGCGTGTCCCGCGCCCACGAGACCGCCGCACGAACGGCGCGATGCCATCCGGCGATCGCACCCTGCGCAGCCCGGCTGCCGTCACCCGGCGTGAACCGCGTGTACTTCCGCGACTCGATGAACGATTCTGCATTCGGCCACACACCCGCCGCGATCCCCGCGAGCGCGCCCGCGCCCATCGCCGTCGTCTCGATCACGTCGGGACGCTCGACCGGAACGCCAAGCACGTCAGCCTGGAATTGCATCAGCCAGCCGTTCTCCGTTGGGCCACCGTCTACGCGCAGTACGTCGAGCGGCGCGCCGCTCGCCTCGCGCATTGCATGCAGCACGTCTGCGGTGCCGAAACACATCGCCTCGAGCGCCGCGCGCACAAGGTGCTCGCGCGTCGTGCCGCGCGTGAGGCCGACGATCGTGCCGCGTGCGTGCGGTTCCCAGTCGGGCGCGCCGAGCCCGGTGAGCGCGGGCACGAAATACACGCCGTCGTTCGATTCAATCGCGCGCGCCATCGATTCGCTTTCGCCTGCGCGTCCGATGATGCCGAGTCCATCGCGCAGCCACTGCACCGCCGCACCGGCAATGAAAATGCTCGCCTCGAGCGCGTACGCCGGCGCGCCCGTTGCATCGCATGCGATGGTGGTCAACATCCCGCCGCCGCCCTTTGGCCGCGCCGCTCCGGTGTTCAGCAGGAGAAATGCGCCGGTGCCGTAGGTGTTCTTGCTCGTGCCGGCGGTCCAGCAGCCCTGACCGAAAAGCGCAGCCTGTTGATCGCCCGCAACGCCAAGGATCGGAATTGCATGCCCTAAATGCTCGGCGGCTGCTACGCCGAAATCTCCGCTCGACCGCCGCACTTCCGGCAAAATCGACTCCGGAACAGAAAACAGCGTGCAGAGCGGCGCGCTCCATTTATGCGAGTTGATATCGTACAGCATCGTGCGCGACGCGTTGGTCGGATCGGTCGCGTGCACCGCGCCATTTGTGAGTTTCCAAATGAGCCAACTGTCGATCGTCCCCGCCGCGAGCTGCTCATGTGACCGATTCGCGGCGCCGAGGCGGTGCTCGAGCATCCACTCGAGTTTCGTCGCGGAAAAGTAAGGATCGATGACCAAACCCGTGGCGTCGTGGATCGCCTGTTTTTGTGCCGCAAGTGCGGCACACCGGGCCATAGTTCGACGATCCTGCCAGACAATCGCGCGCCCAACGGGGACGCCGGTCGCGCGATTCCAGAGCACGACGGTCTCACGCTGGTTGGTGATCCCAAGGGCGGAAGGAACCAAACCGCTTTGCGCGATCGCCTCGCGCGCAGCGTCGAGCGTGCGCGAAAAAATCTCCTCGGCATCGTGCTCAACCTGACCGGGCTCCGGAAAATATTGCGTGATTTCACGATACCCACGCCCGGCGACACGACCATCGGCCGTGATGACCAGGCAGGTCGTCCCGGTGGTTCCTTCGTCAATCGCGAGAACGCATTTCATACGTATGTAAATGAATATGGCGCGCGATAGACGCCTTTGTCGGTGATGACGCCGGTGATCAGCTCGGCGGGTGTAACGTCAAACGCCGGATTGCGGACGGCCGCGCCTATTGGAGCAACGGTCGTGCCAAGGAGAGACCGTACTTCAGCGCCATCGCGCTGCTCTATGACAATCGCAGCGCCGTTGGGCGTGGCGCGATCGATCGTCGACCACGGCGCGCAGACGTAAAATGGAATCCCGTGATGCCGCGCCGCGACCGCGACCGAATACGTGCCAATCTTGTTGGCGGTATCGCCGTTCGCCGCGATGCGATCGGCGCCGACCAGCACGATGTCGATTTCATTGTCGCGCATCAGGCTCGCGGCCATGCCGTCGGTGAGAATCGTCACCGGGATTCCAGCCCGCGAAAGCTCCCACGCCGTGAGGCGCGAGCCCTGAAGCAATGGACGCGTTTCATCAGCGAAAACGAATACCTGGCGATCTGCGCGATGCGCGAGATATACCGGCGCGAGCGCCGTGCCGATGCCAGCCGTCGCGAGCGCGCCGGCATTGCAATGTGTGAGAACGCGCGTGCCGTCCGGAACGAACTGAAGGCCGTGCGCGCCGATGGATTCGCACATCGCGCGGTCTTCTTCGAGAATACGCGTCGCTTCTGCGCGAAGCTTCATGAGCAGCTCGCTCGAGTTCGCTGCGAGATGCGCGTCAGAACATGCGGCCATGCGCGCGAGCGCCCACGAGAGGTTCACCGCCGTCGGGCGCGACGCGTTCAACACCGCCGCGTGCGCCTGCAGTCGCGCGCGAAACAAAACGGGAGGTTCCTGCTCGAATGGCTGCATCGTGACCACGAGCCCGATCGCGGCGGCCACGCCAATCGCGGGTGCGCCGCGCACGGCCAGCGTCGTAATCGAGTCGCGGATGTCTTCGAGCGTGTGCAGGTCGCGCTCGACGAACTCCAGCGGGAGCCGCCGCTGATCGATGATTCTCAGCGCGCGGCCGTCGGGGGACCATTGAACGGAGCGGATGGGTTCCACGGCCGGAAACTTACTGCGGGAAACGCGCGGAGGGCATAGATTTCTTCCATGGCTTACGAACTTCTGCTGCTCGAGATTTCCGATCGTATCGCTACGGTCACGATCAACCGGCCGGACAAGCTCAACGCGCTGAACGACGCGATGATGCGTGAGCTCTCGGCCATGATCGATGAACTCACCGCAAACAAAGATGTCGGCGTGATCGTGCTCACCGGTGCCGGACGCGCGTTCGTCGCTGGTGCAGATATCTCGCGGCTCGCTGTTGCCGAACAGGGCGAACTCGAAAAGTTTGCGCGGTTCGGACAGGGCGTGTTCCGGCGCATCGAACTCTCCGCCAAACCGGTCATCGCCGCTGTGAACGGTTTCGCGCTCGGCGGCGGCTGCGAGCTCGCGCTCGCCTGCCACGTGCGCATCGCGTCGACGCAGGCAAAGTTCGGGTTGCCAGAGGTCAAGCTCGGACTCATACCCGGATATGGCGGCACACAGCGCCTCCCGCGGCTCGTGGGACGAGGCCCGGCGCTTCAGCTGATTCTCACCGGCGATCCGATCGACGGCACCGAAGCCGCGCGCATCGGCCTCGCCAATGCTGTGGTCGAACCGGACGCGCTGCCCGGCGCAGCGCGCGCGATGGCTGCGGCGATTCTCAAAAACGCTCCCGTTGCCATCGCACGTGCGATCGAAGCCGTGGACGTCGGCCTCGACGCGACGCTCGACGACGGCCTGCGCCTCGAAGCGCGTCTCTTCGGCTCGCTCGATGAGACGTTCGACATGCGCGAGGGTACGAAGGCATTCCTCGAGAAGCGGCCGCCGGCGTTTCGCGGCGCTTGAAGCAGCTTGAATAACCTGTGAGCGTTTGCAAGTGACGCAGGCGTCGCGTGTCACGCTCTCTTCGATTGCGATCCGCGACTTTCGCAACATCGAGCGCGCCGAGCTGACGATCCCGCCCGACGGCATCGCGCTCGTCGGCGACAATGGTCAGGGAAAAACGAATTTTCTCGAAGCCATTGCATACCTCGAGCTGCTCCGCTCTATGCGCGGCGTGCGTGATCGGGATCTCACGCGATTCGGCGCGACCGCATTTCACATCGGCTGTGTTTCGGCAGGCGCAGCGGTGAACCGCGTCGGCATCGGCGTCGAGCGCACAGGGAAAAAACGGATCATGCTCGACGGCGTCGATACGCCGCGCCTGACCGACGCGCTCGGGGCGCTTCCGTCGGTCTGTTTCTCCCCCGCGGATATTGCGCTCATAGCCGGCGCGCCGGCAGAGCGGCGCCGCTATCTCGACATCGCGCTCGCCCTGAGCTCGAAGCGCTATCTCGCTGCGCTCCGGCAGTATCGCGCGGCGCTCGCACGGCGCAACGCAGCGCTCAGAGAGGCCGCGCGCCCGGGCGCGCGCCACTCGAGCGTTGCCGCGTGGGAACCGGCGCTTGCAGAGCACGGCGCGGTGATTGTCGAAGAGCGGCGCGGTTGGGTCGCGGAGGGCGCCACAGAGTTCACGCGGCTCTGTGCGGACATTGGCGAGCGTGCGAAGATGCAGATCGAGTACGAGTCGCCGCTTGCCGCTGCTGCTGACGTTCGCGCGGCGCTCGCCGAAGCGCTGCACAAAGGAAGGGACCACGATGCGCGTCGCATGATCACGCACGCCGGCCCGCACCGCGACGATCTCGCGGTGACGCTCGGCACGCGCGATCTGCGTCTCGTCGGATCCGCAGGCCAGCAGCGCACCGCGGCAATAGCGCTGCGGCTGCTCGAAGCGGCGACCTTCCGCACACGCGGTGGCGCGCAGCCTGTGCTGCTGCTCGACGATCCGTTCGCGGAGCTCGACCGGAAGCGTGCATCGCGAGTGCTCGCGCTGCTCGAAGAAAGTTCGGCGACAGGACTCGGCCAGACGATTCTGTGCGTGCCGCGCGAGGATGAGATTCCCGCCGCGTTCACGCGCCTCGAGCGCTGGACGGTTCGCGACGGTGTTTTCGCGAGAGTTGCTTCGTGAGGCACGCGTGAGGAAACCATGAGCTACGAAAAGCGTAAGCCGAGGGCATGGGGCGACGTGGGCAAGCCCGAACCCATTGCCGACGTGCTGAAGGGCTTTCTGCGCTCTGCAGGGCTCGACGCGCGCGTCGAACGTGCGCAGGTGCTGGTGGAGTGGGCGTCGTTCGTGGGGCCGCAGATAGCGGGCGTGACGGAGCCGCGCACGGTCACCGAGGACGGCACGTTATTTGTTGGCGTGAAGACGCACGGATGGATGGCCGAGCTCTCGATGATGGAGCTATCGTTGCTGGCGAAAATCAACGCGCGGACCGGGCGCGATCCGATCAAAAAGATTCGCTGGGAACTCTTGCGCGAGGGGGGGCGGTAAGTCGTTGTCGGGAGTGCCTTTGGGATGCGATTTTTTTCGTGTTTTTTCATTGCATTGCAGAGGTACAATCGTTACTTTTTAAGGTCGGTGAAGGGCACTTGAATTCGGTATTTATTCGCGCCCCAATTCTCGCTGTTTTTCGCCCAAACCTATCCCCCACGAAATGGCCAAGACGAACGACGACGCCGCCCCCAGTTATGACGCGTCAGATATCCAAGTACTCAAGGGCCTCGAAGCAGTTCGTAAACGTCCCGGCATGTACATCGGCAGCACCAGCGCCCGCGGACTTCACCACCTCGTTTACGAAGTAGTCGACAACTCGATCGATGAAGCGCTCGCCGGTTATTGCGACACGGTGAACGTCATCATCCACGAGGACAACGCGATCACCGTTATCGACAACGGCCGCGGAATCCCAGTCGACGTTCACCCGCTTGAAAAAATCCCGGGCGTTGAGCTCGCCATGACGGTGCTCCACGCCGGCGGCAAGTTCGACAAGAGCAGCTACAAGGTCTCCGGCGGATTGCACGGCGTGGGCGTCAGCGTCGTCAACGCGCTTTCCGAAACGCTGAAGGTTTGGATCAAGCGCGACGGCCAGGAGTACACGATGGAGTTTCATCGCGGCGACACCGTGAAGAAACTCGCAGTGCTCGGCAAAGTCGGCGCGAAAGAGACCGGCACGAAAATCTGGTTCAAGCCCGACGCCACGATCTTTACCGAGCTGGTCTACGATTACACCACGCTGCAGTCGCGCCTCCGCGAGCTCTCGTATCTGAACAAGGGCGTGACGATCACGCTCAAGGACGAGCGCCCGGGGCAGGAGCGGGAAGAAACGTTCCACGCGAAGGGCGGCCTCAAGGAGTTCGTCGCCTTCCTCGGCGGCAACAAGAAGGCGCTGCATCCCGAAATCCTCTATCTCGACATGGAGAAGGACGACGTCGGGATCGAGCTCGCGCTGCAATACAACGACGGCTACAACGAGAATGTTTTCTCGTTCGTCAACAACATCAACACGCATGAAGGCGGCACGCACCTCACCGGCTTCAAGTCGGCGCTGACGCGCACGATCAACGCATATGCCGCCAAAGGAAACGCGCTGAAGAAGTCCGACTTCACGCTCTCCGGCGAAGACGTGCGCGAAGGTCTCACGGCCGTGCTGCACGTGAAGGTGCGTGAGCCGCAGTTCGAAGGTCAGACGAAGACGAAGCTCGGCAACTCTGAAGTTGAGACGGCGGTGAAGACCGCGGTCAACGAGTGGCTCGGCGGATTCCTCGACGAGCATCCTCGCGTCGCGAACATCATCATCGAGAAGGCGGTCAGTGCGGCCCGCGCGCGTGAAGCGGCTCGCAAAGCACGCGATCTCACGCGTAAAAAGTCGGCGCTCGACGTCGGCAACTTACCCGGTAAGCTCGCCGATTGTTCTTTGAGTGATCCGGCGATGTGCGAGATTTATCTCGTCGAGGGTGACTCGGCAGGCGGCAGCGCGAAGCAGGGGCGCGACCGCATGTTCCAGGCGATTCTGCCGCTGCGCGGAAAGATTCTCAACGTCGAAAAAGCGCGTATCGACAAGATTTTGTCGAACGAAGAAATCCGTACGATCATCACGGCGATCGGCGCGGGGATCAAGGACGAGTTCTCAATCGAGAGCGCGCGCTACCACAAGATCATCATCATGACGGACGCCGACGTCGACGGCGCGCACATTCGCACGCTGCTGCTGACGTTCTTCTACCGTCAGATGCCGGAGCTGATCGAATCGGGCTTCGTGTACATCGCGCAGCCGCCGCTCTACCGCGTCGCGAAGGGGAAGGAAGAGTACTACGCCTACGACGAGTCGGAGCGCGACGAGATTGCCAAGCGCATGAGCAACGGCGAGGGAAAAACGTCGCTGAACATCCAGCGCTACAAAGGCCTCGGCGAAATGAACCCCGATCAGCTTTGGAAAACGACGATGGATCCGGAGACGCGCACGATTCTCAAGGTCAACGTCGAGGACGCAGTCGCCGCGGATTTGATGTTCCAAACGCTCATGGGCGACGAAGTCGAGCCGCGCAGGCAGTTTATCGAGACGAACGCGAAGTTTGCTTCGAATTTGGATATCTAACGGCAACTGCTTTCCCACGGATTTCACAGATTTCGCGGATTTGAAAGCCTTTGGGGGAACTGCTACGACGGCTCGCGCCGAAGTTGCAGTTCCCCCAAAATCTTTTTGCGGTTGTTATCCGCGAAATCTGCGTAATCCGTGGGAAAGCTTTTACGTCGCGCGAACCCGAACCTTCGTCCCCCACGGATCGTTCACGGTTCCGCCGCCCGCATCACGATCGACGGTGTGACCCGCTGACTCGAGGTTGGCCAGCGCCGCATCAGCATCGGCCCCAGTCGGCACCTGTACCTCCCACTCGAGCAGCCGCGCGTCGCCGTCCGAAGCCGGCGGAGCACCGGCCGCCCACGTGTTCGTGCCGAGGTGATGGTGATATCCACCGGCGGCAAGAAAAAGCGCGCCGGGATAATTCCAGACCATCTTATCAAACCCGAGCCCCTCGTGATAAAAATGCGAGGCGCGTTCGATATCGCCGACATGCAGATGCACATGCCCGATCACCGTTCCTGAGGGCAATCCTGTGAACGGGGCATCACCACCCGCGTCGAGCAGGCTCTCGACATCGAGCGGATCGCTCGCCATCGCGATCTGCCGGTCGAGCTTTTTCCACGTATCGCGCGGGCGATCGGCGTACACCTCGATGCCAAGCCCGTCGGGATCGGTGAGGTACAGCGCCTCGCTCACCAGATGATCGGCCGTGCCGACGTGCACGCCGAGCGCAGCAACGTGCCGGAGAAAACGTCCGAGCACGGCGCGATCGGGAACGAGAATCGCAAAGTGGTACAGTCCGAGCAGGCCGCGGCGCGGCACGGGCGTCGCACCGGCACGCTCGGTCAGTCCGACGAGCATGGAATCGTCGCCCTGCGCGCCGAGCCGGGCGTGGCCGAGCCCACGGCTGATTGTGTGGAGACCGATCACGCTCTCGTAGTACGCAACGGAGCGTGCGAGATCGGAGACCTGCAGTTTCACCGGCCCCAGCCGCGTCGCTTCCGGAAGCCGATAGCCTCCGGGCGCGACGCCGTAGTCGATGCTCACACTATCTGGGCATGGGGCTGGAACCGTCTTTCAGCTGCTTGGCGAACGCGAGATGCGCGCCTGCGAGAACCGCGACGGGAACCACCATCGCGATCGTCACCGTCGCCCAGAGCACGCCATCGAATCCGCCGTTCGCGACCGGCCGAAACACGGCGATCAGCGCGAAATACGCGACGAACGTTCCACCAGCCACACCGGCCGCGCCGAGCGCCGCCATCTTCATAAACTTTTGCATTAGTGCCTCCTGATTTTGAAAACTGTACTGCTGCTACGCGTTGGGGCAAGCACAGAGTTCTTCTGTAAAACTACGAGATTACCTCGACCCCGGCCCCGGTGACTCGATGCGAAATGAGCGGCCGCCGCACGACGTCCGCATCGCCGATCACGAACGCGGCATCGAGTGCCGCACGCCCGATCGCCGCACACTCCGGATCACGCGCAAGAATCGTCGCCAGCGGCTGTCCGCGCGTCACGCGATCACCCGGCTTCGCAAGAATCTGAAATCCAACAGACGGATCGACGGCGTCCGCCATCTTCGTGCGCCCGCCGCCCATCGCCGTGATTCCCTTCCCCACGGCGCGCGGCTCGACGCGCTGCACGATGCCATCGCGCGACGCGAGATAGTCCTCGCGCACCTTCGCCGCGGGAACGAGCGCCGCCGGATCGTCGCAAACCGACGCGTTCCCGCCCTGCGCCGCGACCATCTCGCGGAACTTCTCGAGCGCCTTCCCGCTCGATATCGCCCGCTCCAGCCGCGTCTGCGCATCCGCAAAGTCAGCGGTCACACCGCCGAGCACGAGCATCTCCGCGCCAAAGCGCAGCACCAGCTCGCGCAAATCCGCCGGCCCGCCGCCCTTCAACGAATTCACCGACTCAATAATCTCATTCGAATTTCCGCACGCCACACCGAGCGGCGAATCCATATCCGTCAGCAGCGCGACCACGGGACAGTTATGCCGCGCACCAAGCGCGATCATCGTCTTCGTCAGCGCGAGATCGTCCTCGAGCGACTGCAGAAACGCGCCCGCGCCCGTTTTCACATCCAGCACCAGCCCGTTGAGCCCCTCAGCGAGCTTCTTGCTCATGATGCTCGACGCAATCAGCGGGATGCTTTCCACCGTCGCCGTCGCATCGCGCATCGAATAGAGCGTGCGGTCCGCCGGCGCGATCTCGGCAGTCTGCCCGATTATCACCACGCCGATCCGTTCGACCTGCGCCGCCGCCTGCGACAGCGAGAGCCGCGTGTTGAATCCCGGGATCGACTCCAGCTTGTCGAGCGTTCCACCCGTATGGCCCAGCCCACGGCCAGAAAGCATCGGAACGGCAACACCGCACGCTGCAACGAGCGGCGCGAGCACGATCGACACTTTATCACCCACGCCGCCAACCGAGTGCTTGTCGACCCGGCTCATTTTCAGGTGCGAGAGCTCAAGCATCCGCCCGCTCTTGAGCATCCCCTCCGTCAGCGCGACGGTTTCGTCGTCGCTGAGGCCGCGGAAGTAGATCGCCATCAGCAGCGCCGATATCTGGTAGTCGGGGACTGTGCCAGCCGCCGCGTCGCGCGCGAACGCGTGCCAGTCGGCTGCGTCAATGTGACCGCCATCACGCTTTCGCTCGATCAAATCGCGAAGCGTCATCAACCGGATTTGGCCATATTACCTACGTTCATAAGCCCGGAGCCGTCGCGCATGTTGATTCGTTTGAGGATGGCCGGCCTGTTTTTTTCGTGCGCCGTGGCGTTCGCCGCCGGGCCGCGCCTGAAAGCACAAACCGCACAAGCAGCTGCGCAGACCGCCGGCGATCACATCGCTCTCGGGGACCGCGCATATGCCGACCGTCAGGCAAAAACTTCACTCGATCAATATCGCCTGGCGCTCTCAGTCGAACCTAAGAACTACGAAGCACTGTGCAAAGCGTCACGGACTGAAATTGACCTCGCGGAGGGACTCGATCGCGGTCCGGCGCATGACTCGCTCCAGGCCGCCGCGCAGCGCCACGCCGAAGCCGCGATCACGGTAAAGCCGCACGACGCCGACGGCCATTTCGCGCTCGCCCGCGCGCTCGGCCGCAAAGCGCTCAGTCTCGGCACGATGGACCGGATTCGTTACGCAAAAATGATCCGGATCGAGGCGCTCGAAGCGCTGAAATACGATTCGCTCCATGCAGGTGCGCTGCACGTGATGGGAAGCTGGAACGCCGAGGTCATGAGAGTGAACGGGCTGGAACGCGCGTTCGCGAAGAAGTTCCTCGGTGCCGAAGTCTTTGCGCAAGCGAGCTGGGACGAAGCGCAGCGTTATCTCGAAAAGGCCGTGAAGCTCGACCCGGACCGGCTCGTGCATCATCTTGATCTCGGCGGGGTTTACGCAGACCGCGGCAACAAAGTCAAAGCACGCGAGCAGTTCAGCCTGATCATTCCAGCACCCATGCGTGAGTTCAACGACCCGCTGTACAAGAAGAAAGCGGCCGAACGCCTCAAGAAGCTCTAGGGAGACGATGACCGACGAGACCGCAGCAGCACAAATCACGCAGCTCGAAGCGCGAGTCAGTGAGCTCACCCGCGAGCGCGACAATCTCGCGGCGGTGGTGGACATCCTGCAGTCGATCAGCGCGTCGCTGCACTTCGAAGAAATCTTGCAGACCATCGCACGGAAACTCGGCGAAGCGTTCGGGCTCGACCGGAGTTCAATCTTCCTCGCGGGCGAGCGCAGCGAGGTTTGGCTTGTGGCGAGCTACGAAGATCCGTCGATCAGAAATCTCGTCGTTGATCTCGATCGCTATCCCGAGCTCAAGCGCGCATTTGAGTCGGGCGAGACGGTGTTCGTGCCGGACGCGATGAAAGATCCGATGTTCCTCGCGGTACGCGACGAACTCGACCTGCGCAAAGTGCGATCGATTGTCGTCGTGCCAATCCGTTGGCGGCAGGAAGTCATCGGCGCGATTTTCCTGCGCACCGAGCGGGATGCGACACCATTCAGCGAGACGGACGTAAAGTTCTGTCAGACGATTGCCGATCTCACTGCGAAAGCGCTGCGCAACGCGCACCGGTTCGACGCGATGCTTAAATCGTCGAACGAAAAGCCGGGCGACCAGCACCGTTCCGAGCTGCCGGCGATCGCGCTGCTCGCGTACCTGCGCCGCCTGCTCGACCGGCACGCGTCGAGCGAAAGTCACGTCTGGGCCGAGACGCTTCTCGCGAAGGCGAGCGACGAAGAACTCGAGCGGCTGGTTGGCGTGACGCTGCAGGTGATTGAAGAAGAGGCCAAGGGTTGAGCGTTCCCAAGGCCGCAGCGGGGCGCAGCGCGGAACTTCGGCGCGCGCTCGATCAAGCGTCATACGAATACTATGTGCTCGACCGGCCGGCGATGGCGGATCGCGAGTACGACATGCTCTTTCGCGAACTGCAGGAGATCGAGCGCGAGCATCCCGAACTTCGCACGCCTGACTCGCCGACCATGCGTGTGGGTGCCGAGCCCGCAACGACTTTTGCGAAGCACACGCATCTCGTGCCGATGATTTCGCTCGCGAACGCATTCAGCAATGATGAGATCGCCGAGTGGGAAACGCGCGCGGTGAAAATTGCGGGACCGGCAGTGCAGAAGAACGGCTATTCTGCGGAATTGAAAATCGACGGCGCAGCGGTGAGCCTCACCTATCGTGACGGCGTGCTCGTGATGGGCGCCACGCGTGGAAATGGCGCGGTGGGCGAAGATGTCACGGCGAATCTCCGCACGATTCGCGAGATCCCACTGCGGCTGCGCGGCGATGCAACGGATCATCCACCGCTCATAGAAATTCGCGGCGAAGTGTATTTTCCGTTCGACGCATTCGAGAAACTGAACGAAGAGCGCACGAAGGCCGGCGAGCCGGTGTTCGCGAATCCGCGCAACTCTGCCGCGGGATCACTCCGCCAACAGGACCCGGCCGCAACCGCCGCGAGACCACTTCGGTTTTTTGGCTATGCCTACGCCGTGCCCGGCGCGAAATCGCTGCCGTTCGAGACGCAGTCGGAGCTCCTCAAGACACTGAGCTCGTGGGGCATTCCAACCGCGCCGCATCACAAGCATTGCCGCACGCTGGCGGAAGTCAACGCGTACGCGCACTCGATCGAGAGCAAAGTGCGCGCGGAGCTGAACTTCGGGATTGACGGAATTGTGGTGAAGGTGGACTCGCTCGCGCTGCAGGCCGAACTCGGCGACGCCGGCCGCGAGCCGCGCTGGGCGATCGCGCGCAAGTTCGCAGCGGATATCGCAGAGACGAAGCTGATCGCGATTGAAGTGAACGTCGGGCGCACCGGAAAAATAAATCCGTACGCCGTGCTGGAGCCGGTGGAAGTCGGCGGCACGACCGTCAGCCGAGCGACGCTGCACAACTACGAGTTGGTGAAGCAGAAGGATCTGCGCGAAGGCGACATCGTGCTGCTCAAGCGCGCGGGCGATGTGATTCCGCAGGTGATCGGCCCTGTGCCGGAGAAGCGCGATCCGAAACATCCGCCGCCGGTTCCGAAGATTCCGACAAACTGTCCCGCGTGCGGCACAAAGGTTCGCGCCTCGGAAAAAGATTTGTTCTGCGACAACGATTACTGCGAAGGGCGCCGCCTCGAAGCGATCGTGCATTTTGCATCACGCGGCGCGATGGACATCGATGGCTTGTCGTACGCGCGGATCGAGCAGCTGCTCGAGGCAGGGCTCATTCACGACGTCGCCGATTTATACGAGCTCGATGAAGCGCGGATCACCTCGCTCGAGCGATTCGCGGAGAAAAGCGCGCAGTCGCTCGTCGAGGCGATAGCCGATTCCAAGAAACAGCCGCTTTCGCGACTTCTCTTCGGACTCGGCATCCGCCACGTCGGGTCTGAAGCTGCCGCGCTCCTCGCGAGGAACTTCGGAACGCTCGATTCGATCGCAAAAGCGTCCGCGGATGACGTCGAGGCGGTGCATGGGATCGGTCCGACGATCGCGTCGTCTGTACACGAATATTTTCGCGACGCACGGGTGCTGAAGCTGATCGAGAGGCTGCGAGCGAGTCATCTGACGTTCATCGAGCCGACTCGAGCGAGCTCAGGAGATGCCTTCAAGGGCCTCACAGTCGTCATCACAGGGACCCTGCCGACCCTCAGCAGGCCCGAAGCGAAGGCAGTGATTCAGGATGCAGGCGGGCGGGTGACGGATTCCGTGTCGAAAGCGACGAGCCTGCTCGTCGTCGGCGCGGACGCAGGCAGTAAGCTCGACAAGGCGAAAGAGCTCGGCATTACAGTGATTGATGAAGCCGAACTCTTGCGCCGTCTCGGGAAGTAGAGGTTTCTTTCACCGAAATGACTACGGCAATGGCAAATAACGTCGATCTCTCGTCGTCGCAGTTGGTCGCATTTCCGCGCGCTTCGCTCGGCGCACTGCGCGCGGCTCTCATTCGCGACACCGGCGGCGCATACGCGACATTCCTGCAGGAAGCAGGGTACGCCGGCGGCGACTCGGTTTTCTCATCGTTCAAGAACTGGCTCGATTCGCGCGGCATTGCCGGCGCGGATCAGCTCGACGTGGACGCATACCAGTCGCACGCCGCCGATTTTTTTCGCGACATGGGATGGGGTTCGCTGACGATCACGCCGCTGCACGATGTGGTCGCGATGGTCGATTCAAGCGACTGGGCGGAGGCGGATGGCGCCGGCGGACTGCCCTATCCGGCGTGCCACTACAGCACGGGGTTATTCGCTGATTTCTTTGGCCGCACCGCTGAAGCCCCGCTCGCAGTGCTCGAGGTGGAGTGCCGATCGAGCGGGAGTCACCAGTGCCGGTTCCTGGTGGGCTCGGCAGAGGTGATGGGGCATTTGTACGATCGGATGGCGGCTGGGGCGAGCTATGATGAGGCGGCGGCGGATCTGGCGTAGCTACTCGTATTTGGGATTCGGCAGCAGCTCACCATCAACGATGATCTCCTTGTCCCACGGGAGAACGATCGTACTCTCGGTCTCAAGCCCGAAAAAGTCAGGTTTGTAGTCTCCGGTCTTGAAGCTGACCGCTGAGCGAACATCCTCGGCGCCGGCGTTCAATACCGATGCGATCGCGAGGCGGAGCGTAGCGCCCGATCCGCACGTCTCATCGACAATCAGCACGTTTTTCCCGCGCACTTCGGATGGAGCCGCGCCGAACACCGCCGGCGTCTCGCGCACCGTCTCCGTCTGATAGCGCCGGCTCACGAGCATCGAGTGAAAGGGCCGGTCGAGCATCGCCGCGACAGCTGCGCCGGGCACAACGCCTGCGGTCGCGATGCCGATGACCAGATCCGGGTCGTATTCCCGCGCGACTTTCAGCGCCAGCGCCCGCGACAGCTCGCCAAAGAGCGGCCAATCGACATTGAACACATCTTTAGCTGGACGAGCGGGCTTCTTCTTGGGCATTTTGGAAGCTATAGCCCGTGTGCCAAAACGCCCACAAGAGCGTCCTTTAACAAATGTCATGGTTCAGTCGCCTGCTCGGCGGCACCACAAAGAGCGACGTACGTCCGCAGCGCCTCGATTATCTTAACGAGGCATTGGTGCTGGAGCGTCAGGGTGACTATGACGCGGCGCTGACGTCGTACCGGCTCGCGCTCCGCGACACGCCAAACGATCTGCGTGTGCTGCAGAACATGGCGATCGCGTTTTCGCGAACCGGCCGCTTGGAAGAGGCTGTGCGAGCCTATAGGCGGGCACTTGAAATCGACCCGGCGCTATCCGGCGCCCATTACGGACTGGCATTTCTCCTCGTAAAGCGCGGCGACAATGCCGGCGCGGAGAAGCACTTGCAGGCATTTCTCTCTCAGCCGCCTTCGGGCGAAGAAGCCGAACGCTGGATTCGCCACGCTCAAGCGACGCTTGAGCAGATGCGCAATCCAACAAGCGGCACGACGCCGCCTGGCGAGGGATAAGAAAAAAACGTGGGTCAGATTCTCGCAGTAGTCAGCCAGAAGGGCGGCGTCGGCAAGACCACCACAGCGGTCAATCTTGGAGCGGCGTTCGCGCGCCGCGGGCTCAAGACGCTCATCGTGGACGTCGACCCGCAGGGTTCCGTGCGCTACGGCGCCGCGCTCAAGAAAGGGCACGGCTCGCACGGCTTCGCGGACTATCTCAACGGCACACGCCCGCTGAAAGACGTCATCCTGCCGACCGCGCTCCCGTGGCTCCGCGTGATGCTCGTCGGCAGTGTCAGCGACGACGCCGATCACTCGGATTACGCCAAGCGGATCGCCGAGGGTGATCTTCTCCCGAAAATGCTCGAGGCCGCACGCGAGCGCTGCGATATCGTCGTCGTCGACACGCCGCCCGGACTTGGACCAATCACGCGCCGCACGCTCGCGTCGAGCGATCGCGTGCTGGTGCCGCTCCAGTGCGAGCCGCTCGTTCTTCAGACGACGCCGCAGATTCTGCGCGGAATTCAAGATGTTGTCGCGCATCATCCGCAGCTCACGCTCGACGGGATTCTCCTCACGATGTACGAGGCGGGGAATCCGGCGTGCGAGCGCACGGAGAAATATCTGCGCGGCCATCTCCCAAAGAGCATGGTGTTCGACCTCGTGATCCCGCGCAGTGCCGCGGTGAGCGAAGCGTTCGCGGCTGGACAGCCTGCGGTGCTGCGCGCGCCGAGTGATCCGGGATCGCAGGCGTACATCCATCTCGCAGCGCTCCTCGCGGAGCGTCTCAAGAAGTGATGCGGTTGAAGGCGGCGGCTTGGGCGCGGTTCGCGGCGCCCATCGCCGTGGCGATCGCCGCGATCGTCGGCGGCTGCACCGAAATCGGCACGAGCCCGACGATCGTCACGGCGCTCGAGTTTGATTCGCTTCCCTACCCGGCGGTTGTCACCGGCGACACGCTGCGCGATTCACTCGGCCACGCCGGACATCTGCACGCGATCGCGTTCAACGCGGCCGGCAATGTGGTGGCGAATCCCGTGTTGTCGTTCTTCGCGCTCGATTCTGGCGTGACGATCGACCCGACCACCGGAGTGGTCACCGCACAGCTCCGGAGCGGGCTTGTGCGATTGATCGCGTCGGTCGGCGGACTGCAAACGAGTCCGGAGACGCTGATCGTCGCACGGCGGCCGGACTCGGTGTTTGTGACGTCGCTTCCCGACACGATCAACTATGCGCTTCCCGATAACCCGAGCAACGTCTCGAGTGCGCTGACTCTGCAGGTTGCCACGCGCGACACCGTCGGCGGCATTCAGGGGACGCAGGGCTGGCTGGTCTCTTACCAGGTTTTGTATCACGGCCGGACGCTCGCGCTCACCGATACCAGCATCGCGTCGCTCTGGACAACGGCGAGTCAGCCGACGCTGCTCGATACGACGGCTGCCGGCGGCATCGGGTCGCGCACACTGCGCGTGAGATCGACCTTATTGCCGACCACGGCGGATTCGATCACTGTTGTTGCGAGTGTTCGCTACCGCGGTCTTCCCGTTCCCGGCAGTCCGGTAATTTATGTTGTCCAACTCCGGCCGCTCATCAAATAGCGTGCCTGGCACGCTGACCGAGCTGTTCTTCGAGGTGCTGGACAAGTTTCATCGCGACGACGCATACCAGGTAAAACGAGACGGCACATATCAGCCGATTTCGCACGCCGAAGTGCGCGAGCGTGTCACGCTGCTCGCGCTAGGATTGCAGGAACTCGGCGTCACACGCGGCGACCGCGTCGCAATCCTCTCCGAAAACCGGCCCGAGTGGGCGTTCGCCGACTGGGCGTGCTTGTCGCTCGGAATGGCGGATGTCCCCGTGTATCCGACGCTTCCCGCTGCGCAGATCACGCACATCCTGATGAACTCCGGCTCGGTGGCGATTTTTGTGTCGGGCGACGCGCAGGCCGGAAAGATCGAGGAGATTCGCTCGCAGGTTCCGGGGCTGCGTCATGTGATCACCTTCGCGAATACAAAAGCGGCCGGTGTCGACCACACACTGGCCGAGGTGGAGGCGATGGGCGCCGCGGTGGACAGCGCCGAACGCCGCGCGGCGTGGAAATCGGCCGCGCTCGCGGTGAAGCCGAACGATCTGGCCACGCTGATTTATACGTCGGGCACCACGGGACTTCCGAAGGGCGTGATGCTCACGCACGACAATCTCTATTTCAACTCGCGCACGGCGCTGACGGTTCTTCCGTTCACTCTCGCCGACGTCGCACTGTCGTTTCTGCCGCTCTCGCATGTGTTCGAGCGGTCGGGCGACTATTTGTTTTGGACCGCGGGTGTGTCTATCGCGTATGCCGAGTCGATCGACACAGTGCCGCTGAACATGTCCGAGGTGCGGCCGACGCTGTGCATGTCGGTCCCGCGGCTCTATGAGAAGATGTATGCGCGCGTGCTCGAGAACGCGCTGTCAGGTGGATCGGCCAAGAAGCGGATTTTCTTCTGGGCACGCGAAGTGGCTGATAAATGGGCCGATGAAGTGCTTGCAGGGCGAAAGCCCGGCGGCTGGCTCGCGATGAAGTACTCGCTCGCACAGAAACTCGTGTTCAGCAAACTCAAGGAGCGCACCGGCGGGCGGCTCCGGTTTTTCGTTTCCGGCGGCGCGCCGCTGGCACCCGAGATCAACAAGTTTTTTTACGCGGCCGGGCTGACAATTCTCGAGGGCTACGGTCTGACGGAAACATCGCCCGTGATTTCCACCAACACGCCAGCCGCGTTCAGGATCGGCACGGTTGGCCGGCCCTTTCCGAACGTCGAGGTGAGCATCGCCGCCGACGGTGAAGTCCTCTCGCGAGGCCGGCACATCATGGCCGGTTACTATCAGAACGCCGACGCGACAAAGGAAGCGATTAACTCGGACGGCTGGTTTCACACCGGCGACATCGGCGTGCTCGATGACGGCTATTTGCGCATCACCGACCGCAAAAAAGACATCATCGTAACCGCGGGCGGCAAGAATATCGCACCGCAGCCGATCGAGAACTCCATCAAAACGAACAAGTACGTGAGTCAGGCCGTGATGATCGGCGACAAGCGTAAGTTTCCAGTGGTGCTCGTCGTGCCGAACTGGGACCAGCTCGAACGGTGGGCAGGGCGCAAGAACATCATCTGGACTCAGCGGTCGCAGCTGCTTGAGATGCCGACGATCAAAGCGAAGATGGAAAAAGAAGTCGCGAAGCAAACAGCCGGACTCGCGAAATTCGAGGCGCCGAAGAAAATCGCGCTCTTGGAACACGATTTCTCGGTCGAGCGCGGCGAACTGACGCCGACGCTGAAAGTGAAACGACGGGTAATCGACAAGGACTACAAAGCGCTCATCGATTCGTTGTATGATTCAGCGGACGCACGAATGGCCTGACCACGATCCTCAGCCTTTTAGCGCAGACGGGAGAACCGGGAACCAATGTTCGTTGAACTGCTCGACAAGCTTCGCTGCCCGCATTTGCACGACGACAATCCGCTCGTCACGACGACGGCCGTAACGCATGCGCGCTACGTGATCGAGGGAACGCTCGGCTGTTCCATCTGCCTCGCGGAGTTTCGCGTGCACCAGGGGGCGCTGGAGATGGCGGGTGGATTTCCCGTACCGACGCTCGTGCCGGAGACGTTTTCCGAGGAAAACACGATTCGGCGCGCCGCGCAGCTCGGGCTCGACGAACGCGGCGGACTCTATCTCGTCGACGGAGTCGGCCAGTATTTCATCAAGTCGTTCCTCGAGATGTCACCCGATTCGCAGTTCATCGCGCTCTCAGTCACAGGTCGCATCGATGACGCGGTCATGTCGATCCGCGGCCGCCCCGACGTTTTGCCTCTCGCGAAGGGCTCCCTCCGCGGAGCGGCGTTTGATTTCGAGGTCTCGGCCGAACTGATGCGGTCGGCTGTGCAGGCGCTCGCACCTGGCGGGCGGCTCGTGACAGACGCGGGTCTGAAAGTGCCGGACGGAATCGAGCTGCTCGCGCGCGATCGGGATCAGTGGGTCGGCGAGCGGATCGCGACGCCGGTGCTGAACGAGCTTCGGCGCGCTACGCCCGGGTGAGCCTGAGCTCGTCGACGTTCACTGTTGGTGGCGCTGTTACCGCATAGAGCACGGCAGCCGCGACGTCCTCCGGCCGCAGCATCTCTTCAGCTTTCGGAAATTTTTCGCGCTGCGCCGGTGCGAGCAAATTCCAGATTGGCGTGTCCGTCGCGCTCGGCGAGACAAGGCTCGCACGCACACCTGTGCCGCGTATTTCTGCGCGCAGAATCTCATGCATCGCGCGTACGCCGAATTTCGTAGCTGAATAGCCGGCGTTCCCCGCGTACGCCGTACGATCCGCGACAGAACCGATCGTGACGACATGTCCTGCTTTCGCCGCGAGCATTGCCGGAAGAAATTCGCGGACGAACATGTGCGGCGCGACGAGATTGACCTCGAGCATCGACATCAAATCCGCTTCCGGCAACAGGTGCGCCGCGCCAACGCGAAAGAGGCCGGCGTTGTTGACGAGGATCTTTACGGGCGCGTTGAAGGTCGCATTGATCTGTTTCACCGCCGCGGGTACCAGATCGCTGCGCGTGACATCGCACGGAACGGCGAACGCGCCGCCACCAATCTCGGTGGCGAGCTCCGCGAGCGAGCCGGCATCGCGCGCGACCAGAGCGACGCGCGCGCCCGCGGCCGCAAACGATCGCGCTATTGCCGCGCCGATGCCGCGCGAGGCACCCGTGACGACGGCCGTGACGCCGTCGAGCCGGCTCTGCTGAGCGGAGTTGTTCATGCGTTTCTTAACGGAGCGGCGTGGACGGCGTGTACGCGAGACGCAGAAACTCATCGCGAGTCTTTGCATCGTCGCGGAACGAGCCGCGCATCGCGGAGGTGATCGTCTTGGAGTTCTGCTTCTCGACGCCGCGCATCATCATGCACAGGTGGTAGGCTTCGATCACGACGCCGACGCCGATTGGCTTGAGCACGTCCTGAATGGCGATCGCGATTTGCTCCGTGAGCCGTTCCTGCACCTGCAGGCGGCGGGCAAACATCTCGACGATACGCGGGAGCTTTGACAGTCCGACGATCCGTCCGTCGGGGATATATGCGATGTGCGCCTTTCCGAAAAAAGGGAGCATGTGATGTTCGCAGAGCGAATAGAGCTCGATGTCGCGCACCACGACCATCGACTGGTGCGCCTCCTCGAAGACCGCCTCGCCGACGATTTCATTGACGTCCATCTCATACCCGCGCGTCAGCCACAGCATCGATTCCGCCACACGATGCGGGGTGCGCAGGAGTCCTTCGCGAGTCGGGTCTTCGCCAAGCAGGCCGAGTTCGTTCTTGACCATGCTCTCGAGCTCGGCGGTGCACTCGCCGCGCAGCACGCGTGTCCCGATGATGGACGACGCGCCATTGGTATGCGCCCTGGACTTGCCCTTGGACTTTGCCTTGGGCTTGCCGTTGGGGTTAGCGCCCTTCGTAGTCGACATAGTTGTTCTCCGTTTCCCAGAGGCGCAGATGCGTGAGCTGCGCCGGCTTTAGCGCAGGTTCGAGCCGGCGCCAGCACGCGACGATGATGTTTTCGGTGGTCGGATTCACGCCAGCCATGAATGGAACATCGAGATTGAAGTTTTTGTGATCGACGAGATCCACATATTCGCGCTCGACGATTTTCTTCACGACGCCGAGGTCGACGACATAGCCGGTGATGCTGTCAGGCTCGCCGGTGACGGAGACTTCGAGGGTATAGTTGTGGCCATGCCAATTCGGATTGTTGCATTTGCCGAAGAGGCGGATGTTTTCTTCGTCGCTCAGAGCGGGATTGTGGACGCGGTGGGCGGCGTTGAAGCGCAATAGGCGGGTGACGGTAACCTGAGGCATACGTCGAATCCTAACCTCTCCCCGAGAAGAGTGTGAGAGTGAGTTAGAGGTGAGTGGGAGTTGAGAATGAGAGGTGAGTTCGAGAGGGAGGGATGAGTTGGAGTACGCTCAGTGGGAGTTTGAGGGGCGAGTGTGAGCTTGAGTGGGATCCAACTTCCACTCAACTCCCACTCAACCTCACTCTCATCTCTCAGACTCCGACTGAGCGTGCTCCAACTCATCCCTCCCACTCAAACTCACCTCTCATTCTCAACTCCCACTCACCTCTCATTCTCAACTCACCCCTCAAATCTCCCACTTAAGAAGCAAAAGCCCGGCGCCTTTCGGCGCCGAGCTTTCACTGATAGGAGAACGAAGAGGAGTTTTTGAAGCCCTGTCGAATGTATGAGGCCCTCACCCTGCCTTCCGCCTTCCCGCCGTGCGGGCATGACGTCAACAAAGCATATCGAACCCACTCGGAGGACTTATCGGCTCAAAAAGTAGGCCTCTTCGTTCCTGCTGTGAAAGAAGCTAGGTTGGAGTGCAGCATGCGTCAATCACGATCCCGGTAACTTCGGTAACAGGACGGTCTATGGATCTCGGAATTGTTGTCGCGGTCGCGATGCTCGTGTTGTGGGCGGTCGGGACGTTCATGTTCGAGGCGCCGGGGTATATCCATCTGTTGCTAACCGCCGGAGTATTCCTGCTTATATGGCGGATAGTGGTGCGCGGTTCTCCTAAGAAAACTTAAATTTCCCAGTTCGACAGGGCGATTCCGAATTTCGGCGGGCGTTCCTCGTAGCCTGCCAAGACCATCCGCAAATCAGTCCAGCGGACGCGCGCGCCGAATCGCAACAGGCGCCGATACACCGCCGCGTAGTCTCCCTGCAGCCGGATCGCCACGCGCGCGGTTTGACTTCGCCTGGCAAGATCGGCGAGCTGCACGAGCATCAAATCGAAAATCGAATCGTCGCGCGCAAGAAGTTTCAGCACGCGCAGTTCCTCGCGCGAGCGCCCTTCCACCAGCGGCGCGGCGTGACAAACGGCAAAGCCGGCAAGCGCATTGCCGTCGTACATCAGCAGCGTATCGCCGAGCGAAAGCTCGTGCGTCAGCTCGATCTCACGTGTGTAGTCGATCCCCGGCAGCATCTCGCGCGTGAGCATCGCGCACTCGAGCAGCGCGCTGTCGTGCGCCGCTCCGCGCAATGACGACAGCAGTCGCGGCGGCCGCGGCGAGGTCACGGCATCAACCGTCAGCGTCACCGTGAGCCGCGCCGGCGTGAAGCCAATGCCGGAATAGAAACCGATGTTGTCCATCGTGCGCGGCATCGTTTCGAGGCCGATGATTTCGCAGCCAGAACGTTTCAGCAGCTCGAGTCCGGTGATGACGATGTTCTTCCCCTGCCCCGCCCCCTGACAATCGTCGCGCACTGCGAGCGGGCCCATCCACCCTTCGATGCCCGAGCGATGCGCAATATTGAACGCCGCAATCGCGCCGCGCCCATCACGCCAGAGCATCGCACCCTCGCCCGCGTCCGCCACCGCGTACTGCCAGATCGCGGGATTCAACGGCGGCACGCGCACACCAACCAGTCCGTCGCGCCGGTAGCGCTCGGTAAATGTCTCGCTGAACAACAGATTCATCGGCGCAATATCCGCGGACAAAATCGGAAACGGCCCTTCGAGCCTGAGGCCGGGTGGGAGATCGGCGCGCGCGACCATCAGCGTTCGCCCCCTCGCTCGCTGATCGCGAAGTCGCCCCTCATGCTTCGCTCGTCCCCGCCGTTGCCAGCTCAAGAGCACCCGCCGGCCCCGCCGCGCCACGTTTCACGATCGCCGCACCGCTGTTCTCATCGTAGCTCACTTCGAGCACCTGATCGAGCCCGTCGCGCACGCTCTCGATGTGCGTGATGAGAATGACCTGCTCGAATCTGTCCTGCAGGCCGCGCAGCAGTTCGACCACATGGTGCCGCCGCGTATCGTCGAGCGATCCAAAAATCTCGTCGAGTACAAGCAGTGAGAACGACTGCCCCGCGCGCTCCGCAATCATCTGCGATATCGCCAGGCGAAGCACGAGGTTCGCCATGTCTTCTTCGCCACCCGAGATCACCGGCTTCGGCACACCTTCCTCAAGCACGACAATCCGATATTTGTCGTCGAGCTCCAGCTCCGTGTAGCGCGCGTCCGTGAGCTCGGTAAGAAATGCGCTCGCCAGCTCCGACAACTCCGGACGCATCGCGAAGTTCAAATCGGTCCGCAGATCGCTGTACGCGCGATGCAGCTCGTCGTGCAGCTTCTTCTCGATTTCCATCGTCTCGAGCTTCTTCTCCGTGCGATCGAGATCGCTCTGCGCGGCGTTCGCCCGCTCGAGCGCCGCCCGCGCCAGCGCCATCTCGCTGTTCGCGTTCATCGACGCCAGAGTCGCCGCATGCAGCTGTGCCGCCGCGTCGGTGTGATGATCTCGCAGCATCACGAACTCTTCCTCAGACAGCGCGAGCGCAGTGCGGCGCCGCAGCAGTTCTTCGCGCTTTGCCGTAACGGCCGCGATGCTGCGCGTCACGCTGTCCTGTTCACGCCTGAGCGCCGGCTCGCGCTCGACCTGCGTGTTCAGGCGGTTGGCCTGCGTGTTCAGCGCGGCCAGGCGCTCGAAATCCTGTTCGACCGCCGTATGCCGCGCACGATCATAACCGCCGGGGATCTCGCCAAGTTCCTTCACGAGAGTCGCGTGCCGCTGTTCCTTTGCCGTGAGCTCGCGCCCGACCTGTTCGAGCTGCTGCACGCTCAGCTGCACCCGCGCGAGCCGCGCCTGGAGCGCGCCCGCTTCGCTCTGAAGTTTCCGCCTCTGCTCATCGAGCGCGGCCACATCTTCGGGCATCGCCTCAAGCTGTTCGAGCCGCGATTTGAAATACGACCCATCGGCGCTCACGGTCTCGAGCTGACTGTCCAACAAGTCGAGCACCTGACGATAGTGATCACCGAGCGGACGCTGACAGGTCGGACACGTTCCCTGATCGCCAAGTGCAACCAGTTTCTCGCGTTGATCGCGCAGGTCCGAGTACTGCACGCGTAGCGCGTTGCGGCGCGTCTCGGCCTCCTGGCGGTCGCGGACCCATTCCGTCCGGCGCAGCTCGAGCTTCCCCTGCACTTCTTCATGCGCGCGCCGCTTTGCCTCAACCTCGGCCGTGACCTGCTCTTCCATCGCCGGCGCGGACTGAACGTCGGCGCGCTGTTCTCGCAGCGCCTCGAGCTCCGCCGCCAGTGATCGCTCCTGCTCGAGCCACGCCTGCCGTTTTCCATCGAACACGGCGAGGTCGCGCATTTGCGCGAGCTCATTGCCGAGTTCGTGGAATGGCGCGAGCTCTGCGGCGAGCGGCATCAGCGCTTCACGCGCCGCGGAAACGTGCTGAAGCTCCGTGGTCAACCGTTCCGCGCTGCGTTCGAAACCCTGCAGCTCGCTCTGTGCGACGCGCAGATCGCCCTCGAGCTTCTGTGATTCATCGCGCTGGCGCTGCGCGTCGATCCACCTCGGAGCGAGCGCGTCGACGTCGCCTTGCAGGCGGGTCCTGTCTACTTCGACTCCGGCGAGCCGTGCCGTCGTCTCACGCAGGCGCAGATCCGCTTCAGCGATTTGCCCCGTCACGAGCGCAGCGTCGGGCATGCCGCTGCGCATCCCGGTGATTTCACTGCGCAGTTCTCGGCGGCGAACATCGGAAAGTTCTTGTGCGGTGCGGAGTTTTTCGTAGCCGAGCACGCGCGAGAGAAATTGCGCGCGTTCCGTCGCGCTGAGCATCGCCATGACCGCGAGCTCTTTCTGGCCGGTGAAGTACGTATTGAAGAATTCCGAGCGCGACATCCCAAGGCGCCGCTGCAGAAGTTCGCCGACCGATTTTACGGAATCGGCAATCGGCTGCTGCGCGCCGTCGAGGTACAGCTCCGCCATCGTGAGGCCGCGGACGACCGAGTAGCGATGGCCGCCGAGTTCGAAGTCGAGTTCGACGCGCACAGACGCGCGCGCCGGCGCACGGGTGAAACGGATGGAATCTTTTCCGCCGCGCGCCGTATCGCCGCCGTACAACGCCCACGCAACCGCCTCGAGAATCGTCGATTTTCCCGAGCCGTTCGCGCCGATAATTCCGGTGAGCCCCAAATCGAATTCGATTTCGGTATCGGCGTGCTGCCGGAAATTCAGGAGGCGCAGACGATTGAGTCTCACGCTTCCTCTACCGCCGACGGCAGCGCGCGCGTGCTCGCGACCTGCTCCGCTTCACGCAGATAGTGGGCGCCGAGTTCGACGAGCTGATCGCGATCGATATCCGACGCGAGCACCCGATTGCGCAGACTCTCGCGCAGCATCTCGGCGAGCGAGGGACGCCGCCCCGGTCCGCCGCTTACGGCGTTGCGCACCACTTCGGGTCGCCGCGCGTCGACATCGAAATGCAGCGCGGCGCGGCGATACTCGCGCAGCGCGGTGTAATCGAGTTCGCGAACGATATGCCGCGGGATGTCGCGAACGACCAGACGGACAACCTTCCCTTCGATCCCGCCTGGCGCGCGCGCGACCGCCTCGGCAATTGCTTTGTCCAAATCGGCGGCTGAAAATCCGCGCCCGGCGACCGGCGGAAGGTCGAGAAACTCGCGCGCGACACGAAGCGGGTGAAATGTCTGTTTCCCGGTCTCCAGATCGCGCTCGATCATCCCCTTGCCTGGAAGTTTCTGCGCACGCTGGGCTTCGACTTCGGGCCACACATTCGGACTCGTGTAGTCGAGTGATCCCGAGTAAAACGCTTTCGGCCCCATCTTCATGTAGATGTGCACGTGGCCGAGCGCGACGTAGTCCCACGCGGGATTGAGAATGTCGGCGACGGGAATCTGCCGCGAGGCGCGATCCGAATCCGCCGGCAGTGCCGGCACCGCGCCTTCGATCTCGGCGTGCATCACGAGGAGATTGAAGCGTGCCGTTGGATCTGGATCGAGCGCCACACTTCCGCGCGGCATGTCCGGCACCGCGAGGATTGAAAGGTTCTTTTCGGGAAAAGAGAGCCGCCGGGCCTCGCTATCCGCAATATGAATTCCGAGCGGTGCAAACAGCCGCAGGATGCACAGCGTCTCGCTCGACCTCGGCATGTCGTGGTTTCCAGCGACAATGACAACGATCGCGTCGGGCAGCTCGCGCATGAGTCGCGAGAACTGGGCGAATGCATGGAGGATCGCCGGATTCGTCGGGCGCACCGTGTGAAACACGTCGCCTGCAATCAGCAGGATGTCCGGACGCAGTTCGATGATGCGGTCGATGGCGCGCGTGAACGACTGCGCGACATCCCACTCCCGCTGGTTGATACCGGTGGGCGTGGTGCGCTGGAACTGCCGAAAGCCTAGGTGCAGGTCGGAGAGATGAAGAAGGCGCACAGTGGAAATCTAGCGGCGAGGGGGGAGATCAGTGAGGAGTGAGGGGGAAGATCAGTGAGGGGGATTGAGGTAGCTTTCGCGGATGCTCCGACGTCTGCTCGCGGTCTTCATTGCGCTCCCCGTGGCCGTTGGCGCGCAGGGGAACGGTGGACGGCTGCTGACGGGTGTGGTCGTCGCGCGAGTCGACCAGGAGCCGCTCGGGCATTCGATGGTCTCCGTGCAGCCCGTGGGACGGCAGACGTTCACCGACGATGCCGGACGATTTGCATTTCAGGGGCTTCCGCCGGGTGTATACCGCCTGCGGGTCACCCATCTGGGGTTCGCGCCATCCGAGATTTCGGTCACGATTCCGCGTGATTCGACAACAACACGAGTGCGCGTGGAGCTTTCTGAAGTGCAGGTTCGTCTCGCCACGGTGCAGATCCGAGGCGATGCCCCGTGCGTCGCGCCCGGCGCGCCCGATCCGGTGAAAGACCGCGAGTTCTACATCATTTTTCAGCAGCTCGAGCAAAATGCGCAGCAGTACCGGCTCCTCGCCGATTCCTTTCCGTACGCATACCACGAAGAGCGCACGAACTATTCGTTCCGCGGCGACAGTGTGCTCGAGGCGATGCACACCGACACCACGATGCTGCGGAGCGATAAACCGGGCTGGACCTATCATCCCGGCCGCGTCGTCTCCACCGATTTCATCACGCGGCAGCGCTCGATGCACCTGCCGACGCTCAGCGATTTCGCGAGCGATGACTTCGTGAAGAACCACTGCTTTCGTTACGGCGGCGAGGTGCACACCGCAGAGGGCGATGCCGTTCGCATCGACTTTCGTTCCTCGGCCCGCATTTCATCACCCGACGTGAACGGAACGATTCTGCTCGATGCGAAATCGTATCAGATCCGGCGCGCCGAACTTCATCTGTCCCAGGTTCCGTCGGCGCTGCGAAAAGTCGCGACGGTGGATGTCACGACGCTCTTTCGGGAGGTCGAACCTTCCGTACTGGTCTTTTCCGAAGTGCACGGTGTGACCGCGATGATCCCGTCCAAAGATCTACTCGACCGTGTCGCGTCGATCGAAGACCATGTCCTGCTCGACTTCGGATTTTTGCGCGCAGATCCCAGGGGAACCGCTCAGAAACCGTAGGGATCGTCGGTCGGTGATTTCTTCAGCGGCTGGCGCGGCGGCGCATCCGTCGGTTCCGAACGCACGCGCCGCTTCAGCTGCGCTCGGAAAAACGCCTTCACGTCGTCCGGCTTCGCCTGGAGCGTGCGGTTGCGTGCTCGCAGCACTTCCTCTTCCTCTGCGAGCGCGACGGTCTCCTTCACCCAGTCGAGCGTCACCGTGTTGTCGAGCGCGCGCAATGAGCGCGTAATCGCCTCTTCGAGCGTCTGCTCCGGTGCCTGCGGAAAACGCTCAACGCCTTCACGCCCCGACAGCACCGCCGGCCGTGGGAAGCGAACGAATACCGGCTGCGAGAAGTGCGGGTGGCGCACCATCAACTGGCCCTTCTCCAGCGTGGAGAGCTTTGTGCGCGTCGCCGGCGAAAGGGTCGCGTACCCCGGCGTCGCGAGTTCATCCGGATCCATCCGCCCGAACAGCGCCGTGCCGCTGTTGCCAACGACGCGGCGGTGCACCTGCGAGCGAAACTGCTGCGCGGCGAAGAGCACGAGACCGAGATAGCGCCCGCGTTCTGCGATATCCAACAGCATCGCGCGCACGTAGGTGTCGGGTCCGTCACTCGGCGCGTACTTGTTGAGTTCGTCTACAAACACAATCACATGCTCGACGCCGAGGTCGCGCTTCTCGAGATGTTCGCGCAGCTGCGAGACGATCCGCGAGAAAATGAGATCCTGCGCGTCAGCTTCGAGATTCGCGACATCAACCACATACACCGCGCGATCGCGAAATTCGCCGAACGGCAAATCACTCACCGTGCCGTCGTCCGTTACGAGACCGCGGCAGCGCGTCGAGATATTCGTGAGACGGTTGCGAACTTTTCGAATCGTCGCGACGTGATGCGTGCGCCACGATTCGGCGTTTTGTTTCTCCATTCCGCTGAGGAGATCGCGGAACCAGCGCTCGAGTTCGCCAAACGACTGCACGCGGTGCGCGCTCGTCAGATATTTTGGATCGGTGAACTCTTGATCGACGACGCGCTCTTTGATGAAGTCGATCAGCGCGTCCGCCTTCGCGTCGACGTCATCCTTGTTGAGCAGCACCTCGGCGTACTGCAGCACTTCACGCAGTCCCCACGTGAGCGGCTTCACATTGTATGCGAGCGCTTCGTTGGATCGCAGCGTGTTCAGCGCAAAACCTTTCGCCGTGTAGGGCGCGTAGTACTCGACGTCCTTGAACGGTTCCGCGGGGACGCCGAGCCGGTCGTACAGCGCGCGATCTGCATCATCGAGTTTCGCGGCCGGCTGATCGAGAAAGCAGAGATCGGGACCTTTCACATTGAAGCACACCGCCGCGACGCGCCCTTTCTTCTCGGGAAAATGTGCGAAGATCGACGCGAGCAGCCACTCGACCGCGCTCGTCTTGGTTGCGAGTCCGGAGACGCCGCTGATGTTGAGATGCGCCGCTTCAGGTCCGAGCAGAAAATCTGCATCGAGATACACCGGCGACGCCGTCGCACCCGAGCGGTAGAGTCCGACCGGAATGCCGGTGCTCGCACCCGGCGTGAGATAGGCGTCCATACGAAGCGCGATCGCGACATCTGCGTCGCTCGCCAAATGCACGGTTCCCATCGCAACCGGCTGCAGCGGCTCTTCCGGCACATGGCGGAGCACCGCTGCGGAATACAAACGAATTTCTGTGCGGCGCGTCGGGGCGCCGGGATCGCCGCCGGGCTCGCCGTCGTAGCCGAGCACTTCATGCAGCGGCGTCTCGACATCGGTGTAGCCGAATCCTTCGACGACAACGCCGTACACGACCGGGAGCGCGCCGCTCACCGGCTGCGCGCTCTCGACCCGCACGATGGTTCCAATTCCGACCGGCGAATCGAGCGCGGTCCAGAAATGGAATTCGTGAGGCGTATTTGGTTTGCGCTCTGTGGCGACTACACGGCCGAGAATTGACATTGGTATGAAGTTACTGTCGTCCGCCGTCTGCGGTCTGCCGTCTACGCGCCCGTCAGGGCGCGCAGGTATTCCTCGCAGTCGCGAATCCCGTACGCCATCGTGCTCCAGCGCTTATCCGGGAGCGACACGGGCGACCGTTCCGCGAGCACCCAGCGCGAAACTTCATCGGCGCGCGCGGACGTGAAAGACTCGCGCGCGATTTCCACCCTCACCAGACCAAAGAACGGATCGCGCCCGCGCGCATCGCGCAGCCGCAGATACCAGCTCGCGACGGTGCTCCGGTATTTCGGACGGATCTCGAACGCCGCACTCCGCGCTGCCGCTTTGAGCGCGGTGATCACGGCGAGCGATTCGCCAGCCGTGTACAGCGTACGGTGCGACTTCACTACGCCGACCGAGAGCACGCTCTGCGACGCGCGCCCAGCACCGGAAATCCCGCCGTCGACAAACAGCGGCGCCGTTTCGGAATCGGTCCATCGCTCGGCGAGTTCGATCTCCAGCAATTCCCGCCGCCGCTGTACTGCGTTTCGCGCGAGCGCGAGCAGCTCCATTGGATGGCGCGCGTCGGGCGCGTCGCCCGGCTCTAGCGTGTCTTCGATCGGAATATTCGCGGCGTGAAAGCGTGCGACGAGGCGCGGGCTGAGCAGCGCAACCGGGGCATGGAATGCTCGCGAAATCAGCGGCGCACCGCCCCATGTATGCAGCGCGCGGTCTGCGCGCTGACGAATGACCGCCGCGACCGTCCCGTGCACGAGCGGCGTGCTGTCGCCGTCGGGATAGAGCGCGCGGCTCGTCTGGATTCCATCGAGAAATGCCGCAAACGCCACAACCGGCTCTCCGACTTCACGAACCGCAGTCGGATCGCTCTCGATCGGCTCCGCCGGCTCGAGGCGCGGCGGTGTCGCGTCGGCAGGTGTCAGTTCGAGCGCGGGCCCGGCAGGCGTGACGATTGAGGACCCGGATTCGTCACCCGGAACTGACGCATTTTTCAGAGCGCGGAGTGCGTCTCTGATGCTTGTTCCGCCAACCGCAAAATCGTACGTTGAAGCCATGCGCTCCCACTCACGCGTGTCACGTCCGATGTATCGTATCGCCGTCGTCATTCTACTCGCGGCGACCGCGTGCGAGAAGTCGAACCCGGCGAAAGATCCCGCGCTGGCGATCGTGCCGGACGGCGTTCCTGCGCTCAATCTCGCCGCCAAGCCTCAGTTTCTCTTTCAAGTGTTCGGCGACCGCGACAGCCCGCGTATGATGCCGATCGCGGCGGTTGTAAACGGTGCGATCAAACCGATCGGCCTGACGCAGAGCGACTGGAAGCAGCTCGACGCGCAGTACATGGCGGCGGGCACGAAATATCCGTTCTACGTTGCGGGCGGCGATCCGGGCGAACTCACGGTCACCGGCGACACCGCGTACTCACTGCCGGGCTGTGCAGCGGTGAAGCCGATGTCACTCGTGCAGCTCGCGTTCAACAAGCCGAGAACCGATCCGACGGTTGAGTTCATCGCGTTCAGCGGCCCGCTGACGCCGCCGCATCCGGAACCCGCGAAGCTCATGACGGCGACGGATATGGAGAAGCTCGGGCGCAAGCTCGGACACGACGTAGGAACGCGCGTCGGCCTCTCCGCGGCGGAACTCGACTCAATTGATTTTCATGCGCGCATGGTCATGACCGGCGCGTCGAAGGCACCGACGCTGCTCATTTCGTTTATCGATCCGAACGCCGGTGAAGCACACGGCGCCGTGCGAACCGGTCACATTTTCGCGCTCGCCGACAGCGGCGCGAACGGATACGAAGTGACGTACGCGCACGCCGTGAAAGGCAACGCCAAGACCATCGAGTTTCAGCGGCTCGTGAACCACGTCGATTTCAACGGCGACGGCGCCGACGAAATTATTGTCGAGGCGTGGAAGTATGCGTCGGACAACGATCTCGTGGTGCTGAGCTTTAAGGGCGGGAGATGGCAGGAAGTGCTGCGGGTGAAGCAGGGATGGTGCCTCGACGCACCCAAGCCCAAGTGAACGGAGATTGAGGATGCGGGATTTACCTGCTTGATGCAGAATGCAGAAGAGGAATGCGGATGAGATGAGAGAGGCGAGGTGAATGTGGGATTCGGGTCCCGCGTTCAAACTCGCCTCTCATTTCTTATCCGGATCCCGCATTCCTCTTCTGCATTCTGCATCTGCAGTTAAGCGCTGCCGATATCCCACCCCTGCTCAAGGTCTGCCTTCGAATAAGCCTTGAACGCCGTCAGCGTGGTCGTCCGCACAATCCCCGGCACCAGCGGAAATTTCTCCGTCACGATCTTCGCGATGTCGTCGTACTGCGGCACCTTCACCAGCACCACGAGATCCCACTCGCCTGACACCGAGTAGACATCCGTCACCCCGTCAATTGCAGCGAGATGCTTCGCGCACTGCGGAATCTGGCGCGGCTCGGCTCTAACGAGAACGATGGTCGTGATCATTTCTCTGTGGGGAACGGGGGCACGTTGAGCAGCCAGACGCCGGCGATGTGATTCGAATCGTCCACGTCCAAGATCAAATCTTGCGCGATGTGCACGGCACGCACGGAGCGCGCCGCACCAAAACGAAAGTGAATCGTGCGCTCCGATGGATCCGCGTCGGCAGCCAGACGCGTGTCTATCTCCAGCGACGCGACGCCCGGCTGCGACGGGCGGGACGGGATCGTCACATAGCTCGGCACGGCATCCGCGGGCGCGGTGAGCCCGCCCACCTTCCGAACATCGGGCCACACGGCGACTTCCACGCCGGCAATCCGGCCGCCGCTCACGTCGAAAATCAGCCACGATCCATCCGAGCCCTCAACCTCAACGGAACCGGACATTCCGGTTCCCTTCGGGCCACCGTTCAGAAGCGCGGTGAGAATATCCGTGTCTGCGTCCCACCGATATTCGATGGACGGAAGCTGCGCAGCACTGGATTCAGAATGTTCAACGTGTACCGCGATCTCCAAGGCAGCTCTCCTGTTTCAGCTTCTGTCAGGACCTACGCGAGCTCTCTGAACGCCGCCACCAGCCGTCGCATTGCTTCCTCAACCTGCGCCTGTTCGGCCGCATACGATACGCGAACCCAATCGGGTGTGCCGAACGCCGCACCCGGCACAATCGCAACATTCGCTTTCTCGAGCAGATGCGTGGCGAACGCGCCGCCCGCATCGGAACCACTGGCACTCTTCCCCGCACCGGGCGCGCGCAAATACAAATAAAAGGCGCCTTTGGGATCGAGTACATGGATCCGCGGCTCGGTGCGCAAAATTGCGAGTGCCGCATCACGTCGCGCCTCGAACTGTGCGACCATCGAGGTCACCGCGGCATCAGCTTCGGTGCGCATCGAGAGCGCGGCGAGCGCGGCGTGCTGACTCACCGTAGCCGCATTCGATGTCGTGTGCGACTGGAAAGCGGTCATCGCAGCAGCGAGCTGCGGTGACGAAATCGTCCAGCCGATGCGCCATCCAGTCATCGCGTACGCCTTCGCAACGCCGTTCACCACAACCAGCCGCTCGCGCGACGGCGCCACATCGAGCGCGGAACTCGCCGGCGATCCGTACGCGATCCGCAAATAAATTTCGTCGCTCAGCACCCACCAGCCGCGCTCGTGCGCGAGCGTGAGAATCGCGCGCAGCTCCTCGGGCGAATACACCGAGCCCGTCGGGTTCGACGGTGAGTTGAGCATGAGCCCCTTCGTGCGCGGCGTCGCCGCACTCTCGAGCATCGCGACCGTCACCTTGAAACCGCGCTCGGGATTCCCCATCACCGGCACAGCCGTCGCGCGCGCGAGCGCGACCATTTCGAGATAACTCACCCACGCCGGCGTCGGAACGAGCACTTCGTCGCCGGGGCCGAACAGCGTGAAGCAGGCATTGAACAGGGACTGCTTTGATCCCGTCGACACAACGACTTCCGCGGCGGTGACCTTGTCGGCGCCCTGCCAGCGGCGGTTAGCCTCCGCTGCAATCGCCTGGCGCAGCGGCAGAATCCCGTCGACCGCCGTGTATTTCGTCGCGCCCGCGTCGATGGCCTTCTGGGCGGCCACCTTTATGAAGGCGGGCGTGTCGAAATCGGGCTCGCCGGCCCCCAAATCGATGATTTCGCGTCCGGCCGCCCGTAAGGCTTTGGCCCTCTGCGACACGGCAATTGTCGCCGATTCCTTGAGCTGGGCGACGTTTGCTGAGGGCGTGAAAGCGGAGGCGTCCGTCATCAGGCTCTGGCGCTCGATATTTTGAGTGGAATCCTTTGCGGGACGCGTACGTTCGCTAGATTTCAGGCAGGAACGAACGATATCCATGCGGCGCACATCGCGCCATTGACAACCGAGGCTGCAGTGACCGAGACCGAGCGCGAAACGGCAGGAGCCGTGCGCAGCGCCCATGTGGCGCACTTTTTTGCCCCTGATTGGGCCCAGACAGCACAACGCGCATCCGGTGCGCTCGAACGTTCGGACCGCGAACTCGCGGCCCCGCAGCTCATCGTCACTGTACCAGACTCGGTTGCCGCGATTGCGCTGGCGCGCGAACTCCGCGCCCTGCCCGCCACGGTCGGCCTCCGCGTCGTTCCCGTCACAAACGCGACACGCGGTGCGCGCCTCATCAAGGATGCGCCGCCACAAGTTGTCGTCGGAACGCCGGCTTTGCTCGCCGAGCTGCTCGCAGCGTCCGCGCTGAAGCTCGGCGATGTGCACACGCTGCTCCTTGCCGCGGCAGACGAATACGAGGCCCACGGTGAGCCGCTGGGCGCTTTGATGGCCGAGCTGCCGCGTGGCAGCGCGCGGATTCTCACCGCCGGGGAACCGACGCAGATCGTCGAGAATCTCCTCGAGCGTTACATGCATAAGGCACGCCGAGTGGTTGTGCCGGTGGTCCCGCCGATTCCGATCGCGCCGGGCACCCCGCCGACGATCTACGTCCGCATCATTTCAAGCGGCTCACCGCTCGCAGCGCTCGGCGAACTCTTTGACGATGTCGACCCGCCGTCGGCCGCAATCGTCGTCACCGACGCGCGTGGCGAAGGCCAGGCGCGCACCGCGCTCGAAGCACTCGGCTATCCGGCCGATTCCGAACTTGTGAAAATCACGCGTGGCGATGTCGGCCTGTACACGGCGCTCGTGGTATTCGTCGGGTTGCCCGAGGCCGGTGCGCTTACGGCTGCGCTCAGCGCGCATCCGGCGCGTCTCGTCGCACTGATTTCGTCGCGTCAGCAGGCTGCGCTCCGTGAGCTCACACAGGGTGTCGTGTTGATGCCGTACGAGCGTTCGCGCGCGGCGCGTGCCGCTCGCGAGCGTGAAGAAGAAAATCGCCATGCGCTGCGTGCGCTGCTCGCGGCAGGATTGCCGGCGCGTGAAATTGTCGCACTGGAACCGCTGCTCGCGGAGTATGACGGTTTGGAGATCGCAGGCGCAGCGCTTCGGTTGTACGAGCGCGCCGCCGAAGAAGCAGCAACGGCGAAGCTCGCCGGTCGCGAGGAACTGCGCGCGGAACTCAAAGCCGCACGCGCAGAGCCAAAGAAGCCGGAAGGTGCCGCAGAAGGACGTCCGCCGCAGCGCAGTTTCGATCGTGAGAAGCCGCGTGGCGAGCGCTCGCGCAGTGGCCCGCCCGCCGAGCGTTCGTTCGGCGGCCCGCCGCGCGGTGAGCGGTCTTTCGGAGGCCCTCCGCGCGGTGAGAGATCGTTCGGCGGACCGCCGCGTGGCGAGAAGTCATTCGGCAACGATCGTCCGCGCAGCGATCGTCCGAGCAGTGATCGTGGCGAACGGAGCGATCGTCCGGCGAAAGCCGGCGACCGTCCGCCGTTCACGCGCGGCGCCCGCGTGGATCGTGGTCCGTCATCGTCGTCGCGCAGCTCCGGACCGCCGTCGCGCGGCCCGAAGCGTGACGATCGGGGTGATAAGGGTCGTCCGCCGCGGAGAGAAAAATGACGTCTGGCTCGTTTCAGCTGAACGGCGGCTGGATCGAGGTGATCGCCGGCGTGATGTTCAGCGGGAAATCCGAGGAACTCATTCGCCGCGTACGTCGATCGCTGATCGCGAAGAAGCGTGTGCAGGTGTTCAAGTCGCATCTCGACAACCGTTACAACGGTGTGTACGCGGTCGGCTCGCACGATGGCCGCACGATCGAGGCGATTCCGGTGGATTCTACGGAGCAGATCGGGCTGCGACTCGATCCGCTCGCGCAGGTTGTTGCGATTGATGAAGTGCAGTTTCTGGACAGCGGGATCGTCGCGCTGGCGAACTCGCTCGCGAATCGCGGCCGGCGCGTGATTCTCGCCGGGACGGACACGGATTTTCGGGGCGAGCCGTTCGGCCCGATGCCGCAGCTGATGTGTGTGGCTGAAGTGGTGGACAAGCTGCACGCGATCTGCGTATTGTGCGGCGCGCCGGCCACCCGCAATCAGCGATTGATTGACGGAAAGCCGGCGCGCTACGATTCACCGCAGGTGATGGTCGGCGGCGCGGAAGCGTACGAGGCGAGGTGCAGGAATTGCCATATGATCCTGCCGGCGGAGGAATCGGGCGAGCTGAAATTGCTGTAGTGAGGAGTGAGAAGGAAGATCAGTAAAGGATGAGAAGGAAGATCAGTGAGGAGTGAGAAGGAAGATCAGTAAAGGGTGAGGGGGAAGTTCAGCGTCGAGGACTCAAGCCCCCTCACTGATCTTCCCCCTCACTCCTCACTGATCTTCCCCCTCACTCCTCACTGATCTTCCCCCTCACTCCTCACTGATCTTCCGCCCCTCACTCCTCACTACTTCCTCGTCAGTACAGCTTCGAAATAAGCAATCGCCCTCGGATCGCCGCTCTGTCCCAGCCAAAAAATCGACTGTTTCCGAATCCGCGGATCCTTGCTGTTCTTCGCGATGTCGAGGAGCGCGGGGATCCCTTCTTCTTTCGGACGCTGCGATAGTGCGAACACGGCCTGAAGGCGCACGTCCTGATCCGCGGCTGCATCACCGACGACTTCGACCAATCCGGCGGTCGCTTTTTCGCCAGCGGCCTGGCTCACCCAGAAGACCGCCTGTGTGCGGACGTTCTTCGAGCGCGTGTCGTCTTTCGCGAGCGAAAGCAGACGGGGCCACACGGTCATGCTGTCCGCGAGCGTCGCCGGAAAAATCGCTTCGCCGGCGACCTTCCCTTCACTTCGCGCGAGATTGTCGAGCAGATAATCGGCTGCGTCTTTCACGGGCACGGTTCCAAGATCCGTGATGTCCGTTCCCGCACGCCAGCGGCCGCCGACATACGTGCGGAGCGCGATCGGTCTGCCATCGGCGATATCTATCGCAACGCGGACGGGTCCGGCTTCGCAGTCATCTTCCCACTCGTTGCGGCGCGACGTCGTGTATGTGCTGCCGTTGCCGTTCGAGCGAATCGTTCGATGCGAACCGTCGCCGGTACTGATGTTGCCGGCGCCATTACCGCAGACATCAGCGCGCGATGCAAACGACATGCGCACCGTGCCGTCCTTCACTGCCGCGATACGCCGCGCGATCGTCTGCGCGGGAAGCACCGCCGTCATGAGCATCGCTGCGACGCCGCACGCAGCGGCAACTCAGAAGTGGCCCCGGTTTTCTGAACAGCTGAGATAGGTGGACAAGCGGGCTCCCCGAGCGAAAGTTTGCTCACCACTGGAGGAGTCCCCGATGTCGAAACGATCCCGCCGGAACCATGCCCCCGAGTTCAAGGCGAAGGT
>CAIVZZ010000008.1 GCA_903910555.1 uncultured Gemmatimonadota bacterium | reverse complement strand
CCGCACTCGAGCCTCGCGGATCAAACGCCGGACGAAGCATACTTCACGCCACTCTCAATTCGGAGAGCGGCCTGACCCCGCCCGTGAATCCACTTATCTCAAGCTGAAAAGCTGTACAGAAAAGCGGAGCCACTTCTGTTCGCATCCATGCGGTAGCGTGCGAAATCGATGTTCGGCAGCGCGATGGCGGCGAGCAGCACAACGACCGCGACCACGATCGACATTTCGATCACGGTCCATCCGCGGCGGATTCGGCGATGCGGGCGGTTCACCATGGACGAAACGTAACCCTTTCGGCGCGGGTCTGCCCCGGGATAAAGATCGCAATGCTGATTGTCGGGCTCACGGGAAATATCGGCAGCGGAAAATCGACCGTCGCGCGCCTGCTTGAATCGCGCGGCGTTCCGGTCATCGATGCCGACGTGCTCGCGCGCGAAGCGGTCGCACCGGGAACTCCCGCGCTCGCAGCAATCATCGCGCGTTTTGGCGCGACCGTGATCGCACCCGACGGAACTCTCGATCGTCCCGCCCTCCGGCATGTCGTCTTCGGCGATCCGGCAGAACGCGCGGCGCTCGACGCGATCGTGCACCCCGCGGTCGACGCGCGCCGTCGCGCGCTGCTCAAGACTCAGCGCGAAGCCGGAGCGCGCGTTGTCGTCTGCGACATCCCGCTGCTGTTCGAAGCCGGTCTCGCCGACACGATGGATCTGATCCTGCTGATCGACGCGCCGCGCGACGTTCGCCTCGCGCGCATTATGCGCGATCGCGCACTGACCCGCGCCGAAGCGGTCGCGATGATCGACGCGCAGCTTCCGTCCGAAGGCAAACGCGCACGATCCGCATATGTGATCGACAACGACAGCACATTAGATGAGCTGCGCACACGCTTCGAAGCCGTGTGGCGCGCGATCGAGCACGACCGCGTGTCTTGAGAAAGGCCGCCGCGTTGCCTACGTTTCTGCCGTCAGTTCCCGCATCCCGCATTCCCCTCCTGCATTCTGCATCCTGCCATGTCGTCAATCCCAGCCGATCTCCGTTACACGTCCGACCACGAATATGTGAAGGCCACATCCGACGCCGGCGTATACGCGATCGGAATCACGGACTACGCACAAGGCGAACTCGGCGACATCGTCTACCTCGAGCTGCCCAAGAAGGGCGCGAAGTTCGCAGCCCATGCGACATTCGGCACGATCGAGGCGGTCAAAGCGGTGAGTGAACTGTTCTGCCCGGTGGCTGGAGAAGTTGTTGAGGTCAACGCGCGTCTCGATGGCGAGCCGGCGCTGGTTAATACGGAGCCGTACGAGGGCGGGTGGATGATCAAGTTGAGGGCGGAGCCTGCAGCTGTGAGCGCACTGCTGGACTCGGCGGCATACACCAAACTTCTTGGCGGGAAGTAAACCAAAAACGAGTGAACTGTTAACCACTAACTGTTGGTCGGTTAACCAAGGTTAAATAATTCGTCCTGGCCGAATCGCGTAAAACGCGTTCGCGGCCAGGACGAATTTTCTTACTGTGGTGAACCGACCAACAGTTAGTGGTTAACAGTTCACTAGCAGTACATCTGTTCACAGCTGCCGTTCATCTGTTCACAGCTGCCGTTCATCAGTTCACCGTCGCGTAATCTTCGATCGGCGGGCAAGAGCACACCAGGTTGCGATCCCCAAATGCGGATTCAACGCGACCCACTGCCGGCCAGAACTTCCTCTCCCGCACCCACGGCAGCGGGAACGAAGCCCGCTCGCGGCTGTACGCGTGACTCCACGCATCACTCACCACCGACTCCAGCGTGTGCGGCGCATGCTTCAGCGGATTGTCTTCCTTTTGCAGTGCCCCGCTCTCGATATCCGCAATCTCGCCGCGAATCGCGATCAGTGCATCGCAAAAACGATCGAGCTCTGACTTCGGCTCGCTCTCTGTCGGCTCGATCATCAGCGTGCCCGCAACCGGGAACGAGACCGTCGGCGCGTGGAAGCCATAATCCATCAAGCGCTTCGCGATGTCTTCAACTTCGACGCCAGAGCTCGTCTTCAACGGGCGCGGATCGATAATGCACTCGTGCGCGACCCGACCATTCGCACCCTGATACAGCACCGGATAGTGCGGCGCGAGACGGTGCGCCATGTAATTCGCATTGAGAATCGCAATCTTCGTCGCGAGCGCGAGTCCGCCCGAGCCCATCATGTCGATGTACATCATCGAGATCGGGAGAATGCTTGCGCTGCCCCACGGTGCGGCGCTCACTCCGCCAATCGCATGTTCACCGCCCGTCTTGATCACCGCGTTCCCGGGCAGGAACGGCGCGAGATGCTTCACCACGCCAATCGGTCCCATCCCGGGACCGCCGCCGCCATGCGGAATGCAGAACGTCTTGTGCAGGTTCAAATGGCAGACATCGCCGCCGATATCGCCGGGCCGGCACAGCCCGACCATCGCGTTCATGTTCGCGCCGTCGAGGTACACCTGGCCACCATGCTCGTGAATCGTCGCGCACACATCTTTGATCGACTCTTCAAATACGCCGTGCGTGCTCGGATATGTCACCATCAGCGCTGCAAGATTCGCTGAGTGCTCCGCAGCCTTCGCCTTGAGATCGGCGACGTCGATGTTGCCGTTCGCGTCTGTCTTCGTGACGACCACCTGCATCCCCGCCATCACCGCGCTCGCCGGGTTCGTCCCGTGCGCGGACTGCGGAATCAAGCAAACCGTGCGATGATGATCGCCGCGCGAATGGTGATACGCGCGAATCACAAGCAATCCGGCGTACTCACCCTGTGAACCGGCGTTCGGCTGGAGCGACACTGCGTGGAAACCGGTGATGCTCGCGAGCGCCGCCTCGAGCCTGCCGAACATCGACGCATACCCCTTCGCCTGCTCGCGCGGAGCGAACGGATGGATCCCGCCGACTTCCGGCCAGGTGACCGGGAACATCTCAGCGGCCGCGTTCAGTTTCATCGTGCAGCTGCCGAGTGCGATCATCGAGTGCGTCAGCGACAGATCGCGCGACTCGAGCTTGCGCATGTAACGCTGCATCTCTGTTTCGGAGTGGTGCGAGCTGAACACCGGATGCGAGCAGAATGCACTCGTGCGCGCGAAGCGTTCGTCGTAGCGCGCGTCGGTGTCTGCCGCGAGCGCGTCGTGATCGAACGCCGGCGCGGCACCGCCATTGAACACGGCGAGCAGATCGTTGACATCAGAGACCGTCGTCGTTTCATCGAGCGATACGCCGATATCGCCGCCCTCGAAATAGCGCAGGTTGATGCGCTTCTTCTCCGCGGCCGCGCGAATCGCTCCAGAAGTTTTTCCGGTCGGAGCGATGCGCAGCGTGTCGAAGAACACATCATCGCGGACCGTCATCCCGAGCTTCCGAACTCCCGCCGCGAGCGTCTCCGCGCGGTGATGCACGCGTGTTGCGATGCGCTTGAGTCCCTCGGGTCCATGCCACACCGCGTACATCCCCGCGATCACCGCGAGCAGCACCTGCGCGGTGCAGACATTGCTCGTCGCCTTCTCGCGACGGATATGCTGCTCGCGCGTCTGCAGCGCCATGCGCAGCGCCGGCTTCCCGTGGCTGTCTCGCGACACGCCAATCAGGCGGCCCGGAATGTGGCGCTTGTATTCATCCTTCGTTGCGAAGAACGCTGCGTGGGGGCCGCCGTAACCGAACGGCACACCAAAGCGCTGCGAGTTCCCAACCGCGATATCCGCACCCCATTCACCTGGCGGGGTGAGCAGCGTCAGCGCGAGCAAGTCTGTCGCGACAATCACGAGAGCACCCGCAGCGTGCGCCGTCGCCGCGAGCGCGCGATGATCGCGCACCGCGCCGTCGGACGCCGGATACTGAATGACCACCGCGCAAACACCCGCGTTCACATCGAACTTCGCGGCGTCGCCGACAATCACCGTCATGTTTCGCGCAGCAGCACGCGCGCTGACAACATCGATCGTCTGCGGATGCAAATCAGAATCGATGAGCACGGTGTCTTTTCCGTCGCCTGCGATACCATGCGCCATCGTCACGGCTTCGGCCGCTGCGGTGCCTTCATCGAGCAGCGACGCGTTCGCGATCGGCAGCGCGGTGAGATCGCTGACCATCGTCTGATAATTCAGCAGCGCCTCAAGACGGCCCTGTGCGATTTCGGCCTGGTACGGCGTGTATGCCGTGTACCAGCCGGGATTCTCGAGAATGTTTCGCTGGATCACGGCCGGCGTGTGCGTTCCGGAGTAGCCCATGCCGATGAATGAGCGCCAAATCTCATTCTGCGACATCTCGGCCTTGAACGACGCGAGCGCCTCCTGCTCAGACCGCTCGCCCGGCACGGCAAGCGCGCTCTTGAAGCGGATGCTCGCCGGAATCACGGCATCTATGAATGCGTCCAGTGTGGGATAGCCGAGGGTATCGAGCATGGCGCTGACGTCGGAATCGGACGGGCCGATGTGGCGCGAAACGAACGAATCGGGTTGCGGGGTTGCCTTGGACACTTAGCGAAGCTCCTGCACGTAGGACGGGGAGAGTTCACATCTGAAAGCTAATAAAAGGGCAAAACGGCGGTTAGCACACAGCCATTGGCTGTTAGCCAACAGCCGTTGCGACATTATCTTTCACCCATGTCCGAACCTGGGAGAATCCACATGATGAGTTATCGTTCCGAAGCCGCGCGTGCTGGCGTCAGCATGGGAAGCGCACTCGCGGTGGTGATTTCCTGGAGCCAGCATCACTCCATCATCTGGGCGATCATCCAGGGCTTTTTCAGCTGGTTCTACGTCATCTACTACGCCATTACGCGCTGACAGGCGGATTCGCGGAACGCCGGCGTTGCGCTGGCGATTTCTCGACTCGGGCGCGCTCGACGGCGCCGAACAGATGGCGCTCGATGCGGGACTGATGGATCGCGCCCGCGAGACCGGGGAATCGCTGCTTCGGGTGTATGCGTGGTCGCGCCCGACGCTCTCGTTCGGGCGGCATGAATCCGTTCGCGGCCAGTTCACTCCCGAATCGCTCGATCGCGCAAAGGTCGGCGCAGTGCGACGTCCGACCGGCGGCCGCGTCCTCCTTCACGATCGCGAGGTCACGTACAGCGTGACCGCGCCGGCACCCGAAGATGAGCGCCTCAAAGAAAGTTACCGCCGCATCAACGGCATTCTCCTGGCAGCGATCGCGAAGCTTGGCGTGAAAGTCGCGGAATCGGTTGGATCCGCGGCACGACGTCCCGGAGGTGCCGCCTGTTTTGCGGAACCTGCCAAAGGCGAGCTCGTCGTTGACGGGCGGAAACTCGTCGGGAGCGCGCAGCTGCGCGAGCGCGGCGCACTGCTCCAGCACGGATCGATTCTTATAGACGACGACCAGCCTCGAATCGCCGAGCTCGCGTCACTGCCGCTGACGCCCGCCCTCCCCGCGGCGACGTTGCACTCGTGCCTCGGTCGCCGTCCTTCTTACAATGAAGTGCGCGATGCGCTCCACGACGCACTCGCCGCCGCCGCGAGTGAACCGCTGCCATTGGATTGTCATGAAGCAAGCGCGTTCGCTGCAACGTATCGCGAGCGCTTCAATAGCGCGGAGTGGACGTGGCGCAGTTAGCCGGATAATGTTGGCCGTCTCTCTCCGGAGTACAATGCGATTTCATTCGGTCAGGCGCTGCGCGTTGGTGATGGTCTCCTCAATCGCACTCGTCGCCGGATGCAAAGGCGCAGAAGGAACCGCCGGCGGTGGTACGGTGATCATCGGCTCAGGCCAGGATCCCAAAACGCTGTATCCGCCGACCGCCGACAACGCACAAGCCACCGAGATCACGCAGCTGCTGTTCCAGCGGCTGGCGGATCGTGGTCCTTCGCTCAACACCCTCGGAGATTCGGGCTACATCCCCCGCCTCGCAGAGCGCTGGGAATGGTCGCCGGATTCTTTGCGCATCACCTTCCACATCGATCCGCGCGCGCGGTGGCAGGACGGCCACGCGGTCTCGGCCGAAGATGTGAAGTTCGCGTTCGCCGTGTACACCGAGAAAAGCGTGGGCGCGCGCACAGGTGCGGAGCTTCGCGCGGTGGTGGATTCAATTACAGTTGCCGATTCCGCGACCTGCACCGCATGGTTTCATCAGCGGTCCCCCGAACAGTTCGATGAACTCGTCACGTCGCTCACGCCACTGCCCGCTCACATCCTGAGCGAGAAATGGCGTGACTCGCTGGCCGTTAATTCTTTTTCGCGCAATCCAGTCGGCAATGGCGCGTTCACGCTCGTGAAGTGGGAAGAGAGTGTCCGCCTGGAAATTGCGCCGAGCCCGTCGTACGGCGGCGAGCGCGCGAAACTCGACCGTGTGATCTGGACGTTCGCTCCGGATGCGCAAACGCTCACGAAACAGGTCATTGCGGGGGAATCGGACTTCGTCGAGAACGTTCCCATCGGCGATGCAACCGCTGCCGCAAAAGAGCCGAACCTTCGCGTGATCCCGCTCGGCCGATACGCGTACAATTATCTCCAGTTCAATCTTTTCGACGGCGCGAGCGAGCGCCCGCATCCGCTGTTCGCCGATCGCGCGCTCCGCCGCGCCCTCACGATGGCGCTCGACCGGCAGCTGCTCGTCCGCAGCGTATTCGATTCACTCGGCCGCGTCGGACTCGGCCCGTTTGTGCGCGCGCAGTGGGCGGCCGACACCACAATCACGCAAATCGGATTCGATCGCCCGGCCGCCGCAAAGCTGCTCGATTCGCTCGGCTGGCGCGCTGGAGCGGAAGGGATGCGCGCGCGGAATGGACACGCGCTCTCGTTCAAACTCCTCGTGCCTGCGTCGAGTGCGCCGCGTCAATCATTTGCCGTGCTCATTCAGGAACAGCTCCGCCTCGCCGGTGTGAAGCTCGAGATCGAAAAGCTCGACAACAAGGCGATGGGTGATCGCGTCAAAGCGCACGCGTTCGACGCCGTGATGGGAGGGTTGAATTCATCGCCGTCTCCGAGCGGTCTGAAGCAGACGTGGACGAGCACCGCGGCGCGCGAGGGCGGGTTCAACTACGGCCGCTACGAGAGCAAAACGTTCGACGCGCAGACCGACAGTGCGCTCACCTCGCGCGGGAAAGCGGCTGCGAAGGCACACTATCGCGCGGCGTATCAGATCATCGTCGATGATGCGCCGGCCATCTGGCTGTACGAGCCGCCCCTCCTTGCTGTCGCCAACACGCGAGTACAGACGGGTGCCGTTCGCCCCGATACATGGTGGTTCGGACTCGCCGGCTGGTCGATCGCGCCCGGAAAGCACCTTCCGCGCGACGCCGCACCGACAAAGTCACCCTAGCTGGTGCGCCGCTAGTGCGTCGCTTTCTCGTGGCGCGCGGCGCCCAGGCACTCGGGGTCATCGCGATCGTCGCGACGCTCGCGTTCGCTCTCGTTCACGTTCACGTCGCGCCGGGCGATCCGTTCGGCGAATCACTCGACGATCCGACAAATACCGCCGCCTTGCACGCACAGCAGATGCACACGTGGGGCTACGATCAGCCGCTGCCGGTGCAATACGTAAAGTGGATTGGAAATCTCGCGCGGGGAAATTTCGGCTGGTCGCACTCGAGAAACCGACCCGTGGGTGAGGTGCTGCGCGCGACGATTCCGCGTACGCTGCTGCTGATGGGCACCGCGCTGCTGATCGGGCTGCTGGGCGGTGTCGCGCTCGGCACGTGGCAAGCCGCGCGGCGTGGAACGATTGCGGAGCGTGTGTCCGGCGCGGTCGCGCTGACGCTGCTTTCTGTGCCCGAGTTTCTCGTCGCGCTTGCGGCGCTGGCGCTTCCCGCTGCGCGCTGGCATTGGTTTCCAGTGAGCGGCATGGCCGATCCCGCCGGCCAAGATTCAATGAATGCGCTGGCGCGCGCAGGCGATGTGCTCTGGCATCTGGCATTGCCTGCCGGCACACTCGCGCTGCTGGCCGCCGCTGCGATCTCGCGGTATCACCGCACCGCGATGCTCGCGGTGCTCCCGGAAGAGTTCGTTCGCACGGCGCGCGTGAAGGGCGCGAGCGAGTTCGGCGCTGTCGTGCGACATGCGCTCGCAAATTCGCTCGGACCGCTGACCACGATTATCGGCGTGCTCGTGCCCGCGCTCTTTGGCGGCGCGGTGTTCGTCGAAACGATTTTCAGCTGGCCCGGCGTCGGCCGGATGATGTTCGATGCCGTTCACGGCAACGACTATCCGCTGGTGCTCGCGGGCGTGATCGTCGGCAGTGTGCTCGTCGTCGCCGGGAGCACACTCGCGGATGTTCTGCTCGCTCTCGTCGATCCGCGCGTGCGGACGGGCGCATGAAGCTCGCCGCAGCCGTGCTGCTCATTTTCACGCTCGTTGCATTCGCAGCGCCCGCGATCGCGCCGTACGACCCGCGCGCGACGCCGCAATCTGAAACGCAGAAGAATCTCGCGCCCACGGCGTCGCATCCGTTTGGAACCGATCAGTTCTCGCGCGACGTGCTGAGCCGCGTGATTTATGGCGCGCGCGTCTCGCTCGGCGTTGCAACGCTCGCCGTGCTGCTCGCGCTCACGCTCGGCGCTGCCGTCGGTTCGCTCGCCGGCTACGCAGGCGGCTGGACGGATTCGATCTGCATGCGCCTCGTCGATGCGATGCTCTCGGTTCCGCGGGTACTGCTCTTGCTGGTGCTCGTCGCGACGACCGGACCGCTCACGGTCCCCGGAATTATTCTGCTCCTCGGCCTTACGGGCTGGGCCACCACGAGCCGGCTGATTCGCGCGGAGGTGCGCCAGCTGAAGGAACGCGATTTCGTCCTCGCTTCGCGGGCGACCGGGACTCCCGAATGGCGCGTGTTCGTCACGCACGTTTTGCCCGGCATCATTCCGCAGATTCTCGTCTCGGCAACGATCGCGCTCGCGACGGTGATTCCGCTCGAAGCCGGGCTCTCGTTTCTCGGGCTCGGCGTACAGCCGCCGACGGCGAGTTGGGGAAATATTATCAGCGATGCTGCCGAGCGCCCCGGCGATGCATGGTGGGTCGTGCTCTTCCCTGGACTCGCCATCGTGTGCACTGTCCTTGCTGTGAACACCATTGGCGAACGGTTACGGATTCAATTCGATGCGCGGTCCGCAGCGCGGACCGCCAGGCGCGACCCAATCTCATGAGTGCACCGGCGACGGTTCTGCTGGACGTGCGCGATCTCACCGTGTCGTACGCTGGTGATGGCGGCGTGGTGCGTGCTGTCGACGGCGTTTCGTTTGCGGTTCATACTGGTGAGACAGTGGCGCTCGTCGGCGAATCCGGCTGCGGCAAGACCTCTGTCGCGTTTGCGCTGATGCGGGTCATGGCGGACGGCGCGCGGATTGGCGCGTCGAGCCGCATCACGTTCGACGGCACCGACCTTCTCACGCTCGACGAACGCGCGATGCGCGATCTGCGCGGCCGAAAGATCGCGATGATTTTTCAGGAGCCGGCGTCTGCGCTCAACCCGGTAATGAAGGTGGGCGCTCAGGTGGCGGAGGTCGCGCTGCTGCACGGCGAGAAATCAAGTCTGCGGCGTGGGATCGCGCGGTGGCGATGCTCGATCGCACCGGCATCACGGATGCGGCACGCTGCACGCACCAGTATCCGCACGAGCTGTCCGGCGGCATGCGCCAGCGCGTGTTGATCGCCATGGCGCTGATGATGCGGCCCGCGCTCGTGATTGCCGACGAGCCGACCTCGGCGCTCGACGTCACCGTGCAGGCGCAGATTCTCGATCTGTTGCGTGATCTCCAGAAGGAAACGGGAATGGCCGTGCTGCTCATCACGCACGACTTCGGCGTGGTCGCAGAGCTCTGCTCCCGCGCCATCGTCATGCGCAGCGGAAGAATTCTCGAAGACGCGCCAGTCGATCAGATTTTTCACGCGCCGCAGGATCCGTATACCGCCGAGTTGCTGCGCGCGGTTCCGCGGTTGACGGCGGACAGATGATGGAAGACCGAGGACCGACGGCCGAGGGCCGAGGACCGATTACGCTCGTCTCGGTTGCCCATCTCACACATGAATTTCCCGCGCGCCGTTCACTCTTCGGCGCGCAGCACGCCGCAAAGGTCGCCGTGAACGACGTGAGCTTCGACATCGCACGCGGCGAGACACTCGCACTCGTCGGTGAATCCGGCAGCGGCAAGACGACAACCGGCCGCGCGATCCTTCGGTTGATCGAGCCAACGTCGGGCCGCGTGACTTTCGACGGAACCGACGTGCTCGCGCTCGAACGCGAGCCGCTCCGAAGACTGCGGCGCCGGATGCAGATCGTTTTTCAGGATCCGCACACCTCGCTCGACCCGCGCATGCGCGTTGGGCGCACGGTGCGCGAGGGAATCGAGGCGCATCAACTGGCCGAAGGCGCCGAGGCCGACGCGCGCGTCGCGCGTGCGCTCGAAGAAGTCGGGCTGCGCGCGAGCGACGCCACGAAACTTCCGCATGAGTTTTCCGGCGGTCAGCGCCAGCGCATCGCGATTGCCCGCGCGCTTGCAGTCGAGCCGGAGTTCATCGTGCTCGACGAAGCGGTGTCTGCCCTTGATGTGATCGTGCAGGCAGAGGTCCTCGCACTGCTCGTGAAGCTCCAGCGCGATCGCGGCCTCACCTACCTGTTCATCGCGCACAATCTCGCGGTGGTCGAGCAGATCGCCACGCGCGTCGCCGTGATGTACTTTGGGCGCATCGTAGAATTGGCCGACGCAAAGACGCTGTATGCCTCGCCGCAGCACGGGTACACCCAAGCATTACTGTCCGCCGTGCCCGTTCCCGATCCGAGAGTACGGAAGCAACGCCTGAAGTGGAACACCACTGGCAGCTAACAACCCGCAGCTATCGTCTGACGTCGGCAGTTTCTCCCACTCTCATATCTCATGTCTTCGCCAGTCGCCCGCTCTGAAGTCTTTGCCGATCGCTCCCTCTTCGGCCATCCGAAAGGACTCGGCCTGCTGTTCATCACGGAGATGTGGGAACGCTTCTCCTACTACGGAATGCGCGCGCTGCTCGTGTTGTACCTCGTCAACGCGCAGCACTGGACGACGGCGCGCGCCGCGACGCTGTACGGCAACTACACGATGCTGGCCTTCCTCACGCCACTCGTCGGCGGATATCTCGCCGACCGGGTCATCGGCACGCGGCGATCATTGGTCATCGGCGGCATCATCATCGCCGCCGGACACTTCACGCTCGCGCTCCAGGGCGACGCGGCGTTCTACACCGGACTCGGCCTGATCATCCTCGGCACCGGTTTCTTCAAATCGAATGTTTCGACACAGGTCGGCCAGATCTATGCTGACGGCGACGCGCGCCGCGACGCGGGATTCACGATTTTCTACGTCGGCATCAACACCGGCGCGTTCCTGGGTCCCATCGTCTGCGGATATCTCGCAGCGAGTCCGAACTTCGGATGGCACTACGGATTCGCCGCTGCCGGTGTGGGAATGGTGCTCGGACTGATCACCTACCTTTGGGGTCGCGAGAAGTATTTGCCGGGAATTGGCCTTCCGAATTTCGGCATGACGGAATCGAAGACCGACGGAATCAAGAGCTCGGGAATCGCGGGCTCGAACCCGATGCACGGCGTCGGCGGAGCGGTCGTCGGCGGCGTTATTGGATTCGTCGGCGGCGGTTGGCTGGGTCTGGCGATGTGCGCGGTGATCGGCGGCGCATTGGGAATCGCGATTCTCGGATCACACGGAGAGGAACGCCGGCGTGTCTACGCGATTTTCATCGTTGCGTTTTTCGTGGTGTTCTTTTGGGCTGCGTACGAGCAGGCCGGCAGCTCGATGAATCTGTTCGCCGATCGGAACACGGACCTCACGCTCGGCGGTCGGCTTTCGACGCCGATTCCGGCTGCCTGGTTTCAGTCGGTGAACTCGGCGTTCATCCTGATATTCGCGCCGATCTTCGCGTTGATGTGGACGATGCTTGCAAAACGGAAGCTGGAGCCGTCGACCGCGATGAAAATGGTGATCGGGCTCATGCTGCTCGGCACCGGCTTCGTGTTCATGGTGATCGGCGCGAAGGGCGCAGATCAGGGTATCCGCGTGAGCTGGATCTGGCTCACCACGGCATATCTCTTTCACACGCTCGGCGAGTTGTGCCTCTCACCGATCGGCCTTTCGTACGTCACGAAAGTCGCGCCGGTGCGGTTCGCCTCACTCATGATGGGCGTCTGGTTCCTCGCGAACGCCGCAGCGAACAAACTCGCCGGTACGATCGCGGCGATGGTCGAGAAAATTCCGACGCTTACGCAGTTCTACACGATCTTCGTGATCTCATCGTTCAGCGCGGCGTTTCTGATGCTGTTCTGTGTGCCGCTGCTGAAGAGGCTGACTTCCAGTGTGAAGGCGTAACTACTGCTGCCCCATTCTCTTTTTCAACTCGGCAAGCTTCGCGTCCGCATCGGCGTCGGCCGCGTTTCGTTTCGTCGCGCGCGCGAGATTGTTGAGCTCGTCATTCAGCTTTGAATCGTTCGGCAGCCCCAGCTCGTCATCGCTGATCGTCCCCCGCGGCGGCGCGGTGGGATCGGTGTTCGATCCCACTCCGGCATTCGCCGATTTGAGCGCCGTCATCATCTCGGCGAGTTCGCGCTCGGCGAGCTCGGCCTCGGCTTCCTGAGCCTCGAGTTTCCGCTCGAGCACACTCACATGTTCGCCGTGCTGCTGCTCGTACTTCACCGCGAGCGCGACGGTTTCGGCGTCGTTGATTCCTTCGGCGAGCGTTTTGCGGCGCTGAACCGTGGCGAGCTGCTCGCGTTCCGTGTTGAGCTTTCGGCGGGTGATCTCCACGCCCTCGCGCAAATCCTCAACGCCGAGCTTGGCGCTGACGAGCGCGCTCTTCATGGAGTAGATGGCGGCGCGGCGGTCGGCGGGGTTCACGCGACCGCTCAGCAGATCCTGAATGGTGCCCTTCAGCGACTCAAACACGATGCGTTAGAATATAGGATGTCGAAGATCATCGCCATCAGCGCCACGACCGACGGTTCGAAGATCCGCCTCTCGCTGAACTACGCGAGATCGATCGAGGGCGCGGGACTCATCCCGCTGATTGTGCCGCCCCTCAACGACCCTACGCGTGCGGGGGCGATTTTGGATTCAGCCGGCGGCCTGTTGCTCACCGGTGGCGAAGACCTCAATCCCGAGCTGTACGGCGCAACACCGCACCCGAAGCTCGGCGAAATCCAGCCGACGCGCGACGCGACCGAACTGGCCCTGCTCAAAGCCGCGCGCGATCGCGGCCTGCCAGTCCTCGCAATCTGCCGCGGAATTCAGCTGCTCAACGTGGCCTATGGCGGAACGCTCTATCAGGATCTGCCGAGCGAGCATCCATCGTCCGTGAATCACGACTCTGAGAAATCGCGCGACTCGCGCACGCACGACGTCAAGATCACGGCGGGTACCCGCCTCGCCGCGGCGACCGGTGTGACCGCTATGGCGGTGAACTCCTACCACCATCAGGCCGTCCGCGAGCTCGGCGCCGGTCTGCGAGTCACCGCGGTCGCTCCCGACGGCGTGATCGAGGGCGTCGAAGTCGAAGATCCGCACTGGTGGGTACTGAGCGTCCAGTGGCACCCCGAGGACCTCACCACCGACGTCCGGACGTGGGACCGCGGGATCTTCAAGGCATTCGCGGCCGAAGTGGCGAGCTATGCAGCGCGTTCGGCGGGCTCCGCCGCGAACACCCCGTAGCGAGTAGGCCCGCCGCTCGTCTACTATTCGGGACTAACCCCGAAGAGACCGCGTGCTCTACCTCTGCATTCCGTCGTACAACGAAGCTCCGACCGTAGGCGTGTTGCTCTGGCGCATCCGAAAGGTGTTCCAGGAGTACTCGCGCGAATACGAAATCATCGTCTACGATGACGCGAGCACCGACGGTACGCGCGAGACGCTCGACCCATATAAGAAAGTCATGCCGCTGACTGTTATCGGCGGCCGCGAGCACGTTGGCTACACGCGCGCGGTGGAAGCGCTGCTGAAGGCCGCAAGCGACAAAACGAAGTATCCTCGACGCGACGCCGTCGTGATCATGCAGGCCGATTTCACCGACCAACCGGAGCATCTCCCCGAACTCGTCAAACGGTTCGAAGGCGGCGCAGACGTGGTCGTCGTCGAGCGCCTCATGAACAACGCCGCGCCCGATCCGGTGAAAAAGCTCGCGAAGCTGACCCGCTGGCTGCCGCGGCTCTGGCCGATCCGCTCGTTTGTTACGGTGCCGGGGATCAACGATCCGTTCGGTGGCTATCGCCTCCTTCGCATCAGCATCGTCCGCGACATGCTCAAGGCGCATCTCGAGCGGCCGTTTACCAACGCTCCAGTGTGGGCGACGAACGTCGAGTTGCTTCGCACCGCGGTCCGCCTCGCGCGCCGCACCGAAAGCGTCTCGCTCGAATCGCGCTACGATGTGCGCCCGCGCGAAACGCGTGTGCGCGCATGGCCGGATCTGATCGATCTCGCGAAGCGCGGCTGGGCGGCGCGCTCGAAGCGCTCTCCCGACAAGGCCGCTTGAAACGGGTACCGAAGCTCGCACTCGCGTTGCGCGTCGCCGCGTTCGCGGGGCTGAGTTTCGTTGCTGCACCCGCGCCGCTCGCCGGCCAGACCGCCGCCCAGTCGAAAGTGCCGTGGGCGGTTGGCGAGCACCTCGAGTACACCGTCAGAATCATCGGACTCAAGAGCGGCGTTGGCGTCATGCAGGTCACCGGCGTCGACACGATGCGCGGCCATCCGTCGTGGCGACTGCACTTCAACATCAAGGGCAGCACGCCGCTCGGCACGTACCACGTCGACGATTCGTACGACAGCTGGATGGACGTCGAGTCGCTCAACTCGCTGCGCTTTGAACAGCGTCTGTACGAGGGCGGGAAACACGTCAATCGCAATTTTGACATTTTCCCCGGGCGCGGAATTTTCCATCAAGAGGGGAGAGACGAAAAACCGTCCGTCCCTGATCCGCTCGACGACGCCTCTTTCTTTTTCTTCGTGCGCACGCTGCCGCTCGAAGTCGGGAAGGAATATTCGTTCAACAAGTACTTCGACCCAAAAGCCAATCCCGTCACGATCAAAGTGCTTCGCAGGGAAATCGTCGAAGTTCCGGCCGGAAAGTTTCCAGCGATCGTCCTTCAGCCCACGTTCAAGACGAACGGACTCTTTTCGGAGGACGGCCACGCCGAGATCTGGCTCTCCGACGACGAGCACCGAATTCTCCTGCGGATGGACACCCACTTTTCGATCGTGAAACTCGGACTGACGCTGAGCAAGGTGACTTACGGGACGCCCGCGGGGGCACCCAGCCATTGAGCAGCGGGAAGAAGCGCGCCGCCGAAACGGATCTTTCGCGCGTCCGCACCGTGCCAATCGCGAAGCGCCCGAACAAGGTTCGGGCTGAGGAGTTCTCTTCCCCACCCGCTGACGACCGCTCCTTTGCCGCCTTTCTTCGCGCGCTGCCGGATGTCCTCGTCGCACGCGATTTCCTTCTCGTAGCAGACGCGATCGCCGCCGCCGCTCGAAACAAGCGCGGAGTGATCGTGATGCTCGGCGGGCACATCGTGAAGACGGGACTCGCGCCTGTTCTCATCGACTTGATGAAACGCGGCGTGATCACGCATCTCGCGATGAACGGCTCCGCCGCGATCCACGATTATGAAATCGCCCGCTTTGGCGGCACGTCGGAAGACGTGCAGGCCGGGTTGCGCGACGGCACCTTCGGAATGGCCGAAGAAACCGGGCGCGGCATGAACGAGGCGTTCATTCGCGGCATGAAAGAGGAGCGCGGAATGGGCGAGGCAGTCGCCGTCGCGCTCGACGCTGAGAAGTCACTCGCTCACCCCGAGCTTTCAATCCTGCTCAACGCGTGGAAGCTCGATATCCCAACGTCAGTGCATGCCGCGCTCGGCGCCGAGATCATTCATCAGCACCCGGCCGCGAGTGGCGCAGCGATCGGCGATACGAGCCACCGCGATTTCCGGCGGCTTGCCGCGAGCATCGAGCGGATCGACGACGGTGGCGTAGTGCTAAACCTCGGCAGCGCGGTGATCATGCCGGAGGTGTTCTTGAAGGCGCTCACGATCGCTCGCAATGTGAATGCCGGGGCGCCACGGGGGTTCGTCACGTGCGATCTGGATATGCAGCGGCACTATCGGCCGCACATGAACGTGGTGCGGAGACCGACTCTTGATAGCGGCAAAGGCTATGAGATCACGGGGCACCATGAAATCATGGTGCCGATGCTGGCGTGGGCGGTGGCCGACAGGCTCGACGCGGGCGGCCGATAAACCTTTCGGGGCCGAAGGCTAAAGCAGTGAACTGTTAACCACTAACTGTTGGTCGGTTAACCAAGGTTAAATAATTCGTCCTGGCCGAAGCGCGTCGAGCGCGTTCACGGCCAGGACGAATTTTCTTACTGTGGTTAACCGACCAACAGTTAGTAGCTAACCGTTCACTCGCCGTGAGTTTTTTTTCAGTAAGTAGTCGGCGCCCCCGAGAACCGTTCGCGCAGCCGCCTCGCCGAACTCGGACTCACCACCGCGATCACCACGTACGCCACGCCGCCGATCAAAACGATTTTGACCGCCAGGAACGCGAGTCCGATGAACAGCCCCAGGACTCCACCGAGAATCCCGAATACCAGCCTCATCGCGAAGAGGCCGAGTATGGCCATAACGCCGATCGTGAACAGTGTGCGCAGCATAGTGGAATCCTCGACTGGGTCTGATGGCCTTACGCCGTACGGCAATAAACTGTTTCACGCCGGGTTAGTCCGCACGACACCCACTGAAACGGCCACCAAAAACACCTAAAATATAGTAACCATCTAACTGCGTTATATAGGTTATCACACTCTGGCGCCCGCCGTTTGCCGTCCCTACATTTGAGAAATGGCTGAGACCCTCTACCACATCATGGGCAGGCACCGCAGCGAACCGTTGCCGGAGCGAAAGCCCAGTTGGCTAAAGGTGAAGGCCCCAGGCGGCCCGAACTATCTCCACCTGAAAAACCTCATGCGCGAACTCGACCTTCACACGGTCTGCGAGGAAGCGCATTGCCCCAACGTCGGCGAGTGCTGGGAGCACGGCACCGCGACCTTCATGATCCTCGGCGATGTCTGCACGAGAAACTGCGCGTACTGCGCCGTCGCCCACGGCCGGCCGCCGAAGTTCGACGCCGCGGAACCCGCGCGTGTGGCCGACGCAACCGCGCGGATGTCACTTCGCCATCTCGTTCTTACTTCCGTCGACCGCGACGATCTCCCGGACTTCGGCGCATGGGCTTTCGCCGAGACGATCCGTTTGGTTCACGAGCGCGTGCCTGGCTGCTCAGTGGAAGTGCTCGTCCCCGACTTTCAGGGCAACGTCGACTCGATCCGCGCCGTGCTCGAAGCGCGCCCCGAGATCTACAATCACAACACCGAGACCGTCCCGCGCCTCTACAAGAAGGCGCGCCCGGGCGGCCGCTACGAGCGGGTGATGCAGATCTTCCGCGACTGTAAGTCGATCGCGCCGAACATCCCGACCAAGACCGGAATGATCCTCGGCATGGGTGAGACCATCGAAGAAGTTCTAAAAACCATGCGCGAGCTGCGCGAAGTCGACGTCGACATCCTGACGCTCGGCCAATATCTCCGTCCATCGAACGACCACATCGAGCTCGACCGCTACGTCACGCCGGACGAGTTCAAGATGCTTTACCGCGAGGGAATGCAGATGGGATTCAAGCACGTTGAGAGCGGACCGCTCGTGCGCTCGAGCTACCATGCCTGGGAGCAAGTCCAGGCGGCGGGGGTCTGATGGCCGCCAAGAAGAAGGACGCCGGAAGCGTGGAAGCCGGAAAGTCGAACGCAGCGCTGCATACAGAGCTGCTGCACTCGATGATCCTGCAGCGCCGCTTCGAAGAGAAGGTCGCCGAGGCGTACGCGCTGGGTAAGATCGGCGGCTTCTGCCATTTGTATATCGGGCAGGAAGCGGTCGGCACCGGCTGCATCTCGATGCTGCGCGATGACGACTACGTGATCACCACGTATCGCGATCACGGGCAGGCGATCGCGCGCGGAGTTTCTCCGCGCAGCGTGATGGCCGAGTTGTTCGGGCGCGTTGATGGCTGCTCGAAGGGAAAGGGCGGCTCCATGCACATTTTCGATCGCAATGTGAATTTTCTGGGCGGCCACGGAATCGTCGGCGGCCACGTGCCGATGGCGACCGGCGTCGCGTTCGCGATCAAGTATCGCGGCGGGAATCAGGCCATCGTCTGCTTCATGGGCGAAGCCGCGGTGAACAACGGCGCGTTTCACGAATCGCTGAACATGGCGGGGCTCTGGAAGCTCCCGGTGATTTATGTGATCGAGAACAACAAGTACGGCATGGGAACCGCCGTCGAGCGCGCCTCGTCGATCAAAGACATGTACAAGCGTGGCGATACATACTCGATCGCGAATGCCGAAGTCGACGGCCAGGATGTTCTCGCCGTGCGCGACGCAATGAGCGCTGCACTCGAGCGTGCGCGCGACGACTACCAGCCGACGCTGCTCGAGATCCGCACGTATCGCTTCATGGGGCACTCGATGTCCGATGCGGTCAGCGGAACGTACCGCACCAAGGCAGAGCTCGAGGAATATCTGAAGCGCGATCCGATCAACATTCTCGAAGCGAAAATGAAAGCGGCCGGGGAGATCACCGGCGCGCAGATCGCGGATATGGAGAAGGAGATCGGGGTGGTGGTCCAGGATGCGTGGGATTTTGCGGATGCTAGTCCGGAGCCGCCGTTGGAGGCGTTGTATGAGGATGTGCTGGTAGAAACCACTTCGGGTTAAAGACTGCGTACTGACGTGAACTGTTTTCTGTTGGTCGGTTAAGTAAGGTTTTCCGTCCTGACTTCAAGCCGGTCGACACAGCAGGAATTTCGGACGGAATACCTTCGTTAACCGACGCACGGAAAACAGTTAACTCGTTTGACACTACAATGCCGCTAATTACTTACAGAGACGCGCTCAACCAGGCCTTACGCGAAGAAATGCATAAGGACGATCGGGTCTTCCTCATGGGCGAGGAAGTCGGCGTCTACAACGGCGCCTACAAAGTCTCCAAGGGCCTCCTCGAAGAATTCGGCGAGATGCGCGTCGTCGACACGCCGATCACCGAGCTCGGCTTCGCCGGCGTCGGAGTTGGCGCGGCGATGGTCGGGCTCCGTCCGGTTGTCGAGTTCATGACCTGGAACTTCGCGCTGCTCGCCCTCGATCAAGTCGTGAATGCCGCCGCGAAGATGCTCTATATGTCCGGCGGCCAGTACAACATGCCGATCGTTTTCCGCGGTCCGAACGGCGCGGCGCTGCAGCTCTCGGCGCAGCACTCGCAGGCGTGGGAGTCGTGGCTCGCGCACATTCCGGGCTTGAAGGTTGTCGCGCCGGGCACGCCTTACGACGCGAAGGGCTTGCTCAAGAGCGCGATCCGCGACGACAACCCGGTCATCGTCCTCGAAGGCGAAATGCTCTACAACCTCAAGGGCGAAGTGCCCGACGAGGAATATCTCATTCCGCTCGGCAAGGCTGAACTCAAGCGCGAAGGCGATCACTGCTCGATCATCACGAGCGGCAAGATGGTACTCGTCGCGATGCAGGCCGCCGATACGCTCGCCAAAGAAGGGATCAAGATCGACGTGGTTGATCTGCGCACGATCCGCCCGATGGACGTCGAGGCAATCACGACGAGCGTGAAGAAAACGAATCGCGCCGTGGTGCTCGAAGAAGGGTGGGAAGTGTGCGGCATTGGATCGCAGATCGTCGATTACATCCAGCGCGACTGCTTCGACCATCTCGATTCGCCCGTGATCCGGGTGCATCAGGCCGACACGCCGATGCCGTACGCGAAGGCGCTCGAGAAGTCCGCGAAGCCCGATCTCGCCAAGACGATCGCGGCAGTGAAAAAAGTCATGTACATCGAGGCCTGACGATGGCTACGAAGATTTTTATGGAGGCCCTCTCCCCCACGATGGAAGAGGGGCGCCTCGTGAAGTGGCTCAAGAACGAAGGCGACGCGGTGAAGAGCGGAGACGTTCTCGCTGAAGTCGAGACCGACAAAGCCGTGATGGAGCTCGCCGCGCGCGGAGAGGGTCTTCTGCGCAAACGCCTCGTGAATGAAGGCGAGGCGGTGCCGGTTGGAACGCTTGTTGGAGTGATTGGCGCGAAGGATGAGGACATCGCTTCGCTGGTTGCGAGTGCTGGCCCGACAAAAGGTTCTCAGACGCAAGACTCAAGACCCCAGACTGCAGACGCCAACGCTACGCCTGCGGTTGCGGCTCCCGTAGCGGCGGCACCTGCCGCGCCGGCGGTGGCTGCGACTCCTGCCGCTCCGCTGACACCCGCTGCTCAGGCTTCCCCCGCTGCAAATGGCGGCCGCACTCTCTCGAGCCCGCTCGCAAAACGGCTCGCCGATGAAAAAGGCCTGGACCTATCGCGCGTGTCAGGAAGCGGCCCCGGCGGCCGCATCATCAAACGCGACATCGAAGCCGCCGTCGCAAGCGGCAGTTCAGTCTCACGTCCAGCGTCTTCCGTCTCGAGTCTGAAAACATCAGTCGATTTTCAAGACTTACCACTGACGTTGATTCGCAAGACAATAGCCCGGCGCTTGGCCGAATCCATCGGCCCGATCCCCACGTTCTATCTCACGGCTGAGTTCGATCTCCAGCGCGCGTCCGAAATGCGCGCCGCCATGACCGCGATGGGCGACGACTATAAAGTCTCCTTCAACGACATCATCCTGAAGGCCACCGCCACCGCGCTCGCACAACATCCCGAAGTCAACGCGCACTGGCTCGGCGATCACATCCGCCTCCACAATCGCGTTCACCTCGGCATGGCAGTCGCAACAGACGACGGCCTGATCGTTCCGGTGATCTTTGATGCCGACAAGAAACGGATGAGCGAAATCGCGATCGAGTCGAAAGCGCTCGCCAAGAAAGCGCGCGAGCGGAAACTCACGCCGGCCGAGTACACCGGCTCGACGTTCTCGGTTTCGAATCTCGGGATGATGCAGATCGAACAGTTCACGGCGATCATTAATCCGCCCGAATGCGGCATCCTCGCGATCGGCGCGATCGAAGACAAAGTGATCGTCGCAGCAGATGGCTCGCTCGAAACACGCAAACGGCTCCGCGTCACGATGAGCTGCGATCACCGCGCGATCGACGGCGCGGTTGGCGCACGATTCCTGCAGACGCTGCGCCGCATGATCGAAAATCCCCTCATGCTCGTTTACTAGGTCTATAAAATGGCATCCTTTGACGTGATTTTCCTCGGCGGCGGCCCGGCTGGTTATGTGGGCGCGATCCGCTCTGCACAGCTCGGCATGAACGTCGCAGTCATCGAGCGCGAAGGGCTCGGGGGCACCTGCGTTTTATGGGGATGCATTCCCGCGAAAGCGCTGCTCGAAGCGGCGAACCTCGCGACGCGCGTAGCACACTCCGCCGAGTTCGGCGTAAATGTCGGCGAAGTAAAGCTCGACTACGGCGTCGCGATGAAACGGTCGCGAGACGTGAGCACCAAAAACTCAAAGGGCGTCGAGTTCCTCTTCAAGAAGAACAAGATCACCTGGATCAAAGGCGTCGGAACGCTTGCGCCGAACAAATCGGTGAAGGTCACGACGGCCGATGGAAAGTCAGAGACGCACACTGCGACCAAAGGCGTTGTGATCTCGACGGGCTCGCGCGTGCGTGGATTGCCGCAGGCGGGGCTTGAGCTGAACAAGACGACGGTGATCTCATCGGACGAAGCGCTGATCCTCGAGAAGGCGCCAAAAACCATCGCGATTGTCGGCGCCGGCGCGGTCGGCTGCGAGTTCGCCGACGTGTTCACGGCGTTCGGCTCGAAGGTCACGCTCATCGAAGCGATGCCGCGGATCCTTCCGCTCGAGGACGAAGATTCGTCGAGCGAAGTTCAGCGCAGCTTCAAGAAGCGCGGCATGAACGTGATGGCCGGCGCCAAGATGACGTCGGCGAAGGTCGCGAAGGATTCCGTGACCCTCACAGTCGAAGCGCAGGGCGCCAAAGAAGACATTGTCGTCGAGCGCGTGCTCGTCGCCACCGGTCGTGCGGCAAACGTCGAGAACATCGGTCTCAAGGAGGCCGGCGTCGCACTGACGGACCGCGGCTTCATCAAGATCAACGAGAAGATGGAGACGAGCGCGAAGGGATTGTATGCGATCGGAGACGTCGCCGGGCCGCCGATGCTCGCACACAAGGGCGAGCGCGAGGGAATGATCGTCGCCGAGGTGCTGGCGGGGAAACACTTCCATCCGCTGAACTACGGCAACGTTCCGAACGCGACTTACTGCCACCCCGAAGTCGCATCGATCGGCATGACGGAGGCGCAGGTCAAGGAAAAGAAGATCGACTACAAGGTCGGCAAATTCCCGTACAGCGCCAACGGCCGCGCGCGCACGTCAGGTGAAACGGAAGGTTTCGTGAAGATCATCCGCGACGCCAAGTACGGCGAAATCCTCGGCGCGCATATTGTTGGTGCGCATGCAACGGAGCTCATTCATGAGCTCGCGGTCGCACGGGAGAATGAGTTTACGGTTGAGGAAATCGAGCTCGCCATTCACGCGCATCCGACACTGTCGGAGTCGATCGCGGAAGCCGTACTCGATTCGCTCGGCCGCGCGATACACATTTAGTAACAACAACACGCCGCGGGTTTACGCGGGTACCCGCGGGTCAAACAACGACGACCCGCGCTAACCTGCGAAAACCCGCGGCAAAAGGCGTTAGTGAATCCCACCCGCCCGCTTCTCGTCACCTCACTCGGCACGATGTCGTACGCCGACGCGCTTGAAGTTCAGCGCGCCACCGCGCGGGCTCGTATCGACGGCGTCATTGCGGACGATCTCCTGTTGCTCGTCGAGCATCCCGCGGTCGTGACTACCGGGCGCTCCACGAAAGCGGCGAATGTGCTGCTCACTCCCGAGGCGTTCGCAGAGCGCGGCGTGGAACTGTTCGATGTCGATCGCGGTGGTGACGTAACGTTTCACGGCCCCGGTCAGCTCGTCGGCTATCCGATCGTCAATCTTGAAAATCACAAGGCAGACTTGCACTGGTATTTGCGCCAGCTCGAGACCAGTCTCATTCGCGCGCTCGCATCATTCGATATTCGCGGCGAGCAAAGTCCCGGGCTCACCGGCGTCTGGACACTCGGGCGGAAAATCGCGTCGATCGGCGTACACGCCCGCCAGTGGATCACATGGCACGGCTTCGCGCTGAACGTGACGACCGATCTCTCCTATTTCGACATGCTCGTCCCGTGCGGGATCGCAAATGTGACGATGACGTCGATCGAACAGGAATTGCTGCGGCGCGAGACGGCCGGCACATGCTTCGCGCCGTCGCCTGCGCTCGGCGAAGAAGCTCGCGACGCGGTCGTGGCGGGATTGGCGGAGACATTCGGCTGGTCACCCACGGAATATTCGATCGATGAACTGCGCTCGCAGCTCGCGACGGCGGCGCAGCCGTGACCGGCATGAACAAGCGCTTCGTGATCATCGCCGCACTGTTCTGTGCTGCGGCGTGCCATGGCGCGGCACCCGCGCCGCCAGTAGTGCTCCCCGCCGCACCTGCGCCGCCGCCGCGCTCAGCCACACCCCGCTCCTACGCCGTGCTGGATAGCGGCTCGAGCCGCGTCACGATTTTCCTCGCGACAACACGCCGCGGCGTGCAGAGCGACCGTCCCGGCGATCGCTTCGGCCCCGACGACGCCGACTCGCTCCAGTTCGCCGCCGTCACCGTGAACGTGCCGCCATACAGCGCGCGCGGCACCGGCGAAATCACGCGGCAGAGTTCGCTGAGCAGCGCGTTCTCTTCCGCGCCCAATCCGGCGAAAGAGTTTTTTGTCGCGTCTGTGATTCCCGCGGACTCGAATCGATTCGTGCAGCGCATCGCGACGGATCTCGCCAACTCACGCTCGCGCAACCTTCTCGTCTTCGTGCACGGCTTCAACACGTCGTTCGAAGATGCAGCCGTTCGCGCCGCGCAAATCGCCGCCGATCTCAACTTTGACGGCTCGGTCGTGCTCTTCTCCTGGCCCTCCGCAGCCTCAGTCACCAGCTACGTTCGCGATCAGCAGGCCGCACGCAACGCCGGTTTTCATCTCCTGCGGCTTCTCCGGGGCACGCTCGTCGCCGCGCAGCCGGATCACATCGAACTGCTCGCCCATTCTATGGGATCGGAGACAGTCGCCAAGGCACTCAGCCTCGCCCCCGCCATCGATTCGTTCCCGCGCTTCGATCAAGTCGTGTTTGCGGCCCCGGATCTCGATCGCCGCGTGTTTGGCCGCGAGATTCTCCCACGCCTCGAAACCCGCGCCGCGCGCGTCACACTCTACGCGTCCAACGACGACGACGCGCTTCGCGCATCCCGCGCTGTCAACGGCGTCTGGCGCCTCGGACTCGGCGGTGATTCGCTCGTCGTGCTCAAGGGGATGGATACGATCGACGCAACGCGCGTTCGCGCCGACGCGCTCGGTCATACGCTGTTTGGCAATCAGGCTTTTCTCGCCGATCTCTCCGCGCTTCTCGCCGATGGAAAATCTCCCGCCGAGCGACGACTGCTCGCGGTGAAACGCGGCGATCTCGTTTTCTTCCGGTTTCGCGGAGATCCGCGCTAAGTGAGACTTCGTCCGGTGCGCGGCGTCGCTGCCGCGTTTTTGGCACTGTTCGCACTCACAATCGCAGCAACCCTCGCGCCACTCAGCGCTGTCGCGCAAAGCACCAACCAGCTGGGCGCGTGGGACGGGCTGATGCTCTCACCCATCGGCGCGGTCGCGCCGGTTGCACGCGGGCCCGGCAGCCTGGCGCCAGGCGCGAATGAGATCTCGTTGCGATATGGCCGCTGGAGCTACGACTCAGACGACGCCATCCACGACACCTTCGGCATCACGTGGACTCGTGGGATTCGATTCGCGCACGCCGAAATCTCAATCACCGGCGCGTACGCACTGGTGGAATGTCCGACTTGCTCCGCATGGGCCTCGGGTGAGGTCAGCGCGCAATCGACGCTGCTGGGTCGGACGATTGCGAACGCGGACTACACATCAGTTCAGACCGGACTCGCCGTCAAACTGAGCCTGGGGGGCGCGAAATATCTCGGCGCCGAGGCGTCAACGGCCGGATCCGCGACAGTCACGGTGCCGCTCGATATCACCTTTCCGCTCTGGCGATCGTCGCACCTGAGCGCGATGCTCGTGCCCGGGCTCGGCTTCGGCCATGTCACCGGAACGGATTTCGGCGCCGGCGGATTTCTTCCGATGACGGGCGCCGCATTTTCGTGGACCGTCGCGAGAGTATCGCTGAACGTCGGCGCGCAACGCGTGTTCCTCTCAGGCGCACCAACGCAGGTCGGCGCGGCAATATCGTTCAGGCTCGGCTCTGCAAAGCAGGCGGCGCCGTGAATACGCGCGCATGGCACACGCTTCAGCAGTTCGCTCTGATGGGCGCCGCGTCGCTCGGTCTGGCGTGTTCCAACTATGGGCCCACCGCCGGCACGGAAAGCGGCGTCTGGTCGGCCGGCACCGCTCTCCACTCGACTGTCGTCGGCCCGCTGACCCGAACATTTCTCGTTCATGTCCCCGCACACCGCCGCGTGAGCACCGCAGGGCTGACGCTCGCGTGGCCGCTCGTGATCGTGCTGCACGGAAGTTCCGGTGATGCAACGGCAATCGAGCATCAGTCGAACATGGACTCGCTCGCGGACGCGCAGCGCTTTCTCGTCGCGTATCCAAACGGAACCGGCGGCGACTTCGGCCTGTATCCATCCGACTGGAACGCCGGCAACTGCTGCGGCGGCGCGAACCGCGACAACATCGACGATCTCGGATTTATTTCAGCGCTCGTCGGGCTCGTCGGTGCCCACATGCCGCTCGATACGCGTCGCGTCTACGTCGCCGGTTTCTCGTCGGGCGGCTACATGGCGTACTACGCGGGGTGCCAGCTCTCGCCGACCATCGCGGCGATCGGCGTTGTCTCAGGAAGTCTCGCCTACGATTCGTGTCATCCGCCGAAGGCCGTTCCGCTCTTTGCGGTGCACGGCACCGACGACCCCGAAGTTCCGTATGACCAGAGCGCGCCGCCACCGCCGGGCACCGTGCCCGCGCTGGCGGCAGCGCTGCCGCCGTCGGTTCAGTTCTGGAGTGCGCTCGATGGCTGCGCGGCGAAAGCCGCGAAAGCTTCGACGAAAACGACGTCGGCGCATGTCGTGCAGACGAACTTCACCAGCTGCACGTCGGCTGACGTCGACTTCTACTCGATTTCGGGCGGAACGCATGGATGGCCCGGCGGCCCCGACGACCCGGGGTCCCAGCCGCCGATGAACGAGATCAACGCGTCGGTGTTGATGTGGCAGTTCTTTATTGCACACGTTAGATAGCGGTCGCGAACGACCTGCCACGACGAACCAACGACCTACCGGCGAACAGCGTGGCAGCGGGCCGCGGTGCGGAGCCCCTACCGCGGCTGCGCCGTCGGGAAAACTTTCTTGAACCCGCGCGCCCGGTAGACCCCGACGCGAAACGCCGCTTCGCTTCCGCGCACGCGGTGAATCACGACCGAGTCGACGATCTCGAGCGACTCGAAGTACGGTGAGAATGTCTTCACCACATCATCGTTCGCCTTCATCTTCTTCACGAACACCGCGTCGCGGCCGAGAAAGGTCCGGTCGTCGATCATGTAATAGAAGTGATGCGGATCGGCGCAGAGGCAGAGCACCGGAATGTCCGGGCCTACACCGAGCGCTGCCTGCCCCGCCTGAATCCAGCTCGGCGCCGCGAGAAACTCACCGTGCGCGAGCATTCCTTTCGCGTCGAGAACCGGGCGAAGTTCGCGCCACGAAATCATATCGGTCGTTGGATCGCCTTTCGCGAGCAGCGACGGCGCGACGCGCTGGATCCAGCCGCTCTCGGTCTGCGTCGCCAGAAAAACCACCAGCCAAATGAATGACCATGCGCTGCTCTTGAGCCAGCGCCTGGTGGTCTCATCTCCGCGTTCGAGCCGCGTCGCAACAGCCGCACCGAGAATCGGGAAAAACATCAGATACCCGGGCGCCTCCCAGTGCGGGAGCCCGGCGTCACCGCGCAGTGCAATCAGCGTGAACGCCGCGACCGGCCCGATGCCAACGCAGAGCAGGAACCAGCGCTGTGGATCGCGCGGTCCGCCGCGGAATGCGTTCCACATCACGACGACAAGCGGCACCCAGATCCACGGCAGCACGTACGCCGCCTGTCCTCCGATGGTCGCGAGCATCGTGTCGAGGTGCACACCACCGCGTCCCGCGGCGCGACCGCCCTGAAAGACGAACGATGTCCAGCCATGCTCACGATTCCAGAGGATCACCGGAGCGAACATGGCGACGGCGATTGCCGCGCCTATGTACGGTCCGGGCCGTGCGAGCCATTTCCGATGCGGAGCGCTCGTGAGCAAAAAGAGGAACGTTCCGGCGAGAACGAACACGCCGTGATACTTCGAGAGCATCGCGAGCCCTGCAAATACTCCCGCGACGATCCATTTGAATGTGTCGGACCCGCGGAGCGCTCGCGATGGGAGATCGAATAACACATCCGCGATCACCGCCGCCGATGCCAGCATGAACAGCATGAGCGGACCGTCCGGAAGCACCCAACCGCCGGTGGTGACGCTGAACACGGCCGAGATGTTGAGTACGATCGCCGCGAGCGCGCCCGCGTGCTCGCCAAAGAATCGCGCCGTCAGCCGATACATGATCCACGTCGTCGCGGCAAAACAGATCACGAATGGGAACCGCACGACTTTGGCGGTCTCGCTGTGCGCGAGCTTCGCGATCGTCCCCGCTATCCAAAAGTGGAGCGGCGGATGGTCGAAGTACGAGAGCGAGAACTGGCGGGCGACGGCCACCGCGTACGACTCGTCCACACCCAGCCCCGTCGACGCGGCGACGAAAAAGCGGAGGAGCGTCCCGACGGCAAGGACGACGATGACGACCGACCGCGCATCAAATTCCCTGAAGGAAAATGATAAAGCCGCCGTCTTCGGCCGTCGCGGGTCGTTGGGTGGTGGTGTCACTATATTCGAATCTCATGCATGACGACGCGCGCGTCTACCCGCCCCGCATCCGCGAAGTCGAAGCCAAGCGCACGACTGATTTTGCCGCGGACTTGAATGCGGCGCAGTTGAAAGCGGCTACGCACCCGGACGGCCCGCTGTTGATCATCGCGGGCGCCGGCACGGGAAAAACGCGCACGCTGGTGTACCGCGTCGCGCATTTGCTCGAGAAAGGGGTTCGCCCGGAGCGCATTCTCCTCCTGACATTTACGCGCCGCTCGGCGCAGGAAATGCTTGGCCGCGCCGAGCGTCTCGTTGGCAGCGCGAGCCGCGCGGTGCACGGGGGCACCTTTCACGCTACTGCGCACCGCCTGCTCCGCCGTTTCGGTCAGGCCGCGGGCCTACCCGCGGATTTCACGATCATGGACCAGTCTGACGCGGAAGATCTCATGCAACTCTCGCGTGCCAAGCTGGGCTATTCGGAGAAGAAAAAACGCTTCCCCAAGAAAGCCACGCTGCATCAGGTCTATTCGCGGCATGTGAACACGGAGATTCCCGTTCCCGCGATTCTCAGCGAGGACTACCCGCAGTTTCGGGAATTCGAGGAAGAGTTCTCGAAAATTTTTGCGGATTACACTGAACGGAAAAGCCAGCGCAACTTGGTCGATTACGACGATCTCCTGCTCTTTTGGGCAATGCTCGTCGAGTCGAACAGCGCACTCGCCGGCCAGATCGCCGGCCTGTATGACCACATCCTCGTCGACGAATACCAGGACACCAACCAGCTCCAGTCGCGCATCCTGCGCGGCATGTGCCTGACGCATCGCAACATTACGGTGGTCGGCGACGACGCGCAGAGCATTTATTCGTTCCGCGGCGCGACGATCCGCAACATCCTCGATTTCCCCGCGCAGTTCGACGGCGCCGCGGTTGTGCCGCTCGAAGAGAACTACCGTTCCACGCAGCCGATTCTCGATGTCACGAACACGGTGATTTCGCGTGCCGAGGAGCGCTACACCAAGAATCTCTTCACCAAGCGCACCGGCGGCGAGAAACCGTGGCTCGTGACCGCGCATGATGAACAGGCGCAAACGCGATTTGTTGTGGATCGGATTTTGGAACTGCACGAAGAGGGCGTGCCGCTCCGCGAGATGGCCGTGCTCTTTCGCGCAGGCTACATGAGCGCCGATCTCGAAATCGAGCTCACCGCCCGCGGAATTCCGTTCGAGAAGTGGGGCGGGATTAAATTCCTCGAGGCAGCGCACGTGAAAGACGTGCTCGCCTTCCTGCGCATTCTCGAAAATCCGCGCGATGAAGTCAGCTGGTACCGCCTGCTGATGCTCATGCCGGGAATTGGTGAGGCCACCGCGCGCGGTGCGATCGACTCGATGACGATGGCCGCGTGGGGCGACGATGCGTTCGCCCGTTACGAGCCGCCGCCGCGCGCACGCGCCGCCCACAAGGCGCTCGCCGAGCTGCTGGTCGTCCTGCGCAATAACCCAACCGACGTCGACGGCGCCGTGACGGTAGAGATCGCGCGCGTCCGCGGTCTCTACGATGATGTTCTGCGCGAGCGCTACGATCGCGTCGAGCCGCGCCTCGCCGATCTGGACCAGCTTCAGACAATCGCCGGCGGCTACCCGAGCCGCGCTGCGTTTCTTTCCGCACTCGCCCTCGAACCGCCATCATCCACACAAGACTTCGGCTTCGGCGGCAACTCGGAAGATGACGTCCTCGTCTTGAGCACGGCGCACAGCGCGAAAGGACGTGAGTGGGACGCGGTCTTCGTGATCTGGGCGGTCGACGGCTGGTTCCCATCCGCCCGCTCACTCGGCGACGAAGAGCAGATCGAAGAAGAACGCCGCTTGTTGTACGTCGCGATGACGCGGCCGCGCAATCATCTGTTCGTGACGTATCCGCTCAACGTATACGACACGCGGCGTGGCGCAGATTATTCGATGGATCAGCTCTCGCGATTCATCGACCGCGGCGTGCGCGAAGGAATGCAGCGCGTGGTAGTCGATCGCCCCGAGTCCGCACCGCCCGATCCGGCGACTGGCCCGCTGCCGGTGGTCGATCTGCGGGCGATGCTTAAGGGGCGCTTTTCTCCCGGATGATCTGCTCGAGCGCGCGGCGAACGTCGCGCGCGTCACTCGCATACACGGCTTCGAATTTCGGCAGCCCCGTCGCGTAAATCAGCCGCGCGAGCAGCGATGCGTTATCCAGCCGCACGCGCGACATATACCGCGCATCGATCGTCTGCAGCTGCGGCCCGACTGAATCCACGAGCAGGCCCCGCGTGCGTGCATAAACAGAATCGCGCGCGGCGTAGCGAACGGTGCGCGCCGAATCGCCGGGATGCGCGCGGTACGCAGAATCGAGCGAGTGAAAAGTGCGCTCCCAAATATCCGCGAGCAGCAGATCGTCATGCCAACGCGCCGCGGTCCGCCGCGCAGTCGCGGTATCACCGCGCGAAGCAAAGAACCGCTCCGCGCCGCGCGCGCCCACAAAACTCGCGAAGCTCTCATTGAAAACCGCCTCGCCTTTTGCATAGAACTTGTTGTGCGTCAGCTCGTGAACGACCGTATTCACGATTTCGAGCGAGTCCTCACCCAGCGTTGTCGAGAGCAGCGGATCGTTGAAAAACCCCAGCGTACTAAACGCCGGCGACGGACGCAGATAGGTGTCGAATCCCTGGTTCGCGAGCTCAGTCTCTGCAGCTTTCGCCTCTGCAAAATCGAAGTAGCCTCTATACGGCACACGCCCGACAACGGGAAACCACCACGTTACCGGACGGAGCTCGTCACGATACGCGCCGGAGAGCACCAGCACGAGCGTGTCGTGTTCGAGTTTCGTGTACTGCGTAAATGCATTTTTCGCCGGCAGGCCGAGTGAGTCGGCCGCAAAAGCGCGCGCCTGGAGTACCAGCTGCAGCTTCGCCCGAACCGCGGGCGGCGTAGAACTATCCGCTGCGAGCTTCGCGATCGACTGCCGGTGCGCGAGAATCCTTGCTTCGGCGGCAGCACCACGCGCGAGATAGCGTCCCATCGGCGTCGCCGCGGTGAGGAGCGCGATGCCGGCGAGCACGCCGAGCAGAACAAAGAGGATGCCGCCCCAGCGAACTCGCACGATGTTCCGCCTCGTCACGGGCTGCGCGGCAGAGCGGCGAACCGCACGCCAACGCGATTCGTCGCACCACCGATCAGGTCAAAGCCCTCGTACGCATAGTCGACTTGCAGCCGCCCAAGCGTGATTCCCGCGCCAACTGTGAACGGAGCGCGCGCATCCGTCGAACCACGAAATGCGTACCCCGCGCGCGCGGAAAGCAGCGTGCCGCTTGTCCCGGTATGCCAACTCGCTTCCGCGGCGAGCACGCCGGTCACATCGGCACCGCTCACCTGCCGGACTTCGGCGATCGGGCGCAGCGCGAACGCATTCGCAGTGACAAGCGGTGCAGCGACAGCGGCCCGCCACGTCACAGGCAACGGAGCACTCACCGACGCGAGCGTGAGACTCGACCCCATGTGCTGCAGCGCCGCGCTCATTTCCCACCCGTTGAGAAACGTGTAGGCCGCACCGATATCACCAGCCAGCGCGCCGCCGGAATACGTCGCGACTTCCTGGCGCGCGTACTTAATCGCTCCGCCAACCCGCAGTTGGTGCCGCGCGCCGAGTGCGATTCCGTACCCAACCGAGAACACCATATCCTCGGCGGTTACCGTCGAACCTGTCGGCGTGCCAACCTGTCCACCGCTCCCTTCCGCCGGCACGATCTCATCCGCACTGCCGTAGTCCAGCAGCTGCATTCCAAATCCAAGCGTTCCACGACGCAGCGGCACCGCGATCGCGAATGCGCCGAGCGTGGTTGATGCGATGTAGTTCTGAAGCGACCCGCCGACCGACCACCCGCGCACACGCGCGAGCTGCGCCGGATTGTAAAAGAGCGCACTCTCATCGTCCGCAATCGCACCCCATGCCTCGCCAAGCCCAAGCGCACGAGTACTCGCCGGGAGCGTAAGCAAAATTGCCGCCCGCGTATCGTTAGAAGTCTGCGCGCCAAGAACAATCGGCCCCACACACGCCGCAACGATGCCGATCACCGCAAAGACCCGCGTAACCCGCGGCGTTTTTTGTTTTCGGTCCCGGGTCCTCACTGCGGCATCCTAAAAATCGTCACCTGCGCGCCAAGCGCCGCCGGAAACGCCACGCCGAGCGGCTCAGTGAACGTCAGCGCGGTATTCGCCCCGCCGAGCGGCGTCGTGAGCGAAGAGTGCACCATCGTCCCCGGAATCATGTTCGACGAAAGTGCGCCGCCAATTCCGAGGATGTACACCGGCAGCGGCCACGGAGAAATGAATTGTTCGACCGCCGCCTCGCGTGCCATCAATAGCCTCAGGTTGCGCGCACCAAATCGGAATCGCGTCGGAACCGACGTACGCGGCAGGCCCGGAATCGAGTCGACGACAAGCGCCGCGCTGAAATCCCCGAACAGCGCGCCGAACGGTTCGCCCGCCTGAGCTTCGATATTCGCAACCCCGGTGTTGGATGTCTGCACGAGCCGTCCGAAAATGTCTTCCCCTTTTTGCGACGCGAGCCAGCGGAGAAAGAGCCAGGTCGCTCCGCGCTCCTCAAGCGACCCGCCACCGTTGTACGACGTCACGGAATGCGCACGCGTTGAATTCAGATAAACGTAAGCGTCGAGCAGCTGTGGCTGAATGAACGGCCCCGCAGAGTCGGGAAAAAGCTGCGTGCTGGTCGAGCGCCCCGACGGCGGCGGGTACTTCGTTTCATAGTACTCCGATCCGAGTTCTTCGGCGATCTGGCCGAGCCCTTCATTCAGCCAGATGTCTTCCTGCGCGCCGCCGCGGAGGAGCACATGCTGATTGAACGAGATCATGTGCTGCAGTTGGTGCAGAAAAGTCCCCGCAACGACCTGAAGCACCGACTCCGCCGTGTGCGGGCAGCTGAACGTCCCCGTCGAATCCGGAATGTACGAGTAGAAAATCTCGCCTTTATTCGAGTTCGGATCGCTCACCAACAGATCCGTTCCAAAAAAGAATCCCGTCACATAGCCGGCAAATGCGCACCCGGTTGTCGGCACGAGCGCGTTGATCTTCGGCGTGAACAGCGCGATCACGCGGCCGTTCTGGTCAACATCGCTCACGCTCCCGAACGCGTTGATATCAATCGCGTACAAGTCGCGGTCGAACAGCGCGCCGAGCGCCTGATACTGCGTATTCGAAAATCCCGATCCGATCGTGTCCACATACAGCAAGACATGATCGCCGGCGAATACGAGCCGCGCAGTCGCGCTCGTAAAGCTTGATCCACTCACGGTGGCGACAACCTTGAACGTGCGCAACGTCCCGAGCGCTGGCGGCGCGAGCGCGGCACTCACTCTGGCGGCCGCGGCACTCGCGGCCAGCTGAGCACGAACGCGCGGGGCGACCGCATGCTCGATCCCGCGCAGCGTCGCCTCGAAATCGCGCTCGGCGCGATTGTCGCTCGTGGTGCGCACAGCGCCCGCGGCAACCGAACCCGCCGCCGAACCGGCCGCCGCCGTGCCGATCTGCCAGTTCACCACATCGGTGGGATCGCCAACCGCAGCGAACTGCCCGATCACGAGATACGTCGATCCATCCCCCGGCAGCGTCAGGCATGTTCCGAGCGCCGCGCTGCTCACCGTGACCGACTGATACGGCGCCAGACTCAACGGCGCACTCCGCGCGGTGTAACTCACCGCGATCGAATTGCTCGACACAACGCCAGCCGAGATCCTGACCTCCAAAGGCCCGCCCGGAAGGCACGGTGGCGCAATCACCCGAACGATCGTGTCGGACGCCCCCGGAAGCACTCGTGCGGCCACCGTGCCAAACAGCACCGTCCCGCTCCCCCCCGCGATTGCCGGCGCGAGCGCATTTCCGCTCAGAGTCACCGTATCACCGGGCCCGAAAGTCGCCGGTGTCACCGCGCTCAGAACGGCCCGCACGGGCACAGGCGATTCCACGCCGTCGCGGTGGCACGCGGCGAGAAAAATCAACCCGAACGTCACGACCCCAATTGGCCTCATTAACTCTTTGCGCCGCAATCTTTTAGCAAGTGGTTTTCGCACCCAATTTCGCTTTGACAGCGCCGCGCGACAACGGCTAGCTTTCAACCCAATGTCCTTCGTACACCTCCACTGCCACTCCGAGTACTCCCTGCTCGATGGCGCCAACCGGATCGACGACCTGATCAACAGGGCCGTCGAGTTCGAACAACCGGCCCTGGCCATCACAGATCACGGCAATCTCCACGCCGCGTGGGAGTTCCAGGAACAGGCCCGCAAACAGGGCATCAAGCCGATCATCGGCATGGAAGCGTACGTCGCGCCCGGCGACCGCCGCACCCGCGCGCGAGCAACACCCGGCGACCGTTCATACTACCACCTGGTACTCCTCGCTCGTGACCGCGTCGGCTACCAGAACCTCATCAAGCTCTCATCGCTCGCATACACCGAAGGCTTCTACGGTAAGCCTCGCGTCGATCGCGAACTGCTCGCCAAGTACAACGAAGGAATCATCGTCTCGTCGGCGTGCATGGCCGGCGAAGTCGCGCGGCACCTGCTGGATGACCGCTTCGATGAAGCGCAGGAAGCCGCCGAGTGGTATGCGAATGTCTTCAAAGACCGCTACTACCTCGAGGTCCAGGCGCACGACGCCGGCGAGCAGAAGAAGCTCAACAAGGAAGTGTTCAAGCTCGCGAAAAAGCTGAGCCTTCCGGTCATCGCGACGAACGATTCGCACTTCCTGCGCGAAGAGGATCACGACGCGCACGACGTGCTGCTCTGCATCGGGCTGAAGAAAGACCGCCTCGACGACAATCGCATGAAGTACGACCGCGGCCTCTACTTCAAGAGCGCCCCGGAAATCCGGCAGTACTTCGCCGACCGGCCCGACGTTCTCACGAACACGCTCGCCATCGCCGATGAAGCCGGGTTTGCCTTTGAGAAAAAATATTATCTCCCGTCGTTCCCGCTCCCCAAGGGCGCGAAAACCGAAAACGATCACCTCGTAAAGCTCGCCACGGCCGGCGCATTCGAGCGGTACGCCCCCGGCGCAAAAAAGCTTCCCGCAAACGTCCAAGAACGGCTCGATTTCGAACTTGGCGTCATCCTGAAAACCGGCTACTCGGGCTACCTGCTCATCGTCGCGGATTTCATTCGCGCGGCGCGTGAAAAAGGAATTCCCGTCGGCCCCGGCCGCGGATCCGCCGCAGGTTCGCTCGTCGCGTACGCGCTGCGAATCACCGACGTCTGCCCGCTCAAGTTCGATCTCCTCTTCGAACGATTCCTGAATCCCGAGCGCGTGTCGATGCCCGACATCGACGTCGATTTCTGCGAAGAGCGCCGCGGCGAGGTGATCGACTACGTCCGCGAGAAATACGGACGCGAGTGCGTCGGCCAGATCATCACCTTCGGAACGCTCAAGTCACGCGCCGCCATCAAGGACATCGGCCGCGTGCTGGGCTTCACGCCCGCCGAAACCGACGCGATCGCGAAACTGATTCCCAACCAGCCGAACTTCTCGCTCACGGTCAAAGAGGCGATCGAGAAAGTTCCCGAAGTACGCAAGCTCTACGAGGGCGACGAACGGCATCAGCATCTGCTCGACTTCGCGATCTCGCTCGAAGGCCTTTCGCGCCACGCGGGAATTCACGCGGCGGGCATCGTCATCGCGCCCGGTCCGCTCGATGATTACGTCCCGATCTGCACGCAGGACTCCAGGGGCTCCGGCAAGGACAACGACGAACGCGTCGTCGTCACGCAGTACGACATGAACGCGCTCGAGAAGGCCGGGATGCTCAAGATGGACTTCCTCGGCCTTACGACGCTCACGATCATCCACGACGCGCTCGTGACGATCAAAGCGCGCGGGCGTGATGTCCCGAATCTGGAGACGCTGCCGCTCGACGACGAAGCGACCTTCAGGATGCTCCGCTCCGGCCGCACAGCGGGCGTGTTCCAGTTTGAATCGCCGCTCGCGACCGATCTCATCCGCTCGATGCGCGCTGACACCTTCGACGACATCGTCGCGGCGAGCGCACTGATGCGTCCAGGCCCGCTCGACGCGGGGATGCACAAGGTCTACATCCGGCGCAAGCGCGGCGAAGAGGCGGTCACGTACGCGCTGCCGGAGCTCAAGGATATTCTCGAAGGGACGTACGGCGTCATCACCTATCAGGAACAGGTGATGCGCATCGCGCAGAAGCTCGCCGGCATTTCGCTCGCCGAAGCCGACGTGCTGCGCAAAGCGGTCGGCAAGAAGGACGCCGAGCTGATCAAAAAGGAAATTGGAAAGTTCGCCGAGAAGGCCATCGCGCTCGGACACAACAAGGAAATCGTCGGCGACCTGTCCGATCAGATCGAGACGTTTGGCCGGTACGGCTTCAACAAGTCGCACGCAGTGGCGTACACCGTCCTCTCGTATCACACGGCGTACCTCAAGGCACACTTCCCCGCCGAGTTCATGGCCGCGCTCCTCTCGGCGTGCATCGGCGACACCGACGCGGTCGTGAAGTACATCAACGAAGCGCGCGATCTCGGCATCGAGATTCTGCCGCCGGATGTCAACGAGAGCGGCTACAAGTTCACCGTGCTCGATGACAAGCGCATTCGCTTCGGACTCGGCGCCGTTCGAAATGCCGGACGCACTGCCACCGACTCGATTCTCGGCGCGCGCGGTGATAAACCTTTCGAATCGCTCTACGATTTCGCGGAGCGCGTAGACCTCCGCACCTGCAACAAGCGCGTGTTCGAAGCGCTGCTGTACGCAGGGGCGTTGGATGGGCTCGGCGGCCATCGCGCGCAATACGCGGCCGCGCTCGACGGCGCGATTCAGCATGCCTCGCTCAAGCAGGATGAAGCGGCGACCGGACAGGGCTCGCTCTTCGGCGATGCCGGCCCGCAAGCCAAAGCCGACGCAATGCAGCCGTCGCTCCCGAACGTGCCGCCAATGTCGGAGCACGAACGCCTCACAAAAGAAAAAGAGACGATCGGCTTCTACATCTCCGGGCACCCGCTCGAACCGTACCGCGCGGAGTGCGAGCTGCTCGCGACGCTCACCGTCGCGAAGATTGGTGCGTGGAGCGAACAGGCGTCGTCGCTCACGGTCGTCGTCACGGCGATCAAGAAACAGGTTTCAAAAAAGAGCGGCAACGAATTCGCGCGTCTCACCGTGGAAGATTTCTCCGGCTCAGGCGAAGTGCTCGTGTTCCCTGAAGCGTGGGCCGCGATTCACGATCGCGTTCAGGCCGACGTCCCCGTGCTGATCAAGGGCGGATATTCAAAGCGCGACCAGGGCACGGAGTCGGCAACATTTATTGTCGAGTCAATCACGCGGCTGGCCGAGCTGCGCACGCAGGGACAGATCTCCGTGTCGCTCGACCTCACCGAGAGCGCGTCGCTTCCGGCGCTGGTGATGCAGGACGTACGTGCCGTGGTCGATGCGCATCCGGGTTCCGCACCGCTGGAAGTCTGCTGGAATGGCGCCGACGGCTCGCGCGCAAAGCTTCGCTCTGCTTCTCTGAAATTGTCGCCGGCCTCCGCAGCGCTGCTGGAGCTTCGCGCGCTGCTCGGGCCCGAACGTGTGCACCTCGTGAGAGGGAGCTGACATGGGAACATCGGCCTTGGAATTCGAGAAACCGCTCGTCGAAGTCGAAAAGCAGATCGAAGAGCTTCGCTCGATGGCGGCGGAACGCGAAATTAATGTCGACGCTGAAATCGCGCCGCTCGAGACAAAACTCGGCGAACTGCGCGCATCGATTTATAAGAACCTCACGCCGATTCAACGCGTACAGGTCGCGCGCAGTCCGCGGCGCCCCTTCACGCTCGACTACATCCGCCTGGCGTTCACCGATTGGATCGAGTTGCACGGTGATCGTGCCTACCGCGACGATCCCGCAATCGTCGGCGGCTGGGCGCGCATCGACGGCGAGACGATCATGGTGATCGGCCAGCAGCGCGGCCGCGATACAAAAGAAAATCTCCATCGCAACTTCGGGATGCCGCACCCCGAGGGGTATCGCAAAGCGCTGCGCTTGATGAAGCTCGCCGAGAAATTCCACGTGCCTGTCGTGACGTGCATCGACACGCCGGGCGCGTGGGCGGGGCTCGGCGCCGAGGAGCGCGGCCAGAGCGAGGCGATCGCGCGCAATCTGCTCGAGATGAGTCAGCTCACCGTTCCGATTATCGCGACGGTAATTGGCGAAGGCGGCTCCGGCGGCGCGCTCGCACTCGGCGTCGCCGATCGGGTGCTCATGCTGCAGAACGCCGTATACTCCGTGATCACCGTCGAAGGCTGCGCGGCGATTCTCTGGAAGGACGGCAAGAGTCCGGAAATGCGCGAGAAGGCCGCAAGCGCGCTGAAGATCACTGCGCAGGACCTGCTCGAGCTGCGCATCATCGATGAAATCATTCCGGAACCGCCGGGCGGCGCGCACGCAAATCAGGAAGTCACCGCCGCCGCCGTTGGCGAAGCGCTGCTGCGCAATCTCGACGAGCTGCGCCGCCTCAAGCCGGACAAGCTCGTGCGCCGCCGCCGGGAGAAATATCTGCGTATGGGGCAGTTCGAAGAATGAGCGGAATGTCCGAAATCTCCGAAACGCCTGAACCCGCCGCCGTCGCAGAGCCGACGCCGCACCTCATTGAGGTCGCGTTCAAGGGCAATCGCCGCGAGTTTTTCACGTGGGCGTTCCCCGAGGTGCCCACATTGCGCACACCGGTGATCGTCGACGCCGACCGCGGAGAAGATCTCGGCACCGTGCACTCGACCGGCGAACTGGCCGTCACGCGAAAGGCCGGCACACCGCACGGCAAAGCGTCGCCGGAGCAGCTGCGCCCTGCGCTCCGCGCCGCCACCGCCGACGACATCGAGAAAGGGAGCCATCTTCGCGAAGACGAAGACAATGTCCGGCGCCGCGCGATCGAAAAAGTTCGTGCGCAGGGGCTCGACATGAAGGTCTCGGACACCGAGTGGCAGTGGGACCGCAAGAAGCTGACGATTTATTTCACGGCCGAGAAGCGCGTCGATTTCCGCCAGCTTGTGCGTCAGCTCGAAGGGTTGTTCGGAACTCGCGTACAGATGTGGCACATCGGCGTGCGCGACGAAGCGAGGCGCCTCGACGGCATCGGCCGCTGCGCACGTCAGTTCTGCAGTGCCAGCTGGCTTCCGGAACTCCGCCCGGTGAAATCGAGCGTCGCCAAAGATCAGCGACTCTCCACGCTGAACCCGTCGCAGATCTCAGGATCGTGCGGCCGGTTGATGTGCTGCCTGCGATACGAGCACGAGTTCTACGTCCAGCAGCGAAAGCGTTTTCCAAAAGAAGGAAAAATCATCGTCACGCTCGCCGGCGAGGAGAAAATCGTCTCGAACGATATTTTCCGCGAGCAGGTCACGCTGCGCGGAGCAACGGGCGAGGTCCGCATCGTGCCGCTCGCTCAGCTCAATCGCGAACTGGGCGGCGAACCCGCCACCGCGGCATCGGATCTGGCCGGCGGCGACGATGAAGCGGATTTCGACGAAGAAGTAACCAGCGAGATTTATCTGGTCGATCCCCCGCGCGGCGCGGCGACGCGCACGTACCCCGGCGCAACGCCGTCGCAGGGCACACCACCTGCGCGTCCCGCCGCGGAATCTTCCAAGCAGCAACAACAGCGCCCGCAACAGCAGCGGCCGCAGCGCGAGCGTCCGCAGCAACCACAACAACAGCGCCCGCCGCAGCAACAACAGCAACAGCAGCAGCGCCCGCCACAACAGCAACAACCACCGCGGCCACCGGCCGCAGAGAACGCAGTCGACGCGACCGCGGATCAGCCCGGCGAAGGCCGCCGTCGTCGTCGCCGCGGTCGCCGCGGCGGGCGTCGTGGCCGTGAGGGCGGCGCACCGGGCGGCGCACCAGGCGGCGCGCCCGGCGGATCACCACCCGCACCACCAAGTGCACCACCCGCAGGGAGCTGACGTGGCCGAATCGCACGAAAAATTCTACATCACCACTGCGATCGACTACGCCAACGGCGATCCGCACTTTGGGCACGCACTTGAAAAGATCGGCGCAGATGCGATCGCGCGCTTCCACCGCCAGCTCGGCCGCTCCGTGCATTTCCTCATCGGGATGGACGAGCACGGCCAGAAAGTCGCGCAGACTGCGGCCGCGCAGAACGTCGATCCGCAGGCATTTGTAGACGCCGTCGCCGCGAGATTTCGCGGCACGTGGGACCGGCTGTCGATCTCCTACGATCAGTTCATCCGCACGACTGACGGCGCGCACAAGAGCGGCGTGCGCGCGCTCATCAAGCGCATTCACGAATCGTCGCCCGACAATTTCTACGAGAAGACGTACGAAGGGTGGTACTGCGTCGGCTGCGAACTCTTCAAGCGCGACGATGAAATCGTCGACGGCAAGTGCGTGCTCCATCCGACGCGCGAGCTGCAATGGACGCAGGAACGGAATTGGTTTTTTCGGCTGACCAAGTACCAGCCCTTTCTCGAGCGCCTGCTCGCCGAACGCCCGGATTTCATTCAGCCCGAATCGCGGCGCAATGAAATTCTCGGTTTGCTTGCGCAGGGACTCGAAGACATTTCCATCACGCGATCGAAACTTGCGTGGGCGATTCCCTTCCCCATCGCGAGCGCGAGCGGTGAGCAGCAGGGCACGTGGGTTTGGTTCGACGCGCTGCCGAACTATCTCACGGCAACGGGCTATCCCGGCAAAGAGTGGCGGAATAGATGGCCGGCGCAGCTGCACATCGTCGGCAAGGACATCACGCGGCTGCACTGCGTGATCTGGCCCGCCATGCTGCAGGCCGCAGAACTTCCGCTTCCGGAGCGCGTGTGGGCGCACGGATTCATTTCGTTCGGCGGCGAGCGCTTCTCAAAGAGCGCCGGCGTGAAGATCGATCTCGACGAAACCATTTCGCGATTCGGGCCCGACGCATTCCGCTATTTTCTGCTCCGCGAGATTCCGTTCGACGGCGACGGCACCTTCTCGCTCGAGCGCTTCGACGCCGTGTACACATCGGAACTCGCGAACGGTTTGGGAAATCTCGCGAGCCGCGTGATCGCGATGGTTGAGAAATACTGTGATGGAATCGTGCCGAACGCTGCCGCTCATATAGATCTTGACGCGCTCGACTCGGCCGATCTCACCGCCGCGCGGGCAGCAATGGACGGCTCGCACGGCTATCTCTGTCACGAAGCACTTGCATGTGTCGCGCGTCTGACCGAGCGCGCGAATCTGCACATCCAGCAGACGCAGCCGTGGGCGCTCGCGAAAGACGCTTCGAACAAGGCGAAACTGGACGAAACTCTCGCCGTTCTCATCCGCTCACTCGCCCGCCAGGCCGCGTACCTCGCACCGTTCATGCCCGGCAAGGCTCAGGCGCTCTGGAGCCAGCTCGGAGCGCCCGGAACGGCGTCAGAGGCGATGTTCGCGACGGTTGAGCAACTGAGTGCCACTGGTTGGCACGTGAACAAGGAAGGGGGCCTTTTCCCTCGTCCCGAGCAGCCACCGAAGGCTGGCTAGATCGGGCGTTTTGGCGGTTGCTGAACGAATGGGCGCCCCCCACCATTAACAGATTCATGGCGCCCAAGCACTGGACTATCCTCATCGTCCCTCCGGGGACCGGCGAGGCCCGCACGATCCATATCGGACCGCGGGCACGTCAGGTAATTCTGGGCGGCGCGATCACGAGCGCCCTATTGGTCATTGCGGCGATCACGATCCTGTTCACGCCCTACGGCACGCCCAGCGCGCGGCTTCTCGCGGCGCAGAACGCGCGCCTTCAGAGCCAGCTCGATCAGATTGGAGTGCGCCTCGCTTCATTGAGCGACACACTCAGTTCACTCGACGCTCGCGATCAGCAGATCCGTCTCCTCGCGGGGCTGCCGACCGAGCCGGCATCGACCGTCACGGACGGCCCGGTTGCAGCCGGTGCAGACAGCGCGACTGGCATCGCTGACGCACCCAAAACGCACTCGATCACCGCCGGCAAATCCGGATCAACCGTTGCGGCATCGAACGGGCTTCCCAAACCGTTCGCCGGCCGCCTCACCCTGCCGAGCCACGCCGATATCGACGTGATGATCGCGCGTGCGAGCGAACTCTCGCAGAGTTTCCGCGCCGTTAGCGATACGCTCACGAAAAATTTCGAACGTCTCGCGAGCACGCCGTCGATCATGCCGACCACGGGCTGGCTCTCGAGTCAGTTCTCGCAGAGCCGCTTCCATCCGGTGCTGCACCAGAGCCGCCCGCACGAGGGCATCGATCTCTCGGCGCCGATGGGTGCGCCGATCATCGCGCCCGCGTCAGGCCGCGTGCTTTCAGTTACGAACGAAGCCGGCTATGGCAACACATTTCAGATCGATCATGGCAACGGGATCATCACCCGGTTCGCGCACTGCTCGCGGATTGTCGTGCATGTCGGGCAGCAGGTCACGCGCGGACAGTTGATTGCGACGGTCGGCAATACCGGCCTCGCGACCGGGCCGCATCTGCACTACGAAGTGCATGTGAATGGGCAGCCTGTGGATCCGCTCAAGTACGTGCTGCCTGAAAAAGTATTGAACGCGGATGCGCGCTAAGGTTGGCGTCGGTTTCTAGGGCTTCACGCTGAAGATTCCATTGGACGCGGGAGGACCTGCTGCCGCAGAACGCGGGAGAGGAAATTGGACGCGGGAGGACCTGCTGACGCAGAATGCAGGAGAGGAAATCGAACGCGGGATTAGTTGTGGGTAATGAGATTGACGGCGGGGTTACGACTCGGACCCGCGAGGGCGGCGGCGCGTCTGACGAGGCGGGGCTTTCACACTGTTCGCTCGCGCCCTCTTGAGAGTCGTCAAGAGCAGCCGACGTATTTGCACGAACATCGACTGTCGCTCCTTTGCGACAGCTCCGAGCTCCGCCTCGAGCGTTCCGTACCACGCAATGGCCTCACGCGCTGAGCCGAGGGCGTACCCGTCATTTTCCCGCGCCCCACATCAAATCTCAACCCTCCAATCTTATCCCGCGTCCAATTTCCTCTCCCGCGTCGTGCGTCAAGTTGTTTAGTCCCGCATCGAACTCATCGCTGACAACTCACTACTCCGTCACGGCTTCACACTAAACACCCCATTGGTGGCATCGATCCGCACCACCCCCGCAAACCCCACGTCGCTCCCAATCACTCCGTCGAGCACAACGAACCCGGCGCTCACCGCGGTTTGAACAGTCACTCCGCGCAGCAATAGATCGGCGTCGCCGACTCTCAGGCGCACTTCGTTCAGCACATCACCCCGCACGATCGAATCCCCCGCGATCGACGCGAGCCGCCGCCGTTCAACGCCGAGTACAATCCCGCCGGAGAGCGAAGCCAGCGAGCGCGTCACGAACGTCGCCTGCAATCCTGTATCCAATCCAAGATTCAGCTTTGCGCCGTTCACGCTCTGACCCTGTACTATCGGATAGCCGATCCAAAATAAATTTCGCCGCGATGCCGCGAGATGCTCGTGCACCGGCTTCCGCATCGTGAGCGTGCCGCGCGGATGATCGATCCGCACATCGAGCTGCCGCAACACATCCCAGCCGATAATCCCGTCGATCTTCGCGCGTGACATGCGCCCCGCCGCCGCGCTATCAGCCACACTGAAATCGCCGCCGCCGACAATCATCGCCGGCGCATCACTCCAGTCGAGCGGGCCTATATGAAGCGACCCGATGAGCGCAGGCAAGACGCGCACGCGCCCCACCGCTGTCACGGCCTCCAGCGAGTCAGGAGTGCGCGGCGCGATCCCCACCGCGCGCGCGACGTCCGCCGAAATCATCGTCATGCTCGCGCCGGTGTCGAGCCAGAACAGGAACCGCTTGCCGTTGATCTCCACCGGCAGCATCGGCACTCCGAGCGGCGAGAGGACAATCGGGAAAATCACCGAGTCCGAGCGGAATCGTGAATGCGGCGCACGCACGCCGTCGAACGCCGCCGCCCATGCCTCGACGCCAGCGAGATCCGCACTGTCGCGATGAATTCCCGGTACTGTGGGAAGCACGGCAAGTTCACTCCATCTATGCTCCGTGTGCAGCAGCCCGGCGAGCACCACAACCGCCACGCGCCGCACCGTGCTGTCCGTGTACGTGCGGCGCGCGAGCGAATCGAGTGAGACGATCGCGCGCGCCGCGTCGCCTGCGACCACGCGCTTCAGCGCGCCCGCGAGCGCTTCTTGATCGTGCGAGTGCCCTGCTTGCGCCGCGAGCATGGCATGATCGAGATCGAGCCGCGCGACAAGATCCCAGTACCCGCCGAGGTTCTCACTCGCGGCGTCGGCGCCGCCGGCACCGCTTGGCTCGCGCGGCGCGACATGCGCGCACGCCGCAATCACACACGCCGCGAAAACAGCGGCTCGCGCACGCAACGCAAAGAACGACTTCAACCGCAGGTTCAATCCACGCGCGTGATCAGCTGTATCACCCCGCCGCCGTAGCGCCGTCCGAATTTCGTCACCGCGTCCGGACCGGCGAAGTAGTGTACTTCCTCGATATCGTGCGCCTGAAAACTCGAGAGCGTTCCGATGGCGCCATACTCCTGCTCATTCAGGAACACGACGGCGATATCCCGGCTGCTCGAAACCGCCGACAGCGGTCCGCGATCGCGCAGATACTCCGCGTGGAGCTTCACGATGACGTCATAGATGTTCGCCTCGCCGGACGAGTCAATCTCTTCGAACGTGATCACGTTCGGGTGCTGCGCACCTGTGGACGTATGGTGCAGCGCACAACCTGTGACAGCGAAAATCAGGAGCAGCCGAATGAACCGTTTCATATCGCCCCCCGGCCGAAATGCCGAGAGCTGTCAGCCGAGCGTGCTCAGCTGACAGCTCTCAGACGTACTCAAAAAGTACTCACGGCTTCTTTGTGAAATCCACCGTCGGTGCTTCGCGCGCGCCGGGATTCGTCACGTCGAAATAATCACGCGGTTTCGCGCCAGTGACTTTCGCCGTCATGACCGCCGGAAACCTGCGGATATACCCGTTGTAATCCTGCACGGCCTGATTGTAGTCGGTGCGTGCGACCGCGATCCTGTTTTCCGTGCCGGTGAGTTCATCCTGCAAACGCAGGAAACTCTGGTCGCTCTTCAACTGCGGATAGTTCTCTGAAATCGCGAGCAACCGGCCGAGTGCGCCGGTCAAATTCTGGTTCGCGTTTGCCATCTCCGTGACGTTGCCGCCCGTCACCGCACCGGCGAGCCCCGCGCGCGCTTTCGCGACCGTCTCGAACACCTCGGCTTCCTGCGCCGCAAAGCCCTTCACCGTGTTCACGAGATTCGGCACGAGATCCGCACGACGCTGGAGCTGCACAGAAATCTGCTTCTGTGCCGCCGCCGCACGCTCGTCCATGCTCTGGATGTTGTTGTAGCCGCACGCGCCAGCCAGCATCGGCAGCGCCAGTGGAAGCGCCAGCACGATCAATGATTTGAGTCTCATATCAAGCTCCTTTACAGGTCAGTCTTGCACTCAATTTACACAACGGATTCCGGTGCCCGCGGGATTCAACCTAGATCAGGCCCCTGCCGGCAGCGCATCTAGATAGGCCACAACCTGTTCCAGCCCCAGATGATACGTCTCCAGCACCCCGTCCAGCTTGCTGGCATCCAGCGTCTTGCCGCCGCGCCAATGCCCCAGAACCGCGATAAACGGCGCCGGATCAAACCCGGCATGCCGCGCGGTAACCCGGCACAGCTCCTCGTTGTCCGCAGGAGGCGCTTCATCGCGAAGCCGTAGAATGGCACGGAACAGCACCAGCACCTGACTCGTTCCCGATACCAGCGTCTCCAGCCGCTGCGCGCCATCGTGATCCGACGTCAGCACTCGCCCGCGCAGACGCAGCAGCATTCCGAGCGCCTCGTATTCGAGCTGCAATCTCAGATCGCGCGGCGAAACCGTCACGCCGTATTTCAAGTCAAATGGCGGCGCCGAGAACAAAATCTTGTGACGCTGCAGAATATCCGCATGCTCGATCGCGAACACATCAACGCTCGACCGCCACTCGGCCTCTGTCAACGTCAGCGGCGGCGGATGCCCCGCCTCGCCCCACGCGCGCGCAACGGCGCCCGCGGCGCGCATCGACGCAACCGTCAGCTTCTTCGCGATGACGAGAACATTCATATCCGACCGTTTCTCGTGATGCTCACCGCCGGCTGCAGAGCCGTAGAGCACGACAGCGCTCAGCGCATCGCCGTAAGCGGTGCGCAGCTGGGAAACGAGTTCATCTAGCTTCATCTTCGCCATGGATTACCAGCTCCCGCTCGAGCCGCCGCCAGAGAAACCTCCGCCCCCGCCGAAACCGCCTCCACCGCCGCTGCCGAATCCACCACCGCCTCCGCTCCATCCCCCTCCGCCGCGACCACTCGAAAGGGCGAGCCACAAACAGCCGCTCCCTCTGCCGCGCGAAAGAATCAGGATCAGAAATACAAAGAGATAGAAAATGAGTTTCGGAGGAATTCCGCCGAGCGGCCGCGACTGCCGGTAGACCTCGCGCTGCTGCACCTGCGCCGGCGCGACCGCCGAATCGAGCGAAAAGTTGAAGCTCGACGCAAAGTGCTGCGCCACGCGCTGCGTCATCAGCTCGATTGCTGCGCCGTAGTCGCGCTGCTTCATGAGCGGGATCGCTTCGCGAATGATGTCGCCGGTCTGCCCGTCGGTGAGGAAGCCTTCGCTTCCCTGGCCGTTCTGGATTCCGACGTGCCCCTGACCGTCGCTGCTCGTTTCCTTTGGAATAACGAGAATCACCACGCCGGCATTGCGAGTGGCATCGCCGATCTTGGTTGCGGCGCCGACCTTCCACTCACGACCGATTCGCAGCGCGACATCGCCAACATCGCGGCCGCCCAAATCCGTCATCGTGACGATGGCGATCTCACCTTTCGATTTCGCGCGCACGTCGGTGGCCAGCGCTTCGATGCGCGCAGCGTTAGCGGCTGGAATGACGTTGGCGAAATCGTTGACCATCCCGCGGGGTGTGGGAATTACCGGACCAGCCGCTCCCCGCTGCGCCATGAGCGCAAAAGGAAAGGCGGCGAGAACTGCAGCAAGAGCGAAGCCCAGCAGACCTCTACGGATTCTTTTTGTCCCCGTTCATCCGCGTGACGATCAGTATCGCACCCCAAGGCGCCTTGTCGCCAAACTGCACCGACGACTGCGTCGCTTGTAGAATCGCGACGAAATATACATCGGCGGGATTCACGACCCACATCGTGCCGACCGGCTGGCCGTCGACGACGAACGTCATGCACTTCCCGTTGCGCAGATTCATGTAGCAGTCGTTTCGCGTCGCCGGCATTCTCACGCCGGTGACCGAGAGCGTCCGCATCAAGTTCTCAAACTCAGTGAACTCACCCTGTTCGCGGCGGGCTGCGATCTCGGATGGCTCATAGACCTTCCAGCCGTTCCGTTTCGCCTCGTCGTAATAGAGCTGGTTTCGCGTGGTCGTCTTGGCCGCGTCGATTTCGACGCCAGGGAGCACGACGCCATTCATCGGAACCATCAGGTCCATCTCGAGCGTATCCGAGACCGAAGCGTGAATCAGCTCGGTGGACGACGGCTGCCACCAGATTTTCTTGACGGTCACCTTGAAGGGCAACCCACTCGAGAGCGGCAGAACGAAGCGTCCCTTATCGTCGCTCGTGACGGCAAAGAGCTGCCGCTCAAGCGAATCGAGCACGGTGATCTTTGCGCCCTGAAGCACGTGCTCCGTGCCCTCGGCGCGCACGGTGCCGCGGATCATCTGAGCCGCGAGATCGTGCGCGGGCAGCACGATGAGCAGCGCGACGCAAACGAGGAGTGCCGAACGCATTTGTTCAGAGACGCACATGAGGCCGCCAAGCGGACTTCCCGCCGGCGGCCTCATATGTGACTTCATACTGTTCACCCCAAGCGCTCGAGCCTTACGGGCTGGTCGTGCGCGCGGGCTGCATGTCTGGGAAGAATACAACGCCGGGCGTCGCGAACGGCGCGCCAACGGTGCCAGCTGCCGACGCGTCGAAAATGAACGCCGTCAGAATCGATCCGCCCTGTCCGGAACCGAAGATCGGATCCGCGGCCGTCGTACCTGCCGTTCCAACCTGCAGCGTATAACCCGCCGCGGCGCCGACTGCGTTCAGCGTGCCAGGCGCCGTGAGGCGGATGACAAGCGGACCAGGCGCCTGCGAGAGGTATGCCGTAGCGCTGTGGAACGCGAGCGATGCTGCTGCCGGCGCGCCCGTGAGCGGCGTCGTGCCGTTGACGTAGACATCAACCGCGCCCTGAACCGGGGCGACGTTGATGATACGGTACTGAACCGAAGCGGCGCTCTGCGTGGGCAGTGCGTCCTGAATGATCCACAGCTGTTCCTTCACCGCGGCGCCCGACCGGGCAGCGCCAACGTGCACCAGCGTGTAGTACGTGCCGGCCGTGAAGGTGAACGTCGTGTCGACCATGATCGTCGACGCAACTGCCACCGAAACCGCCTGACTCGTGTTGCTCGGGCTGGGATCGAGGAAGATGCGGATGTGGCGTGAACCGGCCTGGTATCCCTGATAGTTGCCGTCGCCAAGACCGCGGAATGCGGTGTTGAGGAACGGCTGGGAATACTGGACCTGATCGACGGCACGGAAGTCCATCGCGAACGTGTCAGGCACAGCGTTGACATACCGCACATAAGCGAGCGGCGGCGGTGCATGCGTGACGCCAGTGACGTCCTTGGCGCATGCGGTGACGCCGCACGCGAGAATCACTGCGAAGAAAAGACGCTGAAATCGCATCTGGGTGGCTCCAGACTCCGAAGAGAAATGATGGTGGGGTATCATTACGATGGATTGCGGACTAGTGCGAGGGACCTGTTTGACCTGTTGAACCTGGCGGACCTGAAGTAGCCGACGACCCTGTTGCCTTGATCCCAGCAGTTACCACGAACAGTACGAGTGCAGCGGTAACTGAAGCGGCGAGAACAACCGTTCTTGCCTGATTGAAGCGATGGATCTTGTATCCCTCCACCCCGTCCTTGGAAATCGTCACCGACTCGTGTTCCCATTTGGCCGCGTTACCGTTCAACTGGTAAACGTCCGTGACCGAGATCGTGTACGTATCCGCGTTCTGGGCAGTGACCACCCCTTCAACCCTGTCAACCGAGCCGCCAAGCTTATCTGCAACCGCCAGGCGTCCCTTGTCATTCATCACCAGCTGGACAGAAACCGTTGCTGGTGCCGGTCCCTGCTGCAGGGGCAACGTCTCGTAGCACCCCTGCAGCAATAAGGCCAGCGTCGACAGGAACGCGCCAACTACGCGCGTCCGTCGGCGATTAGAAACCGTACGTCCCCTTGGCTGCCGAGCCCGCGCCGCCAACGCCACCCATGTTATAGAACGGCTCCTGACGGGAATCCATTTCCTCGTTCGGAACCGGCCACTGGATCGGCATACCAGCAAGCATGTCACCCCAGCCGCGTCCATCCTGGAACCACGCGGCGTAAGTGGCATAAGCCGTTTCATTACGCTTTTCCCACTTCATTGCTTCGAGAATATTCCCGCACGCCACCGTGGTGAACGCCGGGGGCTGCGGCACATGCGGAACGCAGCCGTTGATGCCGCCCTGAATCACCTGCGTCGCGCTGGTGATCGTACCGATCGACGGCAGACCGTGCTTGGAGCGCGACGCATCGATCAGCGCCTGCGCTGCCGCAAAGTTGCCGGCATAAATCAAGCCCTCGGCCTGAAGCATGTCGTTTTCGCCCTTCGGGAACTGCACCATGTTACCGACACCGCTGGCGCGGAAGATTGCCAGCCAGCGACGGTGATCATACATCGACGAGCCGTAACCAGGACCCGCGACGTCGAGCGACGAAACGCGATTGCTGTAGTAGCGGCCCGGTGTAAATGTCGTGCCAGCGATCGGCGTGTCCGTGTTCTGCGCGGCACGCGTCGCACCCTGCGGGAAACGCAGGTCGGGGGTCTGGATCAGCAGCTGCGAGCCGTCGCGCGAACCGATCGGCTGCGAGATGTACGTCGCGTACGTGCCCGACGTATCTGCCATACCGAAGATCATCAGCGGCATCTCGTGATAGCCTCCGCTGAAAATCGTGCTGCAGTTGAAACTGCAGTTCCAACCACCGCCAACCGTCACGACGAGGTCGGACGTGATGCCTGCCTGTGCATCGGCAATCACGCTCGCCCAGCTCACGGCGGCACGTTCGGCCGGCGTGCGGGCGACGCCCGCGCGGAGCCGCGCCTTCCACGAGTGCATCAGTTGGACGAACTGCGTCTGCGTCAAACCATTGCCGTTGATCCACGCGGCCGGAAGCGGGAACGCCGACGCGGCCGCCGCGCTGCCGCCAGTGGCAATCGCGGAGTCGATCTGTGCCAGCGCCGCCGTCATGAGCGCCTGATAGCCCGAAAGCGGCGGAATCGCGCTGCTGGCGACCTTGTTCGTGACAATGGCGCCCGAATCATAAATGATCGCGGTGTAGCCGAGCGAAATGCCGACCACGAACTGCGCGAACGAGCGGTCGCGGATGTCTTCCGCAGCTGTGCCCGTCGTGTTGTTCGACGCCACGATGTTGTCGATGGCCTGCACCAGATTGGCAGAGTTGCGCGCCAGTTTCTGGAACTGCCCGAAGTCGTACAGATTTTCCGCATCGCACGAGTTGCCGCGATCGTTGATGATCGCATTCGGCGGCACAGCGTCACGCGAGTTGCCGCAGAAGTTTGCGAGCGTGCTGAAGCCCTCGAACGACATGTACCCTGCCGCCGGCTGAATATTGCCGGCCGCCGGGTTGGAGTTCCAGCCGTTATTGAACTGCTGGTAGAGCGTGCCGATGATGCTCTCGACACCGGCTGGCGTCGAGTAGGCTCGCGCCACGTCTGGATTGTTCAAGTCCTTGACGTCGAGCACGTTGCCCGCGGTGCACGCGGCCAGCAGCACCGCGCACGTCGCAGCCGAAGTTGCTCGAATAAAGTTCATTTTCATCGTGGTTGGATCCTCGTGGGGGTGGTCCCGGCCGCCCGCCAGTTTGGCGGGCGGCAGGACACTGGATCTAGAAGCTCGAGCTAAGCTGGAACGTGAAGCTACGCGTGTTCGGGAAGCCGTAGCTGTCGACAGCGTTGAGTGCCGCCGAACCGCTGTTGCCACCCGTTGCGCCGGTTTCTGGATCGTAGCCCGAGTACTTGGTCCACGTGTGCAGATTGCGGCCGATCAGCGAGACCGTCCAGTCGCCGTAGCCGCCGATCCGGCCAATGCGGTAACCGAGGCTGACTTCGCGGAGCTTGACGTACGATGCGTTCTCGACGGACACCGTGTTCGTTCCGAGCGCGTCATACAAGCCACCGACACCAGCCAGGGCATCGCCCGGGCCGCCGCGGAAGAAGTAGCCGAGCGGGCGCGCCGTAGCGACCGTCTGGTTAGCTCCCTGGCTCTCATCACCGTTCATGAAGTCGCCGTACGACCAGGCGCGACCTTCATTCCACACGCTGTTGCCCTTGACTGCGTCGAACAGTGCGTATGCCGAGAACTTCCGGAACGTAAAGTTCTGCGCGATCGAGTAGCGGAAGTCCGGGAGCGAAGCGCCGATCGACTGATTCGTGACCGCATGGCCAAGCGAATCATGCAGCACGATCGGATTGCCCCAGCTTTCCACGAGGCCCCACGGTGCCGTTGCGGCGCCGTTGACGGCCATCCAGCCGTTCTTCGTGATGCCTTCGCCGAGTCCCAGGCCACCCGTCCAGACGACCAAGCCCTGCTGGTTCTTCTGGAAGTTGCTGGTGCTCGTACCACACTGGCTCTGGAAGTTCGTCGGCAACTGCGCGCAGCTCGTGATGAACTGCTTGCCGTAGATCGCACCGTACGCAACGTTCGGCGCGACATAGTAGTTCGATCCTGCTGCCGAGCCGCCGACCATCGTGTAGTAGAACGGCGCGATGCCAGCGGCGATACCGGTGATCTCGCTCTTCGTCTGGTCAAAGTTGAAACGCGCCGAGTACTGGAGGTCGCGCTTCTCGATCAGCGGAACGTTGAGCGACACTTCCCACGTCTCGTTCTGCAGCTGGCCGGCGTTCTTCCACTGGTTCGAGAAGCCCGACGATGCCGACGGCGGAACGCTCAGGATCTCGCTCTGCACGATGCCCAGTGCGTGCGTGACCGTGAGGCCGTACTTGTGCAGGATCTCTGCGTCGAAGCCCAACTCGACTTCCGTCGAAAGTTCCGGCTTGAGGTTGTTGTTGCCGAGCGTGCTCGCGCTGACCGCACCGTTCGCGATCGAGAACGTCTGGTACTGCTGCGCAAAGCTCGGACGGTTGCCGGCCTGACCAACTGCCGCGCGAACCTTGAAGTCGTTGATCGTGTTCTTCAGCGGCCAGAACGGCTCTTCCGAAGCGCGCCATGCGAACGAACCGCGGCCGTAGTTGGCCCACTGGTTCTGCGATCCGAACAGCGACGAACCGTCGCGGCGGATCTGCGTGTTGAGGATGTAGCGTTCCTTGTACTCGAGGTCGATGCCGGCAAACATACCGAGCTGACGAACCGAGGTGACGGACGAACCGAGCGAGTTGCTCGCCGACGGAACCAGGTTGCTCGTCGTGAACAGGCCGGGAACCAGGAGGTTCACGCCGTTCTGGTCGTTCGTGTTGTTGTCCTGCTGCTCGTACAAGCCACGGACCGTAAAGCGCATGTTCAGGTCACGGCGGAGATCCTTGCGCGCCGTCCAGTTCACTGCGGCATTGTACGACTGACTGAACGCCGTGTTCAGGTCCATGTAGCCGAGATAGTTCGTGCCGCTGCTCGTACCGCTGCGCTCGCCGTTGTCGTAGAAGTTGCTGTTCAGCGCATTCGTGCGATCGTAGCCGATCGAGAAGTCGCCGTCGAGCCACGAGAGCGGCTGCCAACGGGCCTGAAGATTACCCTGGAAGCGGTCGTTCTGGCCGCGAATCGGGTTTGACGCGTCGAAATAGTTCGGGTTCAGATTTCCAGCGCCCTGCACCTGAACGTTCGAACGAACGAAGAGACGGCCGAAGCTGTCCGTACGCGTCAGGTCGGCGTACGCCGGCTGACGGGTAAGGTCGAAGAACTGGCCGCTGCTGTTGTCCTGCGAAACGCGGGCGTAGTACGCGCGCACCGACAACGTCCAGTTGCCGCCGAGCGTGTTGTCCACGTTCATACGGATCGAGTTACGGCGATATCCGTCGAGGTAAACGATCGAACCTTCCTGACGGAACGTTCCGAGCGACGTGAAGAAGTTCGCCTTTCCGAACTTGCCCGTCATGTCGACGTTGATGTTGCTCCACGGGCCGTTCGTGATCGTCTGGCCGACGGGATCGTACTGAATGGGCCACGGGTTGTCCTGGAACAGACCGCGGAGCTTCACAGCGCCGAGGTTGGCGGAAATGCCGCCGTCGTTCGTGAACAGCGCCGGGCTCAATGCGAAGACGCTGCCGCCCTGATTGACGCGGAGCGTTTCAGCGTAGATGTCGACGGTGCGCGTGCAGGACGGCTGACCGGCCGTCGTGATGCAGAAGCGCGTGTTCGTCGGATCCATCATCATCATGGTCGTCGTCGCGAGCGGAATCTTGTGCTCGATGTCGCTGACGCCGAATTCAGCATGCGTTGTGAAGCGGACGCCTTCACCGCTTGCACGGCCGCTCTTCGTCGTCACCGAGATAACGCCGTAACCAGCGCGCGATCCGTAGAGCGACGCAGCAGCTGCGCCCTTCACGACTTCGATGTTATCGATGTCGTTCGGGTTGATGTCCGAAAGTGATGCCGAAGCGATCTGCTCGACGCCGTCGACGATGAACATCGGCGACTGGTCGCGGCCCGAAGCGTTGATCGACTGGGGGCCACGCAGAACGATAGCCGGAACCGAACCCGGGCGGCCTGAGGCCGACACGATGTTCGCACCCGTCACCTTGCCCTGAAGCTCGGCAAGCGGGTTGGAGTTCGGCACAGGCATGTCGCTCGCGCTCACCTGAGCCACGACGAACGGCAACATCTTCTGCTCAGTGCCCTGCGTCACGCCCGTGACGACGACCTGGCTGAGCTTGTTGATGTCGGGGGCAAGCGCAAAGTTCTGCGTGGATGCTCCCGCCGTGATCGTGATGGTGCGCGTCTGCGGCGTATAGCCGATGGCGCGGACGCGAAGAACAACCGACTGTCCGCTGACGCGTGCGCCAGGGATGGTGATCGTGTACGTGCCAGCGGTGTTCGAGCCGATCGAGATGTTCAATGCATCGATCGTGACATTCGCGCCGACGAGCGGCGTCTGATTGTCATCCAGAATTCTACCAGTGATGGTAGCGCCCTGAGCGAACACCATCGCCGGAACTCCGACGCTGGCCAGTACGACGGTCAGCCACCTACGCAACCGAGTACTCTGTGACATCTCTTTCCCTCAACTGAAGGTGAAGGGGTGGGGACTTCTACTGCGAACACAAGTCGAACTGATAACACGGAAAGGAACCGTGACGTGGATCCGCCCCCTGTCGATGAATACCTCAGGAAGGTGCCCCGTGTCACAATTTCTTGACGCCCTATTCTCCCACATGGGACGCAATCGCGCAACCCCTAGCCCCGTATCGACCTCCGGGGCCCCGGCCCATGAGCATCTTGCGGTGACCTGGGCGATATTGGCGCAAAAGCGGCCCAACAGCAACGGCTACATTATATAGAAGACGCTCCCACCCCCGGCCACGATACTCCGTCAATCAGTCAATGACACGACTCGCGCTGATCCCATTCGCCCTCGCTGCCGCTCTCGCAATCGCCCCTCTCAGCACCCCGGGCGGCGCCCGGGTTGACGCCCTGGCTAGTGCCCCTACTCGCGACCCTGTCACCGACGCCGCTGACCGCGGGCGAATCGCCGGCAAAGACAGCGCGCCGCTCTGGTTCGTGATGGTCAGCGATTTCCAGTGCCCGTTCTGCAAAGCCTGGCATGACTCGACGTACAAAATGATCGAGAAGAACTACGTCGAGACCGGAAAGCTTCGCATGGCATTTATCAATTTCCCTCTGCACGCGAACTCGCTCCCCGCCTCGGTCACCGCCATGTGCGCCGCCGTGCAGGGAAAGTTCTGGCCGACGCACGACAGAATCTTCGATACGCAAAACGCGTGGAAGTCACTCAAAGACCCGCGCCATTATCTCGACTCGCTCGCCGTCGCTTCCGGTGCGGACGCAGGCAAGCTGAAATCGTGTGAAGATGGCAAGCAGATGCAACCGCTCATCGCCGCAGACCAAGTCCGCTTTCAGAAAGCGGGCGTCAGCGGAACACCCACGTTCTATATAGGAAACGCGACGCTCGTCGGCGCGCAGCCTCCAGCCATGTTCCGCCATGTGATCGACTCGCTGCTCGCCGCAGTACCCAAGGGCAAGTAGCGCAGCTCGGCCCTCGGCAACGCGAATGCAATTCCTGCTGCGCATTCCGTACGCCGCCGCCGCGGCCGCCGCACGCGCCGCCGCGGCGCTGGCACCGGCCGGCGACGGAAAAATCGTTTCATCACTGCGCGCGCGCCGCAGGATTCGCGCGCGCTACGCCGCGTTCGCCGCGCACGGCCGCGATACCACGCGTCCGCTGGTCTGGCTGCACGCGCCATCTGTTGGTGAAGGACTGCAAGCGCGGCCCGTTGTTGCACGGCTCCGCGCACAGCGCCCCGACGTACAAATAGCCTACACATTTTTTTCGCCGAGTGCCGAGCAGTTCGCGAAAAAAATCGGCGCGGACTTCTGCGATTATCTGCCGTTCGATTCATCGGGCGATGCGCGCGCCGCGATAGACGCACTGCGGCCGTCGGCGCTCATCTACAGCAAGCTCGACGTCTGGCCGCGCCTCACCGAGATCGCCGCGCAGCGCGGAGTGAAACTCGGTATGGTCTCCGCCACACTCGCCGATGAATCAGGCCGCCGCTCCGGGCTCGGCGCGCTGCTCCTGCGCGATGCATACCGCGCGCTCGACGCGGTCGGCGCGATATCTCTTGAAGACGGTGATCGCCTTCAGCAGCTCGGAGTGCGCGGCGATCGAATCTCAGTTACCGGCGATGCCCGCTACGACGAAGCATGGGCGCGCGCGCAGCCGAGTGAGCAGCAGCGTGCGTTGACCGCACCGTTGATGAGCGATCGGCCGACTCTTGTCGCCGGTTCTAGTTGGCCCGCAGACGAAACGCCGCTGCTCGAGGCGTGGGCCGTCGTGCACGAACGGATGCCCGACGTGCGACTCGTGATCGCGCCGCACGAGCCATCAGCATCACATCTCGAGCCGATCATACGATGGGCCGCAGCGAACGGACTCAAATGCGCGAAGCTCAGCGATCCGGCCTCGGCCTCCGCGTGCGTCGTGTTGGTTGATCGAGTCGGAGTGCTCGGCGATTTGTACGCGCTCGCTCGCATCGCGTACGTCGGCGGCGGATTTCACTCGGCAGGTTTGCACTCGGTGATCGAGCCGGCGGCGTTCGGTGCGCCGGTTCTCTTTGGCCCGCGACACACGGCGAGCCGCGATGCGGGATTGCTTCTCGAATGCGGCGGTGGGTTCAGCGCGAGCTCGGCGACGGAAATAGCTGCGCGACTGCTCGAGTTATTTCAGGATCCTACGGCGGCGCGCGCTGCGGGGGATCGGGCGCGGGCGCTGGTACGGGACGGACTTGGTGCGGCGGATCGCTCGGCGGCGTTGGTGGAGGGGTTGTTGAGCGGCTGAATGGCGGGGGCAGCTGTGAGCTATCACAACAAAAGGGATGTGTTAACGGTCATTAATTACTTGGTAGCGAACTAACGGCGACGGGACAGGTCGAGTGTGCGATTTTCGCACGCACCGACCTGTCCCGTCGCCGTTAGTTCGAAACCAAATACCAACGCCTGTTAACGCATCCCTTTTGTTGTCAAAACTCTCTACTGTTTTTCACCCGTCCCTAAAATTTCTTCAGTCCTTTCGGCGTCCACGCAACGGAAAACCCAATGCCATTCCCCGTGCCGACGTACGACGTGCCACCGAGAATCGCGGCAAGGCGCAACGCAACTTGCGGCGTGATTTCGTAGTTCACTCCGACATCGACATCGACGTCGAGTTTCGTGCCCGAACCGACACACGCGCTGCAGTGGTCAAACGACAGCCTCGGGTGGACGAACGGAGTGAGTTCATTGCCGTTGTCGAGTTTGAACGTATGGCCCACAGCGATCCCGACCGGAATGCGCACGACGGTATAGCTGTCGCCGGACGAAAACCCCAAGCTTCCTGTCGCCGCAATATCGAACGGCATATCTGCCGTCGCGCGCATCCACTGCCAAGCGATCCCGCCGGCGAGAAGGACTCGCGTGTTGCCAACTTTGGGCGCCGCGATTCCGCCGTCGAGTGAGAACTGCCAGTCAGCACTCAGTCCTTCGCGCCATTGAAAGACCAGCGAAGTGCCGGCATTCCCTGCGCTCGCAGCAGCGAAGTTGTATTCGCGGTCGACAATTCGCGGAGTTTGGAGGCCGGGATAGTTGTAAGCCTGCGCAGCAAGTGGCGCGGCAGTGAAGAGCGAGAGAGCGAGGAGCTTTGAGAGGCGCATTGGACTCGGTTGCAGAGAGGAAGGGTCACTCTCATGACGATCAAGCTAGTGAACTGTTAACCACGAACTGTTGGTCGGTGTTCCGTTAAAAAATCAGTCCTGGCACCGAACCTCGTCGAGCGAGTTCGCCGCCAGGACAAATTTTTCTTACAGAACACCGACCAACAGTTAGTAGTTAACAGTGCACTCGTCGTACACCTTCAGATCTTGCTGGCCCTCTCGGTAACGACCCGCACCTGGTTATCCACCACCTGCAAAAATCCCCCGGAAACGTTGAACGACGGCCCGTCGCCAACCCGAACCGTCCCCGTCCCCAGCAGCGTCACCATCGGCGCGTGCCCGGTGAGAATCCCCACCTCACCGTCAAACGCCGTCGCGACCACCGACTGCGAATCGCCCTCGAACAGCATCGCCTCAGGCGAGATAACCGAAATGTGCAGCATGGGTTGTTAGCTCTTAGCTCTGGAACTTCTTGGCGTTCTCGACCACATCGTCGATTCCACCAGCCATGAAGAACGCCTGCTCGGGAAGATGATCGAATTCGCCGGCCACGAGGCGCTCGAAGCTCGAGATCGTTTCTTCGAGCTTCACGTACTTGCCCGGAATACCGGTGAACTGCTCGGCAACCGCGAACGGCTGCGACATGAAACGCTGAATGCGGCGTGCGCGTCCGACAATCTTCTTGTCGTCTTCGCTGAGCTCGTCCATACCGAGAATCGCGATGATGTCCTGAAGTTCCTTGTAGCGCTGCAGAATGCGCTGCGTCGCCGTTGCGGCCGCGTAGTGACGCGCGCCGAGGAACTGCGGATCGAGAATACGTGAAGCCGATGCGAGCGGATCAACGGCCGGGTAAATACCGAGCTCGGTGATTGCGCGCGAGAGCACGACCGTCGCGTCCAAGTGCGCGAATGCGGTCGCCGGTGCCGGGTCCGTGATGTCGTCGGCAGGAACGTAAATCGCCTGCACCGAGGTGATCGACCCGTTGCGCGTCGAGGTGATGCGCTCCTGCAGGTCGCCCATTTCCGTTGCGAGCGTCGGCTGGTAACCCACCGCGGACGGCATGCGGCCGAGCAGTGCGGAAACTTCCGAACCCGCCTGCGTGAAGCGGAAAATGTTGTCGATGAACACGAGCACGTCTGCGTTTTCTTTGTCGCGGAAATATTCGGCGACCGTCAGTCCGGAAAGACCGACGCGAAGACGCGCGCCCGGCGGCTCGTTCATCTGACCGTAAATCAGCGCGGTCGACGCGAGTACGCCCGACTCCTTCATTTCGAGATAGAGATCGTTTCCTTCGCGCGTGCGCTCACCCACGCCGCAGAACACGGACTTTCCACCGTGACCTTTCTGCACGTTGTTGATGAGCTCCATGATGACGACCGTCTTGCCGACGCCGGCGCCGCCGAAGAGTCCGACCTTTCCGCCCTTCACGAACGGAGCGATGAGGTCGATGACCTTGATGCCCGTTTCGAAAACTTCCGTTTTCGGCTCGAGGTTCACGAAGTCCGGGCGCTTGCGATGGATCGGCCAGCGCTCTGCACTCTTCGGAATCTCAGCGCCGTTGTCGACTGGCTCGCCGAGCACGTTGAGAATGCGGCCGAGCGCAGCGGCACCAACGGGAACTGTGATTGCCGAGCCCGTGTCGATCGCGTCCATTCCGCGGACAACACCGTCCGTGGAACTCATCGCGACCGTGCGGACCTGATTGCGGCCGATGTGCTGCTGCACTTCGACGATCACGCGGATGTCGGTGCCCGCGTCGGATTTTCCGCGGATCTCGAGGGCGTTGTAGATCTCGGGCAAATGCTCAGACTGGAACTCGACGTCGAGGACCGGGCCAATGATCTGAACGATTTTGCCGACGTTGGTTGCCGTAGCAGTTGTCATAGTCGTTTCGTAGTTGTCTGTTGTACTACTCGAGTGCCGCTGCGCCGCCCACGATCTCGGCGATTTCCTGCGTGATGTTCGCCTGACGCGCCCGGTTGTACGTGCGACGCAGCAGGTTCAGAATTTCTCCACCGTTGTCAGTGGCCGCCTTCATCGCCGTGCGGCGCGCAACGTGCTCCGCCGCCACCGTCTCGACGAGCGCTTTGTACATCGCGTTCCGTACGTACGCCGGCAGCAGCTCACTCAATATCGCGCCCGCGTCCGGGAACAAAAGAAAATCCTTCTGTCCGCCCGCTGATTTGTCCGGCGGAGTCACCGGCAGCACACGCTGACTGTGCGGCGGTGATGCAAGCGCCGATTTGTATGCGGCACCGACAACGTACAGCGCGTCGATTTCGCTTTTCGCGAACTGCGTCATCAGCGCGTCAACGAGCGACGCCGCATCAGCTGCAGAAGGCTTATCGCCAATATCCGTGCGCTGATTCACCATCGCGCGCCCGATATAGCGGAAATAACCAATGCCCTTCTTGCCGCTCACGTGAAGTTCGACAACCGTTCCTTCACTCTCGAGTGTCTTGATCAGCGTGCGCGCTTCCTTGATCAGGTTCGCGTTGAACCCGCCCGCCATGCCGCGGTTCGACGTGAGCAGCACGATCGCCGCTTTCTTCACCGTTTTCGGCTGACGCAGCAGCGGAAAATCGCCTTCGAGCTCCTTGCTGTACAAACTCGAAATCACATCTGACAGCGCGCGCGCGTACGGCCGCGCCGCGATCACGCGATCCTGCGCGCGTTTCATTTTCGACGTCGCGATCATTTCGAGAGTACGCGTGATCTTCCGCGTATTCTCGACGGACTTGATTCGTCCCTTGAGCTCGCTCCCCTTGGCCATCTGTTACGCGACGCTCTTCTTGTACTGTTCGATCCCGCGCTTGAGCTCCGCCTCAGTCGTGTCGGAAATTTTCTTTTCCGTCTTGATCTTATCGGCAACCTGCGGGAACTGCGCCGCCATGTACTCGTGGAATCCCTTCTCCCACGCGCGCACCTTGTCCGTCGCGACGTCGTCAATGAAGCCGTTCGTCACCGCGTACAAAATCATGACCTGCGCTTCCATCGTCATCGGCATGTACTGCCCCTGCTTCAGCGCTTCAACCGTGCGCGCACCGCGCTCGAGCTGACGCTTCGTCGCGGCATCGAGATCCGATGCAAACGCCGAGAACGCTTCGAGCTCGCGATACTGCGCGAGGTCGAGGCGAAGACGCCCGGCCACGCCCTTCATTGCTTTCGTCTGCGCCGATCCACCGACGCGCGATACCGAGATGCCGACGTTTACCGCGGGGCGAACGCCCGAGTAAAAGAGGTCGGCTTCGAGGAAGATCTGACCGTCGGTGATCGAGATAACGTTCGTCGGGATGTACGCCGAAACGTCGCCGGCCTGCGTTTCAATGATCGGCAGCGCCGTCATCGAGCCGCCTGGCTTGAGGATCGTCTTGCCGTCCACCACTGACGGATCTTCCGACAGCTTCGCCGCGCGCTCGAGGAGACGAGAGTGGAGATAGAACACGTCGCCCGGGAATGCTTCGCGGCCCGGCGGACGGCGAAGAACGAGCGAGAGCTGGCGATACGCAGCGGCCTGCTTCGACAAGTCGTCGTAAACAGCCAGCGTCGCCTTGCCTTCGTTATACATGAAGAACTCGACCATCGCCGCGCCCGTGTACGGCGCGATGTACTGCATCGGCGCCGGGTCGCTGGCGGAGGCAACAACAACAATTGTGTACTCCATCGCGCCGGCCGACTTCAGTTTCTCGACGACGCCCGCAACCGTGGACGCCTTCTGTCCGATCGCGACGTAGACGCAAATGACGTCGTTGCCCTTCTGGTTGATAATCGTGTCGATCGCGATCGCCGTCTTGCCCGTGCCGCGGTCGCCGATGATCAGCTCGCGCTGACCACGACCGATCGGGATCATCGAGTCGATTGCCTTGATGCCGGTCTGGAGCGGCTCTTTCACGGGCGAGCGCACGATAATTCCGGGCGCTTCGCTCTCGACCTTACGCGTGTTCTTCGCGTTGATCGGGCCGTTGCCATCGATCGGGCGGCCAAGCGCGTCGACCACGCGGCCGATCAGCTCCGGTCCAACCGGAACTTCGAGCACGCGCGCGGTGCGGCGAACTTCGTCGCCTTCTTTCAGCTGCAGATAGTCGCCGAGGATGACGGCGCCGATGTTGTCTTCTTCGAGGTTGAGCGCGAGGCCGGTGATTTTCTCGCCGGTGTTCGAGGACGTCACCTCGAGCATCTCGCCGGCCATCGCTTTCTGGAGGCCGTAAATGCGGGCGACGCCGTCTTTCACTTCGAGGACCGTACCGACTTCCTCAACATCGAGGGAGGAGAGATCAGCGGCTTCGATTTCTCGAAGGAGGATGTCCTTGATCTCGCCGGGACGGAGGCTGCTTTGGGAGGCCATTTTTGGTCGGTTTTACTGTGGTGGTGGATTAGCTTGTGAAAAATATCACAAGCTCTCCGAACATGCAACTAGGCGGTGCGACTGCGGCCTCTGCCTTGCCGAAACCTTTCTATTAGATCGCCGGTCCTTAGGCGCGCGAGCGACGCCGACCGGGTCCCCACAATCCTTTGCGCGGTGCTGGTGAGATGCGACGGGCTCGCAAACTCCAGCACCATCGCAACTTCGCTCACATCGTACCCCGGATTCTTCGCCAGCTCAGCGGCGGAAATCAGCCGCACCAGATCAATAATCCGCTTCAGATTCGGTGATCCAGCGGCTGAAAAACTCCGGCTCAGATGTTCGCGCGTCACGTGCAGCTGTGCGGCAATCATCTCAGTGCGCACCGTGCGCCCGCCGTGCGCGACGATCGCGCGCCAGGCGCGTTCCTGAAGGCGGTTATCGAGTCCGAGTGCCAGGTGCGCGTCGTGCAGGGCCGAACCGAACCGATTGGTGAAGCAGTGCGGTAAAACCAGATCGCGCATCGCCGAGTCGTCCATTCCTTCGACGAGCACATCGGCGAAATCGCCATCCACGCAGCGCGCGAGGGCGGCGGTATCGGCGACTCGCATCGGGCAGAACGCAAAGAACGGGACGCTCGGATAATCTCGCGCGAGCGCCGCGGCTTTCCACGTCTCCTCCGTCGGATGCGCGAGATCGACGATCACGGCATCAACGAGCGCCTTCTTGAATGCGCCTGTGAACTCGCCGACTGTCCGGGTCAGCGAAAGTCTTCCGCGCCGCCGGGGAAATGCGCGCTTGAGGATATCGCGCGCTCTGTCACGCGAGGCGAGCGCCAGGACATTCGGCCCCAGCGGAAACATGACGGTGCGCGCGGTCATGCTGCGTGGCTCCCGCCGCCGTTACCGACCAGCTCGTGCGCATGCGCGAGCACCGCGCGCGCGTTCTCATACGAAAGCAGCGTCGCCGCGTCGTCGTAGCGCGCCCACTTGCACGCCGTGATTCCCTCGGCGCGCTGCGGCTTCGTGGCGCTATCGCCCGCTTCCATCAAATAGAAGTGGCAGACTTTATGAATGAGCCGGCCTCGAAAGCGAAAATGCCAGTCGATCGTCTCGACCGCCGCGCGCAGCTCGAGCCGCGCGAGCCCTGTTTCCTCGCCAACCTCACGCAGCGCCGCGGCATCGGGCTCTTCACCCGCTTCGAGATGTCCTTTCGGAAAGCCCCAGTTCTGGTAGCTGTCGCGAATCAGCAAATAGACGGGCTCGGCGCCTTCCATGCGAAACACGATCCCGCCCGCCGACGTTTCATCGCGCGGTTTGGCATCGCGTCCCCTTGGGCCCCGGGGTGACCGTTTTTTTCCCTGCGTCACACGACAGCACCACTTGGAGCGGTGGCGCCGGTGGTCATCGTGTCCATCGAGAGATTCGCGGTGTGCAGCGTGGCGCGCCCTTCGATGAATTGGCGCACGACGGGATCGGTGGTGCTCTTGATCTCGTCGACGGTTCCGACCTGACGCACCTTTCCCTCGAACAGCATCGCAATGCGCGTGCCCACGAAGTACGCGCTGCGCATATCGTGTGTGATAACGATGCTGGTGACGCCGAGCTGGACCTGCATGCGCTTCATGAGTTCGTCGATCACCGCAGCGGTGACGGGATCGAGGCCGGTGGTCGGTTCGTCGTAGAGCATGTACTTCGGACGGAACGCGATGGAGCGTGCGATACCGACGCGTTTACGCATGCCGCCGGAAAGTTCTATAGGAAGCGTTTTTCCTGCGGCGGGGAGGTCGACGAGCTCAAGCGATTCCTGCACGCGGGCGTCGATCTCTTTGGGTGTGAACTTGCCGCTCTTCACCAAGCCCATCGCGACATTTTCATTGACGGTCAGCGAGTCGAACAGCGCCGAGAACTGAAAGACGTAGCCGATTTGCGAGCGCAGTGCGTAGAGCTCGCGCCGGCGGAGTTTCGGAACTTCGAGGCCGTCGACGAACACGGTGCCTTTGTCCGGCTCGAGCAAGCCGACGATGTGTTTGATCGCGACGCTCTTGCCGGTACCTGAATAGCCGATGATGACCATGGTCTCGCCCTCGTTGACCTGGAGGGTGAAGCCATTGAGGACGTGTTTGTCGCCGAACGATTTGTAGATGTTCTCTAACGAAATCATTCTTGAATATGCATTAAAGGACGGCAGACGGCAGACGGCGGACGGCAGTTGGGACTGTGGACGACAGACGGCGGTAGAAAGCAGAGCGGCCCGGAGGAAATCTCCGAGCCGCTTTCTGTCGTCTATTGTCCCAGCCGCCGTCTGTCGTCCGCCGTCTGTCGTCCCTTAAGCCGCAAACGATCCGAGCGCGCGCCCGACATCTCCCTCGCGCAGCCGCTTAAGCGCGCGATCGCGAAGCTGACGCACCCGCTCGCGCGTTACGCCCAGCATCGCGCCAATCTCCTCAAGCGTATGCTCCCGTCCGCCCTCAAGCCCGAAGTACAACCGCAGCACTTTTGCGTCACGCGGCGGCAGCGTATTCAGCGCCTGTTCGATTTCGTCCGTGAGGAAGCGGTTCATCGCTTCTTCTTCGGCGTCCGGCATTTCGTCGGCGACGAAACGTTCGATCAGTGAGCGATCGCCATCCGGATCCATCGGTGCGTCGAGTCGGACATCGCCCGTGTTGAGCGCCGCGAGCGACTGGACGACGTCAACGGACAGGCCGGTGAGCGCCGACAACTCTTCAGGCGTTGGCTCGCGCCGCATTTTCTGACGCAGAATCTCGCTCGCCTTGATAATGCGCGAGAGATCGGCGGTGCGGTTGAGCGGAACGCGGACCGTGCGGCCCTGGCGTGCGAGCGACGAAAGGATTGCCTGGCGGATCCACCACACGGCGTACGAGATGAATTTTACGCCCTGATCTGGATCGAACTTTCGCGCGGCCGTGAGCAGTCCGACGTTTCCTTCACCGATGAGATCGATGAGCGGAAGACCGCGGTTCTGATATTTCTTTGCGACTGAAATCACGAAGCGCAGGTTGCGCTTCACGAGTTCCTGGAGCGCGTCGGGATCACCGGCGCGAATTCGGCGCGCGACCTCGATCTCCTCGGTGCCCTTGAGGAGTGGGTACGTGCTCACTTCATAGAGGTACTGGTCGAGAATGTCGCGCTCGGGCTCGCTCGGTGCGATGCCCGTGGGGGCGGCACGACGGCGACGACGAGGCTTCACTTCTGCTGCGGCGGTCATTGCTGGGCTATTCCTTGCGTCAGGCGCCTGTATGACGGGCGGCTGAGCTTTTGAAGATTTTGCTCGGGGCGGTGCGGCTGCGGCTTTTGCGACAGGCTTTGCGATTGGCTTCGATACCGCTTTGGAAACCGGTTTTACGCTTGCCTTTGCAGTGGCCTTTGCGTTGGGCTTTGCACGTGTGGCACGTCCTCGTGTCATCAGTGCAGCCGCTCCCGAGTAAAGTGCGCGCCTTCGCGGTCGATCTGTTTTGAAGTGACCGCGTGTCACGCTCGTGAGTCCGACGGAGTGCTTATGAGAACGCTCTCAAAAATCCGCGGGATAGAAGGTGCACGAATATAGCGCTTTCTCGTGGTAAATTCAACACTTTCTACTTGACCCGTCTGCTACTCTCCGATAGGTTCTTTGGTTCCTGTCGGACGCCGTCGTAGAACACTGACTTTGTGGTCGTTATGACCGCAAAATCAACGGTAACCACAGCGGGGGCGTAGCTCAGTTGGGAGAGCGCTTGAATGGCATTCAAGAGGTCAGGGGTTCGATTCCCCTCGCCTCCATCGTCGGATGGCCGTGCAGTGGCGGCGAAGCGACGTGGACCCTGATTGTTTAGGCGGGTCCGGACGTCGGGTTTGGTCACGGCGTCCGCCACCCCGCTTCCTCGCGGGAATAGCTCAGTTGGTAGAGCACAACCTTGCCAAGGTTGGGGTCGCGGGTTCGAGTCCCGTTTCCCGCTTTAAACTTCAGACAGCGCAGTAGTGTACGAAGAGCAGCAAACGAACACGGGCAGTTAGCTCAGTTGGTTAGAGCGCCACGTTGACATCGTGGAGGTCACAAGTTCGAGTCTTGTACTGCCCATTTTTGAACAGCGTTACTGTTTCCCCGCCGTAAACTTTCACAAGGTTCCTCATCATATGATGCGCCGTCTCCGGGCTCTCTCTCTCTTCGCGTTGGCCGCGCCGGTGTTCGCACTTTCGGCGCAGCAGCCCACCAAGCCAGCCGCTCCGGCGGCAGGTGCAGCCGCCGCCGCACCGCCAGTCGATCCGTGCCCGATCGATCTGATGCAGCCGACCGGACTCGCGGTCGCCAACCTTCAGCGCCCCAAGCTCGCGAACGTCAAGTCGGTCGACGACGCGAACAAGGTCATGAAGGATGTCTCCAAGATGTTGTTCGACGACAAGCAGAAGGCGAACCCGATGGGTCGCGATCTGCTGCTCGCCGAGTTTGTCACCTTCTATATCCAGTACGCCGACTCGGCAAAGCGCGGCGACATCGGATTCCCGGGCGACAAGGCGCAGTACGTCGACCTGCTGAAGGTCATGGACTCGCTCTTCACCGAAGTCGAGAAAGCCGAACCGAAGTGCGCAGGCACGACGATCGGCTGGCGCAACTACACGCCGTACACGACGCGCATCAAGGCGGCGTATGCAGCGGTTGGCGCCGGCGCAGCTGACACGGCCGAGAAGCTCGCGAACCGCGCGATGATTTTGAATCGCACGGGCCCGCAGCCGTACGACGTGCTCTGGCGCGTCGCGCAGATCCGGAAGGACGAAGCGAAAGAGATTTCCTTCTTGCAGACCGCAGCAGACAAGCTTGAGGGTGACACGCTCAACGCAGTTGTGCGTTCGAACTTCCTCTTCACGCTCGGCCGCATTCAGCAGGAGATCGGCGACAGCAAGACGGACAAGGCCGAGAAGGCGCGTCTGTATAAGGACGCGGCGAAGGCGTACATGCAGGTGCTGAAGGAATTCCCCACGGGCGACGAAGCACCGTTCGCGATGCAGGGAATTTCGATCAGCGCGGCGGTGACGAGCGATACGTCGATTTCGAACGCAGCTGTCGCGATTATCAAGGCGACGCCGGAGAAGTTCACCGATCAGACACTCGGCCAGGCTGGCGTGTTGTCGACTGCGGCAGGAAAGACAGCGGACGCCGTGACATTCTTCGGCGCAGCGGCGAAAGTGAACCCGTACTTCCGCGACTACCAGTACAACCTGGCCGCGATGCTGTACGAGTCGAAGCGCACTGCAGAAATGATTCCGATCGTGCATTCGCTCGTTCAGCTCGATCCGAACAACCCGGACGACCTGATGCTGTTCACGTATGCGTTTACAGGCGTGAGCAACGGAACGAAAGATGTCGCGATCAAGAAGTGGGCGATCGACTCCGTGCAGTATTGGGGCAAGATCGCGGAAGACATGCCGATGCGCGTTGGCTTTACGGATTTCCAGCGTCAGCCGAACCGCACGCTGCTGGTTGGCAACGTTGAGAATCGCTCGAAGGCCGTGAAGGACTACACGATCGAGTTTGAGTTCCTCGGCAAGGACGGCGCGGTGCTGCAGAAGTCGACGGCAACCGTCTCGGCGGTTCCGGTCGGCGGAACGGGGAACTTCAAGGTGGATTTCCCGGTGGGCGGCGTATTCGGATTTAGATACGCACCGTTGAAGTGAGCGGCTCGCGCGGGTAAGTTTGAAGGCTGTCCGTGCAGACGGCGGAAAATGCAGACGGCGGACAGCAGCACGCGCTCATAGCTCAATTGGATAGAGCATCTGACTACGGATCAGAAGGTTGGGGGTTCGAGTCCCTCTGAGCGCACTGAGGATGGTGGGAGAAAGGGAAGGCCGACGGCGAGTTAACAACGGTTGTTCGTCGTAGGTTAATTAGTGAGACAGTAAAGACTCTGCATGAAATCGGGGCGTAGCTTAGCCCGGTAGAGCGCCTGCTTCGGGAGCAGGAGGTCGGAGGTTCAAATCCTCTCGCCCCGACTGAGTAACACGTTAGAAGCCAGCGAGTTAGGCACCTCCGACACTGGGGGTGCCTTTCTCGCTTTACGTGTTTGTGTACGTGTTTCTCTGTGCACAAACACCCTAACTCGTCTTCTCGGATCGCTTACAGAAGTGGCCCCGGTTTTCTGAACAGCTGAGATAGGTGGACAAGCGGGCTCCCCGAGCGAAAGTTTGCTCACCACTGGAGGAGTCCCCGATGTCGAAACGATCCCGCCGGAACCATGCCCCCGAGTTCAAGGCGAAGGT
>CAIVZZ010000007.1 GCA_903910555.1 uncultured Gemmatimonadota bacterium | reverse complement strand
TGCAATTTGTTCCTGCTTGAAGTCAGCCGAGAAATAGCGGCGTCCATCCGATCCGCGTCGATGCGTTTCCATCCGACGACCCTCCGTTGAGAAGTGAACCTACGCTTCCCAAAGTGCCTCGTCGAATTGGGGTACACAGCAAGCGGGTACAACGATATGCTGCATCGGCATCGGTGACTCGCGGCGGCGCCAGCTTCAGCCGCCCGTTAGGCGACACGCAGGCGCTTGATACGTCCCATGTCGCCCTTGATCGTCTGCGCGGCATCCCAAAGGTCGACCGCGCGCTGCGCGTTCAGCCAGAACTCCGGCGAGTTGCCGAAGAGGCAGGACAGCCGGAGCGCCATTTCGGGACTCACCGCCCGTCGCGCGCGCAACAGCTCGTTGATCGACTGACGGGACACGCCCAGCGACTCGGCGAGCCCGGCCACGGTCAGCCCATAGTCCGGCATGAAGTCTTCGCTCAGCATCTCACCGGGATGGGTTGGACGACGCTTGAGCTGTCGGGTATTCGGAATACTCATTATCACACCTCAGTATCAATGGTAGTCGCAGACTTCGACGTCGTACGCATCCCCGTCTACGAACCGAAAACAAATGCGCCACTGATCGTTCACGGCAATGGCGTGTTGACCCTTCCGGTCATCCTTGAGCGCGTGAAGGTGATTGCCGGGTGGCACTTTCAGGTCGCCCACGGTTACCGCCAAATCGACGTACTCGAGTTTACGGGCGGCTCGCCGGGCCACATCGGCGGGGAACCGGGACGCCTTGCCCGTCAGATACAGATCTCGTGTGCGTTTGTCGGCAAAGGTCTTGATCACCGACGAAATGTAACGTGTAACGTGACACGTGTCAACTCTCGAGCCGTGGTTGCTTAACGACCTGGCGTTAGGCTGCCCTGCGTCGCACCCACTAGGAAGCGACTCCGCGAAACTCGACATAGCCGCATTTGCGGCAAAGATACGTCGTCAGCCGAAGTTGCTCGTGCCCCTTTGTCTTGATGTGGCCAACCCAATTCGACTCTGGCGCTCCACCGACCCATGTTAGGACGTCCGCGGGAGCGTCGCCGTGCCCACGATCCACTACGAACCCTTGCTCCATAGCAGCACGACAGCGGAGGCATTCGATACTTGAAGTAGTCACTGGTCAGGAGTGAGGAGGATTCTGTGGTCAGCCTAACAACAATTAGAAAGTCACGTTATCTAGCGCCGCAAACCGCAAACCCGCGGCCTTCGCTGTGTTTCTGCGGGCGGTGCGGATTGAGTATGCACCGCAAATTGTTTGCAGGCAATCAGTTGAACACAATCGTCCCACGCGCGCTCAACGCGTTAGGCTGCGACACGCCGCAGTATATACGCGCGCCTCGAGCGGCTTGGCCGTGAGGGGTTGCCGAGGTACAAGCGCGCTACGGCGTTCCCCGCACATCACGGCCGCATCACCACGAATCCGCAGGACTGTTCACAGCGCGACCGCCGCGATTGAGAACGTGCGTATAAATCATCGTCGTGCGCACATCGCGATGACCTAGCAGCTCTTGGATTGTCCGAATGTCGTAGCCGTCTTCAAGCAAATGCGTCGCGAATGAATGCCGGAACGTGTGACACGTCACGCGCTTCGCGATCGCCCCGCGCCGGGCGGCGTCCGTCACCGCGCGCTGAACCACGGTCTCATGAAGATGATGCCGGCGACGCGCGCCGGTCCGCACATCGACATACGGCCGCGTCGCGGGAAATACCCATTGCCACTCCCACGCGCGCTCGGCCGCAGGAATCTTTCGGGCGAGCGCGTCCGGAAGCACGACCGCTCCCGCACCCGATCGCAAATCTCGCCCGTGCAATAAACGCACCTCGAGAAGATGTGCGCGAAGCGCCGCCACTGCGCTTCGTGGCAGCACCGTGATACGATCCTTGTCACCCTTTCCAGCTCGCACCGTCAGCACCGCACGTTCAAGATCGAGATCTTTCACGCGCAATTGCAACGCCTCCATCAGGCGCAGGCCCGCGCCGTACAGCAGCAGCGCCACGAGGCGCGCGGCCCCTCTCACTTCGGCCAACACAACGCGGACTTCCTCGCGCGTCAAAACGGCCGGCAGCCGCGTCGGTCGCTTCGCCCGCACGACTTCGCTCAGCCACGGCAACGGTTCACCAAATACGTCGCGATATAGAAATAGGAGCGCAGCGAGCGCCTGATTCTGCGTCGACGCGCTCACCCGCGCCTGGACCGCCAGATGCGTGAGAAACGCGGTGACCTCGGCCTCACCGAGCGATCGCGGATGTCTGAGGTTGTGAAATCGCGCATACCTCTTGATCCATCCGACGTACGCTTCCTCGGTACGCGCGCTCAGTCGCCGCAGGCGCATCCGACGCCGCACCATCCCGATCAAGGAGTAGCGGCGTTCATCGCGAGGATTCGAAGGATCTTCATCGGGCGCACTCGGCATTCGCGGAATTCAACATCACGCGTGCGCCGCAGCGTCACCAATTCACCGCGCTCCGAACCCTTAAACCGCGAACAGCAAAATCAAATCGCCAACTGCCCCGCCACCACCTCCGCCACGTCGTACACATCGACGTGTGAATCCCGCGACTTCACGCTGTCCGACATCATCGTCATACAAAACGGACACGCCACCGCGATCGCATCGGCTCCAGTCGCCAACGCCTCCTCAGCACGCTCCGCGTTGATGCGCTTTCCCACTTTCTCTTCCATGAACATACGCCCGCCGCCCGCGCCACAGCATAAGCCGCGGTCCTTGCTCCTCGGCATCTCCACAAGATTCAGCATCGGCAGCGCACGTCGCATCGTCTCACGCGGCGCATCGTACACGTCGTTGTAACGCCCGAGATAACACGAGTCGTGATACGTGAACGTCCGCACCGGCTCATGCAAATCTTCACGCAACGGCACGCGACCCGCCGCCATCAGCGATTCGATATACGTCGAGTGATGCACAACGTCATAGTTCCCGCCAAACTGCGGATATTCGTTCCCAATCTGATGGAAGCAGTGCGGGCACGCGGTCACAACAGTCTTCACGCCGTACCGCTCGAGCGTCTCGATGTTGTCCTTCGCGAGCATCTGATAGAGATATTCGTTCCCCATCCGCCGCGCGGCGTCGCCGTTGCACTTCTCTTCCTGACCGAGAATCGCAAAGTTCACTCCGGCCGCCTTCAAAATCTTCGCGAACGCTACAGTCGTCTTCTTCGAGCGATCGTCAAAGCTTCCCATGCAGCCGACCCAATACAGAACCTCCGGCCGCTCGTTCCGTTCGGCCATCTCGGCCATCGTCGGAATGTCCATTCCCGCCGCCCACTTCGCTCTGTCGCCCGGATCGAACGCCCACGGTGAGCCGCGCTGCTCCATCGACTCGAACGCCGGCATGATCTCTTCGGGAAAACGCGACTCGCCGAGCACGAGATTGCGGCGCAGCTCGAGAATCACGCTGAGCTGATCGATGCTCACCGGACATTCCTGCACGCACGCGCGGCAGGTGGTGCAGCTCCAGAGCTCTTCCTCGGTGATAAAGTCGTCGAGCAGCGTTTTTGAGTGATCGCCCTTCGCTTCAGCTTCGAGCCGCTCGCGAACATTCACGACGATCTTACGCGGGCTCAGCAGCTTCCCTGTGAGGTTTGCCGGGCAAACGCTCGTGCAGCGCCCGCACTCGGTGCAGGCGAATCCATCGAGCAGCGATTTCCACGAGAGATCTTCGACATCCTTTGCACCAAATACCGCAGCATCGGATTCCAAGTCCATCGGCCGCATCGCGCCAATCACACCAGGGCCGCTCGTGTTGGACAAAAACACGTTCGGCAGCGAGACGACTACGTGCAGATGCTTCGAGTACGGCAGGTAGTTCAGGAACCCGAGCACGAGCAGCGCATGCGACCACCACATGAGGTCGTGCACGATGCCGGTGGTGGCGTGCGACGCAAACATCGTGATCATCAACGCGCCGATCCACGAGAGAATCAGCAGCGGATCGTTCGCGTGCGTCTCCGCGCCCTGCAGTCGCTTTACCCGTTTTGTCAGTCGCCGGAACAACGCAAAACTGACAGCTGCGAGCACCAACGCGGCCCAAACATTCTGGTTGAACTCATAGAACTCATAACCAAGCCGGGGCACGTAGGGCGAGAATGAAAATCCCGGCACGATCCCGCCGAGGATCATTTCGATGGTGCCTAGCGTGAGTACGCAGAACCCCCAGAAGATCGCCGCGTGCATCGGCCCCGCGACGCCATCGCGGAATATTTTCTTCTGAAAAATTCCTATCTGAAGAAAATTCCAGAAGCGCCGCGGAAGATCGTTCCAGCGCGAGTCGTCGTGACGGCCGATTTGCAGCTCGCCGACGAGACGCTGAACGTTGTACGAGAAGAACCCGAACGCCGCGACGACGACAATCGCGAAAACGACGTTCGACGCCGACATCAGGCCCCCTTCTTGGCTTCCTTCACTGCTGCCGTCAGCACGGGGAGAATTTCGAGAACATCACCGACAATCCCATAGTCGGCAATCTTGAAGATCGGCGCTTCTTTGTCGCGATTAATGGCAACAATCGTCTTTGACGTGCGCATCCCTGCAAGGTGCTGGATGGCTCCCGAGATTCCGCACGCGATGTACAGCTGCGGACTCACGAGGCGGCCGGTCTGACCGATCTGATCACTGTGCGGGCGCCACCCTTCGTCGGTTACGGCACGCGTAGCGCCAACAGCGGCATTTCCAAACGCAGCGGCAAGGTCCTCCACGAGCTTGAAATTTGCGGCTTCTTTCAAACCGCGGCCGCCGCTGATGATCACCGGCGCTTCGCCGAGGTCGAGCTTGGCACCTTCGCTCTGCACGGTGGCCGTGACGACAACGCGTGCGCTCGATGGATCGATCGCCGGCGCAACCGCCTCGACCGTTCCCGCCTTCGCATTGTCCTTCGGCAGCACCGCACCGGGCCGCAGCGAAATAATCGCCGTTGCCGCGCGCAGCGTGAACGACTGAATGACTTTCCCGGTGTAACCCGGATGCTTCACGGCAACCGCATCACCGCTCACCGTGAACTCCGTGATATCGGAGGCGATCGGCAGCTGACACTTCGCCGCGACACGCGGCGCGAGATCACGCCCCTGCGCACTCGCAACAAAAAAGGCCGCGCGATATGCGCCCGATGACAACCGCGCCGCAACGGTCGCCGCAACCGCTTCTGGATTGTAGTTCGCCAAGCCGGCACTCTCGACGACGATCACGACATCAGCGCCACACGCCGCAAGTTTCGCGGCGAGCCCGCCGATCCCCGGCGCGCCCGCGAGCATCGCATGCACCTGACCACCGGTCGAGTCCGCAACGCCGCGCGCCGCGGTCACCGCCTCGAGCGCCGCACGGCGCAACTCGCCGCCGCGTGACTCGGCAAATGCAAATACGTTCGTGTTCGCCATCAGAGTACCTTCGCCTCTTCCTTGAGCAACCGCACGAGTTCCGGCACGGCGTCCTTCCCTTCACCAATAATCCGCCCCGCGGCGCGCTCAGGCGGCAATTCCATTTTGTCGAGCTTGTAACGTTCCTCGCCGACCTGCGCGGGCTTCGATTCGAGCGGCTTTTTCTTGGCCGCCATGATCCCCTTGAGCGAGGGATAGCGCGGGCGGGCGATGCCTTCATCAATCGTCACGACTGCAGGCAGCGGGCACTCGACCAACTCATATGCGCCTTCGAGCTCGCGTCGCGCTTTCACGCGTCCGCCCTCGATATCGAGTTTAGAAATCGCAGTAATAATCGGCAGCCCGAGGAGCTCGGCGGCGATCGTGCCCGTTGCTTGATTCGCCGTATCGATCGACATGCGGCCGAACATCACGAGATCGTAACTGCCGCCCTTGAGCTCAGCGGCGAGTGCCGACGCGATCGCATACGAATCATGGATCGGTCCATCGTACTTGAGTTGAACCGCGCGATCGGCGCCCATGCTCATCGCCTTGCGCAGCGTCTCCTGCACGACGTCCGGGCCGAGTGAGATCACCACGACTTCGCTCGCGGCGGGATCGGCCTGTTTTTCTTTGATCTGGAGGGCGGCCTCGACAGCGTAGCCATCGAAGTCACTGATATCGAACTTCAGCCCGGATTCGTCGACAGATATACCCGACGGGGCGATTTTGAAGCGGACGTCCATATCAGGGACGCGCTTTATAAGGACGGCTATTTTCACAGTCCTAAGTTAGTTGCTGGACGGTGACGGCAAAAGCGCCCGTGACGTAGTACCTTTTCCGCTATGACTGACTCCAATTCCCCTACACAACGCCCCGTAGCGATCATCACCGGCGCGACAGCGGGAATTGGGAAGGTATTTGCCCAGCGGCTGGCGGCGAGCGGGCATGATCTCCTGCTGATCGCGCGTGACGGAGTGCGCTTGCAGCAGGTCGCGGACGAGCTATCGCTCCAGTACGGCATTGATGCCGAGGCAATGCCCGCCGATCTCGCCCGCGACGAAGGGATGCGCGCGCTCGCGAATCGCATCTCGCAGATGGATCGCGTCGATTTTCTCGTGAACAACGCCGGTTTCGGCAGCAAGGGGAAGCTGGTCAACCGGCCCGTGGCCGAACAGGCGACGATGCTCGAGCTGCACGTGATGGCACCCATGCTGCTGACGCGCGTCGCACTGCCGCGCATGATCGAGCGAAAGAGCGGCACGATTATCAATGTGTCGAGCGTCGCGAGCTTTATTTACAGCGCCGGGAACGTGAACTACTGCGCGACCAAAGCGTATCTGCGGGTTTTCACGGAAGGGCTTGCCACCGAACTCGTCGGAACCGGCGTCACAGTGCAGGCGCTCTGCCCGGGGTTCACGAGAACCGAGTTTCACGACCGCGCCGCGATCGATATGAAGTCGACGCCGGGATTTTTCTGGCTCGAGGCGACGCGAGTGGTGGATGATTCGCTGGCTCAAGCCGCGCGCAACGGCCCGACCGTATGCATTCCCAGCATGCTCTACAAGACGATCGTGGTGCTCATTCGCTATCTGCCGCGGTGGCTCGAACGGGCGATCAGAACGCCGCTGATGAAGTCGCGCATCTAGCCGCGCGTTTGGCTATTTGAACGCGTTGAACCCGGTCACCGCCTGCCCGATAATCAGCGAGTGAACGTCATGCGTTCCCTCGTAGGTATAGACGGATTCAAGATTCGCCATATGCCGCATCGACGCATACTCGGCCAGAATCCCGTTCGCGCCCAGCAGCCGTCTCGCTTCGCGTGCAATATCCGTTGCGATATTCACGTTGTTCCTCTTCGCGACGCTCACCTGCTGCGGATTGAACGTCCCCGCGTCCTTCATTCTCCCGAGGTGGAGCGACAGCAGCTGGCCCTTAATAATTTCGGTAACCATCTCCGCGAGCCGAACCTGCTGGATCTGGAATTGCGCGATGACTTTGTCGAACATCACGCGCTGCTTGGCGTATGCGAGCGCCTCTTCATAGCAGGCCATCGCCGCGCCGAGTGCCCCCCATGAAATTCCGTAGCGCGCCTGCGTGAGACACATCAGCGGACTTTTCAAACCGCCGGAGTTCGGCAGGATCGCATCGGCGGGAAGGTGAACGTCGCTGAACACCAGCTCGCTCGTATCGCTCGCGCGCAGCGAGAGTTTTCCCTTCTGGTCTTTCGCGCTGAATCCCTTGGAATCGGTCGGCACGATGAAGCCGCGAATCGACTTGCCATCATTGTCACCATCGGCGGTCTTCGCCCAGCATACGCATACCTGCGCCGTCGATCCGTTAGTGATCCACATCTTCGCGCCGTTCAAAATCCACGAGCCGTCCTTCTGCTCGCGGGCACGAGTGATCATGCCGGCGGGATTCGAGCCATAATCGGGTTCGGTGAGGCCGAAGCAGCCGATCACCTCGCCCTTCGCCATTTTCGGCAGCCACTTCATCCGCTGCTCTTCGCTGCCGAAGGCATAGATCGGATACATCACCAGCGCGCCCTGCACCGACGCGAACGAGCGCACGCCTGAATCGCCTCGCTCGAGCTCCTGCATGATCAGCCCGTAACTCACGTTGTTCAGCCCCGCGCAGCCGTATTTCTCGGGCAGGTTCGCGCCATACACACCGAGCGCGCCCATGGGCAGGATGAGCTCCTTCGGAAACCCGCCGGCCACGTAACGCTCGCCAATAATCGGGAGCACCTGCTCGTCGACAAAACGGCGGACCGAATCGCGCACCGCGCGCTCATCTTCGGTCAGCGCCGCATCGATATTGAAAAGGTCGCCTTCGCGCGCCTTGAGCTGCGGCGACGCGAGAAATGTTTCGGATTCGTGTGAAGTCATGGTGAAAAGATAGCTCGGTTCAGCCGTCGGTATAACCCGCGTACACCCGCGAAGACCCGCGGCGTATTTGTTTCCTGGCCTAATCCACTGCCCGGGACGCACGCGCCGTGATCCCGACGTTCAGCGCCTTCTCGCGAAAATCAGCGCCGTGGCCGAGTGGAAGCCGCGATTCGTCCTGCCACTGATGAATCATCTCGTGCAGCAGCGTTTGCAGTCCCTGCGCGAAGCCATGTTTTTTGACGTGCCGCTGCGAGATCGCGATTTCTGCCGGCGCGCCGCGCTGCGCGGGCGCGTAGTGGCCTAGCCGGGAGCGCATCCCGCGCGAGACGCGGATGGCGATCGGATCGAGCGCGCCGTCAAAACGCTCGTCGTTGAATTTGCGATGCCATTCCTGGAGTTCCATCGCGATCGGTTCGTCGTCAGGATGCGTGCGCATCACGCGCTTCTTGCTCGTGTTTCTCACCATGCGGACGGAGCCCGCATGCCGGACCGCGCGCGGCACCGGTTTACCTCGCGAGGCGCGCGCGGCAATCGCCGCGCGCACGGCGCGCCGGATCGTCCGCATCATTTCCTGCAGCGATGTCATTTCGCGAGCACGAGCGATGCGTACTCGGGATGCCGATCGATATAAGTCTTCACAAATGGGCAGGTGGGAATCACTTTGCGGCCCATTGCCTTGTCACGCTCGAGGCCGAACTTCGCGAGCGCACTCGCGTAGCCGTGACCCTGGAGTGCCGGTGGCGTCTCCGAGTGCAGGTACTCGATCGCGTCGCCGCGCATGCGATACGTCAGAAACGCGACCGCGTCACCCTGTTGGATCTCAAGTCGATGCGCCGCTGTATTATCGGTCACTTCTTGCGCGCTATCCACGATTGCTCCATTTGTAGCTGTTGTATTTGTGCCCATTCCCAACGGAGGGATCGTGCGGCATTTCGTGAAAGTAAATCGTGCGCTCGTCGCGGTGGCACTGGCAGTTGGACTGGCTCTTGTCGTGCCGCGCGAGGCCATCGCGCAGAAGGCATTACTGAGGGTCGTCGGCGCCGACAGCGCGGCGATACCCTACGCCGCGGTAATGATCGACGGCGCGCCCCGAGTCGTCACCGATGAGAAGGGCGAGCTCAACATCAACGACAAGCACAAGTCGGTGAAGGTCGAAGTGCGCCGCGTCGGATACAAAGTGTGGGAAGGCGTCGTATCGACAACCGAGCCCACCACCGTCGTCCTGACGAATGTCGACCAGGGAGTCGACGCCACCGCTGCCGCGATGAACCGCACGCTGCGCAAGAATCTGCTTGAGCGCGCCGGATTCTACATGCGCTGGCTCCAGAAACAGAAGGACGGCCTGCGCGACGCAACGTTCATCGGGCCGGAGGCAATCGAAGCACGTCGTGCGAGCGTGACGACCGACCTGCTCGACCGCGCGCTCGGCGTCGTCCTTCGGCGCGATTCTAAAGGCGTGCTCGCCGCGACTGGCACCGGGGTGCGCCCTGGCGGCGGAGTCGGAAATAGCGCCGCGCCGAGTGGCGGCACCACCAAGCGAGTCTTGGGCGGCGACGGGGGTGGAGTCGTCGTCGGAGCAGATCGCAATCTCTGCTATTTCACCGTGCTCATTGATGGATCACCGGTGTGCTCGAACGCCGGCTGCCACTACGTGTTCGCGGGTGATCCGGCCGGCTCGACCGCTGAGGACCATAGCATCGATCTCGACAAGCTCGTCGCCGTGAAAGACATCGCCGCGATCGAAGTCTACCCGCGCCGCGACGCAATGCCCGACAACCTATTGAGGGTGTACGACGGGTGTGGCGTGATTTCGATCTGGAGCAAGGGTCAACGTTAGGAGGTAGGAATGCAACGTCGCACGCGGGGCTCTTTAGGACGCATCATCGTCGCACTTGCAGTGTGTGCACCGCTGTGCGCGGGCGCGCAGACCGAAAAGAGCAAGCTGAAAGTTGTTGGTGTCGACAGCGTGCCGATTCCGTTTGCGCTCGTGTCGATCGATGGCGCACCGCCCGTCATCACCGATGAAATCGGCGAGCTCAATCTCGGCAACATGCACGATAAGACCGTCACGATGGAGATCCGTCGAATCGGCTATAGGATGATTGCCGGAACGTTCGACTTCCCGGATAGTCAGACGGTGATGAGTGTCGTCCTCTGGCGTCTCACGCAGAATCTTCAGCCGGTGTTGGTCGCGGGTGCGCGCACGAAGAGCGAACTCGAAGTGGCTGGGTTCTACAGCCGGTGGCTCCAGAAGCAGCAGCGAGGTTTGCGCGATGCGACGTTCATCGGGCCTGAAGCGATCGAGCAGCGGAAAGCAGCGTACACCACCGATCTGCTCAGCAAAGTGTTCGGCGTGACGCTGCAGACCGATACTCGCGGAGTGCGTGCGGCGATGGGTACCGGTACGCTCCCAACTGTCGGAGCGGCTTTCACACCTGGGACTCCGATGAGAGCCAACGATCGCGGCGCGTGCTACATGTCGGTGCTGATCGACGGGCGAGCCGCGTGTCCGAATGTCGGTTGCCACTATGTATTCCCGGGCGATCCGCCGGGTTCACGGGCGGACGATCACGCGGTCGACATCGACAAACTCGTCGCGGCGCAGGACGTGGCCGGGATCGAGGTTTATCCGCGCAAGGACGGGATGCCGGACTTCGCGCTAAAGGCGTACGAGGGCTGCGGTGTGGTTGCTATCTGGACCAAGGCGCGCCAATAGGCCGTCAGCACAGGTGCAACCCTGATCGCTACCTGGAATACCGCGCCCACATCACGCGCGCGAACGACTTCGCGTCATTGCTCCACTGCAAAACATCCACCTGAATCGTCTTCTCGTCCACTTCAATCACATTGATCGCGCCCGGTCCACCGCCGCGCACCCGCGTCGTGAGCGTGCTCGCGCAAGCAACGACCATCGTCTTTCGCTCGACATTCACGCCCTGAACATCGGCCTGATGGTCGTGGCCGCACAACACAAGATCGGCGCCCGTCGATACTGCGCCATTGATACCCCGCGCACGACTGGATAACCCCCACCGGTTCGAAAGATCGCCACGCAGCAGGTTGTGGTGAAACACGAGCACCTTGAGCTCGCCCGGCTTCGCACCCTCAAACTCGCGCTTCGCCTTTTCCCACTGCTCCGCACGCAACGCACCCACCACTGACAGATCGCGCGGCCGCATCGTTTGCGTGAAGGAACGGATCCCGTGCGCCGAGTTGAGCCCGACGATTGTCGCGCCGGGGATCCTCAGCACGGGCTCGAGTTCATCGCTCACATACTTCCGGTACCGCGTGTACATCGCGGGCACCGATCCAATTCCCATCGGCGCGGTCCACCACGCGGTGTCGTGATTCCCGGGAACGACGAGCACGGGTGCGTGGTTCGCAGCGCCGTCAAGAAACACCCGCGCCCGCTCGAACTCCGCGGCCCGCGTCCGCTGCGACAAGTCACCCGACACGACAATCGCGTCGAACTTCTCACTCGCAAACAACCGCTCCACGCCTTCCACCTGCGCCGTGACACTGTGGCGGCCGAAATGCAGATCGGAAACGTGAAGCAGGCGAAGTGCCATCTAAGTTTTTCCGCGGCTGTTCAAACTGCGCCGAGGTTCGCGATCACCGCGTCGGTGAACTGATCCGTTGACGCCGTGCCGCCGATATCAGCAGTCACAATTTTCTTCTCGAGCAGCGTCTTTTCGATCGCACCCTTCACGCGCGCTGCGCGCTCGGTGTCGCCCATGTGATCGAGCAGCTGGCACGCAGCAAGCATGACGGCAGTCGGATTCGCGATCCCCTTCCCGACAATATCCGGCGCCGTGCCATGAACGGCTTCAAAAATCGCCGCGTCCTTTCCGATGTTCGCGCCCGGCGTGAGTCCAAGGCCGCCGACCAATCCCGAGGTGAGATCGCTCAGGATATCGCCGAACAGGTTCGTCGTGACGATCACGTCGAACCGCTCGGGCCGCATCACGAGCTCCATCGCGCACGCGTCGACGATCTTCTCTTCGCACCCGATCGAACCGGCGTACTCCTTCGCGACCGCGCGGCCAACTTCAAGAAATAGCCCCTGCGAATACTTCAAAATATTCGCCTTGTGCACGAGCGTGACTTTCTTGCGCCCATGCGTTCGCGCGTATTCAAACGCGTAGCGAATGATCCGCTCCGATCCGAATCGCGTAATCACCGCCATCGACTGCGCCGCCGCCATCGGATCGTCGCCAATTTTTATGTAATTCTCGATGCCGATGTACAGCCCCTCGGTGTTCTCGCGCACGAGCACAATATCAATGCCCGAAAACTTCAGCCCCGTTACAACCGTTTTCGCGGGACGCACATTCGCGTACAGATCAAACGCCTGACGCAGCGCGACATTGATCGAGCGGAATCCCTTCCCAACCGCAGTCTCCAGCGGCCCCTTCAGCGCGAGCTTCGTCTTCCGAATGCTCTCGAGCGTCGCCTCTGGAATCGGATCGTTCACTGCGGCAACGGCCGCTGCGCCCGCCAACTGACGGTCCCACGTGATATCTGCACGCGCCGCGTCGAGCAGGCGCACGGTCGCTTCGGTGATCGACGGCCCAATGCCGTCGCCTGGAATCAGCGTAACTGAACGAGACATTCTCTTTGAACTTTCTCTAAAGGTGATTGATGCTGCGATTCAACTTCTCTACGGCGCGATAATCAGATTCGCGATCCGCGTCGCGAGGATGTTGATCAGGTCCGGCGGCATCGTTGTCGCCGGATCACTCCCCGCTTCGCCAAGCCACACAATCGTCCCCGCCTGCCCATCGGCCAGCGCGAGCTTCATCGCGACAATCTGCTGAGGCCCGCGCCGCGCAAACCAGACGTCGATCGGCACCAGCGCATACCGCACGTCGGCCAGCGCAATCAGCCGCCGAAGATTGGTGACGAACGGATCCGGCAGCGGATCGCCGATTTTATACAGCACCGCCCGCATCGGCTGCACACCCATCGACATCGGATCGTTCACATAATCCGGATTCCGCTTCGCGATCCGCTCGACGTCCGCCGCGTACTTCCACGCCTTCCCCACTCCGCGCGCCGCAATGATCGACCCAATCGAATCATCGAGTTCGCGCCGGAACTTCTCCCATCCATGAGTATCGACCCATGCCCCGCTGTCCGCGCGAAACAGCTGCACGGGGAGCACCAGCACATGCTGCGACGCCATCGGCGAGAGGGGCGGCGGCGGCGCGCTCCCCGGCGGAGCCTTCGGTTTTTGCGCCTGAAGCACGCTGGCACAGAGCGCGAAACCGACCATCCCGACAATTCTCAGCGATCGAGTCATGGTTCCCGTTGTAAGGGCATTGGTATCACCCAAAGATAGTCGCGACTCCCTATAGTTGCGTTGGCCGCGCGCCGAACCGCACATTCTCTCCCATGCGAATCCTTAAAGCTCTTCTGTGGGCGTGCGTCGCCCTCCTCGGTGGCGGTGCCTTCGCGTTCCTCGCGCTCCAGCGCGGCGAACATGTCTCCGCAGGCTGGCTGCTCACCGCCGCGCTCTGCACCTACGCCATCGCCTACCGCTTCTACAGCAAGATCATCTCGGCGAAGATTTTCGCGCTTGATCCCGCGCGCGCGACTCCCGCCGAACGGCTCGCCGACGGCCGCGACTTCGTCCCGACCAACAAGTGGGTGGTGTTCGGTCAGCACTTCGCCGCGATCGCAGGCCCCGGACCGCTCGTCGGCCCGACGCTCGCCGCACAGTTCGGCTTTCTCCCGGGCTTCATCTGGATCGTCGTCGGCGTCGCACTTGGCGGCGCTGTCCAGGACTGCGTCATCCTCTGCGCCTCCACGCGCCGCGATGGCAAATCGCTCGGCCAGATGGCGAAAGAAGAAATCGGACCGATCGCCGGATTCACTGCACTCGTCGCCACGTTCGGCATCATGATCATTCTGATCGCCGTGCTCGCGCTGATCGTCGTGAACGCGCTGAGGTCGAGCCCATGGGGAACGGTGACGCTCGGCCTCACGATCCCGATCGCGATGGTCATGGGATTGTGGATGCGCTATGTGCGCCCTGGCCGCGTGCTCGAGACGACAGCGATCGGTATCGCCATGCTCGCGCTCTCGCTCTTTGCCGGCCGCTGGGTTGCCGATAGCCCGACGCTCGCCCCGCTCTTCACGCTCACCGCGATTCAGCTCGCCGTCGCGATTGTCATCTATGGCTTCACCGCGTCGGTTCTGCCTGTGTGGCTGCTGCTCGCGCCGCGCGGCTACCTCTCGGCGTTCGTAAAGATCGGCGTGGTGGTTGCGCTCGCGGGCGGAATCTTCATTCTGCTCCCGCCGCTGCAGATGCCGCCGACGACGCGATTCATCGACGGCACGGGACCGCTATTCGCAGGGAAAGTCTTTCCGTTCGTATTCATAACGATCGCATGCGGCGCGATCAGCGGCTTCCACGCACTGATCTCGTCGGGCACCACCCCGAAGCTCATCGAAAACGAAGCCGACGCGCGGTTCATTGGCTACGGCGCGATGCTCAGCGAATCGCTTGTCGCAACGCTCGCACTGATCGCCGCCTGCATTCTGACGCCGGGGACGTACTTCGCGATCAACGCGCCCGCCGGCCTGATCGGCACGACGGTCGACAGCGCTGCGAAGGTCATCAACGAGTGGGGCTTCGTGCTCTCGCCCACCGAGCTCACGACGCTCGCAATGAAGGTGCACGAGACCTCGCTGCTCTCACGCACCGGCGGTGCGCCGTCACTCGCTGTTGGAATGGCAAACATTTTCGCGAAGGTGCTCGGCGGCGACGGCTCGATGGCGCTCTGGTACCACTTCGCCATCATGTTCGAGGCGCTCTTCATACTCACGACGCTCGATGCCGGCACGCGTGTCGGCCGCTTCATGCTGCAAGACCTCGGCAAACATATCTGGGCGCCGTTTGGCCGGGTGAGCTGGTATCCGGCGGTACTGATGTCGAGCGCGCTCGTGGTTGGGTCGTGGGGCTACTTCCTCTATCAGGGCGTGACCGATCCGCTCGGCGGCGTGAATCTCCTCTGGCCGATTTTCGGTATTTCAAATCAGCTGCTCGCGGCGATTGCACTCTGCGTCGGCACCACGGTGATCATCAAGATGGGCAAGGCGAAATATTCGTTCATCACGCTGATTCCACTCACATGGCTGTCGATCGTCGCGCTCACCGGCGGATGGGAAAAGATTTTCTCCTCTGATATCAAAATCGGATTCCTCTCGCACGCGACGTCGCTCGCAAACATCGTCGCCGGCGGTGGCCTGCCGGTCGGAGCGAAAACCGCGGCCGACGCAGCGAGAATGATTTTCAACGACCGGCTGGATTCCGCAGTCGTCGCCGTCTTCATGATTTCAGTTGTCGTCATTCTCGTCGACTCCGCGCGCGTTTGGATCGGCGTCATCAGCGGCAACGTGCCGTACGTCAGCAGCGAAGTGCCGTTCACCGCCCGCGCAGTTTCCGCAAAAGTTTAATCCTCCACCGACTATGCTCATGCGTTCGGTCTTCGGTCTTCGGTCCTCGGTCCTCGGTCTCGCGCTGGCCCCGGCCCTGCTGTTATCCCAGGCGCCCGCCAAATTCGAGTTCACCATCAAGAACATGATGCGTGGCCCCGAGATCTACGGTCGCGAGCCCGCGCAGATTCGCTGGTCGCCAGATAACCAGTGGATCTACTTCGAGTGGCTGCCACCCGGCACTGATTTCCGCGACAACGTGAAGCCGTATCGCATTCGCGCGCAGGCGGGCGCGAAACCAGAAGCGCTGACGCCGGCGCAGTCTGATTCAGTGGGGCCGCTCCTTGCCGACGGTTCGTACTCGAAGGACCGCTCGATGAAAGTCGTCGCGTATGCCGGCGACCTGTTCATCGTGGACATGAAGCGCTCGACCGCGCGCCATCTCACGTCGACGGCAACGGCGGAATCGAGCCCGCGTTTCTCGACCGACGGAACGAAGGTGCTCTTCGTGCGTGACGGCAATGCGTATTCGATCGACATCACCAACGGCACGACCACGCAGCTGACCGATATTCGCGCTGGTGATGCCGGTGCAGTTGTCGCCGCGGCAGCTGGTGGTCGCGGCGCGGGCGGTGGTGGTGGTGGCCGAGGTGGACGTGGTGGCGGAGCCGGCGGCGCTGCTGGCGCGGCACCCCAGGGCCGCGGTCCCGCGCTCAATACGCAGCGTGGCCGTCTCGAAGCTGACCAGCTCGAACTGCTCGACGCAGTGCGCGACATCGCACGCGCCGATTCCATTCGCCGCGTTGAAACCGCTGCTCGTCCGCCGGCCGCGCTTTCCAACGTCGCGCTCGGTCCGAACGAGCGTGTTGGCAATATCGTCGTAAGCCCGAACTTGAGCGCTGTGCTGTTCACCACGACGACCGCGCCGGCAGACTCGCGCACCGCGAACGTCCCGAACTATGTGACGGCGAGCGGCTACACCGAGGACATTCCGAACCGCACGAAAGTCGGCGACGCGCAGAACGCCACGCGCTTCGGGTACATGACGCTGCCGCGCGGCACCGTGAAATGGCTCAAGCCGATCGCGAGCGAAGAAGCAAACGCCGCGAATGCGAATATCGTCGGCTGGAACGATGCAGGGACCGCGGCGATTGTCGTGGGCAACGCGGACAACTTCAAAACGCGTGAGATCTCGGTCATCGACGCCGCAACCGGCACGATGAAGATTGTCGAGACGCTGCGTGATACCGCTTGGGTCGGCGGCCCGTGCGGCTTTGGCTGCACCGGCTTCTACGACAACGACCGCCGCATCTACTACGGCTCGGAAGCAACGGGCTACGCGCAGCTCTGGTCAGCCGCCGCAGACGGCAGCGATCACAAGGCGCTCACGAGCGGCAAGTGGGAGGTTTACGACGCCCACCTCTCGAACGACAAGCAGAGCTTCTACTTCCACTCGAGCGAAACATCGGCGTTCGATCGCGATCTGTACAAGATGTCGATCGCAGGTGGCGCACGGACCAAGCTCACCGTTGGCGAAGGCGGACATCAGGTGGTGCTCTCGCCGGATGAATCAACGATGGCAGACAATCTCTCGTTCGTGAATCATCCGTCGGAGATTTACGTCGGCAAGCCGGGCGCCAAGGGAACGCAGATGACCACGTCGCCCACGGCGGAGTGGCTCTCGTTCAAATGGCTGAACCCGGAGATCGTCATGATCCCGGCTTCAGACGGAGTCATGGTTCCGGCGCACATCTATCGCCCGAAGGACATGGGTGCGAAATCGAACGGCGCGGCGGTGATCTTCGTGCACGGCGCGGGCTACCTGCACAACGTCGGACATTTTTGGAAGAACGGCTATCCGCGCGAGTACATGTTCAACCACTATCTCGCGTCGAAGGGCTACACCGTTCTCGACATCGACTATCGCGGCAGCGCGGGCTACGGACGCGACTGGCGCACCGCCATCTATCGCTTCATGGGCGGACGTGACTTGGGCGATCAGGCCGACGGCTCGAAGTACCTCACCAAGAACTACGGAATCCATCCCGAACGCATTGGCATGTACGGCGGCTCGTACGGCGGCTTCATGACGCTGATGGCGCTGTTCACTGCTCCGAAATATTTCGGCGCCGGCGCCGCGATTCGCAGCGTGACCGACTGGGCGCATTACAATCACGGCTATACGGGACAGATTCTGAATCTGCCGCAGAACGACAGCATCGCGTATCAGCGTTCGTCGCCAATCTTCCACGCGGAAGGGCTCGAAGATCCGCTCCTTATGCTGCACGGCATGGTCGACACGAACGTGAACTATCAGGACATCGTGCGGCTCGAGGAGCGCTTGATCGAGCTTGGGAAAACAGGCTGGAGCCTCGCGTCGTATCCGGTTGAGAACCACGGCTTCACGCGGCCGGCGAGCTGGACCGACGAGTACGGTCGTATCTTCCAGTTGTGGGAAACGACGATCGGACCAAACGGGAGCAAAGCGAAACAATGAGTTCAGCGGTTGCACGAGTTGCAGTTCCCGCTCGAGGATCGCTGCTCGAGCGGGTCAACGCGGTGGTCCGGCGCATCATCGGTGCGCCGGATTACTCCGCGTACCTCACGCATCAGACGGCGCATCATCCCGAGTGCAAGGTCCTGACTGAGGCGGAGTTTCTCGACGAGCAGCTGACGGCGAGATACTCAACGCCGGGATCCCGCTGCTGCTGAAATGAGCTCCGGCAGGCGCGCCGCCCTGCTCGGAATGATCGCGGTGTCGATCGCCGCGGCGCTTCCTCAATCGCTCATCGCGCAAATAGTACGCGGCACGGTGACCGACAGCGCGAGCCGCCAGCCGATCGCAGGCGCAGTGGTGATGCTTCTCGATGCGGGCGGCGCCGTACTCGACCGCAACATCACAGATGACCGCGGGGAGTATCGCGTCACGTACCGCGGCATCGCGCAATTGCTGCGCGTCGCACGCATCGGATTCCAGCCTCGCGAAATTTCGTTCGCGGAAGCCGCAGCGTCGCAACGCTCGCTCGACGTCACGTTGGTTCCGTTCACAACGACGCTCGCCGCCATTCACATCACCGACAAATCGGTCAACTGCCCGCGCAGCGCCGATCGGGCGGCGGGATTTGCGTATTGGGAGCAGGCGCGCGCCGGACTTCTCAACTCGATCATCGCGCGCGGAGCCAACCCGATGTCGGTGCATCGATTGTATTTCTCGCGCACGCTGAGCGCTGAGAACGGGAGCATCAAGAGTTTCGTCGTGAGCGAAGACTTCTCCCGAAGCGCCAACACATCGTTCACCGCCCTGCGCTCAGCGAGCGATCTGGTGCGTAAGGGCTTCGCCGGCGATACCGCCGTCGTCGGATATATGTTCGGTCCTGATGAGGACATGCTGGCGGACGAGGCGTTCGCACGGGGATACTGCTTCCAGATCGCGAAGCCAGAACCGACGCGGCCCACTCAAGTCGGCGTCGCGTTTTCGGCGCCCGATTTTCGCACGGGGAGAGTCGACATCGAGGGCACCCTCTGGATCGATACGGTCGCGCGCGCGCTCCACGACGTCGAGTTCCGCTACGTTGGAATGCCCCAGATGGCGCAGCAGTTTCATCCCGGCGGGACGATCTCTTTTGCGACGGGTGCGAACGGTGTCGTATTCATCGATCGCTGGTCACTGCGCCTCACCGGCAACGCGCCCGTCCCTGCGTATTCGCCTGCTTGCCGCGCGTGGTGCGGGATACACGACAATTTCTATCCGGCCGAGAACGGAGCGGAAGTTTCGCATTTGGAGTGGCGCGACGGCCGACGTTGGGACGCGCGGCTTGGAACGGTGAGCATCAGCGCGACGACGGCCGCAGGTCGGGCCGCCGCCGGCACGATGGTGGAGCTTCGGGGCTCGCCGTATAGAGGAGAGACCGATGCAAGCGGTGCCGTGCGAATCGCCGATTTACTGCCTGGTCCGTACACGTTGAACGTCCGCGACCGGCGTCTGGCCGATCTCGGAATTTCGCTTCCGACTTCAGTCAGCTTCATCGCCGCTCGCGATTCGGTTGTTCAACTATCGCTCGAGATACCGACGGTCGAGGACTTCGTGGTGAGCGAGTGCCGGAAGAACCGAAAATGGAGGACGACCGACTCGACTTACTTGTTGGGTCGCGTCGTGGATCACGACAACAAGCCCGTCGCCGACGCGCGTGTCACGTTTGCGCTTCGTGACAGCACCGGCAGGTGGGAATGGGAAAAAGAACCGCTGAAGACCGACGCCGACGGCGTTTTTGAATCGTGCGGCACGACGCTCACGCCAGGCAGAACGTTGCAGGTTCGCGTGGAGAACGAGCGCGCGCGGCCCCGCGACGTCACGCGCGATATCAAGGACAAGACGACGATCGTGCCCGTTCGCGTCGACGTAAAGCCGTAGACCGCATTCGCGTTCGTGCACTCCTGTTGCAACGCCGACACAATTCAAGGAGACGGGGTTCGCGCGGCCGTAGCTACCGCACACGCCTCGCAGCGCCCGCTGGCTGCGTGAGCGCCCACTTCGCACGCGAACGACGATTGGGAAACGCGCGCTCGTAGTCCGCCCGCCACACAGCCAGAAATTGATCCGCGTCCGCGTGCGCGACCATCGCCCACACCGCACCACCGAACCCGGCACCAAACGCTGACGCCGCGATCGCACCGTGCTCTCGCGCCGCCCGCGCGAGGTGAACCGTCTCCGCCACCTGATTCTTCAGCACGCTTTCAGCAAGCGCCTGCGATCTATCGACGAGCAAGCCGAGCGCGCTCCAATCGCGGTCGCGAACCGCATCGCCCACCCCGGGTACGATCACATCCGTCTCCTCGCGAAATTGCGCGCGGCGTTCGGCGACGCCCGCCGAAACGGCTTCGGTCTCCGGCCTCCGGCGTCCGGCTTCCGGCCTCATCGCATCCGCCAGCCGATTGTACGCCGCCTTCGCGTTGCCGGTCTTGGTCGCATGCACACCGCTGACACCAATCGCGAGCGTCATATCCGCAGGCCACGTCACGCGCCGTTCGAGCAGCGCCGGCAGATATCGAAACTGCCCGATCGCATTTTCTTCTGAGCAAACAATCGCGACATGATCCTGCGCGCCGCCGCGAACGCCGACACCGCCGTCCGCCGGAAACTCGCCGTAGGCCTCACCAGTCTCGATCGCCGCCACATACTCGGCGAAGGCAATCGGCGTCGGCACCGCCGCGCGCCATCGTTCGTCGTTGATGAGATCGTTCGCGTCGATAAACGCCATCGCAACCGTCACGACGAGCGCGGTTGAGCTGCTCAGTCCGGCAGAGGTCGGCAGGTTGCTCTGCAATTCAATCGCGACGCCATTTCGCGCGTGCGGAAAATCACGGGCGAATCTCCGGGCGACTGCGGTCACATAGGCGCTGGAACGCAGCCCCGTCGGTTTCGTATCCGGTGACACGGCCACATCCATCGCGACTTCACCGGCCGCACGACGCAGCCGAATCACGCGCTCCGGAATCGTTGTCGCGCGCGCGTGAATCGCGAGCTCGGTTGCGACGGTGAGCGAGCGCCCGCCCGCGTAGTCGACATGCTTGCCAACGAGCTCTATCCGGCCCGGCACGCAGTACTCGCGCGTGGGCGCGCGCACCGCGCTCATTTCCCGGCCGGCCAGAACCCACGCAGCGTGCGCCACATGCCGAGTCCGCTCACGATGAACACCGCAAGCCATGCGTAGAACTGCGGCATCCGGCCATAGAGCAACGATCCAGTCCCGAATAGCGCGGAGTACACGAAGGAGCAGCCGCAGACCCAGCCGAGCACGCCATGCGCGAGCGAGTCTGGTGCCGGTGTTGCTGCAGATTCGCTTCGTATTGCGGCCCATCCGGCACCAGACGGGCGGACGAGTTCATAGAAACGCATCAGCGTCGCGCGGTCTGTCGCTGGCGCAAGAAGGGTGACGGACACCCAAACGACAGTCGTGACAGCGACCGTCACCAAGAGCGAAATGTGCGATGGAACATCGAGGCCATTCTTTCGCGCGATGAAAAACCCGAGCGCGACAATAAACGAACTCGCCATCGCCGCGATCTCGCTCCAAGCGCTCACGCGCCACCAGAACCAGCGAAGCAAGTAGATCAGACCAGTCCCGGCGCCAACAGAAAGAATCAGGTCGAACGCTTCTTTCGCGGTTCCTAGCGCGTACGTGAGGAGACCGGCGCAAATCATCAGCGCCGCGGTCGTGAGGCGGCCAACGAACACGTAATGCTTTTCGCTTTCCCCGGCCCGCAAAAACCGCCGATAGAAATCGTGCACGAGGTACGACGTGCCCCAATTCAGATGCGTCTCGATCGTCGAGCGATATGCGGCGAGCGTGCCCGCTACAACGAGCCCGAGAAAGCCGGCCGGAAGAAACTGCATCATTGCCGGGTACGCGATGTCGTTGCCGATCAGCGAGCGATCTACGTACGGCAGCGCGGCGGAGATATCGCGCAGTGTTGGAAAGACGAGCGTCGATGCCAGCGCGGTGAGAATCCACGGCCAGGGGCGCAGCGCGTAGTGCATGACATTGAACAGCAGCGTTCCCGTGACTGCATCTTTTTCAGAGCGCGAGGCTAGCATGCGCTGTGCGATGTAACTCCCCCCGCCCGGTTCTGCGCCGGGGTACCAGACCGACCACCATTGTACGGTCAGCGGAATCACGAACACAGCGAGCGCAACGGACCAATCACCGAAATCCGGCAGCAGCGCGAGCGATTTCGCCGGGACTTTCGCGAGTATCCCGGCGATTCCGCCGACCGCCGGCTGCTTGAGCGCGAAGTAGGTGACCGCGAACGTCCCGCTCATCGTGATCAGGAACTGGATCGAGTCTGTAACCAACACGCCCCAGAGGCCGCTCACGGATGCAAAGAAGATCGTCATCACGCCGCACACCAAGAGTGTACGTCCCATCGGCCAGCCGAGTACAACGTTCGCGATTTTTGCGGCGGCGAGATTCACCGTCGCCATGATTACGCAGTTGAAAAAGAGTCCGAGGTATACGGCGCGAAATCCGCGGAGAAAGGTGGCGGCTTTCCCTGAATACCGAATCTCGTAAAACTCGAGATCGGTGAGCACACCGGATCTGCGCCAGAGCCGCGCGTAGAAGAACACGGTGAGCATTCCGGTGAGCAGAAAGCTCCACCAGAGCCAGTTCTCCGATACGCCGACATCTCGCACCATGTTGGTGACAAGATTCGGCGTGTCGGTCGAGAACGTCGTCGCGACCATGGAGACGCCCACGAGCCACCACGGCGCCGATCGTCCGGCCGTGAAAAACTGCGACGTACTCTGCCCCGCCCGCTTTGCAAAGAAGATCGCGGGGAGAAACGAAATCGCGATGCTCGCGCCGATAATCGCCCAATCGACGGTCGCGAAGTTGAAGCCTGTCAAACCCGCGCCTTATCCCACTCGCCGCGCGTAAAATCAGGAAATTTCATAGGCGCGGATCCCTTTGCGACTGACATCTCCGTCAGCGGAAAGGGCGCACTCCACGCGGCCGCGTCGTACACGTCGTAATCCGGCACGAGCCCTTCATGCAGGCACTGGATCAATCGATAAGCCATGATGAAGTCCATACCGCCTTCGCCGCCGGACGTACGCGCTCGCTCACCGAGCATCGTCCAGAGCGGATGCGTGTGCGTGGCTTTCCAACTGTCGATCGTCGCCCAGCGTTCACCGCCCTTCTGTCCCTCTACATAGATGCGCGGCGGATAGTCCTCAAACGCGCCTTTTGTCCCCTGCACGCGATTGTGCCGCGTGTACGGGCGCGGATTCGAGACGTCGTGCTGGAGCATGATCGTCTTTCCTCTCACGGTCCGAATAATTGACGTGTTGTGATCGCCAGTGATGTATCTCTCCTGCCACTTCGGATCCGCCTTATCCTTGACCGTCGCCTCGCGATACACCTCGAGCCCGCGCTCCGGCCCCGCCACCGACGCGATATAATCGAGACGATCACCGTGGTGAATATCGAGATACCACGCCACCGGTCCGAGTCCATGCGTCGGATACAGATTCGCGTTCGCGCGCGTGTGCCACGCGCGGCGCCAGAGTCCTTCGTCACGATTCTCGAATAGAATCCCGCGCAGATCGTGCAGATATGCGGCCTCGGTATGCAGCACTTCACCAAAGATTCCGTCGTGCACCATCTTGTTCACGAGCATCTCGGTCTCGCCATAGCAGCAGTTCTCGAGATGCAGGCAGTGCTTCCGTGCCTTCTCCGAAGCATCAACCAACGCCCACAAATCTTTCAGCGTGGTGCCAATCGGGCACTCGCTCCCGCAATGCTTCCCCGCGTTGAGCGCGGCTAGCATCACTGGCACGTGCCATTCCCAGGGCGTGGCCGTATACACAAAATCGATATCGTCGCGCTTCACGAGCTCTTCAAACGCGTGATCGCCATCGCCATACGTCGCCGGCGCAGGACGACCGGCGTCGGTGATCATCTTCGTCGCCTTCGCCATTTTCTCAGGCACGACATCGCTGATCGCGACGATCTTCACATTTTCAAGCGAGAGCAGTTCGCCAAGCACCGATCGTCCGCGCAGACCGTTGCCCACCATCCCCACGCGAACAATCTCATGCCGCTCGAACGGAACGTTGCGCATCGTCTGACGCCGCGCAGGCGCGGGCGGCGCCGCATCCGGATGCGTGATCGCACTCACATTCTCGGCGATCGCAGGAGAAAACATCCCGCTCCCTGCGAGCGCAGCACCCGCAAGCGCCGCGCCCTTGAGCAGGTCTCGCCGAGTGATGTCACTCATTCAGTGACCTTCACTTCAGAGCAGTCTCCGATCGAAACGACGCCCTTCACCCCGGAAATCTTCGTGTGATCGCCCACGAGCGATCCGCTCAGCGCGCATTTATCGATATTCGAAAGCCGTCCGACAATCGAATCCCGCACCGTCGAGTTCGTGATGCTCGTCCCCTCTGAAATCGACACATTCGGCCCGATAGTCGATCCCGTCAGCACCACATCGTCTTCTATATACACAGGCTCTACGATCGTGCAGTCGGTAAGCCCCGCCGGCTTCCGCGCGCGCCCTTTCGCGAGCATCACGCCGTTCGTCGCCAGGATCGTGTCCACCTGACCCGCGTCATACCACCCAGCGGCCTCGGCGACCTGCAGCTTCGCCCCTTTGTCGACCATGTATTGAAACGCATCGGTCAGGTACCACTCGCCTTTGTTCTTCGGCTGCTTCATGACGTGGTCGATCCCTTCGAACAGCAGTTTCCAATTTCTGATGTACTGCAAGCCGATGTTGGCACGCTTGGAAATAGGCGTCGACGGTTTCTCGACGATCTTCGTCATGTGCCCGCTCTCATCGGCGACGATCACGCCGTAACGATGCCAGTCGTCGACGACTTTCGTCCAGAGAATTCCGTCGTCCGTGCTCGTCTTGATCACCGAGAGATCGGCATCGAAAATCGTGTCGACGAAAATGATCAGCACCGGCTGGTCTACACGAGAGCGCGCGAGCCCGACCGCACCGGCCGTGCCATCCTGCACCTGCTGCTCGATGAACGTCGCTTTCATGTCCGGGTACGCGCTTTTCGCATGCAGCTCGACGGCTTCCTTCAAATGGCCGGTGATGTAGATGACTTCGTCGACGTCGCCGAGCTTGCGCACATCGTCGAGCACATAGTCCATCACCGGCTTCCCCGCGACGCGCAGCATTGGCTTCGGCGTCGTGAGCGTGTGCGGGCGAAGGCGCGTGCCTTTGCCGGCGAGCGGAATGATCACTTTCATGGTGCGCTGGTTCCCTGGCGACCGTAGCGGTCTGTGAGGCGCACGACGTCGTCGAGGTGCGGCGTTGATGCTTCGAGCAATACGCAATCGGTGACGGCTTCCATCTGATGAATGAGTCCCGGCTCGTTCCGAAATGACTCACCCTCCCTCAACTCAATCACTTGCAGTTCCCGCCGTCCGCCGTCCGCCGTCCCATCCGCCGTCTGCGTTCTGCCGTCTGTCGTCCCAACCCTGTATATCATCGTCCCGCTCAACAGATGAATCGTCTCATCCTTCAGGTTGTGATACTGAACCGAGAGCGACTGCCCCGCCTTGATGTGCAGCACCTTGCCCACGTACAAATCCGTGTGCGCCCATATCGTTTCGTGTCCCCATGGCTTCTGCACTATGCGCACATCAGACTTGCCGCTCACGAAGGCCTCCCAATAGTCGTTGACTTGATCGAGCTCGGGCTGGTGACGCACGCCTGAATGCACGTTCCGCACCCCGTGCAATCTGGTCCGAGCACCGGATGGCGTCGACTGTCGATACGCAGCGCGTTTTCACCGCCCGGACAGGCGTGCGCGCACACGCCGCACTCCACGTCACGATAAGTGATGCACCGCTCGGTGTCGATTGTAATGGCTGACATCTTGACGCGATCCCAGAGATCCTGCGGGACCTCGAGCGCGTCGGTCGGGCAGATCGCGGCGCACGGCATGTCTTCGCACATGAGGCACGCGTTCATGTTCACGTCGAGCGCTGGCGTTCCCGCTGCGAATCCCGCCTCAGTTCCAAGCGGGCGAATCGCGTGCGCCGGACAGACCGTCGTGCATTCGCCGCAGCGCGTGCACGCGGCGAGAAACGATGCCTCGGGGAGTGCGCCGGGCGGCCGCGTGTACTGACCGGGTGAGAACTTATTCGAGACCGCGTCTACGGCATGGCCGAGCGCTCGGCGGAAGCCGGTGGTGAAGAACGAACGGCGGTCTATGGGGTCGGCCATCGTGATTCAATATACGATGGCCGACGAAACGCTGAACTAACCCGCTCTAGCGCCCGGAGATCATCCGTTGACGCAGCGCGCCGAGCCGGCGCCTCACCGACCCATCCATCACCGTATCGCCAACGCGCACGACGATACCGCCGAGGATCGCCGGATTCACCGCGATGTGCGCGACGACCGTCTTCTTGAGCGCACGCGACAGCTCCTTCGCGATCGCTTCCTGGTCCGCGGCGCTCGTCTCGCGCGCCACCGTGACTCGCGCATGCACGCGGCCCTCGGCGTCGTCGAGAAGATTGCCGTACTCCGTTGCGATATCAGGAATCAAAACTTGACGGCGATTCGACACGAGCTTCTGCAGGAACTTGATGAAGATCGGCGGCGCTTTGCCCTCGAACGCCTTCGCGAGCACCGCGTTCTTTTCGCTCGCGCTGATCTGCGGCGCGGCCAGAAAACGGCGCAGCGTCAGATCTTCTTCAACCGCGCTGGCCACAGCGTTGATCAACGTTGCCCACTCGGTTGCCGCGTTCGCCTTGCGGGCGAGCGCGAGCAGCGCGTCGGCGTAGTTCCGTGAGATCGATTCTTCGTGCATCGTGTGGGGCTCTGTTTACTTGATCGACGAGAGATAGCTCTCGACGAGTTTGCGATTCTGCGCGTCGTCGAGATTCTTCTCGATGACCTTGCTTGCGCCGGCAAGAGCGAGATCGATCGCTTCGCGACGGAGCTCGTCAATTGCCTTGGTCTTCTCCGACTCGATGTCGCGGCGGGCGCGTTCGAGAAGTTCGGCCTGCTGAGCATGCGTCTGCTCGAGCATGTCGGACTTCATCTTCTCCGCCTGCGCACGAGCTTCGGCAATGAAGCGCTGCGCTTCGCCGCGCGCTGCTTCGATCGCAGCACGATGCTCGGCGAGCAGCTTGGCTGCGTCGTCGCGGTCTTTCTTGGCCGCTTCGATCGCGTCCAACAGTGCCTGCTCACGATCGGCGACCGCCTTGGTGATCGGGCCGAACGCGAATGACTTCAGCACGAGGAAGACGAGCACGAAGATGACGAGCGTCCAGAACATCAGGCCGCCCTGCAAAGCGAGCAGACCCGGCTTGGACGCGGCCTCGCCTTCCTGCGCCAGCAGCGGCGAGGCAATCAGCGAAAGCGCGAATGTATTCAAAGCGATGCGACGCATGGTTGATCCGAAGTGTAGGTCGAGTATCGGGGCGTCCCGGGACGCCCCGATCCCCAAAATAAAATTAGAACTTGTTGACGATCATGAACGAGATGACGATCGCGAACAGCGCAGCGCCTTCGACGAGTGCGGCAAAAATCAGCGCAGCGGTCTGAATGCGGCCGGCCATTTCCGGCTGACGGGCCATTCCTTCAACAGCCTGTCCACCAGCGCGGCCGATGCCGATGGCTGCGCCGATTACGGCGAGACCTGCACCAATGCCGGCTCCCATCATTGCCCAGGCGCCCGTGTAACCCTTGCCGTATTCGGCTGCGGCCTGGAAGAGCGGATAGATCATTTGAAACTCCGTTTGGAAAATCGTTTTACGAAACCACCTCGCGCTGCAACCGACGCTCCTCCTGTCGGCCGCTTCCCGTCACTGAGCTCCGGGCTCAACGGGAATCGCAGGGACGATCCCTGCTACTAGTGTGCCCCTTCGCGCAACTGTCCAATGAACACACTCACCAACAGACAAAACACAAACGCCTGCAAAAATGCCACGAACAGCTCGAGCATCATGATTCCCGTCGCTGCGAGCACCGGGAACGGCGCGACCGCCCACAGTCCGAACGTGAACACGATGGAAATCAGCGCGAGGATGACGACGTGCCCCGCGATCATGTTCGCGAACAGTCGAATCGCGAGAGCAACAGGCTTCGTGAACTTTCCGAGCAGCTCGACCGGCGTCATGATGAACGTGATCGGAAGCTTGATAGAAAGCGGCATGTCGCTCGGCCAGTACACAATCGTCTTGATGTAGCCGAAACCCAGCGCGCGCATACCCGCGATCTCGATCACCAGGAAGCTCACGACCGCGAGCGTCGCCGTGACGGAGATATTCGACGTCGCCGTCGCGCCGTAAGGAATCAGGCCCAGCAAGTTGCAGAAGAGAATGAAAAAGAAAACGGTCAGCAAGAACGGCACGAATCCTTCGCCATGATGGCCGACGTTCGGCAGAATGACCTCGTTGCGGATGTAGAGCACCATCGCTTCGATGCCGTTCGCGAATCCCTTCGGCGGCTTGCCGGTGAGCGCACTGCGCGCCTGCGAGCGTGCCGCCAGAATCAGGGTCAGCATGCACAGCAAGCCGGCGATCGAAATCATCACGACGTGCTTTGTCGGCGAGAGATCGAGCGTCAGCGGTCCGATCTGCACCGGCGCCCACTTCGGCAGCTCGATTTCACGCGTGAAGTTATCGGCCATCGAAAAGCTCGGAATGTCGATCTTCGAGCCGTCCGAAATGTGCGGCGTGATGAAATCCGGCGGGCCGGCCTTCTCGGTTGCGTGAGCAGCCGGCGCTTGCACCGGCGCCGCGCTGTCCTGCGCGTGTGACAGCGCGGGGGCGGCAAACAGCAGCGTCGCTATGGCGAGTTTGGAAAGACGAACGAATCTCATGGCTTCAGAAAAACGGGTTCGATCACAGTCGAGACGAAGAAAAATCCGGCCATACTCAGCAGCGCGGGCTCCATCGAAAGCCCCATCGCCTTCACCCCAAAAAATCCGAAAACAATCAGGACGATTCCGCGCAGCATCGATCCCAATCCCCAGGCTGCGATCACGTTCTGCGGACCCATCATCCGCGCCAGCTGAAACGCGAGCGGCTGCACGATCATCACGATCACTGCACTCGTCCACACGGCACGAGAAATATCCTGACCCGGAACGGCAAGCGTGATTCCCCACGCGCCGCCACAACACACCGCGATTGTCACCAACACAAAGCCGACGAACTTCTTCACTTCTCTCCCTTGTCCTCGGCGTCCATTCGCTTGTCCTCAGACATGAGAACATGAAACATCGAGAAGAATCCCGCACCGGCTCCGATCAACGCGCCAATCAGCATGAGCCACGGGGCCGTGTGAAATTTTGCATCGAGCCACATGCCGCCGTACAAACAAAGCAAAATCGCGATGACGAACTGCAGCCCGAGTCCCATCAGCCGCGGGTCGGGCTTCCCGCCCGACATGCCGAAGCTTTTTTCTCCCCGCGCGTTCGCCAGCATTGCATCGCGCTGTTTTGCGATGTTTCGCTCTTGCTCGCTGGAAGGATCGCGCGGTGGCTCCATCTGGGGAGAAAAGTTAGTTGCTTGTGAAATATTTCGCAAGCGAAAAACCAACGACAGCACCGCCATTGTAAAGTGTTGTGAAATAGAGAGTTGAGTGCTGTAACCACCAGCCATTCATTGTGCGCAGTGAGAGCTCATTTTCGAGCGTTCAGACAACCGCTTCGTTACCGATTCTGCACATCGAAAGAACTGACCATTTTCGCGCCATTCCGGCACCGCGACTTGTTACATGACCCCACAACCCAAACGCACTCCGTCACTTAGCTGTGACAGGCAGTTTGACGGATCGTCCTAAGATTGATAAGTTTCTGCTCCGTCCTACATCGGCTGCGAGATTTGTGATGTAGGGATGGAATGATCACGATGCGCGTTTTTTCTGACCAAACTTTTCCGTTTCGACTTTCTTAAATAATGAAAGGTCGTATCATCTTCGGCTTGATGTGCTTCGCGGTGCTCGCATTTGCGTGCGGCCCGCGTCCGGCCACCGGTGATGTCGCGGGAACTGTGCACGCTGCGCGTGCGCGTGCATCGAGTGGTGTCGCGCTCACATCCACGCTCGCAGTCGTCGGCAACAACAACGGCGTGACGCTGGCGTTCAGAGTGGTGAACGCGGGCAGCAAACGTCTCGAAGTGAATTTCCCCAGCGGCCAGACACACGAAGTCATCGTCGTCGACTCACTCGGCAACGAAGTGTGGCGCTGGAGCAAAGGCCGCATGTTCACGCAGTCGCTGCAGAACAAAGTCATGCATCAGAGCGACACGCTCGATTACGATGCGCTCTGGAAGAACGCGCCGGCCGGCAAATACACCGCAATCGCAACGCTCGCGAGCGAGAACTTCCCGATGGAGCAGCGCACCGATTTCGTGGTGCGCCAGCAGTAAGAGTACAAACAGACTATCAGCGTTTTACCCGCGGGCGCCGTTTCCTCACGGCGCTCTTTCGTTATCTTCTAGCCGTTCGGCGCCAGACCGCAAAGGCTCACCACAGTTCGTATCAGGAGATCCGCGCTTGGCCACACAGAACGCGATATCAGCAGCGGGCGAAAAGGATCTCGAGCTGCTCGCCACGCTGCAGAAAGCGCGCGGCACTCTCGCCGATCAAATCGCGCGCCGCATCGTTGGCCAGCACGATGTCATCGATAACCTCGTTTGCGCGATGCTCTCCGGCGGCCATGTCATTCTGATCGGCGTCCCGGGGCTCGCCAAGACGCTGCTCATCCAGACGCTGGCGCAGGCGCTCGATCTTCCGTTCTCGCGCGTGCAGTTCACGCCCGACCTCATGCCGAGCGATATCACCGGCACGGAGTTGCTCGAAGAAGAGCACGGCACCGGCAAGCGCGTCTTCAAGTTCCAGCCGGGTCCGATTTTCGCGAGCATGGTGCTCGCCGACGAAATCAACCGAGCCCCACCGAAAACACAGGCCGCGCTGCTCGAAGCGATGCAGGAACACCGTGTGACGGCGGCTGGAAAGTCGTACCAGCTTCCGGAACCGTTCTTCGTGCTCGCAACGCAGAATCCAATCGAGCACGACGGCACGTATTCACTGCCGGAAGCGCAGCTCGATCGATTCATGTTCGAGCTGAAGGTTGGCTATCCCACCAAGGAAGAAGAGATCAAGATCGTCTCGTCTACCACGGGCGCGGGCAGCAACGAAATCAAGCCGGTGCTCACGGGTGAGCAGATCCGCGAGATGCAGCGTCTCGTGCGCCGTTTGCCTGCGCCGCCGAGTTTGATCGAGTACGCGGTTGATCTCGCGCGCAGCACGCGTCCGGGTCAGCCCGGTGCGAGCGCAGACGTGAAGAAGTTCGTGAGCTTCGGTGCGGGGCCGCGCGCAAGCCAGTACATGGTGCTCGGCGCCAAAGCGCGTGCCGCGATGGATGGCCGCAGCGTGCCGGATATCGACGACGTGAAAGCTGTCGCGCACAACGTACTCGGCCACCGCCTCGTGATGAACTTCCAGGCTGAGGCGGAAGGCGTAGGCGTCGAGCGCCTGCTCTCGCTCTAGAATCGAGCGAGAGCCGCGCTCGCTGCGGCTACGGAATAGAGCTCAGGTTGAACGTGACCGTTCCGGAGTTCGGGGTGAACGCCGAGAGCTGCGCGAACCCATACGAGTGATACGGGCCGGTGCATCCGACCGTGCTGTACGCGCGGAACTCCGTGTCACTCGAAAGCTTCCAGTAGCCGAAGTCTTTGCCCGTCGTTGATCCGATCAACAGCGGCGCGAGACAGGTCACCGCGCCATTCCGAAAAATTCCGACGTATGCTGTCGCGCCGGTCAGGTTGATGATCGTCGGATCGACGTACGTAATGTTGTTGATGATGTTGTTGATCGAATATGTCGATCCAATAATCGCAACGTTTGCCGACGTGCCCAACATATCCGGCTGAATATCCTGCGGCGGTGAAATCGGCGAGTTGCTGATCAGGTAGGTGAGCGTTTTCGCAGTGAGCGGAACCTGCATCGTGACGGTATTCGTGGTTCCAATCGTTCCGAACGTGATGCCGTCGATTGTAATCGACGCGGCCGCTTGCAGCGCGTTGAGCTGAAGCGTGATCAGAATTGCTTTCGTGGTCGCCGGTCCCGTTGCAGAGTGACCGCACGACGCGCCAAACAAAACCGCCGCTGCGCTGATTCCCACGATTGTCCGCCGCATATTCACTACCTCTTGAAAAGATTTGGCGCCAGCTTCGCCGCCGTGTCCAACTCTGCTTTTCCAGCAGCCGCGCTATCCGGCATCGCAGTTAGTATGACACCGAGAAAATAGTGCGAGTTCCCGACTATCAGGAGATTCTTCGGCTCGTACTGGATCGCCTTCCTGAAATGCGGGATCGCCTCCCTGCCGCGTCCTGAAAGGTAGAGCGAAACGCCCAGACTGTAGTGCGCGCGCGCATGATCGGGCTTGAGCCGGATCACTTCCTGAAATTCGACAATCGACTCCGCGCGATACTTCCCGCCGCGCGCGTAGATGCGCCCGAGATTCTGATGCGCCATCCAGTCATCCGGATTTTGCGCGATCGTCGCGCGGTAGAGCGTTCTCGGATCCGTGTACATGCGGCTTTGGATATTGCTCAGCGTTGCGAGCACGAGCAGCAGCATCCCAACCGCGAACTGGAAGTAGCGCCGCTTCTCAGCGTCTCGCACCCGCTCGTACCCAATTGCTATACCCGCGGATAGCGGCACAATCACACCCAAGCTCGCCAAATAGGCGAAGTGATCGGCGACGTACGAATACCGAAACGGGTAGATGTCGAGAAAGCCGAGTACTGGAAAGAGCGAGCCGCCAAAGAAGAGCAGGCCGGCGAGCGGGGCACGTGTGCGCGCGCGAATACGCCAGAACCAGATCGCGATTCCAACGAGCGCGCCGTCGAACAGCCATTGCCACGCGATCTTCGGATCCACCGTCCAGTGCGGATAGGTAAAGATCAGGTTGGCGGGCCAGACGATCTTATAGAAGTAGAAACAGATCACGCGGCCGGCGAGCAGCGCGCGCTGGAGCGTGTCGAGGTTGTAGTCCGATCCTTCGGCGCCGATGAGATGGCGCTCGACCCACGCGGTGAACAGTCCACTTGCCGCGGCGACAATAAACCATGGTATGAGCGGCACTACATCGCGCTTCAACTCGATGCGGCCGCGCTCCCACCAGAAGATCACGAGCAGCGCCGCCGGCAGCGACGCGGTGACCGTCTTCGTCATCAGCGCGCAGAGGAAAATCACCGACGCAAGCACGTAGTCGCGCGGCCGGTGCGCGTCATCGTAGCGCAGATAGACAAACGCGGCCAGCAGGTAGAGCACGAGCGAGAGCGTGTTTTTCTGTTCGGAAACCCACGCGACCGATTCAACGTTGATCGGATGCAGCGCGAATATTGCGCCCGCGAGCCATGCGCCCTTGATCGACAAGCGCTGACAGAGCGTGACGACCAGACACGCCGCGATCACATGCAGAACGATCGTGACGAGATGATAGCCGAGGACGTAGTCGCCCCAGAGCTGCGCTTCGGTCCAGAACGCGCTGTGCAGGAGCGGATAGTATTGCTGCGTGGAGCCGAGCTCGAACCAGATGCGGCGCAGTCCTGCTGTGTACCCCAATTCGACGAGGCACTTTGGGAAGCGTAGGTTCACTTCTCAACGGAGGGTCGTCGGATGGAAACGCATCGACGCGGATCGGATGGACGCCGCTATTTCTCGGCTGACTTCAAGCAGGAACAAATTGC